>CAVOIX010000034.1:0-344355 GCA_963695945.1 uncultured Acidobacteriota bacterium | reverse complement strand
CACCATATTGCTCCCGGCGTCGCGCCGACGTCCGGATTCTGTGGCGCCCCAACATAGGCGCGCCGCCGCTCGGGCAGAGGTTGGCCCCGAGGTCTTCGGCTCCGGTGTCTAACGCAGTCCCCCGAGGAACCGCAGCACGAGGGCCCCTACGTGGCGGCGTTCGTCAACGGTCGGCGACGCGGCCACGGCCAGACCGGCTTCGGTCAGGGCGGCCAAGAGCATCCGGGCGCTCACGTCGCCGGAAGGGATGTCGAGCTGTCCGGCGCGACCCATCGCGTCCAGCTACCTCGTTGCCCGGGACTCCGCCCGCTCCGTTGCCCTCCGGGATCTTGTATCAGGATGTCACCGTCGGGGGACGACTTTCGATGTGCTCTACACGTTCACCCAAACGGATGCGAACGGCGCCAACACGGACGGGTGCCGACTGCTACGAGCCGCTCGCCGAGACGAAGCCCGGCGTCTTCTATGGCGCGGCGACACTACGGCGGAACAAATGGCAATGGCGTCGTGTTCCGCTATTCACTCTCGAAACCCAGCATGGTTGAGATTGTGCACGACTTCAGCGGCCTGAACGCCGCCGGTGATAATTCGGACGGTGCGAATCCTTTCGCCCGGTTGACGCTTGGGCGCGATGGGACCATGTACTCGACGGCTTCGAACGGGGGGATGAATGCCAATGGTGTCGTTTACCGCATCCGGCCGGACGGTGACTTCAAGGTTCTTCATACTTTCACTGCAACCGATCCAACAACCGGCGCCAACACGGATGGCGCGAACCCGGATTTCGGCGTGTTGCTTAAACGACACGATCGAGAAGAGGATTTCGACCGGCAGCACTGGGAGGATGATGAGGATGAAAGTCTCATCGGTATCGCGGACTATGGCGGAACGGCAGCAGCGGCGGCTTCTTTGATAGCGGCGGCACGTTGTACCAGTTGAAATTGGACGACGGGGACAACTGAGACTAAAGGCGATTCCGTTGCGAAGGAGCTGAGTGAGCGCCCTAGGGAGGCAAGCGATGCGCCGCATTTCTGCCTCCCTACGTGTATGCGAGCGCGCCGCCTATGGCTCTCATATAGATCCAATCAGGCTTGATTGCATTTGTTAACGATTCATAAAACACCTATTTTCCTCGGCGACAGACTATTGACAGTGCTGAGCAATGGGAGGGAGGACCATGCCAACACAAACCCTGAAACTTAATGGCGCCGCGTCGGAGCATAAGGACCCCTGGCGCGGCGCCTTCGTTTTTGTGACCATCCCTCCGATCACCTAGGCAGATCGAACGAGAGTCCTACGCGCTCGCATTCCTCGCGCCTTCGGACCCGGTTCCGAAACGACTGCTGATACCTCTGGTGGACATCGTTGCCCATAGAGTGCCCAAGCCAGTAACGAGAGATCGACGGTTGACACTCACGCTCCTCAAGGAAGGACGCGCGGTGTCTCCGCAAGCTATGGAACCCGCCTGGGAGCACCTTGTCCAGGTGGTCGCGCAGCGTCGAAAGCTTTGGAGGTTCGCCGTTGCCGAATAAATATCCGGACGTGCGGCCGGCCGCAAAGGTTTTCAGGAACTCATTAAGGGCCTGGGGGCATTCTACGGTACGGATTGCAGCTTCGGTCTTTGGAGCCTGCTCAACGGAATCAAAAATTGATGTCTTAACCTCGATGATTGCTCGCGTCGAGTCCCAGTGGGTCCTCCCCTCAGTTGGCGCTACTCGTACTGCCAACATCTCGCCAACCCGCAAGCCGGATGCTGCCAGGAAGATCACGACAGCCCGGTCGATGCCATCGCATCGGCCAATCGTAGATTGAATCTCTTCGGCGGTGGCGCACGGCGTCTTCTGATCGCGGACAGGCGCGAGCCCACGGGTAATAAATTCGGTGTTCCACTCCCTCGGGAATAATTTCTCGCCTTCCGAGTCCTCGCAGGACGCCACGATGGACTTAACTGCCGCAAGAATTTCCGCGATGGTCTTCGGCGCAAGCTTTTTGTCCGCAAGCACCTGGGCGAATTGCTTCAGGAGACCATTCCTGATGTCTCGGACTAGCAGGTCTCCTAGCGCCGGGTCGATGTGTGACCGCACATAGGACGCGAAAGTTTTCAACGAGGCGGGTTTGCGCGGCCTGAGAAGCCACTCAGCCGATGCTTCGCGCAAGGTCAATGTGTCTATCTGAGTAGCAATCATTTCCCGTCCTCCGGCCATTCGATTTTGTGCTTCTTGCAAGCCTCTTTGATGAGTGTACGCATGACGTGACTGTAGCTCGCGTTGGCGCCGGGGTACATTGCTTCCTTCAAATCATCAAATGCTTTCTTGCGTTCGGCAGCGAGCTTCGGCTCAACAGACAAGTCCAAAACGATTCGAGGTATTTTCTTGTACTCCCGCTCTTTTGCTGTGGACACCGGGGTAATCCTCCTGCAAACATGTTACAGTGAATGCCAGAATAATCAAGAGCCTTCCTTCGACCGCGGCGTTATCCATACTCATTTCCTTCTAAACTACAACTCGCGTCTACAGGCGTGGAACAGAAACAGGGAAAAAACACGCATCTGCCTATTCGGATTTCGCGCCTAAAAATATCCATACGGAGTATAGGATTATTGCCAGGGCCTCCAACGCCAAACCCGCGCCAAGGTGGCCGTAGTAGATGTATATAAAGCTCATGGGCGTGACGATCAGCATTGCGAAGGTTGCCGCAGCCGCACGGTATTTTCGAGATGACTTGGGTCTCATTGGGTGCTCCTTTCGGACTTCGGTCTAAACCCGCCGTTGGGACGCGGGCGCCTAGGTCGCGCGGCAATCTTTTTGTATAAGAAATCCGCCGTTCGAGCGATGTGCAACGGCACCAGCGACTACGACTCTCGCTTGGGTTTGTTTTTTAATGGCTTCTGCAAACTTGCGTTTTGAAGATCTTGAGCATGGATTTGTTGCTCCTCTCGTTTCTAATCAAGTTGAAAGCTTGTGACGCGTCCCAGGGCCTTCTTTTAGATTCGGGCCTACGGGTATTAATTGCCTTACACTGATCTTGCCGAGCGCACTAATCCCGGTCCGTCCGTTCAGTGTCCGAAATGCTCCACATTATCCGGGCATGGAACGCGCGGACCTGTGATCCGTGAACGTACTTATTTCTTAGGCTTTGGTTGCATCTGGTAGCCTGTGGTTTCGTAGACCGGCACCTTAATGCCGGATGCGTTGGCTATATTTCGTGCGTAACGTTCCGCTGCTTTGCGTGTCGTGAATTCCTTCCCGCATGTTTCATAGGTGCGTTTCATTCGGACACCTCGCGTACGCGGATTTTGTTCATGCTGGATAAGGTTTTGCGAGCTTTGTGGCATACACCGGCAATCATGTCCGCGAAATATGATCCGCACTTCCCGGTCTCGAAAATGTCGTAAGCTTCCGTAGCGTTCGCTTTAGCCCACAGTTCGGCGCGTTCGCGTGTAGCGGACTCCGCGCTTGCGGAGTTTCTCCGATGTGGACAGGCAGTGTTCGTACGGTCTCGCCTTGCGGTGATATCTGGAAACGTCCTTCGCGTTTGATTGTTTTGCGGTTCTGCAGCGCCGCATTCCTTGTGATCTGCGAAGTCTTCTAGGGACTTGTAAATGCAAATTGCCGAGGTAGTCCGAATGCAACCTCTAGACCTCGGAAGAAACACCGGGCACGAGCAGCAGAAGAGAATCAGGGAACCATTCTCGATTTGACGTTGCGTCTCGCCTGTTTCATCGAATGAAATATCCGGACTGTCTTCCTCAACGGCATCAATAATGACGTGGAAGTTTTGTGTTTTGAATTCTCGAATGGTTCCAAGCTTGTGCATGGCATCTCCTAGTGGGAATGTTTCCCGATTGAACGTCAGTGCGGGCTGACGGCTCTAGCGAAACATCCCCGCTTTAAGGCTTCCGTCTCGGGAGTGGACAGGGATTCGAGAATTGGAGCAATGCGTTCAATCTCGGATAGGGAAATTACGTGGCATCCGGCATGTAGCGTTCCGTCCGCGTCAATGCGGTCAATGGCGTAATTTCCCAAATGCAAGGTATGGCCGTTGCGCTGATAAGCTTCGCCTTTGGCAACAACGGCGCGAACGAAACGAAGCCCGCGCAAAGCATGAGAAACGGCCACGCGGGCGCCGCGCGATGTCTCTACTTCCGCCGTTGGCAATGCGGAGAGCAACGGGACCGCGATACAGATAACCAGAGGATTCTCCGTTGCGCCATTTTTCCAGGGCTTCGGCGTCGCGTTTTTCTTGTTCGATGCGCTCTAGGCGGGTTTGCTCGTGCGCTTTGCCGCGTTTTTGGCTTCGCGGGCTTTGACGGAGCTAGCATTTCTTTTTGAATCAAGAGCCGGCACAATGGGAAGCTTGGGACACCTCAGAGAGAAAAACGCGGCATAGGTTTTGATTTCGCCAACTAGATTGATGGCTTCGGCGTGATTACTTTCCTTTGTCGATGAGGAGCGGCCGCGAGCCGATGCGACGATAGCGGCATTGATCCGCGCGACGTAGCTATACTAAATTTTGTTCGTGGCGGTACAGAGGCTTGTGTGTCGGCGGAAACAATGACATTGGGGACGCGGAAAATTTGTACGGTGTCGGGTATTGCGCCGCGAACGTGAGAGCAATGTGCCGTTGTGGTGACGCTGTGGGTTTGCGTAGTGAATACAATAGCGTGCTTGCGTTTGCTCTTATTTGTGGCGTGGCGGGCAATTGGAAAATGAGAGCCGTAGGAATAAATGGTTTCGTTTTCAAAATACAGGGAGCCGTTAGAATTGCGGGCGCCATCTTGAGTCCGATGGAACCACAGGTGCGGAATTTCTGAGGACGGGAATACTGTTTCATCCGCGTCACCTCTTGCGTAGCGTTGATAAACTCGGTGGCCGATGTGGCCCGCAAGGCTTCGCGGATGTCTTGATTGGTTTCGCGGGCTTCGATGCGACTGCGAATGTGTAAGCGGGCTTGCCAGATAGCCGCGATTCAGTGAGAGTTGGATTCGATTCGTATTACTGTCTATGCCGTTCATTCGTGATATCCTTTCGCTTGTATGTCGTTCGTTAGCTCCGCAAGTGCATATACTGTTATGTGTGTGCATGTGCTGTACAGTATTGTGATATGCATGCCAATTGCCAATAGGCGAAAAATCTAAGTCGTTTGGTTTGCGTGCGGCGTCAAGCGCGGGCCAGAGAGGCGCGGACGGAAAAAGTAAATTTGGTTCCCGAAAATGGAATACGTTGGCATGTGAGGGCCTACGAGTGCATGCGAAAGCATAGGCAGTACAGCGATGGAATGCGGGTAGCGGAGCGGATCAGTCGAGGCAGGGAGGCGAAGATAAGGCGTGGGCACAGGACGTGTCGGAACGCATGAGTGTGCCTCTTGATTTCCCTGGCATCTCCATGCTCTGTGCGCTCGCGGGATGTGTTAATCGGCGAGCGTTTGTTTATCCGAAAGCAAATGAGAAGGACTGGAAGGAAAGTCTTTCGATTTCAGGCGCGGTGGTATCTACGTCGGGAACTGAACGCCGACTGGAAACTTCGATCAACCCAATGCAGGAGATCGACATCGACTGGCAGACCGATACAAGGCCCGTCTCGGTGCATATAAAAGTGAAATGAAAATTTACGAGGACGCGGAAAAGCTGCGGAAGATAGAGGATGAGAAGTCACGTAAGAAAGACCAGAGTGATGCAGGGCCAATCTTTGCTTCTACGGCTGCCGAGACATCGAAACCTGTCTCCCCTCCAATTCAGCCCGACCCTGCCGGCGCCTGGTTCTGAATGACGCGACGCCGGAATTCATGCCGTCATGGCAGAAAATCCGGAGGGCCTTTTTGTTTATCGCGACGAAATGACCGGGTGGGTCGCGGAGCTCGACCAGAAAGGCCGGGAGGCCGAACGCATCTTTTTAACGGCCATGAACGGCAATGATCCTTACACTCTTGACCGCATGGCCGAGGATCGGTAACGGCCAAAGTTTCCGCCAGTTTGTTTGGAGGTTTCCAGCCGGAACCGCTCATCAAGTTTCTTTGCGATACCCGCAACATCAATGACGGATGCTGGCGCGCTTCGGGCTTCTTGTTTGGCCGGATGATACCACGTTACCGTTGGTGGATCGCACCGTCAACTCAGATGCGAAGGATAGATTCCGCCGAATCATTCGCAGGTTAGCGGAACTCCGTCCGGAAGTCTGCGCGGTTGCATTTTTCTCCCGAGGCTCAAGCCAAATTCAACGACTGGCTTGCCGGCCACATTCTTGAAGACAAACAAAGAAACCAACGTAGGTAAGCAGAGTCATCTTTCAAAATACCGCGGCCTGCTTCCGAAACTGGCCGGACTATTCCAGCTTGCCGACGCTGTCTCAATCTCAGATCCGGTCGGAGAGCATCTCATCGATTTGGATCACTTAAATCGCGCATGAGCTTTACTCGCGTATCTCGAATCTCACATGAATCGAATTTATTCTTGTGCGAAAAGCCTGGAGCAGAAAGCCGTGGAAGCTCTAGCCGATCACGTCAAATCCGGTGATCTGGAAGATGGATTTAGCATCCGCGATGTGGTTCGTAAACGCTGGGAGCATCTGTCGAAGTCGCACGTTGAAGACGCCATCATGACCCTGGAGGATTTTGGTTGGCTCCGATTGGTCGCTCGGAAAGAAGACTCAGGAAGTGGGCGCCCAACGTATCGGTGGGAAATCAATCCGGCCCTGAAGCTCGAAGGAGACAATGATGCCAGTTAAAGCCACGCCGTTTATCAAGCTTCTTCAGTCGGTTCTTCAGAAGTCCATCGATGAACGGCTTGAACAAATCAAATCGATTTTACCTGTCCTAGAGAGCGGCGCAGTCAAGGCCACCGGCCCCCTTGCTCGTCAGTTTGTGACGGTGCTGACATCGATCGCGAGAAGTCCCGATACAACGCCGGAGCAACTGGCGTTTGCCGCGGAACTTCGTCAGCGTGTCGATGAGGTTTTCGACGATCCGCGGAATCCGGACAACAAGCGTCCGACCACTGGAAATTCGGAGTCGAAAATAAAATCAAATCTGGCACCAAAAGTTCCGGATGGTTTTGATTCGGCTTTTCTCAACGTCGAAGCCGCCATTGCTCGTGTTTTGAATAAATATCAAGCTCCGCCGCCATACACTCCCCTGGGAAATGAGCGGATTCTGGAAACGTTCTTGGGCGACGTACCGCTAACCGCCGAATCGGCCAGGCAATTTGGCTTCACCTTGCCGCGGAGTTCGAGAATCGAGGCGGAAGTTGCACCAAACCATTCACCGCAATTTTTCCACCGGTCATCGTCGCGGTTCAAACCGCGCTATGCCAATTCGTAAATTCAAGGCACATCGCGGTGCCGTCTGCAAATTGTCTGTCACACGTGGACGATGTGTTCGGATTCCGCTGTTAAAGAAATTAGGAGATAACACCATGATTACAGAAAAAGTCGAAGCCGAAGTCGCCGTTTATTTCAATACTCACCCAACCGCTAAAAAATACGACAGCCCAGAGAATCGCACCGCCATCGCCGACCGGCTCTCTGTTTGGGGCTTCACACCTTGCGAAGTCGGCGTCCTCCGGGCGCTGACCGAATTCGTGGACGAAGGCACTGTCTAGGGACAGACGGCCGCGGCGAAGCCTTGGACCGCCTGGCCGCCATGCAAGAGCGGATCAAAGCGCATCGACGCCCTCCGGTCAGGGCATCGACAACCGCTGAGTTCGAACGTTTCGTGAGGATGTCCGAAGCGGAAGTTGCGGCGATTTTTTATTCTCGGACCCTGAATCTTTCAGGGCGCGTTATTTCAAGGCGTGGGAAACCTGGAAGTTTCGTCTTCCCCCTAAGCGGGCGCCGGCCCGGCCCCTTCAGCGGAACCCGGATCTTGGTGAATGGAAAAATCTGACCCCAAAAGATAGCACTCGATCCCAGCCCGAAAAACCACACTTCTCTACATGACCAAGAATTTGCTCAAGAAGGCGGTCGACCGATTGATTTATAGGGGGCGATATGATTCCATCGACAACGGTTGGTCCACGCTGTGTTCGTCGGTCTCGACATAAGGCGCTCCTGGTTTGTCAGGACCGATCGACGGCGAGACAGCGCGACGGGACATATACGACCTGGCCGATCGCCTCACCGACCCGCACGAAGCCAAACGAATGACGTACGAGTTCGCCGAGGTCAGTAAGAAACTTTGGCAGAATCCGCCGTTCAATTTGAACGTTCGGCTCAGCCTCGAAGCCGGCCCTAACGCGGCGTTCATTGACGAGCCAGATGGTCCTTCGTCATCTTCTCTTGGGAGTTTCGAGAGTACCTCGTTACCTGTGACGCAGACGGAAAGCCGCTCGACGGGCTGGACGCTCCATTTTGTTTGTTGGTCCGAGCGGTTGTCAGGCCGGAGGGGCGGAGTTTCTGTCTCCGCGCTGACAATCCTAGTTTGGCGACGCCGAGCGTTTTCAGCACTCTTGCCGAAGGCCCGGAACATTGCGTTGCGAAAGCCTGGGATTTGGGCTACCGAGGTTACCCCGTCGTCGTCGTCAATCCTGAGATTGAACGGCACCGTGTCGCGGCGAGTCTGAAGCCCGACGCATAGCAAATGCTCGATACGCCAACGTCAGACCAGGCGATCGTCCTCGTTAGAAAGTAAGCCGCCATCGCGCGGGAAGGAGATTGAAAATGAGCACTGAACTATTGGGAGTTTCCGTAAACGACGTGGGAAATCCAATCCTGCCAGTGAACAATCCGGCCGGAGAAAAGGCATTCTACAAATTATTTTTCCAGACCGAAGTAGGAAAGAAGCTCCTCCCTCTCTTAACCGAGGCGGTGAATGACCGTGTCTTGGAAATCACCAACGCGAAGCAAGCTCAAGGTCGCGAGATCACCCTCGATTACCTTTCGCAGATTATCGAGGATTTACTCGCTATCAAAGATCCGTCGCTGTTTCCGGCAGATGAGCCCGAGCCTGAATCCGTCGATACCCGAGAACGGAACGCTGACGGCCGATTCAAATCAGAGTTTCAAACCTTCAGCGAAACGCACTCAAGTGCCGATTGTGCCAATCGCGCGAAGGTTGACGCAGAGTATCGTACGTGGCGCCAAAGCCAGTACCGGGCGGAAGGTCTTCAGGAAGGCGCCTATCGTCTCGCCGGCACACCGGAACGATCGGCTATGTCGGACGAACGTGCGAGCCTTTCGGATTTCGTCGCGGCGTACAACCGAGCGCCCTCTCAAAATCTTCGTCCGAAAGGCGGCTTCGTCATCCTCGACGTGGACCACAAATATGCAGCAGCGGAATTCACAAATCTGGTCACAAGATCAGCCAAGCTTGGTTTGATTTAAGGAGAAGAAAATGTCTACAACGAAAATCGATTTGAAAAATGACTCGGTCCTAAACGACATCGTAGCCGACCGGTCGGCGCAAATGTTTGAGGAGCGAAATAAAAATTTGCTCGCTTGCTTTGATGTTGGAAGTGTCTTTAGTGCCATCGCCGCGGCGTTCCGGATCGACGGCGGGCCCACTGGCGACGATTTCACCGTTCCCAACGTCGTCGCGGCTACCGAAGAAGCGTTCAAGAAGCTTCTCATGCGTGGCGCCCTCAACGAGTTTCAACGGGTTCCGCCGCCATCCCCGAAGCCGCACAACGAGAACTTGACGCGCTTTTCGGTGCCGAGGAAGAAGATCCCGCAGCCGAAGCACAAGCAGCCCAGACTGCACATCAGGCTTTAGTTGTCGAGTGCAGTAAAGATTGGAGAAGCCTGCCAACGTCCGACTTCAAGCGAAAATGGAACACCCCGGAACGGCAAGCCATTGTTCAGGAAGCTTGGTCCTACCTCGAATCTCAGGACAAGTCCATTGCGGACGGCTTTCGAAATCAGCGCGAGAGCCGAGAACGCGAAGCCCATCAAGCATTCGGCACCAGACCGCTCTCGACGAGAGATTTCTGATGACGAAGAAGCAGCGTCGCAACTTCGAAAAGCAGCTTCGTCGCAAATCACCACCATCAGCCAAGGCGGTAGAACCCATGCCGCCATCCGTCCCCGCCCTGGGCACATTGAGTTTTTCACCGGAGCAGCAACAGCGGCTCCTGGCGGAACTCGGCGATATCGCGGCCGAAATAAATCGTTTGTTTCACCGCGCGTCGTTGAAACTTATGGTTGAAGGTCTTCGAGCCGGCACAGATCCGTCCAAGTAGCTCCCGCGCCGTTCCCCACGTCGCCCGTTTCACCAGAGATTAACCCCAGTGTAGAAATTCAGGAGAAATTGTCATGTCCATCAGCAGGTACAAGCGCACCCGCCGTGCCGCGTTGGCAGCGATGCGCCGCACGAAATGCACCCAGCATCGAGTCCCCGGCTGCGAAAGTCGAACCTGCCGGATCGAAATCGTGAACAAATTTTACGGGACCGGCAAGAAGGGAGGGAATCCACCGGAGTCATCGCCGGAAAACCTTGAGAAGCTGTTCCGTAGTCTCCACCAGCCGACGAAGCTTCAGGGAGAATTCTGATGCGAGGTCAAGTGCGAAGGATCAGTGATCCATTGAAGAATTTCGGATTCATCAGAGCGTTCGATGACAATGGCGTCTCTGTGAACGAAAATGTTTTTTATCATTTCGTTTCTGTAAACGAAGATCCGATTGGCCGGCGTCGTCCCGTTGTCGGCGACGACGTTGAGTTCGATTTGGTCCAGTCAGCTGATGGCCGGTTTCGTGCGGAGAACGTCACCAATCTTTCGGCCCTCCAGATCGATCCTTCATCCCATCGCGAATGGAGCTATATCAAATCATGGAAGCCGGCCGAACCTGAATTCGGGCGACCGGCTCTCGGTTGGCTTGAGCGCGAAAGTGGCGATGCCGCGGTTCTGCTTCCCGTCAACATTCAAGACTTTGGCTCTGTTGAAGACAACATTTCGATTGGATTTTGGGTTTTTCACGGAATCCAAAAATCAGACCGCAACGACCAGTGGCTAGCGACGGATGCCATTGTTCACTTTCCAGAAGATGAAACGTCGGACTCAGAACCTCTCGATGAACTCTCGGAGCACTTTTTGGACGTTGAGGAGCTTCCGCTTAGCGAGCCCGAGCTGGAACGACTTCAGCCGGGTCACGTCTATCTTCCATCAGAGAAGCGCATGACACTACGCGAAATTATTTCCAAGCGGGGAAAGTCGCGCGCCGCCTAGTCTACTGTTTTCGGCCTCTCGTTCTGAGCGGCTCGTCACAATACCACGCAGATTTTCTAGGAGATTATGACGAATCGATTTTGCATTGCCGGATGTGGAAATGTGCTCGGCGCAATGCAACGTGCCAATTCTCAATGCCGAGCATGCAAAGAACGCGACGTGCAAACGTTAAGGGATACCAAGCGGCAGCAACGTGACGGAAAAGCTAATTTGGCGGGAGCCATCTTGCTCCACAGTTGTTTGAGTAATGGAATCCTATATCCCGCGACTCGGTGTTTATGTAGGAAATATATTTCGGCCGACCATGCCAGGCATCTCGTAAAGCTCGGACGCGTCGTTGACTGGCAAACAAGAAAGGAGTTTTTCAACAATGGACCTGTTGTTGAGAAATCCCGACTCAGGAATCCGCCGATGAGTTCACTTGGTCAAAGAGTCGCCATCGAACGGAAATCTGAGGAATTTGACGAACGGGACATCGTAAAGATGAAAGCTATTGTCGCGGAAGATAGGACTTTCCGCGATTTAGAACGCAGTTGCAAGATCGAACTCGAACACGAACTTTCCCTTCAAGCTCAAGAGTCCCTAATCGTGTTCGTTGACGCGGAAACATTCGACGAGAAGAAGAAAAATAGTTGGGGGAGGCCGGAATCTTTGTGACCAAAGATGAGCGCAGCAGCACTGGGCGCGATGTCGGTGCGAACCCGATCAATGACACTGACGAATACGAGGAACCGGAAGATGCAACGCCAACAGATGCCAACACAGAGAATCCTGCGGAGACCGAATCCGAGGAAACCGAAAGCGACTCCATTGAAGAATTGTCAGAAGTAGAGTTCGAAAATAGTGACTTGGCCGAAGCCGCGTGAGCCGGCCCGAGGAGAAATTATGGCAGTCAGACTTGTTCCAAAACAAATTGCACGTTCCGCGGCCGATGCTGAAGCCTCCGTCATTCGCGACACAGGCGGCGCCGTCGTGCCGACCGGCAATACCAAGGAAATCGGTGACGGCGCTTCGTCGGGATGGGCCGTCGAAGTGTTCTCTACCGATGGCCTAGCATCACCGCCCGCGGCAGTAGGCTGAACCGTCTTCACCGTCACGTCCGTAAGCGAAGACGGTGAGACTGCGACGCTCCGGGATCACACCGGCTTCAATTTCAAAGTCGCAAGAACGTTGCCCGAGTTCCTCGGAACAACTTTGACGCTGCAAGTCGGGCAACGCGTTTCCGGTGTTCTCCTCGGCCATTCGGTTGTTCAGGATCTTGCCATCGTGAATGACGCACTGATCGAGATGCTTTGAAAGAGCGTCGCGAGTTCGAAAGCATCCAAGACGGAGCACCCGGCGCCAGAACTTACGGCACGGGTGTAAAAAAATTTACAAGGCCGCATCGATGGCTGGGAGCCAAGAAATAACCCGCCGAAGCCGGCCGGCCAGGGATCAGAATTTGAAAAGCAGTGACGCAGCCCTCGAAAGGCTCCGCGGAACATTTGATTTTTAACAGGAGATGTATATGCGAATCATTCTTAGCAATGGAAGCACGCGAGAGGTTGGACAATTCCTCAATCCTGGCGATGAGCTTGTGAACGGTCAGAAAACTGCGCTTGACGCCGCCCCCGGAATTGCAGGAGAGCAGAGCCCGAGTGGTTTTGAACCCTCAGTTCAATCGCCCGGCTTTGACGAAAGCTCGCCGTAAACAGCTCTTCCTATTTTCCGCCGAACCACCTTGCCAAACTTTTCTGTGCGGCTCCCGCGTTTGCGGAACACGACGAGATAATCATGTCAAACACACAAACCGCCCGTGCTCTTTTAAACCGAGGTGTTGAGTTCGGATATCGCAATCCCGAAAAAGCCGCGGAGTGCTTCCGCGAAGCGAAGCTGTTCGCGTCCGACGACCCAAGCGACCAAACGAAAAATACTGCTCGGATGTACCTCGCGTGCATTTACAACTCGCTTCACGTCCCAGGTGTCCGCCAGTCTGAAGCAGCCGGGAACAATACGTGGCTAGACCTTGCTGTTTCAGAGTTCACCGAATTTCTGAACCATAACCCCAGCGACTATTATGCGAAACACGCGGTGCGCGCAATCGAAGCGATCCGACTCCTCCGAACACGTTAGTAGTTTTAGAAAAGCCACTACTTTAGGTTTTAATCCAGTACGTCGCTTCTCGAATGCATCGGCTATCTGATTGAGAAGAGCCTCGAAGAAGGGAGACGAGGCTCTTTTCTTTTCGCAACGCTATCAGCTTTGGTAATACGTCCATGGTTGTCCAGGAGAATTTCAAATGTACGGAGTGAGCACGGCAAGCGGTTTAACGAACGCAGGAAACAATGTTTCGGTTAGTGCGCCAGGATCGAACCTCTGGGTTTTGGCTCTGACCACGACGTTCTGCACATCGACGCTGCCATTTACCGCGGGCTATACGACTGGTCCTTCAGGCCATCCGGATCTCGTCTATACGACAAACAGCGCCGGCACGTGGTCTTATGGATCCACAAACCTCGAAATGCAATCGATCGGATGGGGATCAACGGATTGGGAATATTGTACGCAATATGTCTCTTCGATACGCCTGCGGCGATCGTCCAGAATTTCTCGCTTGCGAACAACTATTCGCTAACTTTCCCAAGCAACCTCACAGCAGGGAACACAATTCTCGTCCACGTGTTTTCTCCTGACGTGCCCGCGGCTGCGAGCGATTTTACGATTATAGATTCGCAAGGCAACTCCTATACCAAATTGCTTTACGAAGCCTCACCCAGCGGCGCAGAAGGATTCCCTTATTTGGGATTGTGGATGGCGAAAAATGTGAGCGCCGGCCCAAACACGTCTCGATCGTCCCGGTGGGCTCGACACCGGCCCAGATAACTCCAAGACTTTTGGAACTCACGCCGACTAGTCTGATCGTTCCGAACCTGGTTTCCATCGCGGTGACACCGTCGAACCCGAGCGTGAGCGCAGGCTTCGGGGAAAGTTTCGCCGCGACGGGAACGTATTCGGATAGCACACGGCCGACGTTACATCATTGGCGACCTGGACATCGAGCGATCCCACGAAAGCTACGGTCAATTCTTCTGGTGTCGCGACCACTCTTGCTGGGCTCGACGACCATCGAGGCCGCCGTCGGGCCTGTCAACGGATCAACGGTTTTGACCGTAACTGCGGCAACTCTTCAGTCCATTTCCATTTCCCCGACTTCGACTTCCATTGCAACTGGCGCCCAGATCCAGTTCGGAGCGGTCGGTCACTACAGCGACGGCGGTACGGGCGACATCACTTCAAGCGTAACCTGGGCGTTGTCCAGTCCGAGCGTTGCGACCATTGCGAGTGGAGGCTGGGCTACTGGTGTCGGCCACGGAACGTCAAATGTCACAACTAGTGTTTCGTCGGTCACCAGCAACAGTGCGACGCTCTCGGTGACGACGGAAACTCAAGTACGAGTCGTGGGCACCTTCAGCTTTGCCAACAACGTCCGGCCGGCCGGGGGAAGCGTAAGGTTTACGCGCCGTGCCTACTTTGATGAGAACAGTGTCCAATTATTGACAGACGGAATTCCGGTTTTGGTCCAGCTAGACGGTCAAGGGACTTTCAGTATTGCGCTACAGACTTTCGACGACTTCGTTCCGGTCACGCCCTATCGACTGCAAGTATTCGATCGAGCCGGAAATTTCCTGATGGAACGTTTCTCAGATGGGATGAGAAGGCCGGTCTCCAACGGGATGCGATACGCTCCCAATGATCGACGCGCTCAAGGCGCAATGGAAAGGAGACCGGCAATGAAAAGATTAGCACTGTGGCGATAGAGAGGAATCAGATTTTCAAACAGCACCAGCTGACCATTGGTTTGGATCTGGGAGATCGAACCAGCCATTACTGCATTTTGGATGAAGCGGGTGAAGTGATTTTGGAACGCAGCTGCCGACGACACCGAAAGGAATCGCAGGAGTTTTCGGCAGGATTCCGCGCAGCCGGATCGCGCTGGAAACGGGGACGCATTCCCCTTGGGTCAGCCGGCAGTTGACCCAGATGGGACACGAAGTGATCGTGGCCCATGCGCGAAATGTGCGACTGATTGGCGAGAGCAGCCGAAAAGATGATCAACTCGATGCCAGGACGCTGGCACGGCTAGCAAGGATCGATCCCGGCTTGTTGGGTCCGGTGCGACATCGCAGCGCTCAAAGCGCAAATCCATCTGACGGTGATTCGCGCCCGAGCGGCGCTGGTCAGCACGCGCACGGCGCTGGTGAATGCGGCACGAGGGCTTGACGAAATCGTATGGCGAGCGGCTGAAGAAATGTGGCACCGAGCAAATGAATCGAGACAGCTCCAAGGGGCTGAGCCAGGAGTTGCGCGATGTTCTGGATCCTCTGTTGCGAGAAATCGAATCGTTGAACGAGCGCATCGCGGAATACGATCGCCGGATCGAACAGATCGCCAAGGAAGTTCATCCCGAAGTGGCGCGTGCTGAAACAAGTGAAAGGTGTGGGAACACTGATTGCGTTGACCTACGTTCTGACGCTGGACGATCCACACCGATTTCGCCACAGCCGGGACGTGGGATGTTTTCTTGGATTGCGCCCCGGGCGTAGGAACTCCGGCAAGAGCGAGCCCCAACTGCACATCAGCAAGGAAGGAGACCGTTATCTCAGAACGCTGATGGTGCAAGGTGCGCACTACATTCTCGGGCCGTTTGGACAGGACAGCGATCTGCGGCGATGGGGACTGAAGCTCGCCGAGCGCGGAGGAAAGAATGCCAAGAAACGAGCGGTCGTTGCCGTAGCGCGGAAGTTGGCCGTACTGCTTCACAAGTTGTGGGTCAGCGGAGAAGTTTATGAACCACTGCGCAACAACCGCAAAGCATGGTACGCGCAGTAGCATAGGAGAGTGTGGATTTTAACAGCCGAGCTCAACCGCCGAGATCAGGTGACTGCGCCCAAGTCCTGGCCCAACTCCCGTCCCAGAGATGGGAGCCGAGGTCGATTCTCAGGTAGCAGCACCTGCTGAATTGAGGACGCCCAACTTGCAGCGAGCGACAATCGCTCAACAAAGAGTGCGGATGGAAGGATGGCGACAGAGGCGGCCCGGCTCAAACGGCAAAAATCCTACTGAAGGAAAAACAAAACCGTCTTGACACTAACCGGCCTTCTCATGGAAGGACTTGCGGGTAGCGGCACTCATGAATTCAATGACACACCGGAACAGGAAAGTTGGTCGGCATTTCCGCCACAATATGCCGACACGGGTTTCAAGGAACTCCAAGGTGGCTTCGGCTCATTCGCGGCCAACGGCACTTGCATTTTTAGGCTTGGCAGTCAGCAAGTTGTGAGTTCGGGCGGGGTTCAGCTTGTCCCTTCTGACATCGTCGTGCAACTCGATGGCTCGGGCAACATTCCATCGGGCGTCTACCTGTACCTCTCGACAGATTTAGCGCCGTTCAGCATCTATGTGGTCACAGTGTTGGACTCAAGGGGGAAACAGATCTTCAAGACAGATGTTTTCGTTCTCCGAAACGTCGTCCGGCGTTTGCGATTTGAACCACCTTGCGACATCGGTGCCGGCGACGGGTCTCCACTATCTCTATTCCAACGTTCCAGGGATCTTTTGGGCGGCTATCCCGTGGCACAAGCCCTGACGTTAGCGAAAATGAGAGCAACCAATAGTCACCATGACCGTGGTTTGCTGCATCCTATTAACCATTGGATTGTCTTAACCATTGGATCGTCGGACCAAACGTTCGTTGACACATTGGTGGCAATCCAAATGCATCTATGTCACTAGTAATGATCTGGGCTTATCACCGGCGGGTGCTATAAGTCGTTTTAAAACAGATGTTTAGGGGTAACTGGTAGGAACTGCGTGTATTTCAGGACAGTGATTTGGATTACACACACGGTACCAGAAGGGTACATTGGCCCTCTTCGCCCGATTCTCAGGCATTTTATTTATTGACAGTAGGACGCATAGAAGTCAGGATGAGCAGCCTACAAAGTGGGGAAAACACTTCGCATAATTTCAGCATTGAATTAGAGCGAGAAGATGACGGACGGTGGATTGCGGAGATTCCCTCACTGCCGGGAGTAATGGCTTACGGCAGTAGCGAAGCTGACGCGATTCGTGCTGTTCATGCTCTGGCATTACGGGTGTTAGCTGACCAAATCGTTCAAACTGATGCTCTGCCGGAAAACGAACTCACTGTTTGCTTCGCCTGCGTCCGGTGAGTTATTGGCCAAGCCTCAAGGCGAAGAAGGTTTTCAAAGCACTTCGAAAAATAGGCTGGACGCCAAAATCCGAAAAAGCTTCGTCCCATGTGCAGCTGACGCATCCTACGGAAACCGGATTACACATGGTCCTTCGACGATTCCGAAGAAATTGGACCTAAGATGATGGCTCGTATTGCGAAGCATACGGGTCTCGCGCGAGAGGACCTGTAAAAACTCCGCTGGCCTTCGTGGAGGGAAAGATTATGGACGCTAATCAGACAATCAAAAGAGCCTTCGACGAGAACCCGGATGTTCGAATGGTTCTTGAGATTCGGCCAGGGCTTACGACACGGAAACCCGCGAATTGCCACGAGAAATCGGCACGACGACTGATATTGTGGCGATACCCACGAATCCTCAGTGTGCTGTATAGTTAGGCGGTATCCTGACCGACCAGTGATACTTGGTTTCCAGACTCGAACAGTTTTGTTTTTATTGTTCCGGGTTGAATGGGAATGTTCATCTGCACTTCACATCTGATGTAGTAATCCCAAATCAGTTTCCAGAGCTTGTCATCTTTATCGAGAACCTCGACTTCTAGTCCAAGTTTCTTCGCCGTTTCCCCATCGATGTATTGACCGTGTACTGGAAAAAGTTGCTTCGACAAAAGCTTTGCCGCGATCTCTTTGGCCTTCTTGGCACGCTTTCTCGCGTCTGGGAAGCTTGGATTAAGCATATATTTATCAAGTAGCTTGATAGCGGTTTTCTTTGCAAAACCAATTTGATTTCCATCTCATCTGTGAACGGAATGTTGAGTCCAGCAAGCTGCTGGAGCAGTCCAACTGTAGGCTCCTTTTTCTTGATTGCCTTTGATATTTGATCCATCAGTTTGTCACGCGCCTCCACAAAGGCAAATGCGGAAACCCACTGAGTCACTCCGGATACTGCAACCGCCACCTGTGGATCTATTCGCCCAAGCTCAGAGCAGTAACCCATCAGAATTTGATCAGCGCCAGAGCAAGTACCGTTGCCGCACTCTTAGCGATATTTGGCATGATCACGCGCAATTTGCGATTTGGCCCGAGATGTACCTGCACATATCAACCATCTTTTCAACTATCGTGCCATCGCCGCCTGGACTATGAAGGAGCACGTTTATTTGATCTGCCCTGGAAATTGAGTTTAGAACTGTCTCAAGATTTGGGACATCGGAGGTGTTCATAATTGTCCGGGCATGTCCGAACCGAAGAACATAGCTCATTAAACGATTTGCACAACCGTAATGGGCGGAGAGGGCCGCCTCGATCTCGTTAATCAATTTTTGGCGCTTCTGGAATTGGTCAGCGTTTACATTCAGTTCATTAAGAACGGCCATAAAAATGGGCGTCTTCTGGTACTTTTCGTTCAAATCAGGTGGCGCCATGCGTGAACTCCTATCTTTAACCGGACGCAGCATACGGCATTTTGAAACAATGATCCACAGCTGCTTGGAGAGCAACGTTTCCCAAAATTGAATCTAACGCAACGAATATTATGACGCCTAAGTTTACTGTAAAAGATGGGTTCTGTTGACGCGGAGTCTCCGTGAGTTCGCTTTGGCCAGTTCGCAGTTGATCGCAATGTCAATCTGGAATGACGATGAGACTAGGGGCCGCCCTTGCTGAAAGCTATGCGGTTGGAGCGTTGCTCGATACCTGTTTCCCGCTTTGCGCCGGTTCGCGCCGAAGCGAGATGGAGCATAGTGTTAGCCAGCCTCTTACAGCCCATGCGCCTGAACGTAGCGCATCCCGATCTCAGCGATGGTACCCGGGCCTCCCGCCCTGTTTTGTCGCTGCTTCACGCAGCCTGTACATCAGACCCTCTTTTTCTTCTTGAGGGTATGTCAAAGTTTGGATGCGTTCTTCGACGGCTTTGATTATGTCCGGCAGAAGCGATTCGTTACCGAACTCCGCCAACTCGGGCTGAAGAAACATATGGCCTTGAGCCGTAAGCTTGATGATTCTCGTCATGTTGTACGTTTGAATCCCAAGCGAAAGGAACCCCGTCTGTTGCAAAAACACGAGATGCCTATCGAAGTATAAAGTACCGTTGAGGTCGAGTATGTCGTCCTTCGATTGGCGACAAGGACAAGGAAGTCTCCCAGGTATCGGCCAGATCCGGTCCGTTGCCCTCAATTTCTCCTGCTAGACGCATGATCCGATATAGAAGAGATTTATCGAGACTTGCCATCCCTGCCTCCGATACAAAAAGTCTAGCACGGCAAAACGTTCATCACGATCACCCGCTTCGAGGAGGCGAAACTAAAGCGAACATGGTAAACGCGGCCGATGGACCAGGGGCGCAAACGCACGCTGGGAATAATCGCTGCGATCCAGCTGACGCCCAAGTCTGCAAATTCGTTTGGGGCAAAAGACGGGTCGCCGGCATGCGAATCCGCGGTGGTTTCAGCGATCGGTGCTGGCTGAGAAGATTCCGCGGATGATCGATTCCAAATTTCCCGAGCGACAATAGTTTCCAACTTCACCCGATTTTAAGGTTGAGGAGGTTTAATGGCCACAATCTCCAATGCTACAGGGAACGGTCGCGCCCGACCAGCGGGCCGTTCCCTTTCGTTTTGAACCACCCTCTATCCTCAACTGTGCTGAGATCGCGGCCCATAGTGGCTCGCGGGGCTTCCGCATCCGTCCCTTCGACCCGAACTTGCCTGCCGAGTACTGCACGACGGTCAATGTGACCCAGACCGGCTTATATTTTGCGACCGAGATAGGCCATTACAAGCGAGGAACGAGCGTCCATGTCACTTGCGATTTCCAACCAGATAGTCCATTAAATTTTACAGTTGGGGGGACTGTGGTACGAATTGACAAACTTGAGGCTGAATGGGGAGTAACGATCCATATCTTTTCTCCGTCAACCGCGGCGCCGAGTTGACCAGATGAAGATAATTAGGTCGTGCCTGCGCGACTTGTGTCGATACCAAAGTTACTATCAGGTGAGAAAACAAATGGCGGTTTAAAGTTTTATACCCCGTTCGGGATTCGAACCCGAAATCTTCACCTTGAGAGGGTGACGAGTTAACCGATTACTCTAACGGGGCTCAGGAAGAATTCTACCGTGTCGTTGCGCCTTCAGCAACCGGGATCACGTCAGCCTTCTTGTATTGGCCCACCTTCAGCAGTGCCTCTTTTACGTCCTCCGTCGTCTTGATGTTGTAACGCTCGAAGATGTGCTCAGTCTTGTGGCCCGTGATTTTCATCGCCGTACGTCGATCGACGCCGGCTTTAATCAAGTTTCGGGCCGCGCTCCGTCTGAAATCGTGAGGCATGAGCCCCTTATATGTTCCTGTCTTTTTATTGAACACCCCGAGCCCCAAAGCATCACATACCTTGTCCCATTCTTTCCGAAAGTTCCGAAAGCTAAAAACTTGGTCATTCCCCTTTGGAAAGGACTTTCGCATCTCTCGGAGCATCTTCGAAATCTCTTCCAGAGGCCCAACAAGCGGAATCGTCAAAGGCTCCTGAGTCTTTGTAATCTCACCCGCGATCTCAATCTCACCGCAATCCTTCGAAACCATTGTCCACGTGATCTTTTTCGCCGCTCCGCTACGGCAACCCGTGTAATACAAAAACGTCATCGTTGCTTGGAGATGTTTGGGTGTTGCCTTTCGAAGCTTCTCAAAGTCTTCATGATCGACAAATCCCTTCCGCGGCTTAGAATCCGGAGGGAGGCTAAAGGTCGGAATGTGATTGTCTGTGATGAGGTCGAGTGCCTTCGCCCGGTTGAAGGCAGAGCGCAGCCTCCCAAGCTGCCGGCGAATCGTGGCATCAGCAATACCGCGGCCGCGCTGGTGCTTAATGTAAGCCTGGATTTTCATCGCTGTGATATCAGGAAGAGTGCACTGCTTGAAGAATTTATCTAAGGCGTCTGCACCAGCGAACGTTTCTTCCGTTCCGCCATCGTCTGTGCGCCTTGAATAAATTGAGGCCGGTTTCTTATCCCTGTAGTAATCCATCAGAATTTGGCGAAGATCCTCATAGCGAAATCGGGAGACCTCAGAAGGCAAGAGACGGTGCCCTTGCTGGATATGGTCTCGGGCGGCCAAAAGCTGCCGATAAGCTTGTTCAGGATCGTTCGTCTTGGTGTTGACAAATTTCTGCCCGGAGTTCACGCAGAAGGCGCAGTACAAAAATTTTGATGGAATTCTTTCCCCGATCTGATTCTTGGAATAGCGATAGCCGATCCAACCTTCACCGTGCTTGAGCCTCTCGTTTATCTCTTCTAGTTTTCGCGTCATTTGCGTTATCATTTTCAGGGGACACCGCCCTCTGTATGCAGATAATGCAGATAAGTCTATAATCTATGCAGGTGAATTGTCAAGTTGCTTATTTTCAGTTAGCTGCATGGCATGGATTGCGGCCCTCTCAAGGCCAAAATCCGGGTTCGAATCCCGGTATCGCTATTTAACCCAGTAGGAATTGAGGCAAAAACCAGCATTCGCGCTTTCATCGGGTTTTAAGGTGATCTGCGGTACGCTTACCCGGCGTTGCTACCATCCTGGAGCATGCGGAGCATTTGATGGATCTCGTAACCGGGGCTGGCTCGCGTACGTCAATGATCAATAGAATCAGACCAATTCATACAAGCTGACAGGATAAATATGGCTATTCCTCAATCCTCGCAACAAAGCGATGCAGAGCGCCCAGTCGAACTGCATCCTCTGGGCGGCGAATCCGACAAGCCGAAAAAAAACGGGTGGCTATGGATCCTTGCGCTCATCGTGCTGGCGGCCGGCGGTTACTACTATTATAAATCGCGGCCGTCGTCTGAGAGTAAGGCCGCGCCTGCGCCTGGTGCCAAGGCCACATTGGGTCCCGTCTCCGTAGCGGTTTCAACCGCGCTGAAGCAGAACGTTCCCTACTATCTTTCGGGGCTTGGAACGGTGACGGCATTTAACACTGTAACGGTGAAGAGTCGCGTCGACGGCGAACTGCAAAAAGTGAATTTCACCGAAGGACAATTCGTTCATGAAGGCGACCTTCTGGCGGAGATCGATCCGCGGCCCTTTCAAGTGGCGCTGGAGCAAATGGAAGGGCAGCTGTTCCGGGATCAGGCGCAGCTGAACGACGCCCGCGTGGATTTCAAGCGCTACGACCAGTTGGCGAAAGAGGGCGTCATCGCTTCGCAGCAAGTGGATACGCAGAACGCCACGGTGGGACAGATGGAAGGCGCCGTGCGCGCGGATCAAGCGCAAATCGACAATGAGAAATTGCAACTGGTATATTGCAGAATTACGGCGCCCGATCGGCGGCCGCGTTGGATTGAGGCTGGTCGATCAGGGCAACATGATTCACGCCACGGATCCGAATGGCCTCGTCGTCATCACCCAGGTACAGCCGATTGCCGCCCTGTTTACACTGCCTGAAGATTCGCTTCCGGAAGTGATTCCGCACATGAAGAGCGGAGAATTGAGCGTCGAAGCCTACAGCCGCGACGATCAGACCAAACTGGCGACCGGGAAGCTTCTGACGGTTGACAATCAGATCGATCCCACCACGGGCACGGTGCGATTCAAGGCGGCGTTTGATAATCGCGATTTGTCGTTGTGGCCCAACCAATTTGTAAACACGCGCCTGATGCTGGCCATGCGCAAGGATGCCATTGTGGTGCCGCTTGCGGCGATTCAGAGCGGCACGCAAGGCTCCTACGTTTTACGGTGAAGGGCGGCAAGGCCGCCTTGCAACCGGTGAAAGTAGATTTGACCCAGGGAAACATTGCGCTGATCGCCAGCGGCATATCTGTCGGCGATCAAGTGGTGGTCGACGGTCAAGAACGGTTGCAGGCCGGGACCCCGGTTGAAGTGCATAACGTTTCCTCTGCGAATCCGGCTGGAGGCTCCGGCGGAAGCGCCGCGGGCCCAGCAAAAATTCCGATCAGCCCGGTCAAAAGCGCGGCGAAAATCCCGGAGAAAAGCCCGGAGGAAAAGAAAGACAAGAAGCAGGGAAATCCCAGCTAATGAATCCCTCCCGGCCATTTATTCTCCGCCCGATCGCGACTTCATTGCTGATGGCGGCGATTTTGCTCGCGGGAACCGTGGCCTACCGGCAGCTTCCAGTTTCCGCACTTCCACAAGTTGATTACCCGACGATTCAAGTGCTCACATTTTATCCGGGGGCTAGTCCTTCGGTGATGGCATCGTCCGTGACTACGCCGCTGGAGCGGCAGTTCGGCCAGGTGCCCGGACTCAATCAGATGACCTCGACCAGTTCGTTCGGGGCCTCGCTGATTACGCTGCAATTTGTGCTGGATCTGAATATCGATGTGGCCGAGCAACAGGTGCAGGCCGCGATCAATGCGGCGACCACGTATCTTCCGACGAATCTCCCCAACCCGCCGATTTACAGCAAGACCAATCCCGCGGACACTCCGGTGCTAACGCTGGCGTTGACGTCCGAGACGCTGCCCCTGACCAAGCTGGAGGACATGGCGGACACCGTGCTGTCGCAGAAAATTGCGCAGTTGCCGGGCGTGGGTCTCGTGAGCATCAGCGGCGGACAGAAGCCGTCCGTGCGCATTCAAGCTAACCCGACTGCGCTGGCCTCCTATGGCTTGAGTCTGGAGGATTTGCGCACGGCACTGGCGCAGGCAAACGTCAATCAGGCCAAGGGAAATCTGGACAGCACCAGCAGGCGTTCACCATCTGGGCGAACGATCAGCTGATGACCGCCGATTCGTATAAGCCCATCGTCATCGCCTATAAAAATGGCGGCCCGGTTCGAATCATGGACGTGGCCAACGTGATTGACGGCGCGGAGAACGTCAAGCTGGCCGCCTGGAAAAACGACCAGCCCGCCGTGATCGTGAATATTCAGCGGCAGCCGGGCGCAAATATCATCAATGTGGTCGACCGTATCAAGAATCTTTTGCCGCAGCTGAAAGCTTCGCTGCCTTCGTCGGTGAATCTTTCCATTCTGACCGACCGCACCACCACGATTCGCGCTTCAGTTTCCGACGTGCAGTTTGAGTTGATGCTCACGGTTGCGCTCGTCGTGCTGGTCATCTTTTTGTTTCTGCGCAGCCTTTCGGCTACAGCCATTCCCAGCGTGGCGGTACCCCTGTCACTTGTGGGCACGTTTGGCGTGATGTATCTGCTGGGGTACAGCCTGGATAACCTGTCCTTGATGGCGCTTACGATTTCGACCGGCTTCGTGGTCGATGACGCCATCGTGATGATTGAAAACATCACGCGCTATATCGAAGAGGGCGATCCGCCGCTGCAGGCGGCGCTGAAGGGCTCCGAGCAGATCGGCTTCACGATTCTTTCGCTGACCGTGTCGCTGATTGCCGTGCTGATTCCGCTGCTGTTCATGCAGGACGTTGTGGGCAGGTTGTTCCGCGAGTTTGCCATCACACTGAGCGTGACCATTTTGGTTTCGGCCGTCGTATCGCTGACGCTCACGCCAATGATGTGCTCGAAAATTCTGCGGCATCAAAAAGATTCTGATAAGAGCTGGTTTTACCGGGTTTCGGAAAATACCCTGAATTGGATCATCGACCAATATGCGGCGATCCTCCGGTTTGTGCTGAAACATCAGCCTGCCACTCTGGTACTGACCGTGGGAACCCTGGCGCTGACCATATTTTTGTTTCTGATCATTCCCAAGGGCTTTTTCCCGGTCCAGGACACGGGAGTTCTACTGGGCATCTCCGAAGCCCCAGCGACCATTTCCTTTCCCGCGATGGGCGAACGCCAGCAGGCTCTGGTGAAAGAGATCTTGAAGGATCCGGATGTCGTCAGCCTGTCATCGTTCATCGGCGTCGATGGCGTCAACATGCTGCCGAACAGCGGACGCATTCAGATTAATCTGAAATCGCGCGAGGAACGCAAGGATGACGCCGAAGCCGTGATTCGCCGCCTGCAGGCAAGGCTGAACGGGGTGCAAGGAATCACGCTCTATTTGCAGCCGGTGCAGGACCTGACCGTGGAAGACCGCATCAGCCGCACGCAATTTCAGTACACCATGGAAGACGCGGACGCGCGCGAACTGGCGGACTGGGCGCCGAAATTAATCGACAAGCTCAAGGAACTGCCGCAACTGACCGACGTCGCCAGCGACCAGCAGCAGTTGGGCACGCAGGCTTCGCTGGTAATCGATCGTGACACCGCCTCCAGGCTTGGCATTTTGCCGCAAGCCATTGATGACACGCTGTACGACGCATTCGGGCAGCGCCAGGTCTCCACGATTTTCACGCAATTGAATCAGTATCACGTGGTGCTCGAAGTGAATCCCTCATTTCAGCAGAATCCTGACGCGCTGAAGCAGATTTACGTTCATTCGTCGAACGGCACGCAGGTCCCTCTCAGCGCATTCACGCAATATTCCTCCGAACTCACTCCGATCGCCGTGAACCATCAGGGGCAGTTTCCGGTGGTGACTCTGTCCTTTAACCTGAAACAGGGCGCATCGCTCGGGCAGGCGGTTGATGCCATCAAGCAGGCGCAGCTGGATCTTGGATTTCCCGCCAGCATCCATGCGGGATTTCAGGGAACCGCGCAGGCGTTCCAAGCCGCGCTGGCGAACGAGCCGATCCTGGTGCTGGCCGCGCTGGTAACTGTCTATATCGTCCTCGGGGTGCTGTATGAGAGTTACATTCATCCGATCACGATTCTTTCGACGCTGCCCTCGGCCGGAGTTGGCGCGCTGCTCGCCTTGCTGATCACGCACACGGATTTCAGCATCATTGCGCTGATAGGAATCATACTGCTGATAGGTATCGTTCAGAAAAACGCAATTATGATGATTGACTTTGCGTTGGAGGCCGAGCGCAAAGGCGGCAAGAGTCCGCTCGAGGCGATTTATCAGGCGTGCCTGCTGCGGTTCCGCCCCATCCTGATGACCACCATGGCCGCAATGCTCGGCGGCCTGCCGCTGGCCCTCGGCGGTGGTACCGGAGCGGAATTGCGCAAGCCGCTGGGAATCGCCATTGTCGGCGGCTTGATTTTCAGCCAGGCGCTGACTTTGTTCACAACACCTGTTGTATACCTGGCTTTTGACCGATTGGCGAAGCGCCTAGGACACCGCGCGCCAGTCGAAGCCACAGGACACGCCAGCGCGCCCGCGGATTGATCAATTTTGTGGCGCAGGTTTCAGCCTGCGGAAGTTTGGTAGACCACCATCAAAATTGCCGTGACTAAATTCCAAAGGCTGAAGCCTGCGCCACTTTGACACAGGTCTCGCCCAGCTCTACATTTCCAAAAATTTCCGGATTTTTTTGAGAGCGCGCGCAAACATCGCTGGCGTTAGCCGACCCGTCTGCGTATTTTGCTGGCTGGGATGGTACGCGGCAAACAGGCGAGGGAGATCTCCGGGCATAACAAAACTTGCACCGTGCGAGAACGGATACGCCGAGCGCGACGCGATCAATCCTTGCCTCTTCAGCAAATCGAGATAGGTATTGAGCGCGATGCCACCCAACGCAAGAATCGCCCGCGGCCGGATCAATGCAAGCTCCTGTTCCAGATACGGCAGGCAGTTGCGTATTTCTTCCGGCAGTGGCTTGTTGTCCGGCGGGGCGCAGCGAATCGCGGCAGAAATAAATACATCCTTCAGGATCAGTCCGTCATCGGCGCGCTTCGACTGTGGTTGATCGGCGAAACCCGCGCGGTAGAGTTGTTCGTAAAGAAAATCTCCCGAGCGGTCGCCTGTAAACATTCGTCCCGTGCGGTTGGCCCCGTGCGCGGCGGGAGCGAGACCGATGATCACGAGGTGCGCTCCAGGATCGCCGAACCCCGGAACAGGCCGGCCCCAATAGGTCCAGTCGCGATAGGCCCGCCTCTTGATGCGTGCGACATTCTCCCGATAATGCACCAGTCGCGGACACTTACGGCATTCCGTAATCTCGCGCTCAAGCACGACGAGCTGTTCCGATGGCGTCACCTTGCGCCTTTCAGATAGCGGAGCAGCACCACCGCCTGGTTGTGCACCGGATCGTGGGCGGAGTAGACGAGGGTGAGGTTCTTGTTTTCGGATTTGAGCTTCTTGATCTGCCGCACAAGATCCTTCTTGCCGGTTAACTCCTTCCGATACTTTGCCGCGAATTCCGTCCATCGCTTTGGATCGTGCCCAAACCATTTGCGCAGCGCGGTCGATGGACCGATTTCCTTCATCCACAGATCCACATGCGCGCGATCTTTGGAAACTCCGCGTGGCCAGAGGCGGTCGACAAGTAAGCGGAAGCCGTCGTCCTTCTCCGGCGAATCATAGATTCGTTTAATCTTCAACATTGCGTCACCAATGCTAGCCGAGGTTTCTAATACTTTTCTGAACCGTGGCGAAAAGTATCGGACCGCGTACGGTTTTTTGACAATTTGTCGATACTACAAAAGAATTTTTAGTTGCATAGCAATTTCTGGATAGCGCTGGATTCCGGGTCTGGATACCGTGGTTGAGACGGCATGGCCGGGAACGTTCAGGCACATATTCATCAATTTACGTCCAAATTGGCTGCCATCCAATTTGGGTGGTGCACCAAATTGGCTGCCAACCAATTTGAGTCTGGTCTTCGTTCCGGCTGCACGCAAAATCGAATCATCAACCGCGCTGCCCCGCATGGAAACAACGCTGGCCGCCGGACGATAGGTGCATATGAAAATCAAAGCTGCACTCACGATCGTAATCCTTTTGGCGTCAAGCGTTCAACTTTTGGCCAAGAAAAATCCGGAGCGCCCTTTCTTCTTCCTGCCCGCGACTGTGACGGTGAATGGCGCGGAAATTCCGGAAGGAATGTACCAGCTTACGCTTTCTTCCACGAATTCAACCGTGCGGGTTGAATTGTGGAAAGACGGCAAATTCGTGGCGACGGCGAGTGGAACATGGGTGAAGAGTGGGGTGAAGTTCAAGGACAACACGATTCTGCTGCGTGTAAATCCTGACGGCTCGCGTTCGCTGGTGGAGTTGCGCCTCGCCGGCGTGGCCAAGTCAATCGTCATGCGCACCAGCGACGACGCCATCATGCAGTACAGCGAGAAGTAAAGCGGGTAATACAGAATCGCCCCCCGGGCGTGCATGGTCGGGCTCGTTTCCCGGCAGCGTTCGCCGTGGGCTGCGCCATATTGTTGACGGGACCGAGTTTTTGTACCACGGTGAGTGAGAGAGTTTATATCACAGCCATGGACTGTGAATCTTGGTTAGGCCGATCCCAGGGGCTACAGGCCGCGGGGGCAGGCGGCCTGTAGCCGAGCGCCGAGTGGGGCCGCCTGGTGTTGTATTCGACTCTCCACTTCTCGATCACGATTTGTGCCTCCTTCAGCGAGTAGAAAATCTCCCCATTCAGGCATTCATCCCTCAGCTTTCCGTTGAAGCTTTCGCAGTAACCGTTCTCCCAAGGACTGCCTGGCTCGATATACAACGTTCCGGTCCCTACATTCGCCAGCCACTTCCGCAGTTCCTTGGCCACAAACTCCGCGCCGTTGTCAGACCGAATATTCTCCGGCACTCCTCGCCACAGCATCACATCCGCCAGCGCCTCGATGACCTCGTAGCTTCCCAATCGCCTCGCCACTCGAATCGCCAGGCACTCTCGCGTGTATTCGTCGATCATCGTCAGCATGCGAATCGTTCTGCCATCGTGGGTCATTGCACTCACGAAGTCATAGCTCCAGACGTGATTCGCCCGCTCAGGCCTCAGCCGCACACAGGAGCCATCATTTAACCAGAGCCTTCTCCGTGCCTTTTGTTTGTTGGGTATCTTCAGCCCTTCGCGACGCCAGATGCGCTGCACTCGATCTTTCCCCACCTGCCAGCCTGCGGTCCGCAACAGCGCCGTAATCCTCCGGTAGCCGTAACGGCCATACTGACTGGCCAGCGTGATGATGTCTCGGGTCAGCGCATCTTCGTCCACTCTCTGGATCGGCAGGTAGCGCTGCGTTCCACGCCACTGCTTCACCAGTTGGCAAGCATGCCGCTCGGAAAGTTCGTGCTTCTCTCGCGCATGCTCCACCGCACAGCGACGCCTCTCAGGGCTTAGAAGTTTCCCTCCGCGATATCCTTGAGAACTTGCTTCTCCAGCGACAGCTCCGCCACCACTCGCTTGAGTTTGGCGTTCTCTCTTTCCAGTTCCTTGAGTCGTTTTGCTTGATCCAGCTTCAGGCCGCCGTATTCCTTCCTCCAGCGGTAATAGGTCTGCACGGTGATCTCAACTTCCTTGCAGGCTTGCGGGGTGGTCTTTCCATTCGCGATTCCCACTTCGATTTGCCGCAACAACGTCACGATCTGTTCTGCCTTGTACCTCTTGTTTGGCATATCCAGCCGTCCTCCTCGTAAGAGATTCTCTCTCACTTCGGCTGGTACAAAAATCCCCGGTCAGTCACCTCACTCCCCGCGGCGGCGTAGATCTGAGCTAACAAAAAGTAAATCGGTAAATAATTGTGATTTACATCCATCTCCGCGGCTTTCAAAGCGCTCTTCTGCGCGTCGACAAGATTGTTCAGATGAAAGTAAGCCATCGCTCGGTAGAAATGCACGTAACCATCGCCCGCCGAATTGAGGCCGAGGGCGACATTCGCCAGGTTTAAAAGTTCTCCCCATTCTTGATTCCGGGTTGAAAATTCCGCCGCGCAAAGATACGCCGGCAAATATCTCGCATCGGTTTTTGCGGCACGAGAACAAGCATCGCGGGCGGCCTGTACCTGGTGTTGCTGGTCGAGAACAACTCCTAACATTACCCAAGCCGCCGAATAGTCTTGAAATTTCCCTATGGCGTCGCGCAGGTGCTGCTCGGCATCACTGAACTTCTTCTTGCGGTACGCAGTGCACGCCTTTTCATACTCGCGCCTTGCCTTTGACGGAACTTTCAGCGCCGTCACACTCGATGTGGAGTCCCGCGCGCTGGAAAGTTTCCACGGAAGACATTCCTCGTCATTGGCAAGGACAGACTTCAGTAGCGGGGGCATGTCCGGAAACGTATTCTGCTGAACACCACAAGGGGATCCCCAAGTGGGACGACAGTCATTTCTCGGCCCCGAACTAGTCTGCGGTTGTTGTTTTGTTTGCGCACCGACCGGTACAGTCGATAGGGCAATCGCAAACGCACAAAAAACCACCTGCTTCCAGCTCAGAATCAAGACCAGTCTGAATGGCTGAGACTTCGGTGTACGACCGCTCTTGTTGCGCATGATCCCACCTGAAGATGGGCTCCGATCAGATCGCGGAGAACCTTAGTGTCCCGAATAATAGTCCTTCTCCAAACGGAATCAAGGGGATTTGCTTTGGTTTGTCGGAACAGATGAACGAGGCCGGCGAGGTGGCGCAGGCTTCAGCCTGTGGGGCTAGTACGAGCAACGACGCGCTTGCTGCAACCAAAATCCACAGGCTGAAGCCTGCGCTACTTTGGCCTGCTCCCTTGATTCGCGCAAGATTGTGGATGATCTCGGAATTCGGAGCGGGGGAAGGGCATGCCTCAGCGCAGGCACAGCGAGACGCGGGTTATGCGGCGCTCAAAGACCAAGTCATACTCAGGTTTGTGCGGATTTGGGGTAGCCGGTCAGGTGAGCCACGGGCCGATCATCGCTGGTGCACTGTGAGATTCTCGGTTGACGGCTGAGAGCGGCGTTATCCCAGCTCAGCTTCTGTTAAGGCTCTGGCTCTTCTTCGATCTTTTATCCAGCAACAAATGTATAGAATTAGACAAAACGGCACGATCCATGCCACCCGGCTTTGTTTGCGTTGGTAGACCCCGGACAACGCGCCACAAATCGTGGCGTTGATGACCAGGAAAGCGAAGGCTGCGGCAAGGAGCTGATTCACCCGCGCAGAGCGCCGGGTCCAGGCAAACGCCAGGCATGCCAGGGTTCCCGCCCAGAATACGGCGATGTGAATCCGTGTCAGCTGATCGGAAAGAGGAAACAGCCCGTCAAGAAATTGTCTGGACAGCCTGTAGGTAATAAATTCTTTCGGGATCACCAACAAGACGTCATACCAGTAGTCGACCAGAATATTCAAGTGAAGCTCTTCGCCCGGATGCAGGGCCACGAACTGAAGCGCCGACTCCCGGATGCTGGCGATTACGAACCTTCGCGGGTTGGCTCGGATCGCGCCGAATACGATCGCCTTTACCTCGTCTTCGTGCGTTCTAAGTGCGCGCCCCATCGGATGTTCAAACAAAAATTCTCCGTCACCTCGTGGCAGGTGGGAGAGGTATTGGCAGGAAATAAACGGCCGCTTCGGGCAATTTTCACGCAGATAATCCTGGGCCATTCCATTACCAAACAACCTGCCCAAAAGGAAATAATTCGCGGATGGTGAAATTCTGAACCCAAATCCCATGCTTCGATACTGGTTCGCGGTCCACAACCCGGCGGTAATAATCGGTACAAGAAACCAAACCAAAATGGACTTGATTGGAAGGCGTCCCCAGGAGCCACGATCAGCAAGCCTCAAAAGGAGCAGCGCTCCGGCGTAGAGTATCGAGATGGGAAAGAGCGAGGGGTGGGCGGCAATGGAGAGAGTCATGATCAGGGCTAGAACGACTCGTTCTGCCCTGCGCATACCGCCCGAGAACGTCAGCAGAAATGCGGACAATAGCAGCACTCCCGCGAATATGTCCGGCAGAAGCTCCGATGCCACCCAGGGCAAACTGGTCAGGACGGACATGACACACGCACTGGCAAGCAGGCACTGATCGACGTACTTCGTTTCTGTTTCGAGCAGCCGAGCGAGCGTCAGGCGCAGGATGTAAATAACAATTATCGCCTGTGCTGCAATCGTGAGCCATGTGCTGGTGCCGAGCATCGTCCACTTGATGAAGGCGCCGTATCCGGGCGCACGGTACGGCCAGAGGGAGACGTGGAAAGCCCCACTTCGGAGATAGTTGCCGCTGTCCGGGGTGAGTATTGGATACCCGTTGTAGAACCCGGCCCAACAGAGAAGGCTGGCCGCCAAGCCGCCGAAGAGGAGAGTGCGCCCCCACGCAAATCTTTCCGTTTTGGTAGGTCGTGCCGCCGAGCCCGCCTCGTGTGGCACTGGAGCAACCGGAGCGTCGGCTAGGTCTAGTGTCGGACTCAAAAGTCACTCCTCAACATCTACACGGCTGGTTTTTACGACTGAATTGGCGCGGCGCAGAAGGCGCAGACGCAAGCGTCTGACTTAACGCACGCCCCGGATACAGGCCAATTGGAATCGGTGGCTGGCGGAACGTCTCGACTCGTCCATAAAAAGCTTACAGCGAGCCGCGCAGAGTTGTGGGGATAGCGGATTTGAGGTTGCCTCACTGGTTAACAGGAACAGCATCGCGCGCCGCCGCGCGGGAAGGTAGGCGTCCGGATGGTACCTACTCTTGGAAGATCGCAGTTAGCCCGTGTTGCTTATCTTTTCCGTGTCGGATAGCATAATGATTCCGGCTCGCCGCTGAATTGCGCGGAATCTTTAAGCGGTTTCTTCGCGATCCGAAAATTTCAGCCGAGTAATTAACTTCCATCTTCAGGAATGCCCGCACCAACTGTATCTATGCATCCGCGAGTCACAGTTCTGGCGACGCTTCACGTGGTGCAGGGGGCGGAGAAGCGGCTTGGGAACGTGTACGATCCGATGTACGTGGCGCTGCTCAACAAGCTGATTCTTTCCGAGGGCGTTGATTTTATCTTTGAAGAAGCCTCGGGTCTGGGGCCTACGATTGCCGAAAGTTTAGCCCTCGAAAAACTACCGTTTGGCCACTATGTGGATATCGATCCGGCGAGAAACGAGCGCTTGGATTTCGGCATTCCAACCAACTCCAGCGAGCCGAACATGATTGGAGCGCCTCCGACGGTCGCTTTCGCCAATTGGCAGATTCTCGACGTGCATACAAAGCGCGAAGAGCTCTGGCTGCAGCGAATCCAGCAGCGCAGGTTCGAGAGCGCCCTGGTGATCTGCGGCCTGGTACATTTATTGAGTTTTTCGTTTCGTTTGCGGGCCGCGAAATTCTCCGTGCAGGCGATTAACTACGCGAACTGGCAGCGCAATCCACTATGACTACTGGCAGGGCTCCGTCGCGGCTCCGTAATTCGCCATCTCGCGGTAGATGAATTTGTGCTGCTGCAGGTCCAGGATGAATTCCGTCGCGTAGACTCTCCCCCAAAAGACTTCACCGTATACCAGTTTTTCGTTGAGCCAGCGCGCACCGCCGGCTCCGATTTCGTCAAGGTATGTGAGTTTCCATATCTCTTTGTTGGAGTCCGACCCGAGATAGATGCTCGTGTTCCACGGTCCCGCTTTGGTCGTGTCTGGTTCCACGACCACCTGCCACATCTCTCGCTGCGGGGGAATAATCTTTAGCAATGGTTTGCGGTGGGTTTTCCGAGTCCGATACGGACTTAAGAATCATTCTCTTGGAGTACGCTTCGTCAAACGCGGAGTAATTTACCTTGGCGTCCGCACACTTCAAGGCGTTTTGGGCCGGCAAAATTTCTCTTGAGGGGGAAGTTGGCGCCGGTAAAGCAATGAGAAGGAGTAGACCGATGGCTAACGGCCTGACCATGCGCGTGAGTCTACCATGTGGCGGAAACCGTGATGCAATCCTTCGATCAGCTTTGGGTATTGAAGATGATGGACGAATGAGAGTATCGTAGCCAAACGTTCACAGCGCAATTCCTGGAGGCAGTTATGCCATTGTCAAATCGTCATTCGTCGCGGCGTAATTTTTTGTTGTGTGCGGCTCCAGGCATTGCCGGCGGGCTCGCGCTGTGCAGCTCTGCCGCCGAGGCATTCGCGGAGCCCGGGAGCGGGCAGATGGAGAAGTCCGGCGCGGCAAATGAAAAAATCTGGAGCAAGGAATACTGGGCGCAGAAGGGCGACGTCAAGCTGTACATGTATCGAAAGCGCGCGGGCGCGCCGCAGGCCGGCAAGCAGGCGCTTCCGGTACTGTTTCTGGTGCACGGATCCTCCACATCTTCCGCCGGCTTTGACCTCACCGTTCCAGGGCACGGCGAGTACTCCATGATGGACGCCTTCGCGCGGTTCGGCTATGACGTGTGGACGATGGATTTTACCGGGTACGGCAGATCCTCGCGCGGCGAGGGCAATTCCAATATCGCGGACGGCGTTGAAGATTTGAAATTGGCGCTGCCAGTAGTCTCGCGCGAAAGCGGCCAGCAGAAGTTCCACGTCTTCGGTGAGTCCTCGGGAGCGCTGCGCGCCGGAGCATTTGCCGCGGCGCAACCGGAAATGGTGAACCGGCTGATACTCGCCGCATTTACATACACTGGAGAAGGCTCGCCCACTCTGAAGGATCGCGCCAAGCAAGTGGATTTTTACCGCACCCACAGCCGGCGCCCGCGCGATCGCGACATGATTCGCAGTATTTTCACACGTGACAAGCCGGGGACGACCGAACCGGCCGTGGGCGAAGCGCTCGCGGACGTGGAAATGAAATTCGGCGAGGATGTTCCAACGGGAACGTATCTGGACATGACCGCCAACCTGCCGGTGGTCGACCCGCTCAAGGTGCATGTGCCGGTGATGCTGGTTCGCGGCGAGTATGACGGAATCGCCACGGAAGTGGACCTGATGAATTTCTACAAGCAGCTGCCGGTCGCCGACCGCCAGTTCATTATCCTGCCCGGAGCGGCACACGCTCTGGCGTTGGGCATCAATCGCCAGCAGTTCTGGCACGTGATGCACGCGTTTCTGGACATGCCGCCGCGACTCGATAGCCTTCAGCACGGCTAGGGTCGTCAACGCCCTCGAACTCAAGCAGCACAAACTTCAGTCTGTGGGATTTCGTTTCGTAGCTGGAACGCGCCGCCGAGAAAAAATCAATAACCCGAAGTCTGTACGAATCGCAACTTGGCGCGAGTCTCAAGTCCCAAATCTCAGCCCGCAGACTCGCGTTCAGCGTCCACTTTCCGGTCCCACACGCATTCCCCGATCAGGGTTCTAGCTACTGGATCTGTGGTCGCGGCGGCAGTTGGGGCTGTTGCTGCGGCTGCTGCGGTTGCGGGGGAGCCGGATTGACCGCCCCTGGCGGGGCCTGGCCGGCCGGCACACCAGGAATAATCGGCGCGCGGCCTGGTTGCGGAGGTTGATTTGGATTCACTGGTGCGCCCGGGCCGGATGGCGGAGTAGAAGGCTCTCCGCGCCCCGCATAAACCGCGGGAACATCGTGTGGCGGAAGGTGCAACGCGCGCGGTGTCACGAGGATGAGCAGTTCCGTTTGCTGAATGTTGGAAGTATCCTCGCCGGTCAACAAGCCGATTCCCGGAACCGTAGAAGTCCACGGCAGCCCGCTGATGGACCGGATCGAACTCGTTTGAATCATTCCAGACAGAACCGAAGTCTCGTCTTCACGCAGTCGAATCGTTTGTTCGATGTTGCGGTTGCTGAGGATGGGTATGCCATTAATGTTCGAGCCGGTCAGATTCTTAATGTCAAATTGAAGCTGCAGGGTGACCTCACCCGTGCCATGCAGTCGCGGCGTGGCCTTTACCTTAAGTCCGAGGTCCACGTACTCGGCGGACGGGTAGGCAGATTGCGAGGATGGCGACCCACCCGACGATTGCAAGGTGTTGAGCGTAACCGTGACGGAATTTCGAGCCGTTGTTTGCGGTGACAAGATCGATGGTGCTGTCCCCGTTCAGATCCTCTCCCGCCAGTGCGACGGGAGAATTTCCGGTAGGCAGGGAAATGGGAGTGTTAAATGTTCCGTCGCCATTTCCGATCAAAATGTCCGCAACGTTTCCGGCCTGGTCCGCGACGGCGAGGTCGGTATTCGTGCCGGTAAAGTTCGAGGCAATAATTCCGACCGGGCTGGACCCCGCGGCGTAGGCCGTCTGACCCAGAAATGTCCCGTTTCCGGTTCCAAGGACTACGGAAACGGTACCGTCAGCCTCGTTCGATACCGCCAGGTCCGCATGGCCGTCGTTGTTGAAATCGGCGGTGGCGATTCCCCGCTGGCCCGGCGCCGGTGGCGAGAGTTTTTTGCAAGCCAAAAGTGCCATCGCCATTGCCGAGCAGGATGGATGCAGTGTTGTCGGCCTTATTCGTGACGGCGAGGTCGACAACGCCGTCAGCATTGAAATCCGCAGTCGTGATGGCTGACGGCGAAACACCTACCGGATAGTCAATTTTGGACCCAAAGGTTCCGTCCTGCGCGTTGTTCACTTTATTTCCGATAAGAACGGACACAGCACTGGGAGTTTTTCCATCACCCTGATCGACTACCGCGAGGTCTGGTTCTCCGTCGCCGTCAAAATCCTGGGCCACCAGAGCGACGGGATTGCCTCCTGTCGAGTAGGAAACCGGCGTTTGAAATGTGCCATCGCCATTGCCCAGCAGAACTAAGACGCGGCTGTTGGCTATGTCGGTGACGGCAATATCGACGTTGCCGTCGTTGTTAAAGTCGCCGGTGGCTACGGCGGAAGGACTTGCGGCCGTTGTGGCCGTGCCCACGGTGACGCCGGGAAGCACGAAGCACGATGGTGCAGAGCATGTGGATGCCACCGTCTGAAATGTGCCGTCTCCGTTTCCAAAGAGGATGGACAGCGTGCCGTCGGTCTGATTGGCGACCACAAGGTCGGGATGAGTGTCTTTATTGAAATCCGCGATGGCCACCGACTCGGGCACTTTGCCCACATTGTAGTCCGTACGGGGTAGAGTGAGACCAGAGGCGAGCGCCGAGGCCAGGGCCGAGGACGTGGAATTCAAATCCGAAGACAGCAATCCCAGATCGATGGGGTAGCGGTCTCCCACAAAAAAAGTGGCGGGTTTTCCGTCCTGCGCTCGCAACAAAACTCGCTGGGCGCTGCGCACCGTGCTGAGCGCGGTGCCGAAATTCGCCGAGACGCTGGGCATGGTGGCCAGAAAAATCGATTTCCCTCCGCCAAAAGCCACCAGCGCGGGAAGCGCGGACCCGGTCGCCGAACTTACCGCGCTGCTTCCAAAAATAGATTGCAAAGCCTGGATGAGACTGCCGGAATTCTGAGCAGCCTGCAGCTGTTGAACTTCCGGCACCGTAAGCATGAATAGGCTCGCATTGCTGGGCGGCGTAATTCCCAACTGGGTGGCATTGGTGCGATCGACCTCCATGATTTCAATGTCCAGCATCAATTCGCCGTGAGGCTGCTCGATCTGCTCGAGCAGGGTTTGCGCGAGCGCCACATTCTGCTCGGAGCTGCGTACGGTCAGCATGCGCGTCGCGGTGTTCAGCTGCGTTCGCGTGATGCCGGTCATCTCGCGAATCATGCGAACCGTTTCGTTCATCTCGTCAGCGCTGACCGAAGCGGGAAGCGGGAGTTCCTTCTCCACCTCCAGCGTGTAATCTCTTTCTTTTTGCGCGGTATCTTCGGTGACAAACATGGTGTGAGAATCCACCACGCGCGTGAAGGTCTTGGTCTGCCGGGCCAGGATCATCACCGCGGTGTCAAAGTCAAGAGGCGGAACCTGAAACCGAAACGAGCGATCGGGAAGATCGCCGTCAAACACCATTCGTACGCCAAATTGTTTTCCGATTGCCTCGTATGCCCCGCGCGTGGTGCCGCTGAAATCGAAGGAATGGGTTCCTGCATTCAGGATCAGACGCGGTGGACCAGCCAGACGCGGACCTTTTTCTGGCTCGACTTCGACGGGGCCCTGCGTCAGCTCCTGCAGACGCTCACGGGCTACGACGTAATTCGAATCAATTTTTAGCGCTTCGGTCAGCAGCGCCCGGGCTGCCGCATCATTTCCGGCGATTGCCTGGCGCTCGGCGGCGTCCACCAGTGACTGAATGACTTGGAATCGAGCATGCTCCCGCAGCATGGCGTATTCACGGTTCGCCGGATCGTAGGTTGCCGCCTCCGTATAGGAGGCCAATTCCAACTTCCAGTCGCCGGCTTGCTCAGCGCGGCGTCCCGCTTCGAAAGCCTTTCGCGCGCGGCCTTTATCCACGGGGGGCGGAGGTGTGAATGGCTTTGCTTTGGCTGCGGGATCGGCTGAAGAGGGCGCGCCCGAGGATTGCGGCAAAACGGGTGCCACGATCAGTAAACTCGCAAAGATCACAGCTGCAATTCGGGCCGCCAACGCAACCAACCAGAGCGTGTTGCGACGATTTGCAGGGTGACATCGGGACTGAATCATAGCTAGAATCATGTAGATGCATATTCTACCGTCAGGGGAAGCACTAGGACGCTCGATTTATCAACTTTGAGGTTTGGGATTCGAACTTGGCAACCTTGACCGGGGTGTTCTGCGCCGTGTACACTAATACTTCCAGTTGCGAATGAGTTGCAACTAGAAAAAGCCCCCTTCCGGGCCCTGGTTTCGGGACAGGCTATCGCTCCGGGTGGATGCCGCGATTGTGCCGAGCCTGCCGCCGGCAAGGCAAGTTAAAGGACGGTTCTTTGCTCTCTGCTTTTCTCATCGCTCTGCGTGAAGGTGTCGAAACCGCATTGGTAGTCGGCATCGTGCTGGTCTATCTGAATCGCACCGGGCGCTCGAACCTCGCACGGTGGGTGTGGGGAGGCGTCATTGCCGCGGGAGCATCGAGCCTAGCGATTGGCATAGCCCTCGAGCGCCTGAAGGTCAGTGAAGACGGATATGAAGGTGTGCTGCTGTTGGTTGCGGCAGTCTTTGTGGTCACGATGATTGTGTGGATGAACCGCGTGGCGCGGCACCTGAAATCGGAAATCGAACAGCGCGTTGAAAAATACGCCGCAAAATCGGAGTTTTCCGCGGGCATTGGCCTGGCTGCATCTGTTTTCCTTATGGTGGTCCGCGAGGGCGCCGAGCTTGCTATCATTCTTCGAGCCTTGGAACTTTCCACTGAAGGCATTGCCGTTTGGATCGGAACGATACTAGGTCTGTGCGTGGCCATCGCCGTGGGAGTTTTCTTCTTCCACGGAACCCTGAAGATTTCGCTCGGCACGTTCTTTTCCTGGACCAGCACCATTCTGATTATCTTTGCAGTGCAGCTGGCTTTGACCGGTCTTCACGAACTGAGCGAAGCCATGTGGCTGCCATCCAGCCGGGTGGAAATGGCCTACGTCGGTCCCATCGTGCGCAACGAGTTTTTCTTTTTCACCGTGATTCTGGGCGCTGCGGCGCTGCTGGTGTTGCGCGAGTGGATGGCGGCGCGCGCGCGCACGGCGGAAAATGTGCCGGATGCCGCCGAACGACGCAGGATCGAATGGGAACGCCGCAAGCAGCGGCGCTGGGCATTTGCCTCGACGCTCACCTGCACGGCCGTGATTCTGATCCTGGCCGCCGAATTCGCGTACACCCGCGTCACCGCGACTCCCGAAGCCAAATCCATTCAGTCGGAAAGCGGGGAGGTTCGCATTCCTCTCTCCGAGATCAGCGATTCCAATCTGCACATTTACAATGTGGAGGCCAGCGGCACGAGCGTGCGCTTTCTCGTGATTCGCAAGCCCAACGGAAGCTGGGGCACGGCGCTCGATGCCTGCCTGATTTGCGGTACGGCCGGATATCGCCAGGACGGTTCGAACGTCGTATGCCGCAATTGCGCTTCCGCGATTTACATTCCGACCATTGGGGAAGCGGGGGGATGCAATCCTGTTGGTGTGCCGTCGCACACGGACAGCGGCGCACTGGTGATCGACGTCTCGACACTGGCCGAAGCCAGGAGCCGGGTCTCGAAGTGATGGGTGAGTAACGGCTAGCCTGCGGCGTTGGATCGTAATTCTCCGAGGTGGCGCAGGCTTCAGCCTGTGGAATTTAGTCCTTGCGCGCGCCAAAACCCACAGGCTGAAGCCTGCGCCACCTGGATCGACAGATTATGTTTTTTCGAATTGTCAGCGATTCGTTTACGCGAAAGCCGCGCCGGAAAGTCCTCACGGCGGTGGCCCTCGCGCTGGGCATGGCGGTGGCGACCGCCACGCTGGAAGTCGCCCTCGACGTGGGTGACCGGTTGGCCAGGGAATTCCGGTCGCTGGGCGCAAATCTTCTGGTCACACCCGCTTCAGACACCTTGCCGCTGGAAATTGGCGGCGTGGACTACCGGCCCGTCGACGCCGGCGCGTACCTGCCGGAAAGCGATCTCGGCAAGCTCAAAACAATCTTCTGGCGCAACAATGTAATGGGATTTGCGCCGTTCCTTGAGGTGCCGGTGGGTATCGCCTCGCGTGGTTCGCAGGGCGAGCCCCGCGGTGAACTGATTGGAACCTGGTACAGCCATTCCGTTCCGGTTCCTGATGGCGGCGCGTTCACTACGGGAATTTCGGTCACCGATCCCTGGTGGCACGTGGACGGGAAATGGTTTGCGGATGGCGCGGATGAAGCGGTGGTGGGCACGGCGCTCGCGCAGCGCTTGAAGCTGCATGAAGGAAGCGTGGTGAAAATCGATACGCCCGGGCACTCGCATGCCGTGACGATCACGGGCATTGTAGCCACCGGAGGCCGCGAGGACAATTCGATCCTGGCGCCCCTGGCAATTGCGCAAGACCTTGCCGGACGCCCTGGCCAGTACCGCCGCCTGCTGGTGAGCGCGCTGACGAAGCCGGCGGACTCTTTTTCGGAGCGCGATCCTGCCAGCATGACTCCGGCCGAATACGACCGGTGGTATTGCAGTCCTTACATTTCCTCGATTTCCCATCAGATCCAGCAGCAACTTCCGGGCGTTGAAGTGCGCGCGATCCGGCAAGTGGCTGAAGGCGAGGGGCGCATTCTGTCGCGCGTCAGCGGGTTGATGTGGATCGTGACGATCGCCGCATTATTCGCGGCAGCTCTGGCCGTGGGGGCAACCTCGGCGACGACGGTGCTCGAGCGGCGCTCCGAAATTGGTTTGATGAAGGCGCTGGGCGCCAGCCGCCGCGCGGTCAGCTCATTTTTTATTGCCGAGCAATTATTCCTGGCGATGGTTGGCGGAGTTCTGGGATACGCGCTGGGAATTATTCTGGCGCATGCGCTGGGCGTTGGAATATTTGGCGTGGCTCCCGAGCTGCGTTGGATTCTCTTTCCAATTGTGTTAGTTCTTGCCGCCGCAGTAGCGCTGATGGGAAGTCTCCTCCCGCTTGGACGTGCCTCGCGCGTCGATCCCGCTCCCGTGTTGCGGGGTGAGTGAGGACGTGGCGAGCCGCTCGATGTTCCTGCGAATTCTCTGGAAACTGCTGGGCGCAAGCCGCGGCAGGCTTACCGTGGCATTCATCGCGCTCACGAGTGGGGCGGCGGTGTGTTCGGCGCTGCTCAACGTTAATTTTGACGCGGAGCGGAAACTGACGCAGGAGTTCCGCACGCTGGGTGCCAACGTAGTGATCGCGCCGCCGGCGAGCGGGGGCAACGAGGCTGCGTTGGCGGACGCCTCCGTGATGGACCGCATCGCTGCCATGCACGTGGCGCAGATTGTGGCCACCGCCCCTTACTTGTACGTCGCCGCGGATTCCGGATCGCAGCCCGTAATTCTGGCGGGAACGTGGTTTGATCAGGTCGCCAAGATGGATTCCTGGTGGAAAGTTGAGGGCGGCTGGGTCTCCTCGCGCGACGATCACCAGCACTGTCTCGTCGGTATCAGGGCCGCGCGCCAGCTTGGACTGGCACCCGGCAGTTCGGTGCAGTTGCATTCCGGCGATCACGCGATCGCGCTGACGGTTGCCGGAATTGTCACCACCGGGAGCTCGGAAGATAATCAGATCCTCACGAATCTTGATTTGGCCCAGACGATTGCAGGACTTTCTGGCCGGGTAAGCCTGGTGCAGGTGAGCGTCTCGGGCACGTCAGCGGAAATTGAAGACGTAACGCGCAGGCTTGCGGATCATCTGCCGGGTCTCGAAGTGCGTCCGGTGCGTCAGATCGCCGCAGCCGAGGGCACCATTCTAGGGAGGATTCAGGGTTTGCTTTCCTGGACCATCGCGCTGATTCTAATTCTTTCAATGCTTGGCGTGCTCGCTTCGATGGCCGCCCTGGCGATGGAACGGCGGCGTGATGTTGGCCTGATGAAAGCGCTCGGCGGCAGTGTGCCGCGCATCATGCGTTTGTTTCTGGCGGAGGCCGGAACGCTGGGCGCGCTCGGCGGCCTGCTTGGTTTTTTGCTGGGTGTGTTACTGGCGCGGTGGATTGGTGAACGCATCTTCGGGGTAGTGATTTCGGCGCGCTTCGAAGTCCTGCCCATCACCGTCGCGTTGAGTGTGGGCGTGGCGCTGGCGGGGGCCTTGCCTCTGCGCTTTCTGGGGCGCGTGCGTCCAGCGGAAATATTGCGGGGAGAGTGATGGCGCCGCTGGTCCAGGTCGATCAACTTGAAAAGTGCTTTGGCGAAGTGCGCGCGCTGGATCGCGTCAGCTTCGAGGTGCAGGCGGGGGAGTGGATCGCCATCATGGGCCCGTCCGGCTCGGGCAAGACCACGCTCATCAATATTCTCGGCGGGCTCGATCACCCAACCGGCGGCCGCGCCGTGGTGGACGGCCTGGAGATTGGCAATCTGAACGAGCGGGAATTGACGCGTTACCGCGCCGATAAGATCGGCTTCGTCTTCCAGCAGTTTCACCTCGTTCCCTATTTAACGGCTGTGGAAAATGTAATGCTGGCGCAATATTTTCACAGCATCACGGACGAAAAAGAGGCCGCGGAAGCGCTGCGGCGCGTGGGGCTCGGCGACCGGCTGGAGCATGTTCCCGCGGAACTTTCCGGCGGCGAGCAGCAGCGCGTCGCGATTGCCCGGGCGCTGATCAATCAGCCGAAAGTGATTCTAGCCGACGAGCCCACCGGCAACCTGGACGAAGCCAATGAGGCGGTCGTGCTGCAGTTGCTGCATGAACTGCACCAATCGGGACACACGATCCTGGTGGTAACGCATTCCCAGACCATCGGAAATCTTGCCGATCGCCGCGTCGAACTCGAGCATGGCCGGCTGGCCCGGATCAGCGTTCCTTCGCTGGCCAAGGAGTAGCGCTCGAACCATGCCCATTCCCATCGATGCTCGAAGAAAACCGGCCAGCGTAAAGGTGCACGTGTCTTCCGGCGCCGGTGTCGACATCACCTGGGCTGACAACCACGCAAGCCACTACGATTTCGCCTATCTTCGCGAGCAATGTCCGTGCGCCATGTGCAACGACGAGCGGCTCAAGAAAGAGCAGGGGCAACAGAAGGATGCGCAATTGAAAAAGGACAATCCTTCACTTTCGCCCGCCCCAGCAATGAGTTCACCGCTCTTGCCCATGTACAAGCCAAAACTGACCGCCAAGTCGGCGCACGCCGTAGGCAACTACGCTCTTCAAATTGATTTTAACGACGGCCATGCGACGGGAATCTTCAGCTTCGATTACCTCAGGACCATCTGCCCCTGCGACGAATGCGCGCGCGAATACCGGCAGGACGGCCCAGATTAAAGCTTCCGCCTGCGCTGCAAAACATCTCTATTTTCGCTAATCCCCGAAAACAATCGTCTACGGGCACGAAAAAATCCGGGGTAACTCCTCGGCTACACGGCCTCTCCGTTCTGCGGACACTCCCCGGAGTTCTTTCGTATGATTCTAGTCCAGCCCCTCCGGAGGATTTTCCAGTGTCATCCCATCAGTTCGCATACGCGCAGAAGCGCCGCAGCACCCGCATTGCTCAAGCCATCCCGCTCGTTGTTCAGGGCGTGGGAGCCATGCGCGAGCCCTACCACGAAGAGGTCTCGACGTTATCGATCAGCTGCCACGGCTGTACCTACCAGTCCAAGCATGAAGTGATCCAGGGCGAGACCGTGTTCCTGGACATCAAACAGCCGACCAACGGCACCGCAGGGTGTTCCAGCAAGGGGCAGGTGAAGTGGGCCCAGAAGCTCGGCGCAGGCAAGGAGCGGGTTTTCCAAATCGCCGTGGAACTGGAGATTGCCGGAAATGTCTGGGGAGTTCCGTCGCCACCGCCGGACTGGTTTCCTGTGCAGCTGCCCGAAGCGAATGAGTCCTCGGCAGCGGCGCGGGAGCTTAAGGTAGTGACTCGCAAAGAACAGCAGAACGCAGCCGTGTCCCCGAACGTAACGAGCCTGGCCACCAGTTCCGGCGCGAAATCCGAAAGAAGCGAAGCCGCGAAGTCCTCGGTCGCTCCTCTGGCGCAGTTGATGGTTGGACTCGGTGAACAGATTCAGAACATGGCGGCAGAGGCCGCCGCTGAGGCCCTGGTGAAAGAGAAGAGCCGGTTGCTCGAGGAGTTCCGGTCGCAACTCCGCCTGGAAGCGGTAAGCACCATTCAGTCCGCCATTTCGGCGTCCAAAGAAGTAATTGTCCGGCAGGCCATGAAGGAATTGACCGAAGCGCACGAAGCCGGCGCCCGCAGCAATTACGCGACCTGGATGAAAAAGGTGCAGCAGGATATGGAAAGCGCCCGCCTGCACATGTTGAATCAGGGCAAGGAAGTGAGCCAGCGCCTGGACGGTTTGGCGGCCAGCACCATCGAACGAGTGCAGCACAATATGGAGACATCGCGCTCGGAGGCCGTGGATCGTTTCGTCGCGCGCCTGCGCGATCAGGTAGTGCCGATGCTGGCGGAAGCCAAGGAATCGCTTCAGAAGTTGCAGGGCGCCGAAGTCGCGCTGCGCAAGGAATCCGAAGCGATCTTCGCGGGACTTGAAAATCAACTCTCCTACAGCACCAACGTGATCCTGGCAAAGTCCCAGGAAGATTTGGAGAAAAGCAGCGCGGCCATCGCGGCCAAGGCCAATGAAGCCCTGGCGCAACTCTCTCAGGATTTTGAAAATCGGGCGCGCGACGGCGTGAACGCGATGCTCGCAGCCACCGGTAGCCAGGTGACGAAAGTCTTGCAAGAAAAGGCGGCGCAGGTATCCGGCGAGTTTTCGGCGGGAATTCAGGGTTACACGCAGAGTTATCTTGAATCGATCAGTAAATCGATTGCTGAGATTCCGCGAAATATTCCGGGCCGCTCGTAGCAATAGCTCACGGCGAGCGTTCGAACTCGCGGAATTGCCGGCGCGGTGAAACCGGGAGATATCTGAATCCCGTATTCGCATACCCGTTCCCTGCGAATACGCGATTCCGGGGAACGCTGATTTTTCTGCTTTCTAGATGGATATAGCGAAAAGACCCCTCCCAAATTTGGAAATAAAGCGGTGTTGGTTCCACTGTCCTGCCCTCAGAGTCCATTCGAATAGCAGTTCGGCGGGATTCGCAATCCAAATGGACTGCACCGCATAAAGATGCCATAATAAATTCTTTATAGTTTCCTTACATCTCATGGCATCGACACCTTCAGGACACAGTCCGGAACCTTCGCCCCTGATCACCGTACCGCGCGTCATCGTGGCCACGACGGCCATGCTGACGTTCATCTCGTTCTGGCGTGCGGCCGCGATTGTCTTGAATGACCTGGCGTCTTCCGCCTATTACGCAGGCGGCGAATCCGAAAGCTTCATCGGTAAATCCGCCCCATGGTTCATCCTCGGGGTCATGCTTTTCTCGTACTGCGTGCGCGCCGTGTACGTTGAAAGCTGCAGCATGTTCGTGCGCGGTGGCGTTTACCGGGTAGTAAAGGAAGCGCTTGGCGGAACGCTGGCGAAATTCTCCGTGTCCGCGCTGATGTTTGACTACGTATTGACCGGCCCGATCAGCGGCGTATCCGCAGGGCAGTATTTGGCCGGCCTGCTCAACGAGCTGTTCGCATACTTTCATACCGGCATTGTGCTTTCTGAGAATTCGACCGCGGCATTTTTTGCCGTCCTGGTCACGCTCTATTTCTGGTGGGAGAATATCAAGGGCGTTCACGAATCCAGCGACAAGGCTCTAAAGATCATGCAGGTCACCACGGTGATGGTGATCCTGCTGATCGTTTGGTGTACCTACACGGTTTGGGTCCGTGGCGCGCACCTTCCTCCGTTTCCCACGCCTTCCAATATTCAACTGGACAAGCGTTCTCTCGGCTGGCTGTATGGGCACGAAATCGTGCGCATGATCCCCATGATCGCCGTGTTTGTGGGCATCGGGCACTCCGTCCTGGCCATGAGCGGCGAGGAATCCCTCGCCCAGGTGTATCGCGAGATCGAAGCTCCCAAGCTGCCGAATTTGAAAAAGGCCGGCTTGATCATTTTTATCTACAGCCTGCTGTTTACCTCCCTGGTTTCGTTCTTCGCCGTGATGATCATTCCGGACAACGTGCGCGGCAAGTATCTGGAGAATCTGATCGGCGGCCTGTCCATGAGCCTGGAGGGGCCGTTTGCCCTGCGGCTGGTGTTTCACGTGTTCGTTGTTGCCGTGGGAACGCTGATTCTGGCGGGCGCCGTGAACACGGCCATCGTTGGATCGAATGGCGTGTTGAATCGCGTTTCCGAGGATGGCGTGCTGGCGGACTGGTTCCGGCAGCCGCACCGCAAATACGGGACTTCCAATCGCATCATCAATATCGTCGTCTTGTTCCAGATCCTGACTATCATCGCCAGCCGCGGCGACGTGACGTTTTTGGCGAACCTGTATGCGTTTGGTGTGATCTGGAGCTTTACGATGCAGGGGATCGCGGTGCTGGTGATCCGGTACACCCATCCCGGTGATCGCGAATACCGCGTGCCGCTCAATCTTTATATTGCCGGCAAGGAAATTCCAATCGGCCTGGCGCTGATTACTATTGTTCTGTTCCTTATTGCGATCGTGAACCTCTTCACCAAGCCCAGCGCGACCGTTGCCGGAATCATTTTCTCGTGCATTATGTTTTGCATTTTTACCGTGTCCGAGCGGATCACGCATAAGAACCGCGGCGCCGCACACGTGGAAATGGACCAGTTCAACGTTGCTTCGCAGGAAGAACTGACCCGCCAATCGGTCGGTGTCCGGCCCGGAAGCATCCTGGTGCCAGTCAGCAATTTTCACGCGCTGTATCACCTGCAGGCTGTTCTAGACCGCGTGCGTACGGAACGCCGTGACGTGGTGGTCATGCACGTCCGTCTTCTGCGCAGGGCGGCTTCCGGCTCAAGCGAATTGGAAGCGGAGCAGCTCTTTGGCAGCGTTGAGCAATTCCTGTTCACGAAAGCGCTGTCGATTGCGGAAAAGCGCGGCAAGCCGATCCGCTTGGCGGTGGTTTCGGCCAATGACCTGTGGGGCGGGATACTGAACGCCGCGGTCAAGCTGGAGGCCAGCACCATCGTCCTGGGCCGGTCAGGGAAAGTGACGCTCGCTGAAGAGGCCAGGGAAATCGGTTTGGCCTGGGAGCAGATTCCCGATCCGCGGCCGCAGTTCAACCTGGAAATTTTCACTCCCGGAGGGCAGCGGGAATATTTCCTGCTCGGGCCGCACGCGCCGAATTTGACCTCCAATGAGGTGCGCCTCGTGCATCGCCTATGGTTGCGCTTCAGCGATCTGGTCGCGCCCGACGAACTGCACCATCACGATGTGGTCCATTTCGCTCTCGATGAAGTACTGAAGGAATTGGAAGACGGCAAGGAAGCCGATGTAGCCGCCCGCCTGCGGGAACACGTCAACCGCAACAAAGCCGCCAACACCAAGCAGTAGCGGGTTACATCTCAGTCCGTGTGGATCAACCTTAACTTAAATTGTCGTAGGGCACGGCTTCAGCCGTGACGTAACGTCTTTACGAAATGCGGATTTAGAGGCGAGTTTGAATTTGATCCGGCCAGCGGCTGAAGCCGCATTCAATCCTGGTCTTACGGAACGGCTGAAGCCGTGCCCTACAAAGACCGGGCGTCAGGCCCGCTAGAAAACCCCGGCTAAAGTCGTTCCCTACAAGGATCGGACGTCACGCCCGCTACGAAGCCCCCCGCTGCTGAATTCCCATTACGATTGCAGATGAACGTTTTGCTAGGCCGGGCGGAGTTCCGACGTGCAATGGGGGCACTTCGTGGCCATCGCGGGCACCGCACTCAGGCAATAGGGGCAATCGCGCGTCGCAGGCGCCGCCACGGGCGCCGGCTTTGGCGCGAAGCGATTGACCTGCCGCACCAGCAGAAACACCGCAAACGCCACGATCAGGAAGTTGATAACCGTATTCAGGAACAGGCCGTAGTTGAGCGTCGCCGCGCCCGCTGCTTTGGCTGCGGCTATCGTGGGATAGCTCTGGCCCGACAGATTCACGAATAAGTTGGAGAAGTCGACGTGCCCGAGCAGTCTCCCGATGGGTGGCATCAAAATGTCCTGCACGAAAGAGGTAACAATTTGCCCGAACGCCGCGCCGATAATGATACCGACGGCCATATCGAGCACGTTGCCCCGCATCGCAAATTCCTTGAATTCCTTAATCATCGCACGCTCCTCGCCTTCGTGAAGTCTAATGAAGCTATTCGGCCCTAAGGGAAAGCACAGCAGCCAGAAACCCGCGCAGCGCCAAAACTGCCCCGGCAGTGGCCAGCACAATGCCTACCCAGCGAAATTCGAGAAATACGAGCGACAGCATCATGAATCCCACAAAAACAAGGGAGGTGCCGCCGACGCGCGCGACCAGCACGTCCGTCGTCCGCGCCGCGCGCGCCATCTTCACCCACCCGCGCACACCCCAGTAGATCAGCGCTGCTCCCAGCCCCAGCCACGCCGGGCTTCGCGGATTAAAACTTGGGGGATTCAGGAAGCGGTTATTCAATCCCAACCACACCAGAACTCCGCCGAGGAGGATGAAGATAAATTCGCTCATCATCCGGAATAAATTAGCCGGGGTTAGCATGCTCGTTTCGCGCCGTTCAGGATTTTTCGATGCGCACGGATTTCAACTCGACGGCCTGTTTCGGCTTGTCGTTGGCGCCGCGCGGCAATTCCGAGATTTTCGTGGCGATGTCCATGCCTTCAATCACTTCGCCGAAGATCGTATGCCGGTTGTCGAGCCAAGGCGTGGGCGCCACGGTGATGAAAAACTGACTTCCGTTTGTGCCCGGCCCGGCGTTGGCCATGGAAAGCTTCCCCGGCTTGTCGTGTTTCAGGTCCTTATGGAATTCATCGGCGAAACGGTAGCCGGGATCGCCGGTGCCGGTGCCGAGGGGGCATCCGCCCTGAATCATGAATTGCGGAATGACGCGATGGAAAACAAGACCGTCGTAAAATGGACGCTTCGCTTTTTGTCCGGATTTCGGATCCGTGAATTCCTTGGTACCTTCGGCGAGCCCGACAAAATTCGCGACTGTTTTGGGCGCTTTGTCCTCAAACAGGCGGACGACGATGGTCCCCTGCGAGGTATCGAATACGGCGTAGGTTCCTGGTGCGCGGCTCAAGACCACCTCCTGTGGTTAGGCAAATGCGCTGGCATTATGGCGCATTCCGGGCAGGGAGGCCAGTGTTGCAGGGGTGGAAGGGCCACTTTCCGCGGTGCGATCGAAAATCGCAGCGCGTTCGCGGGCTGGAGTGCTAAACTTTCGTCCTTCGCGGGTTGCATCGCGGCGTCATGCTGCTGAATCCAATCACAGGCAGGGAGAGACCACTTGAACAACGTCATTGTTATCGGGAGCGGGTGCGCCGGACTGACAGCAGCCATTTATGCCGGACGCGCCAATTTGAAACCTATCGTGATCGACGGGTTTGAGCCTGGCGGGCAGCTCTCGCTGACCACGATGGTTGAGAATTTTCCGGGATTCCCGGAGGGCATTTTGGGCCCGGACCTGATTGAAAATATGCGCAAGCAGGCGCAGCGTTTTGGCGCGGAATTTAAATCCGGCGCAATCACCGATGTTGATTTGAGCAAACGGCCGTTCACCATCACCGCGGGGAAAGACTCGTATGAAACCCGCTCGCTGATCATCGCTTCGGGCGCAACGGCGCGTCTGATGGGACTGGAGTCCGAGCGCAAGCTGATCGGCTACGGCGTATCGACTTGCGCGACGTGCGACGGCTATTTTTTCCGCGGCAAGGATATCGCGGTTGTGGGCGGCGGGGACTCGGCGATGGAAGAAGCCAATTTTCTTTCGCGCTTCGCCAGCAAAGTCTATCTGGTGCACCGGCGCAGCGAATTTCGCGCCTCGAAAATCATGGTCGATCGCGCGCGCGCCAACGAAAAAATTCAGTTCGTCACTCCGATGGTGGTCGAAGACATCTCCGACGTAACCAAGGGCGGCGTGGAAAACATGATTTTGCGCAATGCGGAAACCAATCAGACCTCGACGCTTCCCGTGGAAGGCGTGTTTATCGCCATCGGACATGTTCCTAATACCATGGTCTTTCGCGGCAAGCTGGATATGGACGAAAACGGCTACCTCATCACGCATCACGGCAGCCAGACCAAAATCCCCGGCGTATTTGCAGCCGGAGACGTGCAGGACCATCACTACAAGCAGGCGGTGACCGCCGCGGGCTCAGGCTGCATGGCTGCCATCGATGCCGAGAAATTTCTCGAGGCCCATCCGGACCGCTGAACTCGCTCCTCGTTTGGCGGCCATGTCACGGCGCGGCCCGCACAACCTTCATGTTACGCACGCTGCTGCTCGAGTTAGCGAAAAGCTCCCGGCTTCGCCGCTGGATTACTTCCAATGCAACCACTCGCCGCATGGCGCAGCGGTTCGTTCCCGGCGAGGAACTGGGCCCCGCCATCGCGGCCGCGCGCGCCTGCAACAAGGCCGGAATGACGGTGAGCCTGGACCACCTGGGCGAGAACGTCGTCACCCGCGAAGACGCCGAGCGGGCGCGCGATTCCTACCTGGATGCCCTGGAGCGGGTTGCGGCGGATGAGATTGATGGCAATGTTTCGCTCAAGCTCACCCACATTGGCCTCGATCTCGGCGGGGAATTCTGCGCCGAACAATTGCGCATTCTCACCCACCGCGCGGAGGCACTCAGGAATTTCGTGCGTGTGGACATGGAAGGCTCAGCCTACACGGATCGCACGCTGCGAATGGTCAAGCAGGCGCGCGCGGAAACCTCGGCGGTGGGCACCGTTATTCAGGCCTATCTGTACCGCAGCGAAGAAGACATTCGCGACTTGCTGAGCATCGGCTGCCGGATTCGGCTCGTCAAAGGGGCATATAAAGAACCCTCACGAATCGCATTTCGCCGCAAAAAAGACGTCGACGCGAACTTCATCAAGCTGATGAAAATACTGCTGCCCAGCGGCATCTATCATGCGCTGGCCACGCACGACCCCAAAATGATCGAGGCGGCCATCCGTTTCGCCGCCGAACAGAACATCACCAAGGATAAATTTGAATTCCAGATGCTTTACGGAATCCGCACGGATCTGCAGAATCAGCTGGTGCGGCAGGGCTACCGGGTGCGCGTCTACATTCCGTTCGGCAAAGACTGGTTTCCATACTTCATGCGGCGTCTTGCAGAGCGTCCCGCAAATTTAATTTTCTTCGCCAAGAATTTTCTTCGCGCAGCCTCCTCTTCCCCTTAGGCGCCTCTCGACCGCCGGGTCCAGTGGCATAGACTTCAGTCTGTGGAATTTAGTCCAAGAAAGAACGACACTCACGCTAAAGCCTGAGGTTCGTCCTAGCAAGGACCAAAGTTCACGGGCTGAAGTCTGGCTACTGCCCCGCCACACAGCGCTGGGCATGAGTTAAAATAACAGCATGCGCGCGATGATCCTCGATCAGCCGGGCAATCCTCTCGTCCTTCACAATTGACCCGAGCCGGAACCCCGGGATCACCAAGTCCAACTCGAAGTGCTCGCCTGCGCCGTCTGCCGAACCGATTTGCACGTTGTCGATGGCGAACTGCCCAATCCGAAACTGCCTCTGATCATTGGACATGAAATAGTGGGTCGTGTAACGCGCCTCGGAAAACAAGCGGGCCTGTTCAAAGTTGGTCAGCGCGTCGGCGTGCCGTGGCTTGGCTGGACGTGCGGTAAATGCTTTTACTGCCTTTCCGGTCAGGAGAATTTGTGCCCGAACGCTCTCTTTACGGGCTACACGGTCGACGGAGGCTACGCCGAATTCACGGTGGCCGATGAGCGTTACTGCGTCCCGCTTCCGGAATCCTACGAAGACGCAGCGGCCGCCCCTCTGTTGTGCGCCGGCTTGATCGGCTACCGTTCACTGGCCCGCACGGGCGATGCCCAGCGCCTGGGCATCTACGGATTTGGCGCCGCGGGCATATCATCGCGCAGGTCGCGCGCCATCAGGGCCGTAGCGTCTATGCGTTCACGCGGCGCGGCGATGAGCAGGGTCAACGATCCGCGAAAGAGATGGGAGCGGTGTGGGCCGGTGCTTCAGAAGATCGCCCGCCGGAAGAACTGGACGCGGCGATTATTTTTGCGCCGGTAGGCGCGCTCGTTCCTGCGGCGCTGGCCGCCGTTCGCACGGGAGGAACGGTCGTCTGCGGCGGCATCCACATGAGCGATATTCCCTCCTTCCCTTATGAATTGCTGTGGGGAGAGCGAACTCTTTGTTCCATCGCGAATCTGACGCGCAAAGATGCCACCGAATTCATGGCCATTGCGCCGAAGGTTCCGGTGCGCACAGCATTCGAAGCGTTCCCGCTCGAACAGGCCAACGAGGCTTTAAACCAGTTAAGGAGCGGCGAAATTCAGGGCGCGGCTGTGTTGATGTGCGGCGCTGTTCAGCAAAGCCAGCGCACATCTGCAGGCTGAACGGTCTGCGAAAAAATGCGACTTGTGCCACTCCGGGGGTGTTCGCCAAGGAATCTCTCATCTGTATGTACTTAGACTTAGGCCGAAGAGATTCCTCGCGGCGATTCGGCACGCGTCCTCACTGCCGGCGCTCGGAATGATTGATCTGGAGACTTTTTCCGCTGCCTGTGAAGCCTGCGCCACCGACGTGCTATACTTTTTGCGAGGAGAAACTGGCTTGTGTTGTTCGCCGGTTTGATGATATAAACCGATACTTTCCAAGCAAATGTAAGTCGGTTTTTGTTTTTTCAGCACTCGATATCCTCGAAGGAGAGTCCCGATGGCGTACGTAATCGCAGAGCCCTGTATCGGAACGAAGGACACCGCTTGCGTCGATGTTTGCCCGGTCGACTGCATCCACCCGCGGAAAGATGAGCCCAAATTCGAGTCCGAGCCTCAACTATATATTAGTCCGGTGGAGTGCATTGACTGCGGAGCCTGCGTCCCGGTGTGTCCGGTGACGGCGATCTTTGCGCTGGAAGATCTGCCGGAGAAGTGGGCGAACTTTACGCCCATCAACGCGGATTGGTACACCAACCAGGGCTGATCCAGATCGTCCGCAAACGGCAACTTGTCCGATCCGGTTTTCGTGCGGCGCTCCCTATGCGGAAGACGGGCGCCGCTTTCTTTTTGTGCATGAGAATGAATGTTTAGATGATTTTTCCGGATGTTCGATGTTAGATTGCGTTCTGGTTTGATCTTAGCAGCGGAAGTGGAAACAGGAACGCGGGCCTTTGTCATTTTCTCAGGCACCTGCTGGCAAGAATCTTCGCCTCACCGCGGAAGCTGCAAACCTGGCACCGGGTACCTCTTAATGCGACAATACCCAACGGAGCCGGAGTCAGAGGAGCCTCACATTGTCATCCATGCGAACGCCAAAATCTGTGGAAGTAGAGGAAGGCCTGGCAAGCCGGCAGAATCCCCAAACCAGGATCAAGAATAAAGTCGTCCCCGCCGTGGCCACCATCGCCGGAAGCGCCACCGCCGTACCGCCTCATGTGTTGTCCCGCGAGATTGTAAAAAACGGCATTGGCGGCGTTTTCGGACTCGAGGGTGGCAAGTTGGATGCCATTCGCGAAATCATCGACAATTCGGCCATCGATCAGCGCTACAGCGTGTTTCCGCCGGAATACCTGATTGAGCCGCGTCCATTGGCGCAGATCAACGCGGAGTATCAGGAAAAGTCGGTCGAACTTGGCCTGCAGGTAGCGGAGCGCGCCCTGGCGCAGGCCGGCATGGTGCCTACCGATGTGGATTTGCTCATTACCGTGTCCTGCACGGGCGTCATGATTCCTTCTTTGGACGCGCACATCGCGACGATCATGGGCTTTCGCCCGGATGTGCGCCGATTGCCGATTACCGAACTCGGCTGCGCGGCAGGTGCCGCGGGCCTCTCGCGCACCTGGGAATATCTGACCGCGTTTCCCGATCGCACCGCACTGCTCGTTGCCGTGGAGATTCCCACGCTCACCTTTCAGCGCAAGGATGCTTCACAGGCCAATTTAATTTCGGCCGCGCTGTTCGGAGACGGCGCCGCTGGCGTGGTGGTCACCGGTCGCGAAGCGCCCGGACCGCGCATCCTGGCGTCCGAGTGCTTTCTGTTTCCCAATTCGCTGGCCGCCATGGGATTCGATCTGCGCGATACCGGATTTCACATCGTTCTTTCCAAGGATGTGCCGGAACTGATTCGTGAACGAATCAAAGAGTTGGCGCAAGGTTTTCTCGCGCGCCAGGGCCTGCGGCAGGAAGATATTTCCGCGTTTCTGCTGCATCCCGGAGGACAAAAGTTGTTGTCCTACATGCAGGCGGAATTAGGCCTGAGCCGCGCGGACACCGAAGTTTCCTGGGACATCCTGCGCCGCTACGGCAACCTTTCCAGCGCCAGCGTGTTGTTCATTCTGAACGAGTGGCTGGTGCAGAAAGAAATGCCGTCGGGAAGCTACGGACTGCTGATGGCGTTCGGACCAGGATTCACGGCGGAGATGCTGCTGATTCAATGGCCATGACGGCTGCCTATATTTGCCTGCTGGTGATCGTTGGGATTGAGCGGCTTGCGGAACTGGTGATTTCACGCCGCAATCAGCGGCAGCTCCAGAAGCAGGGCGTCCGCAAAATTCCCGAACCCAATTTCCGCTGGATGGTGCTGGTGCATGCCGGCATCCTGGTATGCGCCGGGCTCGAAGTTCTGTTTCTTCATCGGCCCTTAATCCCCGCGCTGGCCATTTCGATGGCTGCGCTGTTTATTCTCTCCAATGGAATCCGCTGGTGGGTGATCCGCACGATGAAGGGCCACTGGAACGTGGAAGTGATGGAATCCTCAACGGTCGGAGTGGTGACGTCCGGGCCGTATCGCTGGGTGCGCCACCCAAACTACGTTGGTGTGGTGCTGGAAGTGTTTTCGCTGCCCATGATCCACACCGCCTGGATCACTGCGATTCTCGGAGCTCTGGGTTATTTGGCAACTCTGCGGCAGCGGCTCAAGATCGAAGACGGTTTTCTTATGTCCAATCCTGACTACCGCCTCAGCATGGGCGCGAAGCCGCGATTTTTGCCGAAATTTTTCTAGCGTCGGTCAATCCGCGTGATTTAGCCTCAACCGTCTTCACACGCCTTCCGCAGCCGCGAGCATCCCACTCCATCACTGTCGGTGAACCACGCGTGTGGTGGCACACTGCCGAGCAGTACATGCAAACAAAGTTTGCCGAGTCAAATGGACGGGCGTGCGCCGCTGCAACAGCCGATCCGCGGGATGTTCGTCTTTTCAGTGTTTTCTTCGCCGTCAAGGACGGCCAGCCAACCACGCACCGCTTCCCGAAGGGGCGCAATTTCGAGCCCGCCGTGCTCAGGCGGGAAATACTCGAGCTTCAGTAGCCCAGCGCGAAGCAAGTTCCGCGCTCCCGCCCGGTTGGCCCGCGAATGGTGATGGAACGCCGCGGCGACCTGGATCAAGCCCTGAAGAAACATTTTGTCGGGGTGCAGGGTCTCCAGCCACACTTCCTCCCAATGTTCGTGGGCCTCGTAAAAGTGTCCGGAATTGAATGCCTCCAGCCCCTGCTGATACAGGCGATCCCTGTCGTGAAGATTTAAACGTGTTTTTGAAGCCTGGATCATTGCGGTGGCGAGTACGCATCTTAGCAGACACTCCGCGATCCGGCGCGCCGGATGCCACCGCGGCACTTGCGAATCGTCAGAATCGCGCATTTGAATTTCTCCACCTTTGACGGCCGGGGCTATGATGGATTTCCTGCACCGCAGTGAGGTCCCTGCTTGCCGAAATTCGATCTGGTCTTACTCGTTCACGCGCATCAACCCGTCGGTAATTTTGACGGCGTGATGGAACGCACCTACGAGCGGTCCTATCTGCCCTTTGTTGAGTGCGTGGCTCGACACCCGCGTGCCCGTCTGGGACTGCATTATTCCGGGCCGCTGCTCGAGTGGCTGTCCGAAAGGCATCCCGAGTATATCCAGCGCATCGGCGCGCTGGTCGCGCGCGGCCAGATTGAGATCATCGGCGGGGGATTTTATGAGCCCATTCTGATTGCCATTCCTTATGAAGATCGCATCGAGCAGATTCGGCTTTTGAGCGACTTTATTGAGCAGCATTTTGGAAAACGGCCCACGGGCGCCTGGCTGGCCGAACGCGTCTGGGAGCCTCAGTTGCCCGCGGCGCTGGCTCACGCGGGAGTCGACTACACCCTGGTGGATGACAGCCACTTTCTTGCGGCGGGGCGCGAGTTGCCGGAGCTTTTCGGTCCTTACGTGGCCGATGAATGCGGCAGCACCGTAAAAATTATTCCTGGTTTGCAGGAGCTTAGGCTATCTCCTGCCTTTCGGAACCGTCGAGGATTCCGTCGCCTATTTGCGCCGCTGCGCCAGCGATCATCCGGGCGGGATGGCGGCGATGGGCGATGACATGGAGAAATTTGGCGCCTGGCCCCACACCTACGAACATTGCTATCGCGACGGTTGGCTGGACCGTTTTTTCAGCGCCATGGAGGCCAATTTTGACTGGCTGGAGATGTGCCCGCCAGGCGAAGCGCTGGCCCGGCACTGCCCACTCGGCCGCGTGGACTTGCCAACGGCTTCCTATACCGAAATGATGGAGTGGGTGTTACCCACATCGGTACGCCAGAAATTTCACGCGCTGCTCGAAGAATTTTCTGGCCGGCCTGATGTGCGGCGATTTCTGCGCGGCGGATTCTGGCGCGGATTTTTCACCAAGTACTCGGAATCCAATCTGCTGCATAAAAAGATGTTGAGGGTCTCTTCGAAACTGCGGGACGCCGGCCGGAATAGCCCGCGAAAAGGATCGAAGGCAGCCGTCCAGCGCGCCGCGGCGGGAATGCACCTGATGCGTTCCCAGTGCAATGACGCCTACTGGCATGGAATTTTTGGCGGACTGTACGCTCCCCACCTTAGGACCGAGTTGTGGCGAGAGCTCGTTCGCGCCGAAACGATTGCCGACGCCCTGCATCACCGCGCGAAACCCTATCAGGCTATAGCGCGCCTCGATTTCGATGCCGACGGAAACGAAGAAATAGAAATTACCTCGCCTCAGTTTGCCGCAGTCGTCAAACCTTCCGATGGGGCCACGTTGGCAGTCCTGGATTTTCGTCCAAGTGCCGTGACACTGATCAATTCTCTGCAGCGGCGCGTCGAAGCCTATCATGCAAAATTGCAGAACGCCGCGCAGTTCGCCGCCAAAGTCGCCTCCATTCATGAGCAGACAACGGTCAAGGAATCAGGTCTGGATCAGCGGTTAAAGTACGATCGCTGGGCGCGAAACACGTTTCGGCTGCTGCTGTTCGATCATCGAAAAACGCAGGCGGACTACGAAGCGATTCATCTGGAAGAAAGCGCCGCGATTGCCGGCGGCAATTATCGCGTCGAAAGCGCGACCGATAGCGATATTCGATTCAGCATCGAGGCGCCCCTGCGTCAGGTGCTGGCGCAGGCTGATGCCGATGGCGTGCTTCGCGTGGGAAAAATTTTGCAATTTGAAAACCACGCTGCCGGTTTTGACCTTCGGTGCTGTCTTGAACTTTCTCTGGCTGGTTTGGAGCTTCCGGTGGGCGATTCTCCGGGGCCCGCGCAGTTTCGTGTGGGACTGGAGTTGGTGCTCAATCTCCTGGCGCCAGACGTTCCGGACCGTTATATCGAATTTGCGGGCCAGCGAAAACCGCTGGAATGGAGCGGCGTGATCGAGGGTTCGCAGGTGCGGCTCGCGGACGAATGGCAGGACGTGGCCGTGGAGATCGAAACGCGCGGCGCCAGCCAAATATGGATCTCACCGATTGAGACGGTTTCAGAATCGGAAGAAGGCTTTGAACGCGTGTATCAAGGATCGCAAATTCTTGGGGTTTGGAACGTGACGCTTAATCCGGCCGAATCCTGGCGCGCAGAAACGCTCCTGCGAATAACAAAAGCGTCCCGGTAGGACCGACTTTCCGCCGGACTGGTTTTGGATATCGCGGCGCTGATAGCGGCGTTTTGCGCTGGCAGCAAAATTCAAAAGCGGCATGCTAACGACGATCCCGCTTTATTCCGCAATCAGCAGGCTTTCTGCAAACGGCCACTCGGTATCAATCCACTGCGAGTCGCAACGGAAGCCATTGCGCCGCGCCATTTCGGCGATGTCCTCGGCGCGGTATTTGTGCGAGCTTTCCGTCCAGATCGTTTCATCCTTGCGGAACGAAACCTTGCACCCGGAACGAGGAATCGAAACGATTTGATCGCGCGTGGAGCGCAGATGCATTTCGACGCGGCGCTCCTCCGTGCTGTAGCGCGCCTCGTGCCGGAAGGTCGAAAGATCAAAGTCCGCATCCAGCTCGCGGTTGATGCGCGCCAGAAGATTCAGGTTGAACGCCGCCGTTGCCCCGATCGAATCATCGTAGGCCGCAAGCAATTGTGGCAGCGGTTTTTCCAGGTCCGTGCCCAGCAGCAGCGCATCGCCGGGAATCAGGATGCGGCGCACTTCCGTGAGGAAACGCTCCGCGGCGTCCCGATCGAAATTCCCGATCGTGCTGCCAAGAAACAAGACGAACAAATGATCGTTCTCCTCACGCCGTGCCGCGGCCGCCAGCAATCCATCCAGATAGGGCCGCTCAAACCCCACGATGCTGACGCAATCGATCCTGCCCAACTCACTTTCGCAGCGTGCCAGCGCGGTTGGCGAAATCTCAATCGGGCAGTAGGTTACGCGCTGGCGCCGCGCCAGCGCTTCCAGCAGCCAGCGCGTTTTTTTGCCGCTGCCGCTGCCGAGTTCCGCGACCAGAACATTGGGCTGCAGCCGGGACACCATGCCCGTGGCGTGGCGATGCAGGAGCCGCTCGTCGGCGCGCGTCAATCCATATTCCGGCAGAACGCTGACCACCTCGAACAACGCTGACCCGATTTCGTCGTACAAATATTTTGAGGGCAGTTCTTTCTGTCCGGTCCGGCACAATCCTGCACGCACGTCTCCGGCAAGATTGGGCCGGGAAGATTGAGCGATCACTGCGGTAGCCATGACGATTCCTCGATTCTTTTTTTCTTGAATGTGCCGTGTCAGTGCTCGACGCAGCGAAACTTGGCGTACACGTACGGGTAGTGAGGCTGAAACCAGTTGCGGAACGAACGCCGCAACATGCACGCGGCCGTGCGCGAGGAACCGCCCTTCATCACGAAGTGCTTGCCATCAAAGAAATTGCCTGAGTAGCCGGGATAAAACGAAAACGGCTGGAAACCCGGAAACGGCGCAAAGGGCGTGCGCGTCCACTCCCAGCCGTTGCCGACCAGATCGGCGACGCCGAAATCGCTTTTGCCTTCTGGAAACGAGCCCGCGGGAACGGGGTCCCAACGTTCGAAATCGAAATTGCCGTGCCGCGCAGATGGGGCATCCGTGCCCCATGGATACTCGCGCTCATAACCGCTGCGAGTGCCGCAGGCCGCGCGATGCCATTCCGCTTCGCTGGGAAGTTCCTTGCACACCCAGCGCGCGTAGGCCGTCGCCTCATCATGGCTGACGTAGACCGGCCAGCCCAACGGCAGCGGAACTTCGGCGAACATTGTGCGATAAGACCAGGAATTTCCGTTGGGAACCCAAAATGAGGGATAAGAATGTTCCTGTGAACGGATCCACTGCCACGCCGATTCGCTCCAAAGATCGCGGCGATCATAACCACCCTCGCGCATAAATCGCAGATAGTCGCGGTTGGTCACGCTGTAGGCATCAATTGCGAATGGGGAACGTCGACACGATGCTCCTCGAATTCGTTGTCCCATCCGAATGTTCCGTTTTCGCTGCGCGGCAAACCCAGCGTCGCAATTCCCGCAGGAATCTCAACGCAGCGCGTTCCGATTTTAGGTGCCGCAAGCTCCTTATCAATTGGCTGGCTGAATTTGCGGTCGATTGGCAACTGGTGCAGCATGTAACCGAGCGTTTCGGCGTGCATCAGGCGATGCTCAATCGCCACGTCGAGCAAGCGGCCATGTTCGAGGCGCGCAAGGTTCGGATCCTTTGCGGCGGCGTCGCCGATGGCGGCGTTTAGTCCAGCGCGCAGCCGTTCGTTGTACTCACGCACCTGCTCCGTCGGAGGCCAGTCCTGGGGTTGATCCGTAGGCAGTCCGCCCTCCACGGGGTCAATGCCAAACGCAAACAGCTTGTCAAAGCCTGGATCGAAGGACGCAATGCCGAGCGGCCCGGAGAGCAGATTCCAATCAAACGCTTCCAAGTGTCCAAGATAAAATATTATCCGGTGGCGCTCCGGGACGGGGCGGTCGTACAGTGCTGAGGGACGCACAATCTCGAAGAGTTCGTCGCTGCGAGAGCGCGCATCCTGAAGGCGAGCCTGAAGTTGGCGAACGCGGGAAGATGTCGCCACTGCTGCCGGGTTCATGAAGTTCTCCAGACGGAAAAAGTTTGCGTGCCGTGGCCGGGGTTCACAAACAAAAAATGGAGCCTGAACGACGGTGCCAACCTAACCTTAGATGCTTGAGGGAGGGATTTCAATGCATGGTTTTCCCGAGGGGAAAATCGATGAATTTGTGGGGGAGCGGGAGGCGTTGACGCGTGAATCCGCTAAGTGACGGAGTTCAAACTGGTTACGCGGTCGAGTTTCGAGCGATGTCCTATCGCCTGCCTTCTGGCGCCACGCTTCTTCGTGCCCTTGACCTTCGAATAGCTCGCGGCGAGACCCTGATGTTGCTCGGCAGAAGCGGTTCCGGCAAGACCACGACGCTGAAACTGATTAATCGCCTGCTGGAGCCCTCGGTAGGTGAGCTACTAGTCGCAGGCCGTGAAATCCGACAGTGGGATCCCATCCAGCTTCGCCGGGGCATCGGCTATGTCATTCAAGATGCTGGACTTTTCCCTCACTGGACGGTTGAACGGAACGTGGGCTTGGTGCCGACCCTCGAGAATTGGCCGGAGGCCAGAGTTCAGGCGCGCGTGCGGGAGATGCTGTCGCTCGTTGGCCTCCCGCCGGAGGAGTTTGCGGAACGGCACCCATCGGCCCTTTCCGGCGGCCAAAAACAGCGCGTAGGCGTCGCGCGGGCTCTCGCTGCCGATCCTCCCATACTTCTGATGGACGAGCCTTTCGCCGCTCTCGATCCCATTACCCGCGCCGACCTGCAACGAGAATTTCGAGCCCTGGCGGCGCGGCTGCAGAAAACGATTGTCTTCGTAACGCATGACGTGCGCGAGGCCCTGTTTCTGGGCACGCGGATCGCGTTGCTGGATCAAGGACGCCTCGTTGGGGTCTATGCCCCTGCGGACTTTCTGAAGGCCCCTGAACCGGAAATCCGTGCGTTCGCCGCGTCACTCGATTTCGACGGGGCACAGGAGAGGGCGCAATGAACTGGTACGAGTTCATCCTGCGAAATCAAAGCGAGATATTGGAACGAACTCTGGAACACCTCGCGCTGGTTGCCGCGTCGATGGCGATCTCGCTGGCAATTGGGTTGCCGTTGGGCATTTACCTGGTTACGCGGACGAAATTGCAACGCTGGGTGGTCGGTGCCGCCAATGTGGTGCAGACGATTCCCAGTCTGGCGCTCTTCGGATTTTTGATCCCGGTGCCATACATCGGCGGGATTGGGGCCAGTACGGCGATTGTGGCGCTGTCGCTCTACGCATTGCTGCCCATCTTGCGGAACACGTGCATCGGGATCGCGGAAGTTGATCCGGCGGTCATTGAATCCGCGCGGGGCATGGGAATGACTCCGCGGCAGGTGCTGTGGCAGGTGCAGTTGCCGCTGGCCGCGCCCGTCTTGCTGGCGGGAATTCGCGTGGCCACCGCACTGTGCATCGGCGTCACGACGATCGCCGCGGCTATCGGTGCTGGAGGTTTGGGCGTTTTTATCTTTCGCGGACTGGCCATGGTCAACAATCAAATCATTCTCGCAGGGGCCATACCCGCCGCCTGCCTGGCGATCGCGGCCGATGCCGGGCTGGGATACTTCCAGAGAAGTACGGCCAAACGATGAGGGAGGCCAGCCGAATGGCGCGCTCTTGCAGCTGGCGGTCAGATCGTAATCGTTTCGCGGAGGCGGCTGTTGCCGCTAGACGATGGACCGCCTGTCTCCTGCTCGTGGTTGCGGTATTTTTTGTGGCCGGGTGCCGCAAGAGTGGCGAAGAAAAAATCGTCGTCGGATCCAAAAATTTTACCGAGCAGATTGTGCTTGGGGAATTATTCGCGCAACAGATTGAAGCGCATTCGACGCTGCACGTGGAGCGGCGCCTGAATCTGGGCGGCACGTTTATCTGTCATGACGCGCTGCTGTCCGGCAAGATCGATCTGTACCCTGAATACACCGGTACGGCTCTCACCGCGGTATTGAAAGATCCACCGCTAAAAGATCCCGCCGAAGTTTTCCGTCGCGTGCAGGAAGAGTATCGCGCCAGGTTCAACGTGGAGGCCATGCCTCCGCTCGGTTTCAACAACACGTTCGCGATCATCGTGCGTGGCGAAGACGCGGACAAGCTGCATCTGCATACCGTCTCCGACATCGTAACCTATGCTCCGAAGTGGCGAGCCGGTTTCGGGTACGAATTCATGGAGCGGTCCGACGGATACCGCGGCTGGGCGGCGGCCTACGGACTCCATTTCGCGGGAGAACCGCGCATCCTCGATCTTGGATTGCTGTACCGCGCACTGGCCGACAAGCAAGTGGATCTGGTGGCCGGCAATTCGACCGATGGAACGATCGAGTCGCTGCACATGGTGCAGCTCGAGGACGACCGCCATTATTTCCCGCCATATGAGGCCGTGCCGCTCGTTCGCAATGCGCTTCTGGAAAAACATCCTGAAGTACGCGCGGCGATTGGCGCACTCGCCGGAAAAATATCCGTGAACGAAATGCGCTCCCTGAATTATGCCGTGGACGGCGAGCAACACGATCCCGCCGACGTGGTTCGCGCCTTTCTCAAGTCCAAGGGGCTGTGACCTCCCTGGAAGCGGCAGGTTTGCCGTTCCACGGAAGCACTCCCGGCCGTTGCCGAAGTTGCCCCGCACAATCCCGTTTGCTAGAGTGCCTTCGTACCTCTTAAAACTTTTTCAGCGTGACAAATACCTAGGAACTCAAGGACTCCAGATGCTCCTTTCCCGGACATGACCATCGACACCCGCAAGCTCACGCGCTTTGAAAAGACTCTTCGAGGCCGGCGCATCGGCGTCGCTGGTGACTTCATGCTGGACCGCTACGTGTGGGGTTCGGCGACACGGCTTTCTCCCGAAGCCCCGGTTCCCGTGGTGGACTTTGCCAACGAGACTCAGGTGCTGGGCGGCGCGGGAAATGTAGCCCGGAATCTTGCCGCGCTCGGCGCCACGGTTTTTCCGTTCGGAGTCGTCGGAGAAGACCAAGATGGAAGCGCCATCCGTTCCTGCCTCATGGCGGACGGCATGACGGCAAAGGGAATGCTTGGGGATGCCTCGCGCATGACCACCGTGAAAACGCGGATCGTTGCGCGGCATCAACAGATTGTGCGCGTGGATCGCGAGCGCCGCGAACCGCTCAACAAATCGCTGGAGGATCGCCTGGTGCGCGCCATCAAGTCCGCGCTTCCGCGCCTCGATGCGCTGGTTCTTTCCGACTACGCCAAGGGCGTGGTCACCGATACGCTTGCCGATCGGGTCCTCACGGAGTGCCACCGCCAAAAGGTTCCCGCGCTGGTCAAACCAAAAGAATCGCGGCTGTTCGCCTATCGTGGCGCCACGCTGATCGTGTGCAACGCAAAAGAAGCGCGCTATTTTGTACCGCCTGCCCTGGAGGATGATGACTCGGTCGAGCGGGCCGGACGGGCTCTCCTCGCGCACTTCGGCTGTTCCATCGTTGTGATTACGCGAGGTGCGGAGGGCCTCAATGTGTTTGAGGAAACTTCCGAGAAGGCCTTCCACGTTCCGGCGACCAACAGTGAGATCAGCTATGCGCGTGTGGGACAAGCCGCGATCGATCGCTCCGCGCATGGGCGCCAGGTATTCGACGTGACCGGAGCCGGCGATACTGTGCTTTCCGTGCTCGCCCTCGGCATATCGGCCAAAGTTCCAATCCGCGAAGCGGCGGTGCTGGCCAATGCAGGCGCGGGTGTAGTGGTAGGGAAGTTGGGCACATCGACGGTAAACCTGGGGGAATTATTCGCCGCAGTACGCGACGTGAGCTGATCCGGCACAGGCTTCAGCTTGTGGATTTTGGTGCCGGCAAGGGCGATGTTGCGCGAACCAACTTCCACAGGCTGAAGCCTGCGCCACTCCAGCCGGGCATCAAGATAATTGTGCGGAATTTATGGCGGAGGGAAACTCATCGACTGGTCCGTGCGTTCGACCCACAGCTGCACTTCGCGGTTTCGCGCGGATTTTGTCGTCTCTTCGGCCTTCGGAAACGTATCGTATTCGCTGAGTTCGACCACGACGACCACGCCGGTCCCGCCCTTGGGCGGCACTTCCGCGCTCTCAATGCGATAACTCTTGATCGGGCTGTAATAACCGTTCGAGCCCCAGAAGCTCAGAAAATCCTGGTACGAAAAACTCGCATGCGGATGCCAGATCTGGTAAGCCTGCTGCGAATTTCCGGTTACCACGGCATCCATGAAGTGCTCCACGGTATGCTTTTCGGGAGTGTAACGCAGAAAATACCAGAGGCTCGCGCCGAGAAAGAGCGCCAGCACCACTCCGCTGATGACGTAGCGCAGCGCTTTTGATTTCGGTTCTTCCGCGCCGGCGTCGAGTAGTCCCATGAAGGTATCTCCCTGTTTCATCCTAAATCTGCCTCTTGAAGAAAGCAACGGACAGGCTGACCAGCACCACGGAAAATCCCGAGAGAATAAGAATATCCGAATAGATCCCCGCGAAGCCGGTATTTTTCAGCAGCAGCGCTTTGAGCGCGTGCACCGCATACGTGAACGGATCGATGTAGGAAATCCAGCGCAGCCACACCGGAAATCCTTCCACCGGGTAAATGGCCCCGGAAGGGAAGTACAGCAGCGTGTTCAGCACGCCAAATATGGCCCGCGGGACGAGAGGATCGCTGACGCGCACCATCAGCAGGAACATGAAACTGATCATGGCCACCGAGGTCGTGACCAGCACAAACATCAGATAAATCAATCGCACCGGATCCCACAGGCGGTCGATGCCCGCGATCAGACCTCCGATGATGGTGATCGTCGTCCCGGCCATCAGCCCCTTGATGGCTCCCGAAAAAATAAGACCCAGAATCAGTTCCGTTTTCGTGATTGGAGTGACCAGGTAGCCTTCATGCAGGCCGCGCGACTTGTCGTCGATGAACGTGATGCCGCCGCCGATCATGGCCACGATGAAGATCGACATCGCGATCGATCCCGCCAAGAGGTACTTGATGTACTCGATGTACGGATAGAGTTCGACCACCTGAAGATCCACGAGAGGATTCAGGCGCGGCAAAGGAACGGTCAAGCGCTGCCCGGGCTGAAACGGATTCAGGCCCTGGTTGATGTCCTTCACCAGATCCTGCATACGGGTGAGGATTTCGGAGGTGACGAAATTGTCGGTATTGTCCTCAATGAAGGCGATGCGCGGACGATTGCCCTGATTGACGCGCTGCGAGTAGTCGACGGGTATGTAGACGACGGCGCGGACGAATCCGGCGCGCAAGTCGACGATGGCATCGGAGATCGAGTTGTAGCTCTCCACCTGCATCGTCCCCGGTCCAGCCACGATCGCTCCAAAGCGCTCGCGTAGGTCGCGCGAGTAGGCCGTGCGGTCCTCGTCCACGACGGCGATTTTGATTCCTTTGATTTTTCCGCCGAATGCGTAGCCCAACACGATGAGCTGCATCAGGGGAAAAATCATGGAGCTCATCATCAGCGCGGGACTGCGGAAGAATTTCCGCATGTCGCGTTCGATGATGGCGGAGATGCGTTGGAATTTCATAGATGCATGCGGTTCCAGCGGCACGGACTTCAGTCCGTGGGATTTTCATTTGCATGGTCCAAACCCCACAGGCTGAAGCCTGTGCCGCTAAAATCCTATTTGTACAAATGGCTCATGTCGCGCTTCACCGTTTCGGAGGCTTCGTCGCGCAGCTGCCTTCCGGTGTAGTACAGAAAAACGTCGTCGAGTGTTGTGCCTTGCACGGAAACGCGACGCACGTTTACGCCGCGATCGCGCGCCATATCCATCAACTCCCGCACGGTGAGCGGCCCGCTGGTCGTCGAGATGTGCCACACTCCCTCATGGTCGGCGACGCTCGCGACCCCGCCAAGCTTTTCTAGACTAGCGTTCCAGTCCGCCGGAGCATTGTCGAATTCCGCCTGCACGATGTCGACGGTGGGCACGCTGTCCTTCAATTGCGCGGGCGTATCGAGCGCCACCAGAGTTCCGTGATCGACGATGGCGATGCGGTCGCAGAGTTTGTCGGCCTCGTCCATGTAATGCGTCGTCAGCAAAATCGTCAGGCCTGCGGATTCCTTCAATCGCGTGATCATTTCCCACACGGCTGTGCGCGACACGGGATCGAGCCCGGTGGTTGGCTCGTCGAGGAACATGATTTTCGGAGAGTGCACCAGGCCGCGCGCAATTTCCAGCCGCCGGCGCATTCCTCCCGAAAAACTGCCAACCAGTTTGTCGGCAAATTCAGTGAGGCCGACGGATTCCAATAGTTCCGGGATCAGCCTGGCTCGCTGCGCGGCCGCCAATCCGTAGAGCTTGGCGTGGATCATCATATTTTCCCGGGCCGTCAGTTCCGGATCGGAGGTGAGCGCCTGGGGAATCACGCCAATGGCATGGCGCACGCCGTCGGCGTCGGTGACCACGTCGTGCCCGCCGACCCGCGCTGTTCCCGAAGTAGGCGGCGTCAACGTGGTCATCATGCGAATCAACGTGGTTTTTCCCGCGCCGTTCGGGCCCAGCAGGCCAAAAATTTCGCCCGTGTGGACCGCGAAGCTCACGTCCTTCACGGCCACGAAATCGCCAAACTGTTTTTTCAACTTGATGACGTCGATCGCATTGGAGTCAGTCGAATTCATAAAAGCGAATACTCTCTTGCAAGAAAATGTGGTTCACATACCCGGCGCAGAATAAAAGCTGCGATGGCCTGGTGGCCCGGACGCCACAAAATAAATCTCACGCCGCAACGTAAAGTCCGCGACGGTTACAAGATCCTGCGCCACCAGCTCTGATCCGAAGGCAACGGCGGCAACAGCACAATCGCGGTCATCCCGGACATCAGCGTGCGTCCAGTGTTCGGCACGGCCACCTTAATTTCAAAGGTCTTGATATCGCGCTTGGTCCGGCTGACGTCCCTTTGCGTTGCGAAATCGTTTTCCACGCCTTTGAAAATCACGGCGCCGTCCAGCACATTCCCGGAAGGAAGCCGTATTTTGATCGGTTGATTGAGTCCGATGCGGTCGATATAAGTTTCCTCAACGTCCGCCTGTACCCAAAGATGATCCACATCGAGAACCGTCACGATCGGCTCGCCCACCTGCAGCACCTCGCCCTGCCGGGCGGCGCGAACGGAAACAACGCCGTCCAGCGGCGCGTAAACTTTCGTGTATCCCAGACGCACGTCCGCGGTAGCTTTGTCGGCGCGCGCTTGTTGCAACTGCGCGCGCGTCGCGGCCAGATCGCTTCGCTGTACGTCAAGCTGCTTGCGGTTGGCGGTGGCCACCGCGACTTGCGCCTCCGATGCCCGCACCTGGTCCTCCAGAGACTTGACGGCAGCCTCTGACGATTGCATCGCAGCCAGAGCCAGATCGCGGTCCTGCGCGGCAGCGACGCCGGCATCGAACAAACTCTGCGTGCGTTTGTATGTCGTCTGATCGCGCCACAGATTGGCCTGCGCGACCCCCAGTTGCGAGCGCGTGGAGGTGAGCGTTGCCTCCGCCTCGCGGAGCGATGCGCTGGTTTGATCGTCGGTCATGCTGCGGGTTCCCGATGCGGAGATAACTCTATTCTCCAGCATGTGGATGTTGGCTTCGGCAGAATCGCGCGCCGTGAGCCATTCCGCCGGATCGACTTCGGCAACCAGGTCGCCCTTGTGCACCTGCGAGCCTTCGTCCACGGTGAGGCGGATCATCCGCCCGGCGATTTGCGATGCCACAATCACGTCATTGCCGGTGATGATCCCGGTCAATGGAATTTCGCTGCCTTTCGGCGTGGTGGTCACATACACGACCACAGCGATGGCGAATAACACGCCGACGAAAACAAAAAACTTGGACATTTTCATGGTGTTCGCGCTCCGGGCTGCAGCAGTCCGTGCTCGAGCAAATCCTGAATGGCTGTGCGGCGTCGCGCGACTTCCTGCGGCCGCAACGGGTCGTGGCCCAGGATGCGTTTCAGCACCGGCGCAGCGGCAAAATAAAACACCATGTTCGATACCACCGTCAGCGCCGTATTTCGCGCATCCACCTTGCGGAATTCGCCGCGGGAAATTCCTTCTTCGATCAGGGCCACCAGCCGCGCGTGCAAAGGCCGGTAATAGCGGGACACGATCCACTCCACGTTGGGTCCGTTGCTCATCATTTCGCGCTGAATCAGCCGCGGATAATTCGGATGGCGCCTGATAAACTCAAAAAAATTGTCGATCACTGCGATGAGGCGTTTCCTCGCAGGCAGCGAAGCCGCGCTTTCGCCCCAAACGCGCGTGCGTAGCTGGGAAAGTAGAGTTTCCAGAACGAAGCGATGCAGTTCTTCCTTGCTGCGAAAGTAGTAGTAGAGCAGGGCTTTGTTGACCTTCGCCGCGCGAGCGATTTCTTCCATGCGCGCGCCGGCCAGCCCCTGCTCGGCGAACATGGACGCCGCGGCGGCTACGATGCGCCGTGCGGTGGTGAGGTCGCGCGCCTGCCGCAGGCTGCGCGGTAGGCGCCGCCCCAGGCTCTTGAGTTCCCACTCCAAAGTCGCGAGCGTACGAGAATGTGACAGAGCTTTCATATATAACTAACCGGTTAGTCTAAAATGTGTTCCCCCTGCAGTCAAGCACTTCAGGCGCAAGTCGGGGAGTGAATGTAACGAAACAGCAATCAGGAAGGGAACGCGAATCCGCGGGTGAACCACTAGGCTACCATCCCGAGAACAAACCCAATGATTGCAAGTCGAGCCTGCATCGCAAACCCGCGCTGCTAGGAGCGTTTCCACGCTGCGAGAAGCGCTTGATCATCCAATCCAAGCCGTGCCGGCTGCTCGGCAAAGTTGACGTCGAAAGCGGCGCCCGTAAAGACGGCCGCGAACATCAGTGCTAGCTTTCCAGCGAGCCTGGTGGACTCCGCTTCGACGTCCGATTCGTTTATGTGGTGGCGGGGCCGCCAGTCGGTTCGGGCGCCGTGGCGCGGTGCCCGCCGCAGCGGCCGCGCATGCCTTCGCGGAATTTCTGGCGTTCCTCGGGCGTCATCTGTTCCCAGCGCCGCATCATTTCGCCGCGCCAGCCGAAGCCGCCACGACCCGGTCGAAATCCGCCGAAGAGCAGCCGCCCCAGCACCATCAGTCCTACGGCCTGCCAGAACGTGATCATCCGCAGCCCGAACAGGCCCGGCATCAGATAATTCCACAGGTGCGTGACCACAAATCCGAACACCGTGAACGCCACGATCACGATGGCCACAATTTTCAATACTCTGAAAAGCCTTCGTCCTCTCATGTCGGTTCTCCTCATTTGCCTAAAAAATCGTCGTAGATCGATTGCAAACGCCGCCGCAGAGAAACCACGGCGTGATGCTTGCGGGAGAGCAGCGTGTTGACGCTCACTCCCGTATTCGCCGAAATTTCTTTGAAGCTGGCGCCGTCAAATTCGTGCGCCATAAAAACTTCGCGCTGTTCGACCGGAAGTTCATCAAGCGCGGCTTCCAGTTCGTCCAGCAAAATGCCGCGCGCGTATTCCGCCTCGGGACCCGCATCCGGGGAAGGCAGCAACTCTTCGAGCGAAAGCGAACCGTCGTCTTCCCCTATCGGATCGTCCATAGCCGCGGAAAATGGCGCCGGCTTTTTCTTCCGGAAGCGGTCGATGATGCGGTTGCGCGCCACGCGATACAGCCACGCGCCCACCTGCTCGATGGGTTTCATTAACCGGTAAGCTTCGATCAGTTCGTAGAAGACGTCCTGCAAAATGTCTTCCGCATCGGCGTCATCGGCCACACGCCGACGAATGAAATTCCGCAACCGGCCCTGTTCCCGGCCGATGGTTTCGGTGAGCCGCTGATCTTGCTCAGCCATGATCCAGTTTGTGGTTGCTGCCTTGTCCATCTACTGATGAAGACGTTTGCGGGGCCGAAATATTGCAGCAAAGCAGGGAGGCGAAGGAGGCTGCTGATTACTTGATGAAACGATGGGGCTTACTCGGCTCCCTTGGCGGCGGCCTCAAGGGCATCGCCAATGAGAATCACCGGCTTCCATTCTTCAAGAAATGCCGCGCCCAGGTTGTTGTAAAACTCGATGGCCGGCTTGTTCCAGTCCAAGACTTCCCAGCGCATGCAGAAATATTTTTCTTTCCAGGCGATTCCGGCGACGTGCCTGATCAGCGCCGTTCCGATGCCGTGTTTGCGAAACGCCGGCCGCACAAAAAGATCGTCCAGAAACAATCCGGCGCGCCCTTGGAACGAGGAATAAAACTCAAAAAATATGGCGTACCCGACCGGTTCGCCATTCCATTGGGCAACGACGGCGCGAAATTTCGGACGAGGGCCAAAGCCGTCACGCAGAAGATCTTCTTCGGTGGTGCCCACTTCGTGCTCCAGATGCTCGAATTCCGCGAGCTCGCGGATCATCACAGTCAGAAGCGCGGCGTCGTCAGCGGTGGCGGGACGAATCGAAAGCATCGGCATTATCCTGGGAACGGCGTCTATGAACGCGCCATTATAGACTAGCGCCAATGCCGCTGTCGCCTGAAAGAGGATTACAGCAGTCCGTCCGCGCGGGCGAAAAAACGGAAACGCACCACCTGTCCTTACATCTTCGTTGAAAATGTATTGTGTTCGATCAGGCTGATGACTTGATCGTTGGTCAGTGCCAGCGAGATATCCAGCGAATTGCCATTGGCGCCAAGGCGCAAGCCGTCGAGCACCGTCGCCAGGTCAGGATTCGCTCCATCTTTGGCCTGGTAGCGGCGCATCAACACACCGGCCTGAAGGAGTTGAGAGAGCAGCACGGCATCGGCCGGCGAAGGCGAGGCCGCCTGAAAATCGATTTCAATGTCGTCTTGCGCTTTTACTGTGATCAGGACGTTTTTCAATTTATCGATCAGACCGCGTGATTGCGGGAAATTAGCCGCCTGCGGTACCAATCGATTGATGGCGCGCGCTGCTCCCTCGGCGTTCAGCACGCCCCAGAAGACGCCGTTGCCGTTGGCACGTTCGATCAAGGTCATCATTGTCTCGTTCTGAAGCAGGCTGTCTTCCTGCCCATCGCGAGTTCGAAGCGTGCGCTTCAGCGGCTCCAGCGAACCGAAGGCAATCGTTTGGGAATCCAGCAGTGTGAAGAAAACTTTACTCGATCCTGCGCCGGTTCCCGCGGAGTACAGGACGTAGTTGCCCACTTGAAGAGAAGGGATATTTTTAGACTCCAGGTATGATTTGATTGTATCGGCATCGAAATCGCCGATCGCTATAACTACCGGCTCCCCATCACGCGACACGGCCTGGCTGGATGCCGGTACATTGGACGGGCAGGCTTGACGCTTACGCTGGCCCACGCTACTTCATTGATGGCAGATGTCTGGCGCATTTGCACTGCTTCCAAAAACTGCTCGAACCCGAAAAGAGAAACAGGAACAACCTGCGCGGCAAATTGCGGGTACCACGGAAGCTCGCGGGCTGCGCTCAAATCGGCGTAACCAATATCTCCGGCATCTTTCGGAAACATTCCGATGACCGTGGAATCGAGAGATCCGGCGTGCAGCTTGCCTGAGGGCGCCAGCAACAGTCCCAACAACAATCCTAGTAGGCGTACAGTCGTTGCTCCATTTTTTGTATATCGGTTGTCCGTATTCGCCGTTTTCAAGTGGCCCGCCATTTCCCGGTCTCGCCGCGGCGTTCTGTTTGCAAGAAGCCTGAGCGTTGTGTCGAGATTGCTACAACCCCGCACGGCGGAATTTGTGAGGGCCACCCGACTGCGGCCCTCACAAACCCGTCTTTTCGCGCTATCTCTCGCCGAAATAATGCTAGACGGTATTGATGTTGCCATTCACCCCGCTGGGATAAAATCCGCCTCTCTTCGTGCCCGCTGAGGCATTCGCGTACACGATGGCAAGAACCTGCGACGGCGTACGTTTGATCGCCAACCCGTTCGAATCGGTCGGGAAGAAATGCTGTTCCGTGGGCGGGATATCCTGCGAGTCCGTCGCCGGGACCGTGACGCTATCCTCGACAACATAAAGACGAATGTTTCCGGCATGGTACGCCTCGACGGCCAAAATCTGAGCCGCCGCCTGCAGGTTATTTCCGGTCAGGAGCGTGGCTGCCCCGGCATACGCGCTCACACCGGTATCTTCGAAAGCTCGCGCCAAAGTAAGAAATTCCGCCTGACTGGCAAATCCGATTCCTAGAGCGTTGAGGTTGATTACAGGCTCCGCGACCGCGGAGGCGCCCAGCGCGGTTCGTAAATATTTCACGTGCAAAGTCTCATCCGCGCTAATCTCAGCCGCAATGTCGGCAAGGCGTGAGTCCGTGAACGTGATCTTCGCTCCCCCGGTTGCCGTGCTCGTCGCGCCGGTGACGGATGAACTCAACACGCTACCCGTAACGGCCACACTGTAGAACTCGGCTTCGAGGTATTCCAGGTTGAGGGCGAAATTCAGAACGTCGGTTTCCGAAACCGTCGGCGATTGAGCATGGGACACCGATCCTGTCCCGCAACCCTCGACCATCGCGCCAACCGCCACACCCACACCCGCAAGCCCGATGTTCCTGATGAAATTGCGCCGCGCCAACGCCCGGCGATCGCGCAGCGCGTGGAGTTCCCGCTCCGCCTTTACTGGATCCAGATCCAACTCGAATATTAGTTCTCTTTTATCCATGTGGCCCCTCCAAGAGGTAAGTTGCGATGTACGCTAGGTAGTACGAGGGGCCAGCCGTTCTGGATGTAATAGGTTGCATGTATAAAACTCGGGACTTAGCTGTATTGTTCAGCGCCCGGCCGCAGCCTAGGATGATATTTAACGTGCCTATCTGAGCGAGCAAACAGCGCTGGCGACAGGAGCTTCCGTGTCCATTGAACCAGATCGCGTCACCGATGCGACATTAATAGGGCTGTTGACGGATGGCGATCCCGCCGCGCTCGAATCTTTATACACGCGCCACGGTCGCGCGCTCTATTCCCTCGCATTGCGGATCATGGGTGATCCCAGGGATGCGGAAGAGGTGCTGCAGGATACGTTCCTGCAGCTGTGGCGGAAATCTTTTCAATTCGACCTGAAGCGGGGGTCGTTGATTGGCTGGCTTCTTACCATCACCCGCCATCGCGCCATCAGCCGCATTCGAGGACGACTCGGCGGGACGCACAGTGAATCCCAATTCGACGATACTTCGCTGCTGCCGCAGAATATCGCTCCGTCCCATTTGGACCGGCAAATTGCCTGCGAACTCGTCTCCGTGGCCTTCTCCGGCCTCCCCGAAGCCCAGCAACGGGCAATCTCCCTGGCTTATTTCGATGGCTACACGTGCGAGGAAATCGCTAATCGCACACAGACCCCTTTAGGAACGATAAAATCTAGGCTGCGAACCGGCCTCGGAGCGATGAAGAAAGCGCTGTCGAGTCCCATAACGCCGGAGGCGGGCGTTTGCACAAACTATCCCGCATCGCTGGTTGACGTGCTGATTACCGATCAGCTCAGCGCTCGCATTTGTAGGGAGAGAGATTCGTGCGAGGAAACCAAAGCCCTCGACACCCTTGCTGAAATTCTGTCGGTTTACCCCCACCGCTTGATGGACTCGTTTCTGCAAATGCCTCTTGAATTGTGCCACGCGGGGACCGGTGGCCTAAGCCTGCTGGAAAGCAATTCGCAGGGCGAGCAGGTTTTTCGATGGACTCACCTTTCCGGAGCCCTGGCCAAGCATGTTGGGGGAACCACTCCCAGAAACTTCAGCCCGTGCGGCGTTACCCTCGATCGCAATTCACCGCAGCTATTTGAGTATCCCGCACGTTACTTCGACTATTTTAGAAATGTCGAGGTTCCGATTGTTGAAGGACTAGTCATTCCGTTTCATGTGGGAGGAAAGACGGAAGGGACCATCTGGATTGTTTCCCACGATGAAGAGACTCGATTTGACTCCGAAGACGCGCGCATCATGACCAGCATCGCGGAGTTCGCGGGCTGCGCGTTACACCTGAATCGGTGTCTTGGAACCAACGAGCCTTAGGAATCGAGCGTTCGAACTTCGTTCGTCGAACCGCGCAGGTATTGGTTGGCGCAACATACCGTCGAGCTGCGAAACTCATCTGCAAATCTCAAGATCCTCGCAGGGTTCCCTAGACCCTAATAGAAGCACGATCAACGCGGCTTGATCCTGCGGCAAGAGAGGAATCGACTCGCTGCGCGCGCTTTCGCCGCTCCGGGCTTAACCTTTGCGGCGAATCACAAATCGCGTGCGCCTGACAGAATGCAAAAGCAGGCGTGTGTCGCCCGACCCTACTCGATTGCGCCAGGCGCATCGGTGGGCAGTTCGATGGTGTATTTGGTGCGCAGGCGTTCGCGGTGTTGCGCGAGGGCCAGTTCGATCAGCCGGTCCAGCAACGCGCGATACGGCAGTCCCGACGCTTCCCAGAGCTTCGGATACATGCTGATGGAGGTGAAGCCGGGAATGGTGTTGATCTCGTTCAGCAGCATGCGCCCGGTGCGGTGCTCCAGGAAAAAGTCCACGCGGGCCATGCCCAGGCATTCCAGCGCGCGGAAGGCGCGGACGGCCAGTTCCTGGAATTTTTTTACCTGCGCCTTCGTCAGCTTCGCGGGAATCAGCAGGCGCGTGCCTTCCTCGAGATATTTGGCCGCATAATCGTAGAATTCGCGGTGTGGAATGATTTCGCCGGGGATCGATGCTTTCGGATCTTCATTGCCCAGGACGGAAAGCTCAATTTCGCGGCTGCGGATGGAGCGCTCCACCATGATTTTTTGCGCGAACTCCCCGGCAAAGTCCATCGCGATGGCGAGTTCTTTCGCGTCATGCGCTTTGGTCATGCCCACCGAACTTCCGAGCGTCGCCGGCTTCACGAAAACGGGGAAACGGAATTTCTTGCGAATCTCGCGAAGTACTTTGGCGCGCGATTTTTCCCATTCCGCGCGCGGCACGGCAATAAAATCTCCCACCGGCAACTTAGCCTGCAGGAACAACCGCTTCTGCACATCCTTGTCCATACCGACAGCTGATCCCAATACGCCGGAGCCGACATAGGGAAGCCCGGCGAGATCAAGCAGGCCCTGAACCGCGCCGTCTTCTCCAAACGTGCCATGCAGTACGGGGAAAACCACGTCCACGCGCAATGCGTCCGCGTGCGAATTATTCGCGGGAACGAGAGCCGCAACGTTGGGATCGGCGGAAAGCATCACGCTTTCGCCAGTGCGCAGGACTTCTGCGAGCGCAGGCTTGCTCTTTGCGTTCTCTGCGGATGGCGGCAGCATCTTGTGCGCCGCCGTCCCGGCCAGCCAGCGGCCGTCCTTGGTGATGCCAATGGGCACCGCTTCGTATTTCTGGGGATCGAGCGCGGCGATCACGGAGGCCGCTGAGATCAGCGAAACCTCGTGCTCGCCCGAACGCCCGCCAAATAAGATTCCAATTCGCAGCCGTTTTTTTTCTTTGGTCATAATTGTAGCGCTGGCGTTCCGCCGGCGGTTTTTGTGGCGCAGGCTTCAGCCTGTGGGGGTCAGTCGCGGCAAGGTCGAGCAAGCTCGAACCAGGCCCCACAGGCTGAAGCCTGCGCCACTCTGTACCATGCTCTGCAAGGTTTCACGTTCATCCGAGGCTATAGAATTTTCTTGCCCAAACCGGAGAGCACCATCTCCACGCCTAGCAGCGCCGTCTGGTTATGCGTGTCGATCACCGGATTGATCTCCACCACTTCGAGCGACACCATCGCTTCGCTGTCCGCGATCATCTCCAGCGCCAGATGGGCTTCGCGGTACGTCACCCCGCCGCGCACCGGAGTGCCCACTCCGGGCGCGTCATCCGGATCCACAAAATCCAGATCGAGGCTGACTGCCACCCCGTCGGTGTCGTCGGTTACAAAACGCAACGCTTCGCTCATCACATCGCGCATCCCGCGCTCGTCAATATCGCGCATGGTGAAAACATGAACGCCGGATTCCTTGATTAGCCGGCGCTCCTTCGGATCCAGATCGCGCACGCCCACGAGGCAAACATTGCGCGGCTCGACCTTCGGCTTGTACCCCAGCATCTCCACCAGTTCCGGCGCGCCATAACCAATGATCGCCGCCAGCGGCATCCCGTGAATATTGCCAGAGGGCGAACTCTCCGGAGTATTCATGTCGCCATGCGCGTCCAGCCACAAATACCCCACCCGTTTCGACTGTGCTCGAAAATAATTCGATACTCCCGAGCAGGAGCCAACTGCGATGGAATGGTCCCCGCCGAGAACCAACGGAAAATATCCATCCGCGAGCGAGCGCTCGGTAATTTCCGCCAAGCCCCGGCAGGATTCCGCGATTTCGTTCAGATATTTGGCGCGTTTCTCCCCGTAAGGCTGCTCTTCCGGCTGCCTCACGTTGAGGTTGCCTATATCTTCGACCGTGTGGCCCAGCGACCTTAGCCTCGTCTGCAGGCCGGCCACGCGCAGCGCCGAGGGACCCATGTCCACTCCGCGGCGGCTTTGGCCGAGGTCCATTGGAACTCCGATGATCCTGATTTTTTGCGCCATAATTGCGGCCAGTCCAGCTCGCCCCACGTGGGCGGCATAGCGGCAGAGATTAAGGGTACACGCGGTAGATCATGCGGGGGAAGGGAATCACCTCGCGGATGTGCTCAGTTCCGCAAATCCAGGCCACCGTGCGTTCCAGGCCCAGGCCGAAGCCCGCATGCGGGACGCTGCCGTAGCGGCGCAGATCCAGATACCAGCCAAAAGCGTCTTCCGGCAGATTGTGCTCCCGCAGGCGTTTCAAAAGCAGGTCGTAATCGGCTACACGCTCTCCCCCGCCGATGATCTCGCCGTAACCTTCCGGGGCCAGCACGTCGAATCCCAGGGCTAGCTCAGGACGCTGCGGGTCCGGCTCCATGTAAAACGCCTTCATCGCGGCGGGATAGCGATGCACCATTACTGGGCGATCGTAGGTGCTGGACAGTATCGTTTCCTCGTCGCCACCGAAATCGTCGCCCCACTTCGCCGGATTTCCGCGCTCCTGTAAAATTTTGATTGCTTCGTCGTAGGTGATGCGTGGGAAAGGAGCCGTGACGTTCGCTAGTTTGGAAACATCGCGCCCAAGCGTTTCCAGTTCCCGCGCGCGGTTTTTCAACACCGATTGCACCACGTGGCTGACCAGGCCTTCGCCCAGCGCCATCATGTCTTCGAGGTGCGCGAAGGCCGCTTCAGGCTCCAGCATCCAGAATTCGGTGAGGTGTCGACGCGTTTTGGATTTTTCGGCGCGAAAGGTCGGTCCGAACGTGTAGACCTTGCCGAGAGCCATCGCCGTGGCCTCAACATAGAGCTGGCCGGACTGCGTGAGATAAGCCTTCTCGTTATCGATGTAGTCCACTTCAAATAAAGTTGTCGTGCCTTCGCACGAGGCCGGAGTGAAGATGGGCGCTTCGGTCAGGATGTAGCCCTGTGAATCCATGTATTCGTGAGCCGCCCGTACGGCCTGCGCTCGAATACGCAGGACCGCGGCCTGGCGCGGCGTACGGATCCAGAGATGGCGGTGATCCAGCAGGAAATCGACGCCGTGCTCCTTGAGCTGGATGGGATAGGGCGTGTCGTCCGGGACGCGCTGCACAATTTCGATCCCGGTGATCTGAATTTCGTATCCGCCGGGCGCGCGCTTATCGGCGTGGATTCGACCGATGACGATGACGCTGGACTCCTGGGTGAGTCCGCGCAAAGCTTCGAATGCCGTGGGCTGGTCTTTCAGGGAGACGACACCCTGGATGGTTCCCGTGCCGTCGCGGAAAATTGGAAAAAGAAGTTTGCCAGCTTCGCGCAGATTGTACAGCCAGCCGCGCAGGGTTACTTCCTGCCCGTCGTGCCGTCCCACGTCCTGGATAGAGACTACCGGCATCGGTCCCCGTCTCCGTTTGTCTTTCCCGTGATTCTTGTCAAGCTTAAGTGGCACAGGCTTCCGCCTGTGGAATTTGGCGCCAGGCAAGATCGATCTTGCCTCTACCGGACCCCCACAGACTGAAGTCTGCGCCACTTGTAACTTAACTGCGTTCTTCCTCAAACTTATCGAATACGCCGCGAACTCCGCGCAGCGTTTCGGAGAAGGCCTGCGCATCGCTGGAGCCCGCTGCCACGGCGGGTTCTTTTAATTCGAGGACCATGGGAGTTTCGGCCGGAAGCGCCGCGAGCGTGGCGCTCCAATCGATGGTCCCTTCGTAGGGCAATAGATGATCGTCGCGCTCGCCGCGATTGTCGTGAATGTGGGTGGTCGCAACGACGTCGCGAACCATCTCCAGCGCCTCGGACACGCCGCCTTCCAGATGCGCGTGTCCGGCGTCAAAGCAAAGTTTCACGCTGGTGAGGCGAGTCTGCTCCAGAAAATTCTTCAGGTTCGCGGGCGTGGCCATCTCGCCCGGAGTATTTTCAATGGCGATGGTAACTCCTCGATGCCGCGCAAAGAGAGACAAGTGTTCGAGCGAACTGAATGCCGCGTCCCACTTCCGTTCGTCCGGAATATCCCGATGCCGGGCTACGTGCTGAATGCAGTAGCGGAAAGGAATGTGTTCCACGAGATCCAGCGCGCGCTTGATCTCATCCACGGCATCCTGGCGGCGCAAGCGCTCTGGATCGCAAATGGAGAGTGGCGCGCCGCCTTCCCGGCTGAGATGGAAATCACGGGTGGTCGGCGAGTGAATCGAGTGCAGCGTCAGATTATTTCCGGCCAGCCATGCAGCCAGTTCGTGCGCCTAGTCCGCCGAGCGGTAATCGAAATGCCCGCGCGAGCAAAATAATTCGATCGCGGAAATTCCCGCGCCCGCCGCTTCGGCGATCAAAGTGGACGTCAGTTTCTTATTTACAAAAAGATAGGTGGAGAGAATGCGCTGCATCGTCACGATATAAAGGCCCTGGGTTACGGAATATTTGCGACATGCGAACCGCAGCGCCGCGCCAGGTCATGACCTCGCCGGCCGAATGGCGAAATCAAAATCAAGTTTGAAGCCCGGGGAACGCTCGTTTCGCGCTGCTACTCTTCCAGCAAAAACTCGGCGTCCGGAGGGCCGGGAATCAATCCGGCGTCGACGCCGCGCTTCAGAAATTCGCGAACGGCTTTGCGGCCGCGTTCGCCGTAGCCCAGGGTCCAGTTATTCACGTACATGCCGATAAATTTGTCGGCCATTTCCGTTTCCATGTCGCGAGCAAATTGCATCGCATAATTCACGGCGGCTTCGCGATGATCGAGCGCGTAGGACACGCTTTCATGGATGGCCTTGCCGATCTGCAGGCCAACAGTTCTTCCCAGCGCGCGCCGCACGCCATTGCCGCCCAGCGGAAGCGGGAGCCCGGTTTGTTCGAGCCACCACTGCCCCAGATCGACCACCTTGTGCATTCCCATTTGCGGGAAATACAACTGGCCCTCATGGATCAGAAGTCCGGCGTCGACGACGGAATTCTTTACCGCGTCCAGAATGTGATCGAAAGCCATGACCACCGGCTCGACGTGCGGCTCATACAAGCGCAGCGTGAGGTACGCGGAGGTTTGCAAACCAGGCACGGCGATCCGGCACTTCGACAGGTCCTCGCGCTTCATGGGGTGCTGAGAAACGACGATCGGGCCGTAGCCTTCGCCAAAGCTTGCGCCGCAATCCAGAAGCACGTACTCGTCCCGCAGGTAGGGATAGGCGCCGAAGCTGAATGCGGTCACGTCATAAATTTCCTGCGCTGGCGGCCTGGTTCAAAGTCTCGATATCGGCGAGCACGTGGGAAAATTTCAGTCCGGGCGTTCGCACCTTTTGCGTGGCCAGGCCATAGAACATGAAGGCATCGTCGGAATCCGGCGAGTGCGCCAGTTTAATCTCCGTGGTCTTGCCCGCAGCTGGTTTCGTCGGCATTGCGATCTACGACCTCTCCCTTTGGTTCCTGTCAGCCTGTTCCCTATGGACGCTTGGTGTAATTTTCCGCCGCTAGCCGCAGCGTCGCTCTCGCCTGCTCAACTGCAGGCTCGCTGGAGTCACAGGAATATCGGCGCCACACCCGTCACAGAGAGGAACGATTGGGGCGGATTCCGCCAACGCGGAAGCCGCACTTTTGAGTTCAGAAGGGTAGCACACTCGGGGGTTGGCGAACAATTGCGCGACGCGGCTATCGCGCGCTTCCTTCTGAACTTTCCGCTGCCAAAGCCGCACTTTCGATCGCAAAACAGCATAAAAGGGTGGCCGTGCTGCTGGCGTTGGGATCACATGTCCGCTGCGATCCGCGCAATGGCGGTGTCAAAGGAAAGTCTGCCGTCAAGATATGGCAACCAATATAGATCGAGCAGCGCGTGGAAGTGTTCCCACGATCCCGAGTACAAGCCGTAGCGGGCAGCGTACGGCAGGTAAGCGGAAGGTCCGCTCTTCTGTTCATCCGTCAACGTCATCGATCCGTATTCCACGTCGCGGCGAACAATTTCGCCGGTGGTGTAAAACAGCAGCGCGTGCCAGAAGTCACGCGGAATCGGTTTGTCGCGGTCGCGAAATTCGCGGGCAATGGCCCTGTTTACGGAGTCGGCCAGGGCGTGGGAAGATTCGTGAAACAGGACTTCGAACCCGTAAACCCCGCGATTGCGCGGATCCCGGCTGGAGATCGTGACATGAATCGGATCGAGGTATGTGTACGCGCCGAACGGTCCCGCATACCACACCACATCGACGCGCAGCCGCTTGGACGGCCACGGGTGCTGATACACATCCGCCAGCTGGCCGGCCAGCTCGACGCCCATTTTCTGCACCAAGGGCTCAATCTGTGAGATCCATTCCTGGTTGGCCCGATTCTGTTGCGGCCACCAGTGCCCGCGATACACGGGCGCGGCAGCTTCCAGGGCTTCAACCAGATCGGGGCGCAGTCCGGACCTGCACAGAGGAGTCGTTTTACCTTCCAGGTCAGGGCAAGCCTCCATCGCCGCCAATTGGTTATTAATAATCTCCATGTCGCCGTTGAGCAGCAGGTCGCGATTGGCCAGATCCTTCGAATAAAACGCCACGGCACTTTGCCACGTCCGGATGTCCGCCTCCGGGAAATCGATCAGCGACACCGGCTGCTCATCCGGCTCAGCCGCGCCTCTTCCGGTTTCTGGAGAAGCGGGATGGCCCTTTAGCAGGCGTGCCTGCAGGTAGAGGAAGTGGTGCAGGTTCAGCCAAAAACCGCTGTGCACTTCAAAGCCAGGAGTGGTCGCATCAGAAGAAGCCGATTGTACGCTGGACGATTGCCCGACCATCCCCTGCGCGGATGCAGAAGGCGGCGCGGATTTCGCGAATGACGGCGCCGAGCCTACCGCAGCCAGGAGTAAGAGCGGCGCAGTCAAAAATATTTGCGGAATCGCACGGCGACGGAGAGGGAACATGGCGAACCTGCCATGTTAGCTCCAAAAGCGCAGCCTGCGCTACCACTTGATAAGGCTTGATACAGGCTGATCCGCGCGGAGTTTTCGGTCGGCCGCGTCCCACGGGCGGGTCTCCCTCATCGGGCGAGCAAGTGAAGTCGGGCGGCAATAGGCCAACATTCGGGCACCGCTGGCAGCTGAAGCGGGGTTACCAGCGGCCTGTTTCAACGAAACATTTGGCGCAACAATTCCGCGCCTTCCGGTTCGCTAATGAGCTTCCTGCGAACCAGTAACGCGATGAGCTTGTGGATCGCCAGCCGGGCGTTTGGGTCGGTCGCGGACTCTGCCATCTTCGCGGCCTCTAGGCTGGACGGTTCGAGCTCGGGAGAGGGTTCATCGGTCAACCTCGCCATCCACGAACGCAGTACGGCCTGAGACTCCCGCTTAACCTCGGTAAAAGCGATTCCCATACCCATCTGAACGTGAGCATAGGCGACCACGGCTGGGGCTTCAAAAACATGGCCGTCACTCTCCATGTGAATGCTCACGATCGCTCCCACAGTGAACGGAGAAATCGTGTCGATATAGCAGCCGCCGGCGCTGAGGTCGGAACAGCGTCCTTTCACACGTATCTTCGAACGGATCTCCAGGATTTCCGCGGCCGCTGTAAACGCATAACGGCCTCCCGTGCGCCGCTCAGTGGTGGTGCTATTTTTCCCTGCCGCGTTCACTGGGGCGGAGATCACAATCGGCTTATCGGAACGGTCGGGCATTGCATTCTCGGTGGTATGGAGCGAAACTCTACGCCCGTAACATACTTTAAAGTGGGATTCCACGCTCAAGCCCGCGCGGATATCGGAAGGGTTCATTTATTGTGAATCCGGTTCGGTTGCGCCGCAAGCGAAGAGTGCGGCGCGTGTGACGCAAATGCGAAGGCGCTGCCGATGCGTACACGGGAAAGCGAATGAATCGCACGTGTGAACGTGTTTGCCCGGTACTCGTTCCAAATTCCGTGAAGTCCCAAAGGGACGGCACATCGTAGCCCATCATGGAAATGGTGGGCCACCGAGCGAAATGCTCCAAAGCCCCGGGAGGGGGCGACACATGAGTGTACGCATGTGCTGCCCCTCCCGGGCTTTTTATCCACGCCAAGTCCTACCCGGCGCTGACGCGCGGGACGACACTCTTTCGTTCAGTCTTCTGCCGTCTTACGAGAAATATTGCTAGGAGGGGCCGATGCGCGGATCCGCGGCACTGGCCATGGCGCCCTGCTTGTCGGAGCCGCGAAGGATTCCCGAAGAATCCAGAAAAAGGAGCGCCGCCCCAGCTTGCCGTATTCTGTGGGCGATGCGGCCAGGGAAAAAGTCTCGGCCTGATTTGCTTCCTGTTCGGGCAAGCTCCCGGCCGCCGGAGTGATGGAGTATCGAACGGTGTAGCCGTCTTTTGTACCGTTGGAGAGCTCGGCGTCCAGCAAGCTGGCGGCGTCCGGCGAAGCTCCCGCCGAGGGTGCCGGTCCGAGCATAGCCAGCGTGTCCGGCAATTTTCCGTAGGCGCGGCGGTACGATTCCAGGGCCTCCGCAACCGAACGCAAATCAGCGATGGCGGCATCTTCGGCGGCGTTCACGTCGGCCTGCTCCCACTGCTTGGCCATTGCCGGAACGTCCAGCATCATCAGCCCCACGGATAGAAGCTTCCAGTTTCCCGCTTCACGCACCAAACCGATTTTGATGGTCCGCGGAGTATCGCCGGTGACTGGAATTTGCAACGGGACGAAGGCGAGGTTTTCATGGACGCTCGTCTGCCCCAAATGCATTTCCGTGGTGAAGCTGGGACTCGCGCAGCGCACGATCTTCTGGCCAGTGCTGCTGGTGGAAAGCAGTGCTTTTCCCGGTTCATCGAGCAACACAAACCGTTTCATCATGGCGGTGCGCTGCGTCCCGGGAAGGGCGCGGAAAGCCGCGGCGTTGTCCGACGTCAGCGAAGTTGCAAACGCCGGAGAATCCTGGCGGCAGGCGGCGGAAAGCGCATCGGATAGCGCCACGTCAGGAGTTTCAGAGTTTGCCGGCGCAGGTTGTTGCTGCGACCAGGCCACCGAACCGGAAACCGCTGCGACACAAGCCAGCGTCAGCGACCATTGGAGACCGCGAAGCACTCGAAGGCGCGGCCAGAGCGCGGGGCTCCGACCTGCTTCAGTCGTGCGGACGCATACCGAACTTGCCTCGTCATGCCGGCCTTTTGTTTTATTGCCGGTCACGGCTTTGCTCCGCGCAATATTTCCGCGAGGTTCTGTGTAAATTTGGATCGCGGCATACGTGCCTGGCATCCCGCGGAGCTGGCGCGATTGGCCAAATCCGTTTGCACATGAGATAGAAACGCAATGACGCGCCGGGGGTTGCCTGGCGTGTTGGCGGCGCACAGGCGCTCGACGGAGTCGATCGCGCCTTGCTTGGCATTTAAATCCACCAGCACCAGCGCCTCCGGGCTTCCCGCCGCGGTCTGCATCAACTGCTCGCCGGTCGCGGCGGTTTCCAGCGTCACGCCAACATGCTTCGCGGTTTCGCGCACCTTGGCCAGAAAAAATAGATCGTCAATCAGAGCGATTACGTCAGCCATGAAGTTCAATCCTCACAATGTTCCCGCCTTCCGATGTACCACGCGGGCCCGCGCAACACAAGCCGCAACGGCGGCGTTGCGATTGAGCCGGATCTCTTAAGATGACGAAATCAGGGGATTCGGTTTTCTCCAGGAACGCAGCGGTATGCTTCCGTTGCGGACCGGATTGAGATACAAATGGGCCTGCGCATGAACCCGCTGGAACAAAAAATCCTTGCCGCCTTTGATGTTCGCGGTGTCCGCTCTTCTTTCGAATTGGGTTCCGAAATGGGATCCGAATTCGGCGGCGCCGCGCCGGTGAAGGATCTAGTGTCGCAACTCGTCGAGCGAGGCTGGTTGCGTGCAACCGCTGAACCCGGCACGTTCGCGCGCACGGAGGACGGCCGCCTGCAACTTGCCGGCGCCCGCGACGTAACGATCTATTCGCGCCCGGGTTGCCATCTTTGCGACGAAGCCAAAAAAGCAATCGCTCCGCTTTTGAGAGAATTCAACGCGCGCCTCACGGAAATTAATATCGACGAGGATCCCGAGCTTCGCGCGCGCTACGATTACGATGTTCCGGTCATTTTTCTCGGCACGCGAAAGGCCGCGAAGCACCGGGTGGACCTGGCACAATTCCGCCGCCAGTTGCGCGAGGCTGGTAGAGGTCAACGGTGAGGCCTTCGAGTTGCCGGATCTGGCGTCCTCGCGAAGCGCTCACGTCGAGGATTTGAATTTGCTCTTGCGCGCGAAAAATCCACAGGCTGAAGCCTGTGCCGCTAAAACCGCCCCTACTTACCTGTGAATCTCAACGCCAATTCGACGACCGCCATGAGGAATACGATCCCTACCGCCACGCTCAGGTAGGTATCCCGTTGTTTTAGGGACTCGATTTCGGTCCGCAGCGCTTGCGCTTGGCCCTGCAGGAGTTGTACCTGGCTCGTGACGCCCGCGAGCTCAACCTTCATTCGCGTATTCTCTTGCTCCAAAATCGTGCAGCGGTTGTCCAGTTCCTGATGGCTCGCCAGGATCGCCGTGAACCGGTTATTCATGGAGTCTTCCAGCCCGCCGGAGGCATCGCTGGAAGCAACCTTGCGAACGGCCGGAACAAGCCGGACCGCGTGCCGAACGGCGCGTGCCACGGGAACTGGAGTTCCGACAAGTTCCAGAAGTTCCGGCAGATAGCTCGCGAGCCGCACTACATAATCCACCAGGCCGTTTTTTGATTCGTTGTCGTCTGACCGCCATAAAAACCTCCGGACGCGCTCTGCGGCGTCGGATTCCGACCGCGAGGCCGTCAATCGTCCACCGAGCACCGAGCCAACAATTCGCCGGCCTACGTGCGACCAGCAATGCGGCAGCTCGCTGCCTGCAGCGTTGCACTCCCTGGGATTTCCTGCAACAGGAAAGCGAATGGAAGCGGATCTAGTGCCCGCCGACGGGCTTTACGCCAACTGTCTTGTCGGGAATGTCGCCGGTGCGTCCCTTGACCCGGTCGTAGACCGAGACCAGCGACGTCGAGCCTAGGGCTTCGTTGTAATAGGTGGGAACGCCGAGTGCGGTTCGCAGCTCCTCGTTAAATTTGCGCATGTTGACGAGTTGCTCGGCGTGCGCCGGAAATTTTCTGCCATCGTCAGTGAGCAGAAATTTTTGATAGCCGGCGTCCCAAAGCCGCACAAATTGGCCATTCAGCAGGACCGTGGGAAGAATGGTCATGGTGTAGTGATCGTCAGAGGTGCGGCGAAATTCTGCGCCGCACCCGTATTTTTCGACGCGCATCACGCCGCCGGTGCTGCTGACTACGAATCCCGCCGTTGAGAGCGAATCCATCAACTTGGCTGGAAACTTATCTTTCACATTCCACATAGATTTTAAGAATACGGGCGGCGCGCGGGGCTGTAAAGTCCAAAGTAAATTCGGCAGTGAACCGTCTGATTCTGGAACACTTGCCAGAACTGGTCGTGGTTCTGCTCAGTTCTCGGTGTTCTTTGTATTCAGTCCGCGAAAGCGCAACACGGCGAACTTTGAGAACTCAAGAGTGCCACGGCGAGCGCTGGGCTGATCTCAAATCAGGCTACGGCCTGGTCCCGGCTGGAATCGCCGAAGTTTATGCTAAATTAGGTGGATAGGATGGCGTCGGACCTGCATCTACTGAAAAGCGGCGGTCGACGAATCTGACAGCCCTTTCGCCAGGATTGGCGCGAGTGGGCGGAAAACACTGCAACACATGACCACGGCAAAGAAACCTTTCCTGACGGAAGCGTCGGCCGATACTCGGTCGATTGGGCGCAGCGTGGTCGATTGTATTGGAAATACTCCGCTTCTGCGCCTGGAACGCCTCGGGCCGAATTATCCAAACGCGGAATTCTACGGCAAGGCGGAATGGTTTAATCCTGGCGGTTCGGTGAAAGATCGACCGGCGCTGGAGATGATTCGCGAGGCGGAACGCTCCGGACAGCTGAAGCCCGGCCAGACGATTCTGGATGCGACCAGCGGCAACACGGGAATCGCGTACGCCATGATCGCGGCGGCGCTTGGCTACCGCGTGAAACTCTGTCTGCCCTCCAGCGCCAGCGAGGAGCGCAAAAAAATTCTCAAGGCATTCGGCGCGGAACTGGTGATCACGTCCGGCGATCTGGGTTCGGACGGCGCGATCCTGCGCGCGCGAGAGATTATCGCTGCCGAGCCCGGCAGATATTTTTATCTCGATCAATATGGCAATGCCGCGAATTGGCGCGCCCACTACAAGACCACGGCCAACGAAATCTGGGAACAGACCGCGGGGCGGATTACTCATTTTGTAGCCGGGCTGGGCACCAGCGGTACGTTTGTGGGTACCACGCGCCGGTTGAAGGAATTGAATCCCGCGATTCGCTGCGTCAGCCTGCAGCCGGATTCATCGTTTCATGGGCTGGAAGGCTGGAAGCACATGGCGACCGCCATCGTGCCGCCGATTTATGACCCCACCCTGGCCGACGCCAACCTGGAAGTGGGGACGGAAGAGGCTTACCGCCTGGTCAAGCGCGCCGCACGCGAAGAAGGATTGCTGCTCAGCCCAAGCGCGGCCGCCGCGCTGGAAGGCTGTTTTCGAGTGGCGTCGTTGCTGCGTCCGGATGAGCGCGGTGTGATCGTGACGATTTTCCCGGATTCCGGAACGAAATATCTGAGCGAGCGTTTCTGGGACGAAGTGTAGTTTCGCTTTCATAGCACAGTGACTCTTCGCTGTGCGAGTTGCGCAATCGTGAGTACGTCGAACAGCACAGGTGCAGATTACGAATCCACACAGCGAAGAGTCGCTGTGCTACTTGAACTCAGGACCGAGATCATGCTGCTGCTTTCAAAAAAGTTCGACCAGGAAATTCGCGATCATGGCGCGAAGGATTATCCCAACGAGTGCTGCGGCGCGATGCTCGGAACGGATCATGACAGTGCGGGGCGGGAAGTGCGCGCGCTTTTTCCGCTGATCAATCGCCGTGACGATTCGCCGCGCAACCGTTTTTCGATCACGCCGGAGGATTTCCGCGATGCCGAGCGGGCTGCCGCTGCACGTGGACTGGACCTCCTGGGGTGGTATCATTCCCATCCGGATCATCCGGCCCGCCCGAGCGAGTTTGACCGGGAGCACGCCTGGCCGTGGTATAGCTATGTGATCGTCAGCGTGGATGCGGGAGCCCCCAAGGATTTAACGTCCTGGCAGCTTCAGGACGACCGCTCCGCGTTTGAGCCGGAAGTGGTTACGCAAGAACGGCTTGCCAGCCCGGAGAAGCAGGGCTGAGGGCGCTCGGTTGAACCTTGCGGCCCCGTCGGCGCATCTGATGTAGGGATTTTGTTCCATGGTTGAGTTCATTACGATAGAGGGAGAAACTACCGTATGGCCGTGAAGGTTCTGATTCCCACGCCGCTTCGCCAATTTACTGGAAAGCAGTCCAGCATCGAATGTAGCGCGGCCACCGTGGGCGAAGCGCTCGGCAGCCTGACCGGCACGTTTTCCGAGCTGAAGAAGCATTTGTACACGGAAGACGGGCAGAATTCGCAGCTTCGTTAATGTTTACTTGAACGACGAAGACATACGCTTTCTCCACAAGGAAAATACCCCAACCAAGGATGGCGACACGATCAGCATCGTGCCCTCCATCGCCGGCGGTTTATGACAGAGCTTTTCGGATCACGATCTGAACATCCGTGACGCCAATCAAGATTGAGGCAATCGCGGCAAGAAATTAGAGGAGAACGTCCGTGGCAATTCCGACCGATGTGCTCGCGCAACAGCAGGAAGTGAAGCTTTCCAAGGAAGAAATCCAGCGCTATAGCCGCCACCTGATCATGCCGGAAGTGGGGATGGAGGGGCAGCTGAAGCTGAAGCGCGCCCGCGTGCTGGCGATCGGCACGGGCGGGCTGGGCGCTCCGCTCGGTTTGTACCTGGCCGCGGCGGGCGTTGGTCGTTTGGGGCTCGTGGATTTCGACGTCGTCGACAATCCAACTTGCAGCGCCAGGTGACCTTCACGACGGCGGATGTGGGCAAACCGAAATCGGAAGCGGCCAAGGACGCGGCTCTCCGCGCTCAATCCGATCGATTGAGATCATTTCGTATGAAACCCGGCTGACCAGCGATAACGCTCTCGAGTTGTTCCGCGATTACGACATCATCGTGGACGGCACCGATAATTTTCCGACGCGTTTTTTGGTGAATGACGCCTGCGTGCTGCTCGGCAAGCCGAATGTGTACGGCTCGATTTTCCGGTTCGAGGGGCAGGCAACTGTGTTCGGATATCCCGGGGGGCCATGCTATCGCTGCTTGTATCCTGAGCCGCCTCCGCCAGGCCTGGTGCCATCGTGCGCGGAAGGCGGCGTGCTCGGAGTGCTGCCGGGAATCGTTGGCTCCATCCAGGCGATGGAAACGATCAAGCTGATCTTGGGCGCGGGAGAGCCGCTGGTCGGGCGTTTGCTGCTGTTTGACGCTCTGGCCATGCGTTTTCGTGAATTGAAATTGAAGCGCAATCCCGAGTGCCCGATGTGCGGCGATCACCGCACCATTACGAAATTGATCGATTACGAAGAATTCTGCGGAATTCGAGGCGAGGAGGCCCCGGCAATGACGGACGGTATTCCCGAAATTACGGCGACAGAATTGAAAGCGCGGCAGGATCGCGGCGACAAACTGTTCATCCTGGATGTGCGTGAGCCGCATGAATATCAGATTTGCAACTTGAACGGGAAATTGATCCCGCTCGGCGAATTGCCCAAGCGCGTGAACGAACTGGACAGTTCAGTGGAGATGGTGGTGCACTGCCGCAGCGGAAAGCGCTCGGCGGACGCCATTCATTTTCTGCAGACTGCCGGTTTCAAAAAGTTGTGGAACCTGAAGGGCGGCGTATTGGCGTGGGCGGATGAAGTCGATCCGAGAATGCCGAAATACTAAAACGCCTTTTTCGAAAGCATCGGAAGCGATTGCCGCCGGCCCGTTTTTTGAATTTGAAATCTCCAATTTGAGATTTCAAATTCCAATCGCCGGGCCGGCGGCGTTTTCTTCTTCGGTTTGGTCGCTCTAAAATCTGGCGCACCGTTTGTCGCGAGGCGGTTCTCCGGTATGCCCAGACTGTGAATTGTTGATTCGCGATTTTTTGTTACTCACCTGTTACTCATCGAGGAGCCCAAATGGCTGCGACAAAAATCACGGTCCGCAACGATGGTCCGCTGCGGGTGGAAGGCGAAATCGAACTCGTGGACATGGACGGAAAACAATATGGACTCGCGGGCCGAACGGCCATTGGGCTTTGCCGCTGCGGGCACTCCGCGAGCAAGCCGTTTTGCGATGGTTCCCACAGGAACGCCGGCTTTCAGGACAAGCAGCACGCTCGCGATCTTCCTCCTCCCGTACCCAAATCATAGTGCGCGGCCAATAGAATTAGAAATACTTCATCTGCTCCCCGATTCGCACCCACGGGTAGTGTCAAACTAGCTACTAGTGTGTGCCAGTTTGGGAAGCCGGTTGGAGTACCGGTTACATTCCTATCCCGCCTGCGGAAACTACCTCGACTTTAAGCACATTCTTCCCAAAGCGTAATTAGGCAACTCTTTCATTATCAGCGCGTTGCGTCTAGCCCATATTCTTATCGAGATAGGCTCTGAACTTGCTCCCTTGTGTTACGCAGTCAGACATGGGGCCCATGCAACTGCTCAACTGGGGGAGCGGTGAGTGTGCTGAATCAAATTCGGGCGTGGTGCTGGCGCCTACGGTGGTTTCTCGGAATTCTCGGCGCGGCCGGGTTGGTGGTGATGGCCGCCTGGTTGCGACAACTCCCGTTCAGCTCTGAGCCAATACTCTATTCCTACCTGCAGATCGTTGGCAGCCTGCTGTGCTTCACGTACGCGGCGAATGCGCTGGTGCGTTTCAGCGGCACTCACGATCGTCTGACCCTGATCCTGGCTTTCGGCTTCGTGCTTTCCGGCGCGATTGAAACCGCTGCGACTTTCAATTTCTACGACATTTTGGCATCCGGCAGCGTCAGCCAGACGCATGTGCCGCTGGCCTGGATGGTCAGCCGTACGCTGCTGGCCCTGGTCTTGATCTCCGCGCTGCTCGTGGAGCGCCGCGTGCCGAACTCGCGCGATCCCGGCCAGGAGATTGCCATCGCCCTGGTTGTGGTTGTTGTGGTGGCCTACGCGACCAGCGCTGCCTATTTTGGCTCTCCTCTGGAACCGTCCATGCACCCCAAGGCGTTTCTATCGAGGCCCGGGGATTTGCTGCCGGCCATTTTGTTTGCTATCGCCGCCATTGGTTTTGGACGCAGGTCGCGGCATTACAGCTCGCCAGTTGACCGCGCCATATGCATCGCCCTATGGATGAATGTGGCCTGCCACGTTCTGGCCACGCAATCCGAACGCCTGCTGGACGCCCCTTTCACTGTCGCGCAGTTTTTGAAAGTCGGAAGTTACGCCCTGGTCCTGGGCGGAGCGCTGCTGGATAACGCGCGATTGTTCGATCAGGTCCGCCAGCTTGCGGTCACTGATCCGCTCACTGGTCTTTCGAACTACCGCACGCTGATCAACGTGATGGAGACGGAGATCCAGCGCTCGCGGCGCACCAATCGTCCTTTTGCGGTTCTGCTTTTCGATCTCGACCGCCTGAAAACCATCAACGACGAGCATGGACATCTGGTGGGCAGCCGCGCCCTGTGCCGCCTGGCCAGCGTCCTGCGGATTCATTCCCGCTCCATGGACACGGCGGCGCGATACGGCGGCGATGAATTTGCCATCGTGTTGCCCGAAGCGGGCGAGGAAGCGGCGGCCTCGGTCAGCCGGCGCATCTGCGAGCGGCTGGCTAAGGACGGTGAATTTCCGAAAGTTACCGTCAGCGTCGGAGCCGCGGTATTTCCTCGCGACGGCGAATCGATTGACGCACTTTTTAATTCCGCGGACCGCGAACTGTATGGAATGAAACGGCGGCCCGACGGGATTCGGTCGCTGGCGCGTATCGCGGCCTGTCTGTAAGCGATGGGCGCGACGAAAGATTCGGAGAATTGAGAGAAGTGATGCCGCAAACTTTTGACATTGAACGCTACGAAAAAAGAATTCCGATGACCGTGGCAGTCCATATTTCCGGGCAGGAATCCGCTTCCGACGTGGAGACGACCTTTACCGAGGACGTCAGCTCACGCGGAGCGCGAGTATCGAGCGTCCGCCGCTGGCGGATCAACGACACCCTGAAGATTGAATCATTGCCCGGTGGATTTCATGCCCTGGCGCGCGTGGCTTATTGCCGCCCGCACCCGGAAGGGTACGTCATCGGACTTGAGTTCCTAGAGCCCAGTGGCCGGTGGGTGGTTAACGCCCCGTTCGGCTCAGGGAAACCGCTGCAAGGATAGGAGGGACACGCGAAGGCAAACAACTGGCGTAAGGTTTCACCCAAGAGCGCTTGACATTCCGCGGGAACGGGATGGCAAGCGCTTTTGGCTTTTTTAGCCAGGGCGCGAACGGTTACGCGTAATTCTGTTCTGGGGGTCAGCTTGCCCGAGAGACATCTTCGATACTGCCACGGCAATGCAGTTTGCCGCGCCTAGCATCCGAACGCACGGACTGGCTTACCGACAAGAATGCGTTCCACAGCGGATTCTTGCGAAGCAACGCTAGTCTCTTTAAGGTAACTGGTTATCTACCCGCCGAGCCAACAGCAACTACCTAGTGCAAGTACGAGACGAAAGTTCGCAAGAAAACGACGGCCAACTGCTTTCACCTTTCGGAGTTGAATCGTTGGCCGTCTGCGACTAGCCGTTCGTAAAGGCTAATCGTTTCCTCAACTAGCTGATCCACAGAAAAACGCGCAACGACAGTCGCACGGGCGGCCGCGCCCAGGCGAGCCGCTTCCCCGGGATTTGCGAACAGTCGCGCGATACTGGAGGCGAATGTTTCGGGATCAAGATTCGCTACCAAGAGTCCGTTCTTGCCGTTTTCCACGACTTCCGGAATTCCTCCGCGCGCCAAGGCTACAACTGGCGACGCCTGCGCCATGGCTAAGAGCAGCGCGGTGCCCAGCGCCTCGGCCTGTGCCGGGAACGCGAATAAATCGATGGCCGCATAGACGCGGCCGATGTCCTCGACGAATCCTATGAAGTGAACCGCGTCTGCAACGCCACACTCGCGCGCCAGTGCGCCGAGATGGTCGCGGCAGGGCCCTTCACCGGGGAGCAGAAGCTCACACTGTGGAAACTGTGCGCGGATCGCGGGGAGGGCGCGAATCAGGATGTCCTGGCCCTTATCCGGCGTCAGCGCGGCGACGCATCCAACGACCAGCGCGTTCGATGCAAGGTTCAGACTGCGACGTGCCTCCATGCGCTGTGCGGCTGAGATTGCTTCGGGAATCGGCACTCCATCGGGAATCACGGTAATGCGGTTTGCCGCCAGGCCCGCGGCAGCTACTGCGGACGATACGCAGTGTGACACCGCTACGATGCGCGATGCGGCGCGGTAGCGGGCCAGCGAGACGGCGCTTTTCGAGAGCGGAAAAATTACGCGGCGGGATGCAATGACCGGCAACTGGTGGTGCGCTCGCGCTAGCCATGCGGCGGTTAGGGCGTGGGGTTCGTTGGCGTGAACTAGATCCATGCCTCCGGGGACCGGCTTGGGGACATCCGTCCTTGCGCGCACTAATCCCCACAGGCTGAAGCCTGCGCCACTTCTTGGCGCGAGCAAATCTTGGACGATCCGCGATGCGGCGAACTGCCGCCAGCGCAGAGCTACCGCATGCACCGGCACGCCGGCGCTTTTCGCGCGGTTGGCGAGGAGCGAATCACGAATTGTGATCAGTTCCGGCGCGTGGCCGCGCGCCATGAGTCCCTTCAACAACAGCAGAGCCTGGTCTTGCCCTCCGCGATAATCGCGGCCCAGATCGACAATTAGCGGGCGCACGCTCAGGCCTCGCCCGGGTTCGGCCAGGAACGGCGGGCCAATTTCTCTCCCGCCAGCAACCGGCCCAGTTTGCGGAATTTGAGATAAATATATTTGCCGGAGAACCAGGCAATCAGAAAGCCCCGGCGTCCATCCAGCACGCCAAGCTGAAATACCAGCCGTTGGAGGATTGTCCAAGGCGAGGCAAAAATCATTGCCGCGCGCCAGCTTTTGCGGCCGCGCGCGAAGAGATCTTCAGCGGCGAGGGTGGACATGGCCTCGAGCTTCGCGCGCAACTCCGGCAGAGACCGCACGGTGTAATGAAGGAGATTTCCTTCCAGCCGGCCGGCGGGGCCGTCCAGGCGCACGCGCTCGTGCAGGGCATTGAAAAACTTCCCCTGGTCCCGCCGGAATAGCAGCAATTTGTATTCGGGGTACCAGCCGGAATGGCGGATCCAGCCGCCGAGATAATTTGTCAGTTGCGACATTTCATAGCCATTGTTGCCGGGGGATTTCTGCTCCTTCCAGGCCAGCAGGGAAGCGCGCAGCTCAGGGCTCAATTCATGATCGCAGTCCATCGAAAAAATCCAGTCGTTGGAGGCCAACGAGACGGCATAGTTTTTCTGCTCGGCGAATCCGTCCATTTTGCGGGCGTAAACACGAGCGCCGTGAGCGCGAGCGATTTCGCAGGTCCGGTCCGTTGACCCCGAATCGACCAGAATCATTTCATCGGCAATCCCTTCCAGTGATGCGAGGGCGCGCGGCAGGTCCAGTTCCTCGTTGTACGAAATAAGAATCGCAGTCAGAGCGGGCATCGAAGATCCAAGCGGTTACGGTAACACGAAAGTGGCGCAGGCTTCAGCCTGCGGAATCTTGTTGGAACGGGATCGGTCTTTCTGCAACCAAAGTCCACAGGCTGAAGCCTGTCCCAATCAACGAGCGGTGGCAAGCTTGGGGGTGACGCTGACGAGGATGACGGAGGTTCCGATGCGGAATTCGGACAAATGTTTCAACTCGGCCACGCGGACGCGTTCATCGGCGAAGTAGGTGCCGTTGGTGGAATCCATGTCGCGCAATCGAATAACGTCGCCCTTGATCTCAATGGCGCAGTGCCAGCGCGAAATCTCCTTGTCGTTGATCACGATATCGGCGTCCGCCCGGCCCAGGACGACGCGAGGCTTGGCCACGGAATAGACCAAACCGCGAGCAGGACCGGCGATGACGGAAAGCGCAATCGACCTGCCTACGGGCAATTGCAGGGAATTGGGTTCGCTACCGCCGTTCGCCGCCAGCCAGGGCGCTCCTGCGCTGCGAGCGAAGCCCGGCAGCGGTGTCAGCACTTGGGTGGTGTCCGGACTTGGGGCAATCTCAACAACGGTGCTGGTCCCACACTTTGCGCACTTGAATTGAACGCGAGGGAGACCCACCAACTGCGCGTCCGGGAGGGTGTGCTGGGCGCCACAATTTGAGCAAGCGGCTTTCATCGAATCCTGCGGATGCTGTCCCGCCCACGGCTCCAAACTCGACCGTAAGGGTTGCTGGTCTAATTTAGCATGCCCGGTTGGGCCTCGACGCGGGCTTCACGGGCTATGTTTCGATATGGGAACTATGCCCGTTGCGGTGGGATTTGCGCGATGTTTTCGCGCTGCATGCCGATGGCACGGACCCAGCGAAGAAAGAAGACTCGAAGTTTGATTCGCTCTATTGCACGAAACCAACGTTGGGAACCGGAGTGGGCTCGGGCACGTCGCGAATCGGGCCAAACTGCTTTTCGTACCGGCGGATATTTTCCTCCAGCGCGCGCATGATGCGCTTGGCGTGTCCCGGACTCACGATCACACTGGAAACCAGTTTGCCCTGCGGGACGTTCGGGAAAACGTAGATGAAGTGAACCGTGAATTCTTCCGCCGTGTGATGAAACATCACCAGGTTGGAAAATTGACCGACCAGTTCCTTTTCGTCCGCTTTGATCTGAACTTGTACCTGCTCGTTGCCGGCTTGCGCCATGAAATCCTCCACGGAAATCCCTCACGTTCAACCGTTCACGAGAATCCTTTGCGATGGACCGCTCACAAAGTTAGTTTTCGGTGAACGCCTCGTGTGAACAGTTCCATTTCCGACACTACCATATCGAGCGGGAAGTCGGCACGGGCAACCTGCACGGAAGTTTCGGGAGCGTTTCGCGGCGAGGCCGTCTGGCCGTGTCAATTGGCATTTGCGCGAAAGCTTCGGGCGGAACGCGGTGGCCACAACGCGCGCAAAGGCTGGCGTCATTTCCGTTGACTTGGCCAGGCGTTAATGCTAGTTTATTTAGGATATTTATCTAGGTTAACTATGTCTGTGCCGCCTTTTTCTCCCGCTGACTCGATTTCAAGCGCCGGCAAAACGAACGAAGCGCTGTCGTCTCCGCCAACAGGCCTCCAGCCTCAAGCACTATCTCCGTCTCTTCCGGAATCGTACCGTAGTGTTCCGATTCGGGCGGGCGCTTCCTTCTTTCGCAAAATGATTGCGTTTGCCGGCCCGGGCTACCTGGTAGCCGTTGGCTATATGGATCCGGGAAACTGGGCGACGGACCTGGGCGGCGGCTCGCGCTTCGGATACACGCTGCTCAGCGCCGTGCTCATCTCCAGCCTCATGGCGATCTTCCTGCAGGCGCTTTCCGCAAAGCTGGGGATTGCCACGGGACGCGACCTCGCGCAGGCTTGCCGCGAGCATTATTCCCGGCGAACCACGATGGTCCTGTGGGTACTTTGCGAGATCGCGATTGCGGCATGCGACCTGGCGGAGGTGCTCGGTTCGGCGGTGGCGCTGAAACTGCTCTTTGGGCTGCCGCTGCTGGCCGGAGTGCTGCTGACGGGGCTGGATGTTCTTCTGGTTCTGGCGCTACAGGGGCGCGGGTTTCGAGTGCTCGAAACTCTGGTAATCACGCTGATCATGACCATCGGCGCGTGCTTCGCATATGAAATATTCTTTGCGCGCCCACTGTGGATCGAAGCTGCGCGCGGATTCCTTCCGACGTTCCAGATTCTGAAGGACCGCGAGATGCTGTACCTGGCGATCGGAATTTTGGGCGCCACGGTGATGCCGCACAATCTCTATCTGCATTCCAGCATCGTGCAGACGCGCGCCTTCGTCCAGGATCGCGCAGGGAAACGCGAAGCGATCCGATTCGCCACGCTGGATTCGACGCTGGCTCTCGGATTGTCATTGTTCATCAATGCGGCGATCCTGGTTCTGGGCGCTGCGGCGTTTCATGTCCGCGGCATGAACGACGTGGCGGACATCAGCCAGGCTTACCAGTTGCTGACGCCGGTCCTGGGCGTGAGCTTTGCCAGCGTGCTGTTTGCGGCGGCTCTGCTGTGCTCAGGACAGAACTCCACGCTCACGGGCACGCTCGCCGGGCAGATCGTGATGGAGGGTTTTCTCCACTGGCGGCTGCGCCCGTGGCTGCGGCGCCTGATCACGCGATCCATGGCCATCATTCCGGCGGCTGTCGTGATCGGATTCATGGGCGAAGGGCGCGCGACACCACTCCTGATCCTAAGCCAGGTGATTTTGAGTTTTCAGCTGCCGTTTGCGGTGGTGCCCTTGATTCAGTTCACCGGTGATCGCTCCAAGATGGGCGAATTCACGAACGGGCCGCTCACGGCAATCTGCGGTTGGTGCATGGCCGCGGCCATCATCGTCCTGAACGGCGCGCTTCTGTGGCTCACGTTTGGCGGGAAGCTTTAGCGCCCCTTTCTTGTAAAGCTTCGCCGGGTATGGCAGAATTTTTGAAGCCCTGCAAAATCTTGGTTCAAATGGAGACGGCGGAATGACTGGATTCAACAAGGGAGCTTCTTTGTGGCTGGCGCGCGCTGCGGGTGCCTGCCTGGTGGCTGGAATGTGCACTTTTGCGGTGGGACGCGTGGCCGCTCAACAGACGGAACCCGCGCCATGGGTTACGCCGGATGACGCCAAGAAAGTGAAGAATCCTGTCCCGTCCAATCAGGAAAGCCTGTCTGGCGGCGAACAACTCTTTACCGATAACTGCGTGTTGTGCCACGGCGAAAAGGGCATGGGAGACGGCCCCGGTGCCAAGACCATCAAGGTGAAGCCCGCTAATTTCACCGACCCCAAACTGCAGGCTTCGGAAACGGACGGCGCGCTGTTCTGGAAGATGACCAACGGCCGGGGGCCAATGCCTTCCTGGAGAGACACGCTTTCCGATCAGGAGCGCTGGCAGCTGGTGGACTACATCCGCAAGCTCGGCAAAGACGCTGCCAAGAAGTAATTCGAAACGTAAGGTACACAAACCAGGGCGCGGCAGACGCGAGATTTTTGGAAACTCGCGAACGCCGCGCCCGATTTATTTTCCCGCCGGGTCTGCTCTTGTTTGCCAGCTTTTACTTCACCGCAGCCAGGGCCTGACCTACTTCCTTCATGTCCGGCACCACCGGGATGTCGTAATTCTTGAACCACGCGATTTTTCCCGCCTTGTTGATGATGGCGATGGCCCGTCCAGTGATGCCCTTGTCCGCGAGATACACGCCGAATTTGTCGGCCACGGCGCCCCGGGGATTAAAATCGGCGAGGAGCGGGTAGGTGATGCCCATCTTTTCGGCAAACGCCTTGTGGGCCCACGCGCTATCTACGCTCAGGCCCAGAATTTGGGCGTCCAGCGACTCAAACTGCTTCAGGTCATTGACGAAGCAAGCATGCTCGTTGGTGCAAATTGGGCTGAAATCCAGCGGATAAAAAATCAGGACGACGTTGCGCTTGCCCGCAAAATCGGAAAGCTTGATCTCTTTTTGGGATTGATCTTTCAGAGTGAAATCGGGAGCGGGCTGTCCTACGGCGATCGGCATGAAGCCTCCTAAGAGTTAAACGGATAAAAATCCACGGTTCGCGGGCGCAGGTGCACGGGCCTCCGCGCGCCTCCGCGAACAATTTATGATAGCGGATTTTTTCGAGCGGCGTCCCGGATTCTGGTAACATCGCCGCGACATGTCGCGGCTCACGGTGGACCAGGCTTACCCGGGAATCTCCATTCGTCCGGCATCACGCAGATTATGGGCGCGGCTGATGCGCTGGCCCGCGGAATGCATCCACTTGGAAAGAGGCAATCGCTGGATGGCCACCTATATTCCGGACATTTTGTATCTTCGCGGCAAGCCCCGGCCGCGCCGCGATCCAACGCGGCCGGAAGTCTCGGTCTGTTACGACTGCCTCGCGGGTCTGCTGGAGCCGGAACTGGCGACGAACCCCAGCCGAGTGGTTGCGTTTGAGCCGGACGGCGAAAATTTCACACAGTATTTTTTTCTGGGCACGGAGGATTTTGGCGCGGCCGGCCTGCGTTCGGAGGTAGCGGCTGCCATCCTAACGCGGCTGGAAGAACTGGAAGGCCCGTGCAGCGATTGCGGCGATCCGGCCACCTGGCTGTGGATCTCTCGGCGCGAAGTTTCCAGCCTTGACCAGACCGAGCGGATCGCCGCTTCGCCCGGAGCCCTTTTCTGCGCCAAACACGGGGCCACGAAATTGTGCTCGGTCCTCGGAACCATACCGGAGGCCAATCTGTTTTACATTAATGCGCCGTATGGAGATTCCGGCGCCTACGTCTGGATCTGAAGCTATGACATTGAAGCAAATTGTCGAAAAGTATCTGGCTATTGCCGGCGGCTTTGCATTTCTCGCGCCGCTCGCGGATTTTGGTCTGGAACGCAGCGAGGTCGAACGCATTTTCAGCGCACTCGATGAGGATTACCACATCAGCCGCTTCTTTCACTTCAGCCAGGTTTCCGGCCCCGGCTACATGATCGACGGATTCGAGCAGACGCATATTTCGATCGACGAGGAAATTCAGACGATTTTGTAGGATGGGCTTCATCCGGTCGGATTTAGATTTACGACGCGCAACGTTTGAACCAGACAGGCTGCAATCGATCTTACTAGTATCTCCGCCAGAGCCAGTAGCCCAGCCCACAGACGAGCAGGATCGGCAGCGAACTCATGACCACCGTCATTCCAAAGTAAGTTGCGGCGGTTTTGGGGTCGCCAACCATGCAGGCAGGGCAGGCCGATGCAACGCCGGGAATCAGAGCGGTTCCGGCGGCAGCGAGCAAAAAACGCGTGGCGGAATTCAAGCGACGCATAACGCCCTCACAAATATACGCGCAAATAGATTATAGGCCATAGCAGAACTACGAAGTACCAGAAAACCTGCGTGGCGGCGAAGGTAGAAGGCGCGAGCGTGCCACGGCGCATTGGAAAATAAATCGCCGTCAGCACCGCGATGGCTACCACCGCGTGCAGCGCATGCGCTCCCACGATCAAATAGAAAAATGCGCCGTGAGCGCTGGAGGTCATGGTCAGGCCTTCGCGCAGCAGTGCCACCCATTCCACTCCCTGCAGCAGGACAAAGGCAATCCCCGTGGCGATGGCTCCGGCGAGATACGCATGGGCCTTTTCGTACCCTTCGCGGGCGTGCCGGCTGGCCAGGAACAGCAGTACGCCGCTCAGCAGCAGGATCGCCGTGTTGAACGCGGTGCGCTCGACCGGCAGGCGTGGCTGGCCAATGGGAGGCCAAACGCCGCCCATTGCGGTGGCTTTGGCGATGGTATGCGCGCTCATCAGGCCCGCGAAAAACATGATTTCGCAGACCACAAAAATAATCATACCCAGCACCGAATTGGGCAGGCGTTTGTCCTCCGCCGCAGTGGCTGCAATTGTGGCGGAGGCCGTGCGCGTTTCCATGGTTGTGGTCTGGCTACTCATGTTTGGCAGCCGCGCCCGAATTCGCCGGTTGGGTCGCCGAAGGGTTGGTCCAGTGTTCGCCGCTGTGCTTCATCACGTCGGGAGCCACACCCGCGAAGAGAACCGCAATGAACAGGAGGCACATGATCAGGAGATAGGGCACCCAGCGCTTTTCCACGTTGATGTGCATGAAATTCCTGGCGACGAGATAGGCTTTGATGATGGCCACGCCGAATGCGGCAATCAATACCACGTCGCGGATGTGCGTCATGGACCCCAGCACGCTGACGATCAGCAGAACCACCAGGATGGCCCAGATCTTGACGTAGTTGGGATGATGCACGTGAGCTGTAGCGTCAGCAGTCATGATTCCTCACCGGGCGATATACAGCAGCGGAAACAGGAAAATCCAGACGATATCCACGAAATGCCAGTACAAACCGATGCACTCAACGCGCTGCAATTCCTGATTTTTCGCCGCGTCCGCCGCGACGATCAGCATGATGATCATGCCGGCGAGCACGTGCAGGCCATGCAGGCCGGCCAGCGTGTAATAGAACGCCCAGAAACCGCCCGAGGAAATCACGAAGCCTTCACGGATGTCGAGCGTCCATTCGTATCCCTTGATGCACAGGAAGATCAATCCGCCGAGCGCCGTCAGGCGCAGCAATTTCGCGGCTTTGGGCCCGTTGTGCTCGTCCGCGGCCTGATGCGCCAACACCGCGCACAAGCTGGAGGTAAGTAGCACGAAGGTATTCAGCGCGCCGGCCCAGGTCAGCGTGTGCGAGGCCGATTCCGCCCATTCCGGATGCCCGATGCGGTGCATGATGTAGGAGGCCAGCAAGCCGCCGAAGATCACGATTTCCGAGGCGATCACCCACCAGGTGATCAGCTTCGCCGTGGGAATCCCGGTGGCGCTCCGTGTATTCGCGATTGGCTTGGCGCTGGTGCTCATCTATCAATCTCCCTCGACGAGCGCCGAATCCGGAACATTCTGCGGTACGAAGTCTTCAGCATGGCCGGGCAAGCCGTATTCGTAAGGGCCGCGATACACCGTGGGCATCACGGCAAAATTTCCGTGCGGCGGCGGAGAAGGAATCGTCCACTCGAGAGTTGCCGAGCGCCACGGATTCGGTCCCGCCACTTTGCCATTTCGGAAGCTCGAAAAAAAGTTGTACAGAAACACCAACTGGAACGCCAGCATGACGAGCAGCGCGATGGTGGAGGTGGTGCGCAGATGCTGCAAGGCCGGCCGGGCCTCTTCCGAGAACAGCGCGTAGTTGTAAATGCGCCGCTGGTCTCCGGCAATTCCGGTGATGAAGAGCGGAATGAAAATCACATTGAAAGGGATAACCGTGCCCCAGAAATGGATTTTCCCGAGGGTTTCGTTGAGCATGCGTCCAAACATTTTCGGATACCAGAACGTGATGCCCGCAAAGACGGCGATGATGGCGATGGGCACAAACGTGTAATGGAAGTGGGCAATCAGGAAGTAGGTATCGTGCAGGTAGATATCCGTGCCGGAGGAGCCCAGGAAAATTCCGGTCACGCCGCCGATCAGAAATTCCGCGATGAAGGCCAGCGCCCAGAGCATGGGCGTATCCAGATGGATCGACCCGCCATAGAGCGTGGCGATGTACAGGAACACCATCTCCGTAACCGGCACCGAGATCATCAGCGTGGTGATCGAAAAAATATTGGCCATGCGCGGGTCGATTCCGGCCACGAATTGATGGTGAGCCCAGACCACGAAACTCAGAAAACCGACGGCCCATGTGGTGTACAGGACGGTCTTGTAACCGAATATTTTCTTGCGGGCGAACACGGCGACGATTTCCGCCACGATTCCCATGGCCGGAAGCAATACGACATACACCTCCGGGTGACCGAAGAACCAGAATAAGTGTTCCCACAAGAGCGGATCGCCACCGCGCGTGGGATCGTAGAAGCCTGTCGCCATGGTCTGGTCAAACAGCAGCATCACCGCGCCGGCGATCAAGGGCCCAGCGGAGGCCATGAAGACAATATTGGCGATGACGATCATCCAGATCAGGATGGGCAGGTCATACATCTTCATGCCGGGAGCGCGGCTATTCATCGCCGTGACCGTGAAGTTAATGCCGCCCAGCAAAAATGCAACGAACTCCAGCGCGACGGCGAGCAGCCACAGCGTAGCGCCAATCGGGGTCAAGTTATAGGCGCCGCTTGCGGAGAGCGGCGGATAGGCTGTCCAAGCGCCTCCGAACGGGCCGCCCTTTACCAGAAACGACGACAGCAGCACCAGCGCGCTCAACAGAAAAATCTGATACGACAGCCGGTTGATGCGCGGAAAGGCCATGTCGTCGCAGCCGACCATCAACGGAATCAAGAAATTTCCAAATGCGGCGATGAGCACGGGCATGGCGACCCAAAAAATCATAATGCTGCCGTGCATGGTGACCAGCGCGTTGTACTTGCCCGGCGTTACCAGTCCGTAGCCCGGAACGTGCTGATTGGGAAATCCCAGCTGCATGCGGAAGACGTATGCAAAGTAGCCGCCGAGCAGGGCCATCGCCATGCCGGTAAATAGGTACTGCATGGCAATGATTTTGTGATCGGTCGACCAGAAATATTTCTTAAATACTCCCGGTTCGGCGTGCTCCGCATGCGTGCTCATCGCCGTACCTCCGCCATGATTGAGGCCTGAACCGGCGGGGATGCCGGCGACGTCTGTTGTGCCGCCAGCGCCGGACCGGTATTGCGCAGCAGCCACGCGGCGTGGTCCTTCGGGGTCTCGACAATCACTCGTCCGGCCATCATGGCATGTCCAATGCCGCACATCTGGGTGCATTGAATGTCGTAGGTGCCGACGCGATTGGGAGTAAACCAGCCGCTGATGGTGCGGCCCGGTAGCGCGTCCTGCTTCAAGCGAAAAGCCGGAATGGCAAAGCTGTGAATCACATCCCGTGACATGAGCTCAAAGTGATACGTGGTATTTACCGCTACGTGCAGTTCGCCCACCGTGCGAATGTCGTCGGCCGTATCCAGAACGCCGTCGGGACCTGATTGCTGGAAGCTCCAGGCCCACTGTTGACCAATCACGCGTACGACCGCGCCCGGATCCGCAGGCGGCATGACTTGCTTGATGTCGTACCAGACCGTGATCGCGCCAATGATGATCACCACGTCGCACACCAGAACCAGCGCGTGTGGAATGGTGATCCAGCGCTTCAGATGTTCTTCTTCCCCGGTGATGTACCGCGTGGGGCGGCCGTCTTTGGCGCGAAACTTGAAGACCAGCACAAACATCACGGTCTCGGCGGCAATCAACCAGAAGCCCACGATCACAGCGATCAGTATGAACAGGTGATCGATGCGATGCGCGTAGGTCGATGCCGCCGTTAGATACCGCTCCAGCATAGTGGCTCCAGCTACCGGATTAGAATCAGGACTCCCGCTATAAACGCCAAACAGCCGATGGCAATCGCCCAGAAAACGACCTTAGCCACCTGATCGGGTGAATCTTCCGCATGCGCGTGGTTCATGGAATCTAAATCTCCCGTCTCTGGCGTCTAAGGCTTGAGCGTTTCAACATACGCGACTACATTTCGAATGGCATCCTCGTCCGGCAAGCTGCGCGCCATGGGACGCATCAGGCGTCCTTCGCGATCTTTCGGATTGGTGCCGCGAATGCCGCTCCTGAATTTTCGCAATTCGGTGGCCAGATACCAATCATCCGTACCCGCGATACGCGGCGCGCCCAGATCCTGGTTTCCGGCGCCATTGTCGCCGTGGCAGGCGGCACACGTCGCATAGAAGGTTGCGCCGGCTTTCGGATCGCCGGGAAGGGATGTAGGGTGCGGAACAGGAGTCAGAGTTTCGACGTAATGCGCCACAGCCTTGACGTCGTCCTCGGAAGTCAAAGTGAGCGCCATGGGCCGCATGCGCATGCCTTCGACGTCACTGAAATGCATGCCGCGCACGCCGGCTCGAAATTTATCCAGTTCGCGCTCCACATACCATTCTTTCATTCCGGCAATGTTGGGTGCTCCGACCACGGAATTACCCGATCCATCGGAATTATGACAAGGAACACAGGTCTCGATAGACTTCCTGGCCGCGCGTGGCGGCATCCGTCGTTCCCATGCGGCATCCGGACAAACCTAACCCTCCGGTGAATCCAATCAGGAGAGCAAAGGCCCAAAACGGGGAACGACCCGTCATTGCAGATGTCGAGGTATTGGACATGTTCAATCGCAAAGGTCTGCGCAAGCCGCGGATACTAGCAGCAGGCAAAATCGAACACAAGTGGAACTTTCGTTAAACGCCTATTTAGATGCGGTTATTTAGTTAAAAAAACTTAGAAACGCCCTAATATGTTCCTTTTGGGGCGGCACGGTCTGTGACAGGGATCACAAAACGCATTCTATTTAACGGCGGCCATCCGCTGCAGGCGCTCAGCGAGGCGATTGTGTTCTTCGCTGATTTCGGCGGGCAAACGCTTGCCGAATTTCTCGAAGAAATGTCCGACCTCGGCGTGTTCCTTTACCCAATCCGCGGGATCGACGCGCAACAGTTCGCTCATCGTTTCGCGCGACACATCCAGACCGTCCAGGGTAATGCGCATTCTCCGTCGGGCACGGCGCCGATGGGCGTTTCGGTGGCCGCGGCTTTTCCTTCGATGCGCTCCAGCATCCACTTCAGCACGCGGACATTTTCGCCATATCCCGGCCACAGGAATTTCCCGTCGGCGCCTTTGCGGAACCAATTCACGTGGAAAATCTTTGGAGGGTGGGGAATTTTCTTGCCCATGTCCAGCCAGTGCCCGAAATAGTCGCGCCATGTTATATCCGCAGAAGGGAAGCATGGCCATGGGATCGCGGCGGGTGACGCCCACTTTCCCAGTGATGCGCCGCGGTGGTTTCCGAAGCCATGGTCGCGCCGACGTACACGCCATGCTGCCAGTCCATCGCCTCATAGACCAGAGGAGCCAGGCGCGCGCGGCGTCCGCCAAAGATGAATGCGGAGATCGGAACGCCCTCCGGGTCTTCCCAATGCGGAGAAATTGAGGGCGCCTGCTCGGCCGGCACGGTGTAGCGTGAGTTGGCCTGCGCCGCCGGACCGTTTGATGGACTCCACGGGCGGCCCTGCCAATCTATCATGCCTGCGGCGGCGCTTCCGTCATGCCTTCCCACCAAGGTTCGCGCTCGGAGTTCATCCGCCGTATTCGTGAAGATGGTATTTGTCCTCAGCGCGGTCATCACGTTGGGATTGGTCTTGTCGTTGGTGCCGGGCGCCACGCCAAAGAATCCCGCTTCGGGATTGATCGCGTGCAGATATCCGTCCGGCCGACCTGCAGCCAGGCGATGTCATCGCCCACGGTCCATACTCGGTAGCCCTGTTTTCCAGGGCGGAAACCATCATGGCCAGGTTGGTCTTGCCGCAGGCGCTGGGAAATGCCGCCGCCATGTAGGTTACTTTTCCGCACGGGCGCTTCCAGGCCCAGGATCAGCATATGCTCGGCCATCCAGCCCTGCTCGCGCGCCATCCAGCTGGCGATGCGCAGGGCGAAGCACTTCTTGCCCAGCAGCGCATTGCCGCCGTAACCCGAGCCCATGCTCCAGATCAATTTTTCTTCGGGGAAATGCGCGATCAAGCGGCGGTCGGGACTCAAATCGCCAAGCGAATGAAGGCCGGGAACAAAATCGGGGGAATTACCCAGGCGGTCCAGCGCCACTTTTCCCATGCGGGACATGATGCGCATGCTGGCGACGACGTAGGCGCTGTCGGTGATTTCCACGCCGACGCGGCTCTGCGGTGACGCAGCCGGCCCCAGGATGTACGGCACGACGTACATTGTGCGGCCCTTCATGCATCCGTTGTACAGCGAAGTCCAGCTTTGACTTCGCTTCCGCTGGGGCAATCCAATTGTTGGTTGGCCCGGCTTCCGCCTGTTCGCGGGTGCAGATGTAGGTCACCTTTTCCGTGCGCGCCACGTCGCTCGGATCGCTGCGATGTAGGAGGCAATTCGCATACGTTTTCTCATTCAGGCGGAAGGTCTGGCCTTCGCGAATCAATTGCTCTTCGGTCCGAGCGGCTTCTCCCTCCGACCCGTCGCACCATTGAATTCGCGCGGGGCGAGTCATTGCCGCTACCGATTCCACCCATTGTTCGAGGGGCGTAGACACGACCTCCTAAAGGTTGTTTCGGTATGCCGGCGGAAGATTTTATGGCTCGAGCGGCTCTGAGAAACGAATCAGGCAGCAAACACACACCGAAACTGAAAGTTTAAGACACGCATGAGGCAAACGCAAGTGATCGGCGTCAAGGTGTGACGCCGCCATCACTGCAATCGTGCAGTCGAAGGCTACTCCGGCGGTAAAGCGGGGCCAGGGATGGCCGATAGAAGCGAAAGGGGCGCCGGATTTTGTTTCGTGCTGGCAGCCAATGAGGGTTAAAGTATGGGAGCGGGCTCCCGTCCTGGATGTTGCAGGAGGATTTGCGGTGGGTGGGGTGCTAAGCCTCTCTCCCTGTCAACCGCAAGGTTTTCTTTCGCTTATCGGACGTTGTGACGTATGTCACAAACGCCTGTGCGGAGTATCACAGATGAAATCACAGCCGCTGTGCCAAATTTGCAGTCGCAGTAATTCAAGTTTGCAATTCAATGCTTTGCGAGGGAAAAATGCTTGAACGAATCAGCCGAAAATACCGCCTGGGTGCCATCGCAATACTACCGTTGCTCTGCTGGCTTTCCCTCATTTCGCGGCAGCGCAATCGGAGGGCCAGAAACTTTACGACACCAATTGCGCCAAGTGTCATGGGCCTGACGGCTCCGGCAACACAGCCATCGGGAAAGCAGTGGGGGCCAAGGATTTAGCGTCCGCCGAAGCCAAGAAGTTGACCGACGCGGAAATCCACACGCAGATTGATCAGGGAAAAGGGAATATGCCTCCCTTTGGCGGTACCCTGAACAAAGCGCAGATCGATAGTTTGATTCCGGTGGTGCGCGCGTTCGGAAAAAAAGGCGCGCCAGCCAAGAAGTCTAGTTAGGTTCCCGTTTAGACGGTCGTTGCGGCGGCCGTCATCCTGAAACAAAGGACCCGCGCGGTTGGAATTCCACTAACCGCGCGGACTCCAAAACTAGCAGCGGAGTCGTGTAGCTAGAGGTGTGCCAATTTTTGGAATCGCAACGTCAATCTGGGAGGGGAGGAAAGAATGAAGTTTCAAATGAAACATTCCCACGCAATCATCGTGCTGTGCGCAACATTCGCAATGCTAACCGCCTTATTCCTGCAAGTGCCAACCGCTTCCGCAATTCCAAGCTATGCGCGGCAGACCGGCTTTCCGTGCAAGTCCTGTCATTATATGCCGCCGGAATTGACGCCGCTGGGGCGGGCATTCAAACTCAACGGCTACACCATGACCGGGAAGCCGACAGTCACGTCGCCTGGGAAGGGGAATGTCAGTGGGCTTACCATTTTGGAGTCCTTTCCGCTGTCTGTATTGCTGGACACTTCGTTTACTTCGCTGAAGTCTCCGCAACCTGGCAGTCAAAACGGGAGTTTCCAGTTGCCTCAGCAGGCTTCGCTGTTCCTGGCTGGTGCCTGGTCAACCCACGTCGGCAGCTTCGTTCAGGTAACGTATACCAGCCAGGGCGACCATTTCACGTGGGATAACTCGGACATCCGCTACGCTAACGCCACCCACCTGTTCAAGAAGGACCTCGCTTATGGGATCACGCTGAATAACAATCCGACGGTCGAAGACCTCTGGAACAGCACGCCGGCATGGGGTTTTCCATGGGTAGGTAGTGACTGGGCTCCCGGACCAACCGCCGGCGCCATCGTCAATGGTGGACTGGGCCAGGATGTTGCCGGAATCGGCGGCTACGCGATGTGGGACAACCATTTGTACTTGGCCGGAACCATCTATCGTTCCGCGCACATTGGTGCGCCGCAGCCGAACATGGGGGTCGACGGTAGCGGTGCGCCATTGGCATTTAACATTCGTGGCGTGGCTCCCTATTGGCGCGTCGCCTGGCAACAAAATTCCAAGAACAATAACCTGATGGTTGGGACCTACGGCATGCACATGAAATCGACGCCAGGCGCGGTGACCGGCCTGGAAGACGGCTTCACCGACTGGGCTGCCGACTTTCAGGATGATTGGACCATTCCGAAATTCAGGGGCGACGTGATTTCATTCCGAGGCACGTATATCCGCGAAAATTCCTCGCTGCTTTCAACGTTTAACGCCGGCGGGGCGGACTTCGTGCAGCATCACCTCAACACGGTGCAGGCCAACGCGGAATACCACTTCGGCGACAAATACTCGGCCACCATCGGATGGTTTGATGTGAACGGAACGCCCGATTTTACGCTGTATTCGGGTGCGTCGACGGTCGACAGCGTTACGACATTTCCGGCGGTGACGGGTAGCGCGAACGGCGACCCGCGAAGCGGCGGCTACATTGCCAACGTTTCGTGGTGGCCCGTCCAGAACATTGGTCTGTCGTTCCAGTACACGGGTTACACGCGTTTCAACGGCGGCAGCGTGAACTACGACGGGAACGGACGGAGCGCCAGCTCAAACAACACCGTGTATCTGGTCGCGCGATTCGTCTTCTAGGGTCGCCGGAAGTAGCATTTAGCAGAACCCGGATCGAGGGCTTGATTGGCTGGCCGGGGTCGGTGCGCAATTCGCCGGGCCTGGCCAGCAGCGGTGCACTCCGCAGGACAACTCGAATTCAATCGCCATGAGGGACATCCACCAACTATTTCAAGCCTTCGTTGCGCCCGCCATTTTTGTATCGGCTGAGGGGCTTCTGTTGCTTTCCCTCAACGTCCGACTGATGGGAATTGTTAGCCGGCTGCGGTCGTACTTTCACAGGAAGCACGATGCCGCGCGGCAAAGCCGTTTTGCCGAGTCGGAAGCATACGCTTCCCAGATCGCCTCGATCGAACGGCGCGCCGAACTGATTCGCCGCGCGTTCGTACTGACGTTGTATAGCTTGCTCGGAACGATCGCCGCCTGTTTACTGCTTGGCGCGGGACTGTACTGGAGATGGGCCGAAGAGGCAGCGGCCGTTGTCTTCGTACTTGCCATGCTGATCCTGCTGGGCGGCATGATTTACTACGCCCGGGAGGTGCGCGTGGCGCTCACTTCGGTGCGCGAAGAAGCGGCGGATTCGCGATTCATGGACCTCGAGGAACGCTCGGAACTCGCGGAGCGGCGAGAGGTTCCCCGCGCGATGTAGAGCGGTTTTCGTAGCACAGACTTCGGGCTGTGGGGTTTGGTGTTTGCCAGGGCAAAAATCCACAGACTGAAGCCTGCGCTACCTCTCCGAATTTACCTCGGTTGATTCTTTCCCCAATTTCGCCGCCATCGCCGCGCGAATTTTCGGCAGGGCGGCGCGCGCGGCCGCTTCTCCCGCAGCCATCAGCTCAGAAGTCTTCTCAAAATCATCCCAAAGAAAATCCTTCACAACGGGCTCAATGATAATGTCGGCCCGCGCTCTCCACTCGAGATCCGCGTGCCGCTGCAAAATCGCGAAGGAAAGTCCAATCACATCCACGATGCTGGAAGGCGTGCGATTATTGGCGGCCTCCAGAAATACGGCGATCACCAGGTCGGCCCCGATGCTGCGCGCCGCGTCCACCGGAACCGGAGCGGCGAGGAATCCATCGACCAGCATACGACCGTCAATCTCCACCGGGACAAACATGCCCGGATAGGCGCACGATGCTCGCAGTGCGGGGCCCAATTGCCCGTGCGAGAAATAAACCGCTTCACCGGTGGCCAGGTCTGTGGCCGCGATGGCTAGCGGAATCTTCAAGTCTTCAAACGTGCTGACGCCCAGGATTTTCGCGGGTAATGTTCCAGCTTCTGATTGGAGGCCAGGCCCAACCACGACAGTTTCCAATTGCCGAAATCCTTGAATCGAGTGGCTTGGGCCTGCCGTTCGATTTCCTGGACGGTGTGGCCGCTGGCATAGGAGATGGCCATAAGCGCTCCCGCGCTCGTTCCGGTCAGCACATCGACCGGGATCCCTTCATCCTTGAGCACGCGTAGAACTCCCAGGTGGGCGATGCCACGAGCGAATCCTCCGCCGAGTGCCACGCCCACGCGGGGCCGCTCCTGCGGCTGCGGCGGTGCGGGGGGATCGGCATAAGCAAATTCACGCACGCGCCCGACCGCGCTCTGAAGCCAGTCCAGGACCTTCTTTTGATTCTTCTCACTCATTTAAGGAATAAGATAAGGTTAACTCTAATACGGATGCCCGGCGTTTGTCGTTGACCGCGGATTGTCGCTTCTGTAACCTGCATTGGAACGTGAAACAATTCGATCCGATTAACCTCAAAAGATCGCGTGGGAACGGGTCATCCTTGGCCCTAAACTAACAGAAATGACAAAACGATCGATCGAAAAAGTAGTGGTTCTGGGCGCGGGCACGATGGGCGCGCGGATCGCTGCGCACATCGCCAATGCGGGAGTCTGGTGCGCACTTTTGGATATCGCTCCTGCCGAGTTGACAGCGGAGGAGCAGAAGCGCGGAGTAACCCTCGCCAGCCCGGAAGTCCGCAACCGCATCGTACGCGCAGGCCTCGTCGCCGCCGTGAAGGCCAAACCCGCCGCATTTTTCAAGCGCGGCCTCGAGAAGCGCATCGTCACTGGAAATTTTGAGGATGATTTAAAGCTGTGCGCGGAAGCCGACTGGATCATCGAAGTGGTGGCCGAGAATCTGGAAATCAAGCGCGCGCTGCTATCTCGCGTGGCGCTGATCCGCAAGCCCGGCACGATTGTCACCACAAATACTTCCGGCTTGCCGGTGCGCCGCATTGCCGAAGGAATGCCCGACGAATGGCAGCAGCATTGGGCGGGAACGCATTTCTTCAATCCGCCGCGTTACCTGAAACTGGTCGAGATCATTCCAGCGGCGTCGACGCTCCCCGCGGTAATAGAAACCCTCTCCGAATTCTGCGATCACAAATTAGGCAAAGGCGTTGTCGTCGCGAAAGACACTCCCAATTTCATCGCCAACCGCGTCGGAACGTTTTCGATGCTGAATGCCATCCGGTTGATGAACGAACTGGGTATGACGTTCGAGGAAGTGGACGCCTGCACTGGTCCCGCGCTCGGCTGGCCCAGATCCGCAACGTTCCGCCTTGCGGATATCGTCGGGATCGACGTGCTGCTGCATGTGATTCGCAATATCCATGAAAATATTCCCGGTGACGAGTCGCGCGAACTGTATCGCGTGCCGCCGCTGATCGAGGAAATGGCGCGCCGCGGGTGGATCGGTGACAAGACCGGCAGCGGTTTCTATAAACGCGTGAAAAAATCCGCCGGCGAATCTGAAATCCTGACCCTCGATCCGGTGAAAATGGAATATCGCCCGCAGCAGAAGGCGCGCTTCGCTTCCGTCGAAGCCGGAAAGTCGATCGAGAACACGCGCGAGCGGCTGCGCATGCTGGTGGCTCCGGCGCTTGAGGGAAAAGAGGGAGACAAGGCCCAGAAATTTATCTGGGGCGTGCTCTCCGGGATGTGCCTGTACGCGGCGCGGCGCATTCCGGAAATCGCGGACTCGATTGCCGACGTGGACCGCGCCATGCGCTGGGGTTTTGGCTGGGAGCTTGGACCGTTCGAGGTGTGGGACGCCATCGGTGTGGAGCCCATGGCGCGGCAGCTTGAAAAAGAGGGCCAGGCCCTGCCGCCATTCGTCACGGAACTGCTGGCTTCCGGCAAGAAAACTTTCTACCAATCCGCGCAGGGGAAAACGTCCTATTTCGATCTTGCCGGCAAGAATTACAAGCCCGCGCCGCAGTCCCCCGGCATCATCATTTTAAAATCGCTCAAGGAACGCGGCAGCGAAATCGAAAAACATTCCGGTGCCAGCCTGATCGATCTGGGCGACGGTGTGGTGTGCTGCGAATTTCACTCCAAGATGAATGCCATCGGCGGTGACCTGCTGTCGATGATTCACAAGGGCCTGGCGCGCCTGCGCACCGATTTTGATGCCATGGTGATCGCCAATCAGGGCGAGAATTTCTGGCCGGCGCGAACTTGATGCTCATCCTGATGACCGCGCAGGAGCAGGAGTGGGACGATCTGCATCTCGCGGTGCGGCAGTTCCAGAACACGACGCTGGCCATAAAACATTCGCCAAAGCCGGTGGTCGTCGCGCCGCAGGGCCTGGCGCTCGGAGGCGGCTGCGAAGTCGTGCTGCACGGGACGCGCATCCATTCCGCGGCCGAAGCCTATATGGGGCTGGTTGAAACCGGCGTCGGGCTGATTCCCGCGGGCGGCGGCACGAAAGAAATGATCATCCGCGCCAACGAACGCGCCGAGGGCGAAGAGGACCTCGATCTGTTCCACGCTTTGAAACCTGTGTTTGAAAATCTGGCCATGGCGAAAGTTTCGACCAGCGGGGAAGAAGCGCGCGACCTCGGCTACCTGCGCCGCGCGGACCTCGTAGCCATGAATCTGGACCGCCTGATCGCTGACGCCAAGGAAACCGCGCTGGGCCTGGTGCGCAGCGAATGGCGGCAGACGGCGCCGGCTCCGACGGAACCGTCGATCCGCGTGCTGGGCGAGGAATTCAGCGCCGCCGCGAAGCTGGCGGTGTACATGATGCTGCGCGGGGAATATATATCGGAATACGATGCATTAGTCGCGCGAAAACTCGGGCACATCCTGGCTGGCGGCGCGCTAACGTCCGCGCAACTGGTCAGCGAGCAATACCTGCTCGACCTGGAGCGCGAAGCCTTCGTCTCCCTGTGCGGCGAACGCAAGACGCAGGAGCGGATTGCCCACACGTTAAAGACCGGCAAGCCCCTACGGAATTAAGAAGCAATCAACCGCGCGAGTGCAAAATCGCGTCCATCCGGACCCGGTTGCAGCATTCGGTGGCGCAGGCTTCAGCCTGTGGGGTTTAGTCCTGCAAGGACGAACCGCCACAGGCTGAAGCCTGCGCCACTCCTTCTTGCATACATCTCCACTAAATGACGAACCTATTCGCGGCCTCTCGTGGCAGCTTATACTGACAAACGGGGGGAGATTTCTTGCGGCCACTCATCCGAATCATCGGGCGGGCTTTATTTCGTTGGGGAGGGTTTGGAATCCTGACGTTGGGCGCCTTTGATTCCTCTCCGCTAGTGGTGCCCCTGGGCAATGACCTGCTTCTGCTGGCGCTGAGTGCGCGCTATCACAGCCGCATGCCGTATTACGTGATCATGGCTACGCTCGGATCGCTGATCGGATGTGCTGCGACCATATGGATCAGCCGAAAGGGCGGGGACAAGCTGAAGAAGGTCGCTCCGGGCAAAAGATTGTACAACATTCAAAAATATGTGCAGAAAAATGCGGGCTGGAAGCTGGTGGTGGCGTCCCTCATGCCGCCGCCGTTCCCGTTTACGCCGGTTGTGGCGGCCGCGGCGGCGTTCAAGTATCCGGAGAAAAAACTATTTACCTACGTTGGGGTGGGACGATTCGCGCGATTCCTGATCGAGGGAGCGCTGGCCATCCATTACGGCCGCTGGATCATCCGGCAGGCGCGCTCGTCGGTCCTGGAAGACACAATGATCGCGCTCATCATCATTTCAGTCGCCGCCAGCGTGATTTCCATTTATCAGTGGAGCCAAAAAAACAGGCGGGCTTCGCACCAGCCGGCATGAATCCGTTTATTGCCGTCTAGTTTGGCAGATCGATTGGACGAATCCTACCTTGGCGCTAGCTCGCAGGCTGGGTCTCTATGCTCGCGTTTTTCAGGGCATGAGCGACGGCGTCGTCCGCGACGACTCCGTTACGGCTATGGTCGGTGATGTTGTCATACAGTAGCTGCGTAGGCTCTGTGTTGAGTTCCCGATTGTATTCAGCAGTGATCTCGGCGGCCATTCCTTGCAGCGCTTTATTCGATTCGGCATCCAAATCCGCGCCATTGATTTCAATTTGTTTGCCCATGTAGCCGGCGGCAATCCGTTCCGCAATTTGATCGGCGGTCTGGTAGTACGCTTCAGAAATCTGGCGATGCCCCTGCTCGTGATCGATCACGTGCGGCGATGCGTCCGGTGGAACCCAGATGGTGAGATTGAGCTTGAGCGTTACGCTGATCTGGCTAATGGTCAATGTGGCATGCGTGGCATCCGTCCGCCACGTTCGTCCGCCTACCTTGGCGTCCGATATGAAATCCGAATCGCACTGCGCGTTTTCTCCCGGGTGCAGCGGCGGCATGTCGGAAGGCGGATTGGCAGGATCAAAGGTGCGCTGCGCGAAATTTATGGGCTGCTTGCTGATGGTGGGCCGGACCACTTCGCGAAGTTGGCGGCGCGAGGACACTTCGCGCCAGCTAAGCGCCGCCAAGAACTACCACTCCAATAATGAGGCACAGCACGAGGATCCGGCGCGAGGGCAACGCTTCCTCCAACCTCCATTTTCCCGGTGGGACGGTGCTCAAACCATGAGTTCCTGGTGGCGGATGTCGCGAAAGGTACTCTGAGTCTGTGGGCTTCGCCTGGTTTAGACGCAGTACGCCCAGGAGCTTTTAGCGGAAATGTCCGCCGGGACGGCGGCGATGAGAAAGGCACACGGAACTCTGCAAGTTCGCCGATCCTTGGGGCAGTGTGCTACTTTGGGCTGGTTCGAAGCATGCCGCGTTTTGGCTTTTGGCCGCATCTAATTGACTGATATTGACTGAACCGTTGTTTGCATCATGAATCGCGTTTCACCAAACGCCAATTACTGCGCCAGAATCGAGTCCTAACATGAGAGATGCGGTTATCGTCAGTTCTGTTCGCACGCCGGTGGGAAAGGCGTTTAAGGGCACGCTGCGGTCGACGCGGCCGGATGACCTGGCTGCCATCGCCATGCAGGAAGCGATTCGCCGGGTGCCGGGGCTGAATCCCGCGGACATCGAAGACGTCATCCTCGGCTGCGCCATGCCCGAGGGCGAAGCGGGAATGAACGTCGCGCGCATCGCCAGCCAGCGCGCCGGGCTGCCCGCGGAAGTTCCGGCGATTACGATTAACCGGTTTTGCTCATCGGGTTTGCAGTCCATTGCCATGGCCGCCGAGCGGATCATGGTCGGCCATGCGGATGTGATTCTGGCGGGAGGGACGGAATCCATGAGCATGATTCCCATGGGCGGCAACAAGGTCTCGCCGAACCCGTGGTTGATGGACCACTATCCGGACGCCTACTTGAGCATGGGATTGACGGCGGAAAACGTGGCCAGGAAATATGGCATCACCCGCGAAATGGCGGACGAATTTTCGCTGGCCAGCCACACCAAAGCGATTGCCGCGATCGCCGCCGGAAAATTCAAGGACGAAATCGTGGCGGTGGAAGTGCAGTCGACCGTGGTAGCGAATGCGGTGAACGGCCATGCGGCCAAGGCCAAGACGACCACCATCCGATTTGAGACGGACGAAGGCCCGCGCGGCGATACCAACATGGAAGCGCTGGCAAAACTCAAGCCCGCATTCCATGCACGCGGCACGACGACCGCCGGCAACAGTTCGCAGACCAGCGACGGAGCGGCCGCCGCGGTCGTGATGAGCGCCGAGCGTGCCGCTGCTTTGGGCGCCAAGCCTCTGGCGCGGTTTCTGGGGTTCGCCACCGCCGGAGTGCCGGCGGAAATCATGGGCATCGGTCCGGCATTTGCGATTCCCAAGGTGTTGAAATTGACGGGCTTGAAGCTCGATCAGATGGACGTGATTGAACTCAACGAAGCGTTTGCGGTGCAGTCGTTGGCGGTGATCAAGGAAGCGGGACTCGACCTTGCGCGCATAAACCCCAACGGCGGCGCGATCGCTCTTGGGCATCCGCTGGGTTGCACCGGAGCGAAGCTCACGGCCAGCATTCTTCGCGAACTGGAGCGGCGCAACGCTCGCTACGGAATGGTCACCATGTGCATTGGCGGAGGAATGGGCGCGGCCGGGATTTTTGAACGGATTCAGTAGCACGTCTACTTTGGCTGTATCGTTTCGTGCGCTGCTGCCGGTGAATACTCGGCCCAGTTGGCGAGCGCAAAACCCGCACAGGCAAGAGTGCCTGTGCCACTGAAATCGAGCTAGCGCATCAGCAAGTAGGCCCCGTAGCCTAATCCCGCTCCCATCATTGATCCCACCACCACATCGCTTACAAAGTGCATTCCCAGAATTACCCGCGAGACCGCAATGCTCACGGAAAGTGCCAGCAGCGCTGCTTCTAATTGTGGGTACAGGATGCACAAAGGGACCGCGATGGCGAAAGCGCTCATCGCGTGGCCAGACGGGAATGAGAACTGGTCGGGCGGAAGTATTTTCGACCAGCAGTGCGATTCCAGTTGGCAGGGGCGCTTCCTCTTGCTGGCTTTCTTAATAAAGCGGAACAAGACGACCGTGGCGGCTTCGGCGGAAGCGGCTGCGGCAAAGGCGACAAAGCGCATCTCGCCTCCGAACAGCAGCAGCGCGATCCCCACGGAATACCAGATCCAGCCGTCTCCCAACCGGGTGGAAGCAATCATCCAGTAACGCAGCCATCGGGGTGCGCGCCAGCGGTGAACCTTCCTCATGACTTGATAGTCGCGGGCCTCGATAAATTGCCAGACCATCCTTGGAGCGGTCATGATTGCGCCTCACTTTAGCGGGCCGTCCTTCGATACTTCGAGGTAGCCAAAAACAACCCGCACCCGCTACGCCATCTGTTTCTGGCGCACCGGTAGAGAACCGATGAGATCTTTTGTCGCCGGCTGGGGACCGTTGATCGCTTTGCCCCAGCGCCGGATAAAGCTGAGATCAACGAAGTAATCCACGGCGACCCCCGCAGGGACCAGGGGGACCAGCGGAGAAAGCAGCACCGTCCACGGGTCCTGGCGCATCATCTCGCCGCAGAGCAGCAAAATGTCGCGCGTCAGTTTCCAGTAGCCGCCCGATTCGCCGCACAGCCGGCCGTTTCCTGCGCGCAATCCGGCGAAAAATTCTTCCTTGTTCCGTGCGCCGGGAACTTCGGTGTACGTCGTCCCCACAGAGGCCAGCGCGTGGGCGTCGCTTCCAGCCACCTGGGTCTTGCAGCGCTTCCAGGCAAATTCCGCGGCGTGCTGGTTGGCGGACGCCAGCATCTGGCCATTGCGAGCCTCGACGGCTGGGAAATATCCGGAGAACCATTCGTAGTCGTCGGCGTGCCGGCGTCCGGTAAGCGAAGAAAATACGTGATTCACCGTGAAGAACAGGCGCTGTTCGGAGAGATAGGCCAGCAGGCGGATCATGTCGTTGCGCCGGCGGTTAATTTCGATGTGCTGGCGGTCCGTAATGTCATAGACGCCGACGTGGGCTTGCGTGCCGCTCGGCATCGTGCAGGTCACTTCTTCACTGACAAAGAAATCAGGGTAGCGGCGCAATTCTTCCGCGCCACTGATCGAATCGTGATCGGTGAGCGTGACCAGGTCCATGCCGCGCTGGCGCAGCGTGGAGTAGACGTCCTTCGGAGCACTGTAGCTTTCCAGAAAAAAGTGGCGCAGGATAGCGACAGGCAGGGTACCTGAGTGAAGCGAGTGGACGTGCAGATCGCATCGCATTGTGGAAAAGTATAGGAAAAAGACTTTGCTGACTTGTTACGCGGCGTTGAACAGATTGTAAGAAAGGTTTGTTACCAATTGAGCACACAGAGGTTATGGGACTAGGGGGTGCCAAGCTAGATGGCAGACGGAATGTCCGGCCCGCAGGACGGCAGACGCCGCATCCGTCTTGTTTTCTTTGACGCAGGAGGAGGCCACCGCAACGCCGCCACGGCCTTGCAGGTGCAGATTGAGCGGCAAGGCCTGCCTCTGGACGTTACTCTGGTTAATCTTCAGGAAGTACTGGACCCGCTCGACATCCTTCGCAAGCTGACCGGAATTCGCATTCAGGACATGTACAACCGGATGCTGCGCAATGGCTGGACGCTGGGCAGCCCACAGTTGATGCGCGTTTTGCAGTTTGTAGTGCGCTCCTACCATGCACCGTCGGTGCGCGTTTTGGAAAAATATTGGCTGGAGCATCCGGCGGACATGGTGGTTTCGCTCGTTCCGCATTTCAATCGCGCGCTGCGGGAGAGTTTTGGGAAGGCGTTTCCGGGGCGGCCTTTTGTTACCGTGTTGACCGACCTCGCGGACTATCCAAAACACTTCTGGATCGAGAAAGAGTCTCAATACCTCGTTTGCGGCACCGATCACGCCGTGGAACAGGCCCGCGCGCTCGGCCACACCGGCGCCACTGTGTTTCGAACTTCCGGAATGATTCTTCACCCGCGCTTTTACGAACCCGATCCCGTAGACCGGACTGCGGAGCGCCGGAAGCTGGGACTTGATCCCGTTCTGCCGACCGGGATCGTTTTGTTTGGTGGATACGGCACCTCCAAGATGCTGGACATTCTGCGGCAGATTAACCGTTCATCTCTGCAGGTACAGCTCATCCTGATCTGTGGCCGAAATGAAAAACTGGCGGACGCCTTGCGGCGGGAACCGACGCGAATCCACATCCATGTCGAGGGTTTTACCAAGGAAATTCCCTTTTTCATGGCGCTCTCGGATTTTTTTATCGGCAAGCCCGGTCCGGGCAGCATCAGTGAAGCACTATCCAAACATCTGCCGGTGATCATCGATTGCAATGCCTGGACGCTGCCGCAGGAGCGTTACAACGCGCAGTGGGTGCGCGAAAAAGAAGTAGGCATCGTGGTGCGCAGCCATCGAGAGGTGGCGGACGCAGTGGCTAAGTTGCTACAACCGGGGGCGCTCGGGCAATACCGCGCGCGTACGGAGAAAATGAAGAATCGCGCGGTGTTTGAGATTCCGGAAATTTTTGAAGAAATCCTCAACCGCGATTCCCGGAAAGTCTTGGTGGGATCCAAAAGCAAGAATCTGAGATCTCGAATGTGAGATTCAAGTTCACATTACCTTCTCGATTTAAAGCTTGCACGTGATCCAGGATGAATCACGTGAGACAAGTGGCGCAGGCTTCAGCCTGTGGACGTTGGGCCTTGCAAAGACAAAAATCCACAGGCTGAAGCCTGCGCCACCCAAACCGCTCGAAGTCGTTGAGAAATCTCAAATCTGCTGCTTCTTCATCCGCAGATCGTGGCCGGTCATTTCCGGCGGCACGGGCAGGCCCAGAATCCCAAGCAGTGTGGGCGCAACGTCGCGCAGCGATCCGCCGGGAGTGAGCGGTCCGACGCCGTCCTCGGTCGCGAGAATCAGCGGCACGGGATTGGTGGTGTGGTAGGTATGCGGCCCGCCGGTCGCGGGATCGATCATGGTTTCGGCGTTTCCGTGATCGGCGGTTACGATCCAAGCGCCGCCGCGAGGTTGCAGTACCTGGCGAATGCGTCCCAGGGCTTCGTCCACCGCTTCCACCGCTTTGATCGCGGCTTCCAGAACCCCGGTGTGCCCAACCATGTCGGCGTTGGCGAAATTCATCACGACGGCGTCGAAGTCGCCTTTTTCCACGGCTTTCACAACGGTGTCGGCAATGCCTGCGGCGCTCATCTCGGGTTTCAGATCGTACGTTGGCACTTTGGGAGATGGAACGAGGATGCGCTCCTCGCCGCCGAAGGGCTTCTCGATGCCGCCATTGAAAAAATAGGTGACGTGCGCGTATTTTTCGGTTTCCGCGCAGCGTAGATTTTTCAGATTTTGCTCGGCAAACACCTGCGCCAGGATGTGCGCGATTTTTTCCGGCGCAATCACGTAACGCAGCCACGGCCAGGACTTGTCGTATTGCGTCATGGCCACGTAGAAAAGATTCGCTGGGCGCTTGGGGTCGGCAAATTCCTTGAAGCCGGGTTCGGCGATGGCGCGGGTCATCTGGCGGGCGCGGTCGGCGCGAAAATTGAAGAAAATCACGGCATCATCTTCGCGGATCGGTCCTGCAGGCGGCGCGGAGGGCGAATTACCTGCGGTGATCACGATGGGCTCGACGAATTCGTCGGTGGTACCGCGTTCGTAGCTGCGACGGATGGCCTCGACGGGATCGGCCATCTTTACCGGAGCATCGCCGTGCACGACGGCGCGATAGGCGCGCTCCACGCGTTCCCAGCGATTGTCGCGATCCATCGCGAAGTAGCGGCCAGTGAGTGACGCGATGCGCCCGACGCCGATCTCGCGGATTTTCTGCTGCAACTGCTGGATATATTCGACGCCGCTGTGCGGATGCGTGTCGCGCCCATCCATGAAGCAGTGAATGAAAACGCGTTCGACATGCTGTTCGCGTGCCATGCGCAGCAGCGCGTACAAATGCTGCATGTGCGAATGCACGCCGCCATCGCTCAACAGGCCCAACAGGTGCAGGTTGCGAGCGCGGCCTCGCTCCATTGCTTCGAGGAGCAGTGGCTGCTTGAAAAATTCGCCGCTGTCAATCATCGAGTCAATGCGCGTGATGTCCATGTGGATGATGCGCCCGGCGCCCATGTTCATGTGGCCCACTTCGCTGTTGCCCATTTGCCCTTCGGGCAAACCGACGAACGGGCCGGAAGTCTGGATGAGCGTGTTGGGAAAATCCTTCAGCAGCCGGTCGTAGTTCGGTTTGCGCGCGAGGGCGATGGCGTTGCCCTTGGTTTCGGCGCGGTAGCCCCATCCGTCGAGTACGGTGAGCACAATCGGTTTGGGTCGTTTTGGCATAGACGATTCAGATCCCCGATGAAAACGAAGGTGGCATCGGAATACTGCAGCGGCGAAATTATCTCATCAATGGCTGTCGAAACGGACCGGAGAAATGAACTTAGAGAAAAGGGTTGCGGACTTCCAAATCGTCAAACTTCTGCCCATTTTGGAAGTCCTCGCTATACAAGATCCCGCACTTCGCCTCCAGTGCGCCGGCGACGATTAAGGAGTCGTACCACTGCAGATGGAACCGATCGACAAATTGCAGAGCTTTATAGAACAGCGCGGGCGAGGATTGGACAACGCAAAGCGGACCTAATACTGTCGAAAAAAAGTGTTCCGCCTCGTCAAGGCGCATAGGACCTCGATGGCGCTTATGGGTCACGTTGAAAAATTCCTGAACCACCTGGTAGCTGACAACCCCTTTTCGAGTGGCTAAACCGTCGCGAATGAGACGTTCGGCCCGATCTGCTTTCACCGGGGAAGCCTCGTCGAATACATAGAAAATAACGTTGGTATCGAGAAAAAATCTATCGTTCATTCATTTCGTCGCGCGTATACGGGGGGTGAAGTCGTACCGCCTGGCGGAGCCGCTTCATGAGAGCCTCGTATTCCTCGACCTTACCGCCCCGCTGAGTGAATTGGACCAGCCATTCGCGGAAGGCGTCATTAAGGGTACGGTTTTGGGCCCGGGCCAGTTCACGGGCCCGCTCGATGAGGTCTGCGTCGGCGCTGAGGGTGATGTTTTTCATACGAAGACAGTGTGCACTATTTTCGCGTACACTGCAATATCATTTTCGAGAGAGAGCCGCCCGCCCAGGGAATTTCGCCGCCGCACCCAACTCTTCCTCGATGCGCAGGAGCTGGTTGTACTTAGCGACCCGGTCCGTGCGGGAGGCTGAGCCGGTCTTGATCTGGCCGGTGCCCATGGCTACCACCAGGTCAGCGATGAAGGTGTCTTCGGTTTCGCCGGAGCGGTGCGAGACGATAGACGCATAGCCTGCTTTGCGGGCCATTTCTATAGCTTCGATCGTCTCGGTCACGGTGCCGATCTGGTTAAGCTTGATCAGGATGGCGTTGCCGATTCTTTCGGAAATACCGCGTTGCAGGCGCTCGGTGTTGGTTACGAAAAGGTCGTCGCCAACGAGTTGAGTTTTGCCGCCCAGCTCGGTCGTCATGTGTTTCCACCCGGCCCAATCATCTTCGGCTAATCCATCTTCGATTGAGACGACGGGGAACTGGCGGACCCAATTGGCCCAGAACTCGGTCATCTGTTCCGAGGTGCGCGCGGACTGGTCGGACTTTTTGAACACGTACTTTTTGCTGGCTTTGTCGTAAAACTCGCTGGACGCCGGATCGAGTGCGATAGCCACGTGTTCGCCGGGTTTGTAGCCTGCGGCGGTGATGGCTTCGAGCACGACTTCGATAGCCTCGTCATTTGATTTCAAGTTGGGCGCGAAGCCCCCTTCGTCGCCGACGGCCGTCGAATAGCCGCGCTTGTGCAGCACCGCCTTCAGACGGTGGAAAACTTCGACGCCCATGCGCAGGGCTTCCTCGAAGGTCTTGGCGCCTATGGGCATGGCCATGAACTCCTGCAGGTCCACGGAATTATCGGCGTGCGCGCCGCCATTCAGGATATTCATCATCGGCACGGGTAGCGTGTCGCCGGAAGGGTCGCTCGAATATTGCGCGAGATACTTGTACAGCGGTTTGTGGACTGCGGTGGCCGCGGCTCGAGCCGCCGCCATGGAAACGGCGAGGATGGCGTTGGCGCCAAGGTTTCCTTTGTTCGGCGAGCCGTCGGTTTCAATCATGCGGCGGTCGAGCGCGCGCTGATTGGAGGCATCGAGGCCTGTGACGGCACGGGCGATCTCGCCGTTCACGTTGGCAACTGCTTTCAGAACTCCCTTGCCCAGGTACTTCGACTTATCGCCATCGCGCAGTTCGATGGCTTCGTGCTCGCCGGTGGATGCGCCGGAGGGCACTGCGGCCCGTCCTAGTGCGCCGCCTTCGAGCACCACATCGGCTTCCACCGTCGGATTGCCGCGCGAATCGATGATCTGCCGGCCATGCACCCGCGCGATTTTCGTCGACATGCTGCCTCCTGAGAATGGGAACGAACCGAATGAAACCACAGATGCACGCGGATAAGAGCAAAAAAAATCAATATCGACAGATTCAGTTCACATTTGGGACGCGCAGGCGGCCAACAAACATTCTTACTCTGCGCGCGCGTCACCTGCGCCGGGCACCCATCGGTTTTCTCATTCCGGTTCCTCGATCATGGATTCTTCGCGGACGACTACCACGATTCCGCTTTCCGTTACGTGATAGCGCTGGCGGTCGGCTTCAATGTCATAGCCGATCTCGGCGCGCTCGGGAATCGTTACGTGGCGATCGATGATCGCATTGCGCACGCGGGCGTGCCGTCCGACGTTCACGTGATTGAACAGAATGGAATTCTCCACGTCCGAGTAGCTGTTGGTGCGTACGTCGTAGCCCAGCACCGAGCGATTCACACGGCCGCCGGAAATGATCGACCCGCCGCCCACCATGGAATCGAGGCAAACGCCCATGCGGTTGGGGTCGGCGAACACCGTCTTTACCGGGGGATACTGGTGTTGCCAGGTGCGAATCGGCCAGGTTTTGTCGTACAGATTGAAAATCGGAGAGACCGATACCAGATCCATATTTGCTTCATAGTAAGCTTCGATCGTTCCCACGTCGCGCCAATATTGCGCGCCTACTTTGTTCTCATCCACGAAGTTATACGCATAGACGCGATACTTCGAGAAAATGCGCGGCAGGATGTCGCGGCCGAAATCGTGTTTGGAATTGGGGTCTTCTGCATCGGCAAGCAGCGCCGGAATCAGGAGCTGGGTATTGAAGACATAGACGCCCATGGAAGCGTTAACCATGTCCGGATGGAGATGCGAACGCTTGGGAGCGGCGGGCTTTTCCTCGAAGCCGACGACGCGCCAGTTGGCGTCCGTTTCGATCACGCCGAAACGGCCGGCCGCCTCCTGCATGGGCACCTCGAAGGTCGCCACGGTCACGTCAGCGCCGGAGTCCACATGCTGCTGCAGCATCTTCTGGTAATTCATTTTGTAGATATGGTCGCCGGAAAGGACGATGACGTAACGCGAGTGCTCGCTGCCAATGGAATAAATATTCTGGTAAACAGCGTCCGCGGTGCCCAGGTACCAGTTGGTGGAAACCCGCATCTGTGGCGGCAGAACTTCGATGAATTCGCCGAGGCCCAGCAGTTGAGACCAGCCCTGGCGCGTGTGCCGGTTGAGCGAAAGCGCTTTGTACTGCGTGAGAACGAAGACGCGGCGGAGGTCGCTGTTAATGCAATTGGAGAGCGTTATATCTATAATACGGTAGACGCCGCCGAAGGGAACTGCCGGTTTGGCGCGGTCACGCGTGAGCGGCCACAGCCGTTCACCCTGCCCGCCTGCCAGCAGAACGCCGATTGCATCGCGCATCAGGGACATGAGGAGATCTCTTTACCCGCTCCCGAAAGGCCGGGGCAACGGGCGGTGCTCGGACATTCTAGCAGGTACGTGCAGAACTCCTATAGGGAGCTCGCCTGAGCCGCAACAGGGTGGCAGAAGGGAAGAAAAAACAAAGCTTGACTTCGGTGGGCGGGTCCGCTAGAAGTGAGTGCCAATAGGCTATTAGAAATCGAGTGGAACCTCTCATAGCACTTATGGTTAATAGCAATCATTGCCACATGCATCGGAAGGACGGTGAAGTTTAAGTGGCTGAAGTCAGCATTCAGGAAGGTGAGTCTCTGGAAAACGCGTTGCGCAGGTTTAAGCGCAAAGTGCAACAGGAAGACATCATCAAGGAAATCAAGAAGCACAGTTACTATATGAAGCCTGGAGAAAAGCGGCGCGCGAAGCAGGCATTGTCGCGCAAGCGGCTGCGTAAGAAGCAGCGGCGGGAACAGGATTAAGCTCCCCAGGCAGGCAAGTCGACCCGGGATTTTCCAAAGCACCTTCGGACCAGTCGGACTTGGGACCCACGTTCTTCCCCGGCGTATCCCAGCACCTTCTGACTATTACCGGAGGTGGCGTGGGCTTCTCCATCCAGCGTGGAGCCTCGGAGCAGCGTATGGAATATCACGATAAGGTCCTGAAGTGCGCGGAATGCAGTCAGGAGTTTGTTTTCACCGCCGGCGAACAGATGTTTTTCGCCGACAAGGGTTTCAAAAACGAGCCCAAGCGGTGTAAGGACTGCAAGGCCAAGCGGTCCCAGAGCCCGGCCGGCAGGCCCAGGTGCAACTAACTTCCAACGGGCGGAAACCAAAACCACCTGCTCGCAGTGCGGAAAGGAAACTACGGTTCCTTTCCGCCCGACGCAGGGACGCCCCGTGTTCTGCCGCGAATGTTTCCAACAGCGGCGGAGCATGAGCTCACCGGCATAGCGCGCGAGGGAGGGAATCGGTGTGCCTCTTGCCGCCAGATGTGGCGGCGAGAGACGATCTCTCCTTCGTGTTCCCCAACCGTTGCCGCGGTTCTCCCTCGCGCCAGATTCTGTTTGGTCATCGAATACTTTCAAGGCATCGCTTTGGATCGGATTGAATCCGCCACTCACCCTGGCACACCTGAGTCGCCTCTTTTTTCCGTCTCGGGTTTGGCTAGCGGCAATTTCCGTTCAATGCTTTCGCTTAAGGGAACGCTTAACCTGCAGCCACTTTTTCTCAGGTCGTTCCAAATTGAATGTTGCGCATCGCGCGTTTATGATTAGGCGGCGTACGTGCTGACGGTCTGTTTGCAGTCGGTAAAAAGTAGCTGCCAAACATAAATCGGGGAATAGATTCGGGAAAATGACAACTTCATTGTCGGATTCAGCGGTTCAATCCGCGTTGCGGATTTTGGCGGGGCCTTCGGCGAGTTCGCGCGACGATATCCCGGCGAGACAGGACGCCGGCAGCCGGTTCATGTGGTGTACGGCGGCGCGCATTTGTTTCGGGCCGGAATTTCCCAGACGCCTCGGCGACGTGGCTCTCGCGACGCTCGGAATTCGCCCCTGATGCGTTCAGCTTTGCTCGGGCCATTGGATTGCCAGGATGCTGCGAGACTTCCAAGATCCGGCAAGGCGGCTGCCGCTGGCCGAGCGCCAATTCAAAAATCGCCCGATAAATTGCGGCTCGAGAATCGCGCCGCGTGGATGGCTCAGACGATCTATCGGCCGGGTGCTCGAAAAACTGCAACGCGAGCCGGTCGAAGACCTTCGGATTGATTTTGAAGATGGATACGGCAACCGGCCCGACGCGGAAGAAGACCAGCACGCCAATGGTTGCAGCCCGGGAAGTGGCCAAGGGCTTTACAGAAGGCTCCCTGCCTCCTTTTATCGGCATCCGCCTGAAACCTTTCTCGCCGGAGTTGCGTGACCGCAGCATTCGCACTCTCACTCTTTTCGTCAGCGCGCTCTGTGACGCCACCGGCGGCAAGTTGCCATCAAATTTCGTAGTCACTTTGCCAAAAGTTGTAATTTCTGAGCAGATGGCCGCGCTTGCGCACCTGCTCGAGGCGATGGAACCTGCTTTGGGACTGCAAAAAGGCGCGCTGCGATTCGAGATGATGATCGAAACGACGCAGGCGATCCTCAATGCGCGAGGCGAATCGAGTTTGCCGGGATTTCTGGATGCCGCCGGCGGACGCTGCATTGCCGCGCACTTCGGCACCTATGACTACACGGCAAGCTGTAGCATCACGGCTGCGTATCAGGTGATGGACCATCCGGCGTGCGACTTTGCCAAGCACATGATGCAAGTCGCGTTCGCAGGCACGGGCATCTGGCTTTCCGACGGCGCGACGAATGTCCTGCCCACGCCTTTATACCGCGCCGAAAAAGGGAAGAAGCTCACGCGCGCCCAGCAGGAGGAGAATCGCGAAGCGGTTCATCGCGCCTGGCGCCTGCACTACGGCCACATCCAACATTCGCTGGTGACCGCGTATTACCAGGGTTGGGATTTGCATCCAGCGCAACTGCCCACGCGCTACGCTGCCGTGTTTTCGTTCTTTCTGGAAGGGCTTGATTCGTCCGCTGTGCGACTGAGGAATTTTGTGGAGAAAGCGGCAAAGGCCACACTGGTGGGCGATGTATTCGACGATGCCGCCACCGGACAGGGCCTGCTGAATTTTTTCCTGCGCGCGATCAACTGTGGGGCGATCAGCGAAACGGAAGCAGAACGCTTGACGGGAGTGACGATTGAGGAGTTGCAGTCCGGCTCATTCCTGAAGATTCTGGAAAATCGCGCCTAGCTTTTTATGGCACAGGCTTTAGCCCGTGGGGGTGCGTCCATGCAAGGACTAAAATCCACCGGCGGAAGACTGTGATACTTCAACTCCCGCGATAGGTTGAGTATCCGAACGGATTAATCAACAACGGCACGTGATAATGCGTTTCCGGGTGGGCCACTTCAAAAACAATCGAGATCTCTGAATAAAAAGTATCGATATGCAGCTCCCGGTAGTAATCGCCGGCATTGAAGAGCAGCCGATAGGTGCCCGCCTGCAAGGTATTTCCAGCCAGCAGACCGTTGCAGCGCCCGTTCGCGTCGGTCAGCCCGGTACCCAACGTTTTCCAAATGTCACCGGACTTCACCTGCAAACCGACTTGGAAGCCGACAGCCGGACGGCCGCGCGAGGTATCAAGCACATGCGTTGTGATTTGGCTCATAAGGTTTGACCTTCGCCGGCCAGAAGGTTGTCCAGGCGGATGCGCGTGATCATGCGCTGCTGCTCGGCGGCAATGGAGATTTCGCTTGGCAGGTCATTCTGCAGGCGCTGATTAAGAATCGCAAGCATAGCTTCAGCGGACTTGCCGGTCGCGCAGACAATATAGATATAGCCAAATTTTTCAAAGTAGGCTCGGTTGGCGCGGGTCAATCGCGCTTTTACGTCTTCGCTTGCCGCGCGCGCCCCGGATTGTTCGCCGGCAGCCCACTGGCGCGCGGACTCGGATCCGCCGGCGGGTTTGTCGCCAATCTGCGGGTGACTGCTGAATGCCTCAAGCCAGTCGGCGCGTTCGAGTTTCCACCAAGTGGAGTCGGCGGCTTTGTGAAGCGCCTCCAGCGCTGCGTACGGCCGGTGCGAAGCCACCGCCGCGGCCCAGCGCGCCGAGCCACAACAGTCCAACAGCAATGATTCCGCGGCAGCCGAAGGTAGCGCATTGAATTCCGCCAGCGTCATCTCAGGATACTTTCCTGGTCAGCGTTCCAAAAATGCGCAGCCGCGCCACGCCGCCATCGGGATAGATGTGAAAGCGCGCATGAGTGGATTCCCCGGCGTCGAGCAGTTCTTTTTCGAAGAAGTGCACGGAATCGGCTTGGAGCTTGGTTCTGGCCAGTATTTCCTTCCACGGAAGATTGCCCAGCGCGACCGGGTCGATGAGGTCGTAGGGCGCCCGGCAAACTTCGAGTGAACAGCTTTCCGGAAAATTGCCCTTGAAATGGGCCGTATCGACGTCAACGCGGCTGATTTCTCCGGGAGCGCCGAGGCGCACCACGCACCAGTCATGTCCCGGTCCGCGGCGGCGGCGCGTTTCCCAGCCGTCATGCATTCCCGTCGCGGGGCCCGTTTGAATCAGGTTATTGCGCGAGCCAAAAAACATGTCGCTCGAAACGATGACCCAGCCGCCGTGTTCGATGGCGGCGAGATCGAGCACGCCGTTCGCGCGGCTGAGCGCCGCCCAGTCCGGAATCACTTCGCCGTGGACGCGCAGGCGCGCCACGCCGCCGTCCGGGAAAATTTTAAGACGAAGGTGAGTGCTTCTGCCGGAAGCTGCGATCGGGAACGGATTCCTGGTGTCGCCGTCAAGTGGGGATTTCGGCAGCAGCGTGTTCCACTTCGTCGCGTGGTCTTCGAGTTGAGCGATCGTGGGGTCGCCATCCATCGCGCACGATTCAATCTGGCAATGTTCGGGATAGTTCCCTTTGAAATACGCGGTGTCCACGACGACCCCGTGAATCGCGCCGGGAAGGCCCAGTTTTACCATGCACCAATCGCAGCCGGGCGTTCGACGGCGGCGGGTTTCCCAGCCGTCCATCCACTTGCCTACGTCGGTGTATTTGTCGGCGATCCAGACCGGAGCGAGCGCCTTGAGAAGATTCTCTTTGGGCGCAAAAAATTCGTCATTCGCAGCAAGCACTCGGCCGCCAAGCCGCTCCGCGGCTAGATCAATGTAGTCGGTGAATTCCATCAGCGCTCGCCTCGCCGCAAGAGTGCGCCACGCGGCGGGTCCAGGAAGCGCCCTCGATCATAGATCATCTGGCCTCGCAGGAAGGTGGTTTCCACGACCCCGAACAGCGATTGATTCGCATAGGGAGTAAGCTTGTGGCGGTGCTCCAGCATCTTGGGGCGCACAGTGAATCGCTGCTCCGGATTCCAGACGACAACGTCGGCATCATACCCGGCGGCTAGCGCCCCCTTATGTTTTGCTAGTCCCGCAAGCTGCGCTGGACCGCTGGACATCCAGCGTACCAGGTGCTTGAGCGAATCTTTTTGTCTCCGCAATTTCGTCCAGATCGCGGGCAAGCCGAGCTGCAAGGAGGCGATACCGCCCCACGCTTTAAAAAAATCGCCCGAACGAAGACACTTTAATGCAGGCGGAGAAGGGGAATGATCGGAGACCACAAAATCAACCGCGCCCGCTTCCAGCGCGTTCCAAAGGTTTTTAGCGTTTCGCAAATCGCGAATGGGCGGCGCGCACTTGAATTCTGTTCGTCCATTGGGGATCGAGTCAGACGAGAAAAATAGATAGTGCGGGCACGTTTCCGCGGTGATCCGCACCCCTGCCTTTTTTGCCCGACGGATGAGCGCGACCGAAAGCTCCGAGGAAACGTGAACGATATGAACTCGCGCATTAAATTCACGTGCCAGGCGGATCATCATTGCGACGGCTTTCGTCTCCGCGCCGGGCGGCCGTGAGGCCAGCCATGTCTTGTATTTTGCCGGATCGGATTTGGCGAGCTTTCTGGCCGCTGCCTCGATCGGCCCCGGCAATTCCGAATGAACCAGCAGCGGCGCATCCAGTGCCGCAAGCATCGGCAACGTTTCGCGCAAATCTTTTTCGCTCACGTTCGCGAATTCGGGAACGCCGGACGGGACCAGAAAGCACTTGTAGCCGAACGCTCCTGCCTGATGCAGCGCGCGCAAATTTCCGGCGTTGCCCGGTACGACGCCGCCCCAGAAACCCACATTTACCCAGCACTTCTTTTGGGCGGCAGCGCGCTTGATTTCCAGTGCTTCAGCTGTGGTGGTTGCGGGAATACTGTTTAGCGGCATGTCGATCAACGTGGTTACGCCCCCTGCCGCTGCTGCCCGCGTCGCGGTGTGAAAACCTTCCCAGGCGGTACGGCCCGGCTCATTGATATGAACGTGGGTGTCCACGAGGCCCGGCATGACGACGGATTCGCCGGCATCGTAAATATCTTTTCCTGAGGCAGCGTCGTTGTATGCCGAAAGCGCCTCGATGACGCCGTCGCGGATGCGCACGGTCGCGGCCCGAACTCCTTCCGGCGTCACAACGCGCGTGCTGCGGATGGCTTGAGTGATCTTCATTTCGCGGGCTGGGAGAGAAATTCTTCGAGCAGATTTTGTGCCACGCGCAACCGGTAGCGCGAAGTCGAGCGAATGTCATCGATCGGGGCGATTTCTTGTAACAGAGCTTCCCGCGCGGCGGCGATGACTGCGGGATCGATACTCTTGCCGCGCAACAAGTCCTCTGTTTTTACACAGCGCAGGACGATGGGAGCCACACTCCCCAGAGCAATCCGGATGTCGCTGATCACGCCGTTTTCCACGAGCGCAGCGCCCGCGAAACACACCTTGGAGATTGCCTGCGCCTTGCGCGTGCCCACCTTCCGGTAGTACCGCCGCCACGGTTTGGAGCGACGAGGCAGGCGAATGGCGCGCAATAGTTCATCCGGCGCAAGCTGCATTTTCTTGTAGCCGGTGTGAAAACCTTGATACGGCAACCACCTTACGCCGCGCTGGGAAATGAGTTCAATTTCCGCATCATAAACAAGCAGCGCGGGCGGGGAATCGGCCGCGGGCGAAGCATTCACAATATTTCCACCCAACGTCCCGCGATTCTGGGTAGCGACGCTGCCGGTTTCGCGCGCGGCGGAACACAGCAGCGGAAAGCCGGATTGCAGCGCCGGATGTTTTTGAATTTCGGTGTATGTTGTCAACGCGCCCAATATTACGAAGTCGCCGGTCACTTCGATACCGCGCAAATCATCGAGTCTTGAAACACTGAAGAATCGTTTGTGGGAAAGTTTCCCGGCCTCCAGCAGCACCATCAGGTCGGTGCCGCCGGCGAACGGCTGCCAGACGCCCGGTTCACGGGCCAGCAACGCCAGCGCTTCCGAGAGGCTTGCAGGTTGGCGCAAATCGTACGCCGGAACGCAGGCCCTCATCGGCTCACCGTCTTTTTCTCCCGTGATGATTCACAAGCGCGCACCACGGCGGCAAAAATTTTCTGATAGCCGGTGCAGCGGCACAGATTTCCCGCCAGGCCTTCGCGGATTTCGGCATCGTTGGGATGAGCAACTCGTTCGAGAAGGGCGGTAGCGGCGATCACCATGCCCGGAGTGCAAATGCCGCATTGCGCGCCGCCGCATTCCAGAAACGCTTCCTGCACGGCGTTCAGTTGATCGCCGGAAGCAATTCCTTCGATGGTGCGAATGGCCGCTCCGTCCGCATCGATGGCGGGGATCAGGCAACTGTTGACGATCGCGCCGTTGAGCAGCACGGCGCATGCGCCACATTCGCCCTCGCCGCAGCCTTCTTTCGTTCCGGTCAGATGCATTTCCTCGCGCAGCACATCGAGAAGGCGCGCCATCGGAAACGTTTCCACGCGGCGCGGCTCGCCATTTACTCTGCACGATACGCTAATGCGGCTGACCGTATCAGACAAGCGCGCCCGCCTTTTCGGTCATCGCTTCCATGAGGACTTCGGGCGTCGCAGGAATTTCACGCACGCAAATCCCCGTGGCATTTTCGATCGCGTTGATTATCGCGGGCTGCGGTCCGTCCATCGGCAACTCGCCGATCCCTTTCGCGCCATGCGGGCCGAAGGGATACGGCTGCTCTTCAAAAAACACGCGAATCGGAGGAATATCCGCGGCAGTGGGCATAATGTAGTTGGTCATCTGGCCATTGGCCATGCGCCCTTCCCGCCAGACGACGTTTTCATACAGTGCCATGCCGATAGCCTGCGCCACGCCGCCCTCGATTTGTCCCGCCGCGAGCACCGGATGAATCACCCTGCCGATTTCCTGCACGGCGACAAAGTCCGTGACTCGCGCCTCAAACGTCACCGTATCGACTGCGACTTCCGCCACGTAGACAGCCCACGCGTAAGTGCCATAAGCGTCGCCGCTATATTTTTTATCGTCCCAAAAAAGTCCAGGCGGCGGTTCATATTGCGCGCGCGAACGCAGTGGTCCACGCGTTTCGATGTAGCGCCTGCAGGCGCGCACGAATTCATCTTCAGTGCAGGCATCGCAGAGCAAACCGCTGTCGAGCAGTTCCTTTTTTATCGCGAGCGCCGCGGTTTCAACCAGATTGCCCACCACCATCGAAGTGCGCGAGGCTACCGTCGGCCCGCTGTTCGGCACAGCCCCCGTATCCGGCTGCGCAATCTGAATGCGATCGTAGCTGATGCCGAGCGCGTCCGCCGCAATTTGCGAAAAGATGGTGTTCGCTCCCTGCCCGATTTCGGTGCTGGCGGCAAGTACGCGGACATTTCCCTCGAGAGTCGCTTCGAGTTCCACGACAGAGGCTAGATACACTTCTCCTGATCCGGTAAATCCGGCGCCGTGCATGAACGACGCGAAACCGATTCCGCGCTTGATCGGCGAGCCCGGATTTTCCCGCGCGAAGCGTTCGCGCTTGGCGTGGTAGTCGCTTTCGCGGAATGCGCGATCCAGCAGTCGGTCAAAGTTCACTTCCTCGTTGATGAGCTGCCCGGTCGCAGTCGTCTGTCCCTTGTGAATGAAATTGCGCCGCCGAAATTCTTCCGGCGTCAGATTGACGGCGCGGGCGACCTGATCCATGTGCCGTTCGATGGCGAAAATAGCCTGCGGAGCGCCGAAACCGCGGAAGGCGCCGTGCGGCGGGGCATTGGTGGCCACGGCCCGTGAATGCACCCGCAAATTGGGGCAGAAATACGGGCCCGCCGCGTGAATCGTTCCCCGGGAGAGCACTACCGAAGAAAGCGTGGCATACGCGCCGCCGTCAATCACGAAATCAATATCCATCGCCACCAGCTTGCCGTCGCGCGTGACGCCAGTGCGATGCCGGGTGCGCGAAGGATGACGCTTGGTGGTGGCCACCATGTCCTCGGCGCGGTCGTAAATAATTTTTACCGGCTTTCCGGACTTCCACGCCAGCAGTGCCGCGTGCCCCGCGATCATGGAAGGATATTCTTCCTTGCCGCCGAATCCGCCGCCGGTCTCGGCCTGTATGACGCGAATCTTTTCCGCAGGGAGACCGAACAAAGGTACGAGCGCTTTATGCACATAGTAGGGGCACTGCAGCGATCCCCAGACCGTTACTCCCTCGGTGCGATTGGCGATGGCGATCATGCCTTGATTCTCGATGTAGAGCTGTTCCTGCGCCCCGGTCCGGTATTCGCCCTCGACGATGACGTCGGCCTGCGCCCATGCGGCGTCCACATCGCCTTTTTCCATGTGATAGGACTTGAAGACGTTGTCCTCTCCAAAAATAACGGCGCGTTTGGCGATGGAATCTTCAATGGAAAAAATCGCCGGCAGCGGCTCGACATCGATCTGCACAGCACGCCGCGCCTCTTCGAGCAGATATCGATCAGGATGAGCCAGCAGCACGATGGCTTCTTCCGGGTGGTTGGTCACTTCAGCGGCCAGGCAAGGTTGATCGTGTTCGATGAGCGCGATTTCGTTCCTTCCTGGAATGTCGGCGGCAGTAACGACGGTAAACTCACTCCAGGGAATGCCTTCGCCAAAGCGGACGCCGCGGATGCGTCCGCGCGCTACGCTGCTACGCACGGTGACGCCGTGGAGCATGCCGGGAAAGGTGAGGTCATCCACGTAGCGCGCGCGGCCCGTCACTTTTTCCCGGCCCTCTTTGCGAATCACGGAATGGCCGAAGAATTTTTCTACCATGCGCTCCCGAGCCCTTGAAGAAATTTGCAGAAAAATAAAGAAAAACGCCGCGAAGCGAACCTGCGTTCCAGGCTTAATATCGGACGCGATCGCCTTTTTGAGCCCATTCGCGAAACGGCTCGAAACCAGCTTCCCGCATCATTGCCTCGAATGGAATTTTACGCTCGGCATGCGGTCGCTTCAATTCCTCGTAGATGAATGAATCGTCGAATCCGGCTTCGGCGGCATCGCTGGCGGTAGCCGCGAAGTAGACGCGGTCCGGCCGCGCCCAATAAATCGCGCCGAGGCACATGGGGCAGGGTTCGCAGCTGGTGTAAATGTCGCAACCGTTCAATTGAAACGTGCCCAGCGCCAGGCACGCTTCGCGAATCGCGGTTACTTCCGCGTGCGCTGTGGGATCGTTGTTCAAGGTGACTAAATTTGTGCCCGCGGCGACGACGTGGCCGTCTTTCACGACGATCGCGCCGAATGGTCCGCCTTGCCCTGAGCGGACATTTTCCACTGCTCGCCGGATCGCTTCCTGCATGAAGGCGTTGATCACGTTGGCCCACCTGCTTTCCAAGCGCTAAGTTTCAAATTGTACCGGAAAAGCCGCGGTGAATTGGAATTCTGTTTTTGATTGCTGAGCATCGCCCGGGACCGTTCGATGGATCTGGCAGATTCCAGCGGCGACCGGTGGTAGGCCGGTGATCCGACCGATGACAGTTCCGGCATCTGCGATTGGACTTTCCCAAATATGGATGTAAAATTGTTGGGTCCGTATGGCGTTTGGAGAAACTGGCATAAGCAGTTAGGTAACAATTGCGCGCAGCCAGCTTGGGACCCACGGCGGCCGCTTTACCGAAGCCTTCATTTCCTGGCGTGGCTCTCTCGAAGAAAATTATCGATATTGGCTAGGGCAGGTGGGAAGGATTGTCTCGGACCGCAAATGATGGGTGTGTCTGAAGATTTATGCACCAGACGGAGGAAGTTTCATGATCGTTGGGGTTCCGCGAGAAACGTATCCAGGAGAGCGGCGCGTGGCTCTTGTGCCCATCGTCATTCCTAATCTTGCGAAAGCTGGTATTGAGGTCATCGTTGAAGCGGGCGCGGGCGTGGAGGCAGGTTTCCCGGACGCCGAGTACGCCGCCAAGGGCGCGAAGATTATCACGGATCGCAAGCGTGTCTTTGGGGAGTCGGACATTATCGTTCAGATGCTTTGCTATGGATCGAATGACCAGACCGGCCGGGAGGATTTGCCGCTGTTCCGCCCGAATCAGGTGCTCATCGGATTTCTTCGACCCATGGGATCGCTGGAAACAATTCAGGAAATCGCCGCGGCGGGCGTAACCTCGTTCGCGGTGGAGTTGATGCCGCGGACAACGCGCGCGCAAAGCATGGACGCTCTTTCGTCGATGGGCACGATGTGCGGATACAAAGCTGTTTTGATCGCCGCTAATACTCTTCCAAAAATTTTCCCGATGTTGACCACGGCGGCGGGAACGATTACTCCCGCGCGCGTTCTGGTAATTGGCGCGGGCGTCGCGGGACTACAAGCCATCGCCACCGCGCGCCGGTTGGGTGCCGTGGTTTCCGCTTACGACCTGCGCCCTGCGGCCAAAGAGCAAGTCCAGAGTCTGGGCGGGCGTTTTGTAGAACTGCCGATTGAAGCGAAGGACGCGCAGGATGCCAGCGGCTACGCGAAGGCGCAGGATGAGGAATTCTACCGGCGCCAGCGCGAATTGCTTGGCAAGGTCATCGCCGAGAGCGACATCGTGATTACCGCCGCCGTCATTCCCGGCAAGAAATCTCCCGTACTGGTCACCGAGGAGATGGTCAAGGGCATGGCGCCGGGCTCCGTGATTGTCGATCTGGCCGCCGAGCGTGGAGGCAATTGCGAGCTGACCAAGTCCGGCGAGCAAATTGTCGCGCACGGCGTGACGATCATCGGCCATTTCAACTTCGCTTCCACCGTGCCGCATCACGCCAGCCAGATGTATGCGCGCAACATCGCCGCGTTCCTGAATCTGCTGGTGAAGGACGGAAAGCTGCAGCTGAATCTGGACGATGACATCATCAAGAGCACACTGCTGACGCAGGGCGGGGAAGTGGTCAATCCCCGCGTGCGCGAATTTTTCTCTTTGCCCGCATTGCCGGCCAGGTCTTAAGGAGGAGTGAATGCCCGCGGATTTTATTTCCAGTTTGTTTGTATTCATCCTGTCGGCCTTTTTGGGATTTGAGGTCATCAAGCGTGTTTCGCCCCTCTTGCACACGCCGTTGATGTCGCTGACCAACGCGCTGGACGCCATCGTGGTGGTGGCGGCCATCATCATCGCGGGAAGGCACGAGAGCCGGTTGTCGACGATTCTCGGACTCGTCGCAGTGGCCGCCTCGTTCAGCAACATGGTCGGAGGCTTCGTTATCACCGACCGCATGCTGCACATGTTCAAGACCGGCAAGGCGAAGAAACCATGACCGCGATTTCCCCTCAAGAGTTGATTGATTTCACATACATGCTTGCGGCCGTTGGGTTCATCCTGGCGCTGAAGTGGCTGAGTTCTCCGGTGTCGGCGATGCGCGGCGTGCTGATCGGAGAGATTGCCTCGGGCGTCGCTGTCGTAGCCACGCTGTTCGATCCCCAGGTGACCGAATACCGATGGGTCTTAATCGCGCTGATTATCGGCGCCGGTGTGGGCGTGCCGCTGGGGCTCGTGAAGATGACCGCGGTGCCGCAGCGGACTGCTCTGAGTCACGCGTTTGGAGCGCTCTCCGCGGCGCTGATAGGCGTCGCGGAATACTATGTGGCCGCCCCTAACGTTCCGCGGTTTGAAATGGGAGAGATCAGCCTCGAAGTCATTATTGGTTGCCTCACATTCACCGGGAGTTTGATTGCCGCGGGTAAGCTGCAGGAATTCCTGCCGCAGAGGCCGATCACTTTCAAAGGGCAAAACTTTTTCAGCATTTCGGTACTCGCCACGGCGCTGGCCTTGATGGTGACTCTGGTGGTGCACCCGGAATACACGCACCTGTTTCCGGCGATGGTTGGCGTCGCGCTGATCTTCGGGGTCATGCTGGTCACGCCGATCGGCGGCGCGGACATGCCCACGGTGATGTCGCTGCTGAATTCATACGCCGGCTTTTCCGCCGCGCTGCTGGGGTTCGTCCTCAACAGCAAGGTTCTGGTGGTCGCGGGAGCGCTGGACGGAGCGTCGGGATTTATCCTCTCCGTGAACATGTGCAAGGCCATGAACCGTTCCTTCACCAATGTGCTCTTTGGAGGTTTCGGCCAGATTCAAGCGGCTGCGGCCGGCGTGAAAGAAGAGCGGCCGGTAAGGAGCGCCACCCCGGAGGAAGCCGCCGCGATCCTCTCCGCCGCGAACAAAGTTGTGATCGTACCGGGTTACGGAATGGCCGTGGCGCAGGCGCAGCACAAGGTTCGCGAACTGTACGATATCCTGACCAAAAGCGGCATCGACGTGAAGTTCGCGATTCATCCGGTCGCGGGCCGCATGCCGGGCCACATGAATGTTCTGCTGGCGGAAGCCGACATTCCGTACGACAAGCTGATCGACATGGAAGACATCAACGGCGAATTCCCGCAAACCGATGTGGCCCTGATTATCGGCGCGAACGACGTTACCAATCCCGCGGCGCGCACCGACCCGTCCAGCCCCATCTATGGCATGCCGATTCTCGATGTGGACAAGGCGCGAACGGTCATGGTCATCAAGCGCGGCATGGCCGCCGGTTTTGCCGGAATCGACAACCCGCTGTACTATATGGACAAAACCCTGATGCTGTTCGGCGATGCCAAAAACTTCGTCGGCTCCATCGTCCGTGAACTCTCCGGTGGAGGGAGCCACGGGTCGTAATTCTCCGGCGGGCCTCGGATATCCCATGCAAGCCTTACGGTACATGGCCCGTTACCAATTGCAGGGATATCACTCAGCGGAGATTCGCTCTAACTGAGCAGTCTTTATCGATTTGAGCAATCACCTGTTCGGACGCTGGCCGCGTAGTTGAACGCATGCGCGCGCTCCGTGCCTAGATTAAGTCGCTGCCGAGCTTTTTTCCGGCACGCCCGCGATTCGGTGGCCGCTGACGGCCGCGCCCGCGTCCGGTTCGAGAATGAAACAGTCGAGCGTCGCCACGACGCACAAAACGGCTACCAGCAGGAAGGCCACGTGAAACTCCTTCGTGGTTGGCGCTCCCTGGGAGTTTCCGGTCAGGAATCCGGCGATGCGCAGCGCAATCGCGCCGACCGCCACGCCCATACCCATCGACATCTGCGTGATCATGCTGAAAAAACTTGTGGCGGAACTCATGTCCGGCTTGGCGATATCCGCGAAGGCCAGGGTGCCTACGGCCGTAAACTGCATCGAGCGGGACAATCCATTCAAAAATAGAATGAAGAGCACCACGATCGTCGCGGTACGGGGAAACAGGAGCGCGCAGCCGGCCATCAAAACGGCGTGCAGGATTCCGTTCGCCGTCAGTACGCTGCGGAATCCGAACCGCCTCAGAACCGGCGTCACCACCGTCTTCATCAGCAGATTGCCGGTAAAGAGACCCAGCATCAAAAGTCCGGACTGAAAAGCATTCAGCCCGAAGCCGACCTGAAACATCAGCGGCAGCAGAAATGGCGAGACGCTGATGGCGATGCGAAAGAGCGATCCTCCCTGCAAGGTAATCGCGAACGTTTTGATTTTCAAAAGACCGAGATTCAGAAGCGGGGCCCGCGCGCGTAGAAAATGCAGCACCGAACAAACACCGAGGATGCATCCGGCGATTAAATATGCCGCCGGGGCCTTCCACCCGGCCGTTTGCCGGCCCACCAGTTCCATGCCGTAGACGAAGCTCACGGATGCCGCGGCGCTCAGCGTGAATCCGATCCAGTCGAACGGCTTGACCTGGTCTTCCTTCAAATTCGGTATGATGCGCGACGAAAGCGCCATGCCAACGATGCCAATCGGCACGTTAAGAAAAAAGATCCAATGCCAGGAGGCGTACGTGGTAATAAAACCGCCGACGGGCGGCCCAACCACCGGCGCAATCAGCGCCGGCCAGGTGATGAACGTGATTGCGTCAATCAGGTTGTGTTTTTCCGTGGTGCGCAAAACGACCAGACGCCCGACGGGCACCATCATGGCCCCGCCGATCCCCTGAATGACTCGCGCCCCGGTGAAGGTCCCAATTCCGTTGCTCAATCCGCATAGAATCGATGATGCGGTAAAAATCGCAATGGCCGACACGAAAACGGTGCGCGCCCCGATCCGGTCCGCCACCCAGCCGCTGATCGGTATAAAGACCGCCAGCATCAGCAAGTAAGCCGTCATCCCGATGTTAAGATCCACCGGGTTTGCATGGAATGACTTGCCCATATCCGGCAGCGCTGTGGCGATGACGGTCCCGTCCAGGTTTTCCATGAAGAAAGCGGTGGCAACCAGAATCGAGACGCTTGAGGATTTCTGAAAGAGTGGCGACATTATTCTTGGCGGCCCGCACAGTTTTCCGGGGCAGGCGGCCTGCGCCTGGGCCGGCGAGCGCGAAGAATGGCTCCGTCGGGCAAAACGCTATTTTGCATCGGCAACATCGGGGAGGGGAATGGCCTCAACCGGAAAATTCATGGGGTAGGGCTGGTAGGGATAGACTTTTTCGTTCTTGGCTTTCAAGTCCATCAGAATTTTATCTTCGCAGGCGACGTCTTCCTTCAACGACCAATCCGCACGCAGCTTGTAGACGATGGTCGAGGTCCACGTCCGGGTATACGTTTTCGGGTCGTTAAATGTCAGCGTATTCTCAAGCGTGTCATGATCCACGCGCCGGATTCGCTCGACGACGTGTAGCGCGTCGCTGTGCGGGTGTCCCGCGGTATCGAGCCAGCTCTTGTCGGTGAGCCCCACGATGTCCACAACCAGCGTCGCGCCTTCCCAGTGGCCGACGGAATGGCCCATCCAGGACGGGTCCAGGTCGTCGGGGTGGCCTCGCCCGTCCATCCAGATTTGTTCGATGGAGTTGCCTGTTTCGAAGAGAATGAGCACGCGAGACTTGCTCTGCAGGACTTCGAACGGGCCAACGTGATTCATTAACCGTGGAAGTCCGTACGGAGCGCAGCTGGTCAGGTAGGGGTCCATGTTGTCGTCATTTGCACGGCCCAGAGGTCCTGTGCCGCAACCGACCAGTTCGCATCGCTTCGCAGCCCACGGTTGCATGGGTGGCGGCGCTTCCGGAGAAAAGTTATATGGCAAGAAACCCTTGGGAGTTCGCGGCGGCGACCAGATTCCGGTCAAATCCGGGGTGGAGACAGCCGCCTGTTGGGGCGCCGCGCGGAGATCAGGTGCAATCATGGTCAACAACCCCAGACACAGAATGAACCTGTTTAACGCGAGCAGGGCCGATTTTTTTTGGCGTTCCATAATTTGCAGCACCGTGTCGTCAACGTAGCAGTGCAAAAGCAGCGTTTAGCCGCTTGAGGTCAATTCCAGCGTCATTCAATACCCCGGAGGATCAACGGTAACCACCTGGCCGCCGGGCATGGTGACTTTTACTGGCCGCAAACTTCTCATGCCGTTAACCATCGGAACGCTCTTCTTCTCTGGATGTCCGTAGATGGTAATCTGGTCGCCGATCTTGAAAGTGCTGTGGCTCCAACCCACGCCCCGGCTCATGACATTCGGCGGATGAAACTCCACGGCCCAGGTTTCGACCTCGCCCCGGTCATTTTTCACGTCGAGAAGCAGCAGCGGATGCGGATTCTGCCAATCAAATTCCTTGACCGTGCCGGTGATCGTGCCCCAGGCGTCGACATCCCACCGGGAAGCTCCATGATGCGCAAAAATGGCGGGTGAAAAGAGGCCGCAGCCGAAAGCAATCATGAGAACGCCTAACGTTCTACGCTCCATCCGGCCACCTCCAAACGTCTGATCGATGCTCAGACTTTACGTGGATGGCCAACTTTTGTAAAGAGCACGGGGCGAAGCGACCAGACACTTCATACGCGGAGTATCTTCGTGTGGAGGCCGTTCGGTTTCGTATTCGTCGAGCTGGAAACGCCGGTTCGATTGCCGACGGCGCTAAGCCTTTACGAGATGGCTGGGGGCCGCGACCAAAGTGGCGATATGGATGGTCAACCGTCTCTTCGAGACCGCAGAGAGGTTCGTAAATTGAATTCCCATCCCCACGTCAACGATCGAGTGCCTCACAACTCCTTCGAGCGAAATGTCCTGAAGCCCGGCCCGCAATGTGAAGGAAAGCTCGGAGCCAGCCGGAAGGGGATCCGGATCGACGACAAAAACCCCTTCGAGGCTCAAGTCGCGGATGGGCGCGACTCGATCGCCGTACCGAATGCGGTTATCGGGCTTGGCCCTGAATCTCGGAGTCGCTCGTCTGTCTTTCGGGGGCATACTTGAGTGCCTCCTGCCTCAAACCATTCAAACGTGTTTTCTCGGCTGGCGCCTGTGATCTTAGATTTTCCGATGGAATGTGGTCATTCACGAATTTGATTGATTCCAATGTTCCCTAGAGATATACAGGGCGCAGCTCGTGGTCGCACCTTTCCGTTGCAAAGAGAAAATCTAGCAGCAAATCGCGTGGGCAGCAGCACGGGGCAGCGTCTGACGGCGGGTGTACGAAGCTGAGACCCTATAGCTGTAGTGAAAAAACGCCAAAAGGGAGACTCCAATGAGAAACCGTATTTTATTGTTGTCCATGCTGGGGCTGAGCTTCGCCGGATTTGCACAGGCGCAGGAGACGACCGGACCAAAGGCCGAAGAAGTAAAAAGAGGGATCCAAAAAATCGAAGACGAAAAGCTGAAAGCATTTCAGAGCACGGCGAGCGACAAGAATATTTGTCCGGACTGGGTCAAGGCCAACGACGCGGAGGGCATCGTGCATATCAACGCGGACGGCACCGACGACACCAGGGCCGGACTGGTGAAAGATTTGGAAAAAGGAAATCGGGTTCTGCATTCCTTGCACTATGGACCCCAGCATATCCACGTTTATGGAGACGGAGGCAACGGCACCACGGCGGTGACCACGTACTCGACATTTGACGATATAGAAGTCTACGGCCACCGCACCAACAGCGAACATCGTTCCCTGGACGTCTGGGTGAAGCGTGATGGTAAATGGTGGTTCGTGGCTCACAGCGTTCACGAGCTTCCAACCGCGGAGGCCCTCAAGCGTCAGGCCGAGAAGACAAAAGAGAACTAGGTCATAGAACTGGCTGATGCGGATCGGTCATGTTTCGGGTGCCGCGGAGTGGCTCCTTCGATGTCGCGCGCATGGTGCGTCAGGGTTGGGCGGTCTGGCCGCGGTTGTGAAGATCCGGCAGGTTTAGAACTGTAGAGCGCCGTGTAAACCATAAAAGTTTTGAAGGAAAATTTAATAAGATTGAAACGCTCGACGCCGGGCGCCCGAACTCGTGTTTGGAACGAACGTGATTTTGCGGAGCCGGGGAGCGGGCGCCCGCGCGATTACAATTCGTAAATCTCACCGTACTTCCTGGTGATGTACTCGGCAAAATATTTGCTGTTGAGGGGCTCGCCTGTGGCGTTTATTGCCAGCTCGCGCGCGGAATAAAATTTTCCGTGCACGTGGATCTTTGCCCGGAGCCAGTTCAGCAGGCTGCCAAATTCGCCGCGCGCCATCTCGTCGTCCAGCGCGGGAAGATCGCGTTTGGCCGCGGCGAAAAATTGCGCGGAGTACAGATTTCCCAGCGAATAGGTGGGGAAGTAGCCGATTCCTCCGAAGGACCAGTGAACGTCCTGCAACACGCCCAACGAGTCGCTGGGCACATCGAGCAAGAGGAGTTCCTTCATCTTGGAATTCCAGACGCTGGGGAGGTCGTCGACCGCGATGTCGCCTTCGATCAGGGCGCGCTCGATCTCAAATCGCAGAATGACGTGCAGGTTGTAAGTAACTTCATCCGCTTCCACGCGAATGAAAGACGGCTCTACGGAATTGATGGCCCGGTAGAAAGCATCGAGTGGAACATTCTCCAGGGGGACCGGAAACTGCTTTTGCAGCAGCGGATAAAAATAGATCCAGAACGGCCGGCTCTTGCCAACCAGATTTTCCCAAAGTCGCGATTGCGATTCGTGGATGCCCAGTGAAACGGCTTCGGCCAGGGGCGTGCCAAACTGCTCAGCCGGCAGGCCCTGCTCGTAGAGTGCGTGGCCGGTTTCGTGAACCACTCCGCTGATCGATTCCATGAGCTCGGAGCGGCTATAGCGGGTGGTGATGCGCGAATCGAGAGGATGAAAACTGGTGCTGAACGGGTGCGCGCTGACGTCCAGGCGGCCAGCCTCAAAATCGTAACCAATCCGTTTTGCAGCCAGTTCGCAGAACGCCTTCTGCTTCTCGATATCGAATTCGCCAGCGATCTCCTCACGCGACACTGTGGCGTTGGAGTTGGTGATTTTTACGAGGAAGGGAGTGAGAAAATTCTTCAAATCGCCGAGGACGATGGCAATTTCCTGAGTCGTCGCATACGGTTCAAATGTATCCAGCAGCGCGTCGTACGGCGATTGCTTGTATCCCACGAGTTCGGCTTCGCGGCGTTTCAGCGTGACAATCTTCTTCAGGTACGGTGCGAAACCCTTGAAATCGCTCTTCTGCCGGGCATCCACCCATATGAGATATGCTTCCGAAGTAACCTGCGCAAGTTCCTTGACGAATTCAAGCGGCAGTTTTTCCTCGCGGCTCACATCGCGCCAGATCTCGCGCACAACGGCGCGTTCGCCAGGAGTGAGACCTCCGCCATCCGCCGCCGCTTTGCAATCGCGAAGCAGTTCCCGAAATTCCGCGGACACCACCTTGTCGTGGACTTCTCCCGCCAGGTAGCTCAACATCGCGGCTCGCGGCCCGCTGCCCTTAGGCGGCATGAAGACATCCTTATCCCAATTGAGCGCGGCCATCGCGGACTTCAGTTGCGCGATATCGACTAATTTTTGTTGAAACGCTGAGAAGTTATTTTTCATAATCGGCTACCGGTTCGAGTTTATCAGAAACTGTCCGGGGTGATTGACCGGGGTGATCGGAAATTGGGTGTGAAGTGGAGCTTCGGGCACCGCACCCTTGCGTTTTTCAAGGGGTGCGGGTTTTAGTTCCAGTCCATCTTGGATGAACCGTGGAACCGAAACCCGCGCCCGCGAGTGTCGCAGCGCCTGTTCTACAAAACCGGCCCTTATTTGGCGGGGACAAACCTCTGAACACGCTCGCCGCCGAACACTTCCCCGGTGTAGATGTTGCCTTTGGAGTCCACGGCGATCATGTGCAGCCCGTAGAACTGGCCGGCATTTTCTCCCATACTGCCCAACGTGCTGATGACCTTGCCGTCCTCGCGATTCAGGAACCAGATGTGATTGTTGGTAAGATCGGAGATGTACAAAAAGCGCTGCTCCTTATCCGGTGAGAACATCACGCCGCCCGTCGAGCCGCCCACGCCCGTCCACGGAGCCATCACGAATTCCTTCACGAATTTTCCCTCCTTCGTGGTGACGTCGATGCGGTTGGCCATGCGGTCTGCGGCATAGACCAGGCCGTCATGGGACACATTCAGAGTGAGGTGCCCCCGGAATTCCTTTGGCTCCGGCCCGTTCGGCGTATACGCGCGATCTTTATCATCGGTGGTGATTTCGGACAGCTTGTGGCCGTACGCACCCCAGCCGCGCTTGAACTGGAACGTGTCCATGTCAAATACCATCACGCGTCCGCCCAGATAATTGTCAGCCGCGTACAGCTCGTGAGCTGCTTCGTCCAGCCGGACCTCTTCGATTCCTCCCACGATCATGGGCGTGGTTGGAGGATACTTTACGCGGAAAGCGGCTGTGGCCGCCGCTCGCGCGGCGCGCTCCTCCGGAGTAAGTTTTGCCCGGCCCCCGGGAAGAAATCCAAACACCGGCCCCATGGTGCCGTGGCCCGCGACGTGCGGCTTGTCATCGACATCGCCTCCCGCGCCGCCCGGCGGCATCTCCGGAGTGCGGGGCAATTCAGCGATCAAGGCTCCCGTTTTCGGATCGTATTTGCGCACATTTCCCGTTCCGTTGACGACGTTGCCAAGGTAAATGAATCCCTTGCTGTCCACGGTCATGCCGTGACCCTGCGGCGGATCGATCGAGCCGATGACGGTGCCTTCCTTGTCGATATGAATCATGGAAGGCGGCCGCACGCAGCAATCTGCGATCGGGGGAGTCAACTCGGCTTCAAGTTCGATATCGGTCAGGTCGTTGGGACGATCGTGCACCCAAACGTTGTCGTCCTTGTCCACGGCCAACCCTGTGACGCCGCCCATCTTCCACTTGTTGGGCAGCGGCTTTGGCCACGACGCGTCGACTTTATATTTCGGCCCGTCATCGGTGCGTGCGCCTCTCGCGCCCAACAAAATCAACAGGCACAGGGACGCCCCCAGGCCAAATGCCATTAGACTTCTAAGCCTACGCATGAGTTTCCCCCTGAGAACCACTGGAAATTCGGTCCTGACCATCTCGGTGGGCAACTTTATACACCGGAGGCTCTTTGCAGTAAACCTCGCAGATTGCGCGCGCCCGCGGTTGATCCATGCGCTCGATGAATCCAATTTACCGAACGCGGCACTCACCGGTCGGCATCCACGCTGCTGGCAATTCGATCGCTTGACTTGGAGCCTGCTCGGTTCTACTCTCTGCGCCAAGGGTGAGGAGAGCCTTCGCACCATGAACTTAAAAACATTGAAAAGCTATTTCTGCGGGCGCAGGAATGTGTCGCTTCTGGCGGGAGTGCTCTTCGCGGCGATTCCTCTGGCGGCGGGCACTGTTCGCATCTACGTCACCAACAGAGGCGGAACAACGATCGATGTGATCGATCCGGCGACGAACAAAGTCGTCGAAACGATCCGAGGGATTGAGTCGCCCGAGGTGGTACGATTCTCCCCCGATGGCAGCCGGCTGTACATCGCCACGCGGGCCCAGGACGTTCTGGACGTCATGGATCGCAAGAGCGAAAAGATTATCAAGCAGGTGCCGCTCAGCGGTTGGGCCAATGACGCGATGGTGACCAGCGATGGAAAATTAATTTTGGTCTGCATCCGCAATACAGGCACAAATGCCGAGGACTCCGGGGCGCTGGACATTATTGACTCCAAATCCCTGGAGAAGATCAAAAGCATTCCGGTAAAAAGGGGGCTGCACGATATCTCCGTCACCGGCGATAACAAATTCGCGGCGGCCGGTTCGCCGGGCGGACACTTTTTCACCGTGTTCGACCTGCAAAAGATGGAAATCGCCTGGGAATTCCCGTACGACCAGGGAGTGCTCCCGCTGATCATTGAGAGCAACCCCGATGGTTCAGGCCACCGGATCTTCGCGCAATTGAACCAGACCAATGGATTCTCGGTGGTGGATTTCGCGACGCACCAGGAAGTCGCCAGGATCAAGAACCCTGATGAACCGAAGGGATTCACTCCTGGATGCGAGGGCATCAGCCACGGGATTGGCATTTCGCCGGATCATAAAACGCTGTGGTCCAACAGCAGGCCGGCCAACGCTGTTTTTATTTACTCGCTGCCAGATCTAAAACTGCTGGGACATGTCTCCTTGCCCGAAACCGCTGTGCCGGGAAAGGCTAATCGCGGTGGTGGTCCGGCATGGATCACTTTCACGCCAGACAGCAAGATGGTTTATGTTTCCACGTGTGGGACCAAGTCCATCTCCGCGATTGATGTGGAGACGATGAAGGAAGTTACTCGTATTCCGGTGGGCGAAATGCCTGACCGAATCAGCACGTTGGCAATGAAGTGAAGCTGTGAGTCGTTTGGATTCGTTCAGGAAGTGGCTCGGGATTCAGCTTGTGGCATTTCGGTCTTGCAGGGACCAACTTTTGCGGTCTGAAGCCTGCCCCACTTTCGACGATAACGCCCGGCCACTCAAAGTTGCAGAGACTCTGTGCAGGCGAATGTGAGGGAACCATGCGTTCGAAGATTCTAGTGAAGATCATCTCCGCCGGGTTCGCGGTAGCGGCTGCACTCGTGCTATATGCGGTCGTACCATTTGCAGCGGCGCAGACCTCCGGAGGACCCGACGCGCAAACCACGCAGCTGGACTATGATTTTTTTAAAGCGCGCGTCGAGCCTATCTTCCTGAAAAATCGTTCGGTGGAACACGCCCGTTGCTACACTTGCCATCAAGTAGGCCATCACGGCGGCGGCCCCCTTAGTCTGGACACGCTGGCACCCGGGGCGAGCTTTTGGACCGAAGAGCAATCCCGCCATAACTTCGAGACGGTTTCAAAACTGGTAGTTCCCGGCAACCCTTCGTTGAGCCTGTTTCTGCGAATGCCAATGGCTCCGGAGGCAGGCGGCCTGGCCGATACCCATCAGGGCGGCAGGCAATTCGCGTCCGAGGACGATCCGGACTGGAAGAATATGAAAGCCTGGGTGCTCGGGGAAAAATTAGTGAGTTCTTCGCAGGCCAAGTAAGTAGAAGCGATCTCGATCTGTTGCAATCCCGTACGACATCCCTAAACCAAATGCCGGCGCAGCCGTCGCCGCAGCTCGCATCCTCAGAGGCGAAGCATTTTCCGTGGTGGGCGCGAAAAATCCCCACATCTGAAGACGCGGGCTACGGCAACCAGCGGTCGCGAAGAGACTACTGCGGCCGGTGAAACAGGCCCATGTAGACGGCCTTGCCGAGGATGTGCCCCTGCATCGCTTTCAGAATATTCGCGCGAGTATCGAACGTGTCGGCGCCGGGAGTAACGTCCAGCTTGGTGTCGAGGGCGAATAGTTCAAATGTGTAATGATGCCGCGGACCGGAAGCCGGCGCGCCCGGCCCACGATAGACCTGTCCGCTGGCGCTCAATTGATAGGCTCCGTTCTGTAGTTGGGGGCCCTTTGGTACGCCCTCCGGGAGTCCCGTCGCCGTGCCCGGAATATTCCAGACGATCCAGTGAAGCTGGTCATCACTGGTCTTGTTGCGGCTGACCTCCAGATCATGCAAGTGCAGAACGAAACTCACCGTGCCCTCCGGCACGTTAGTCCAGTTGATGGCCGGAGAAGTCTGGTCGCCGGCCTGAGTGTACTTCGGAGGAATTTCCGTGCCGTCGGCGAACGCCGTGATCGTCATAACCATGGGTTTCGGCGCCGGAGCAGTTTGCGCTGGTGCCGGCATCGTTTGAGCCGCAGACGTCACGCCCAGTGCTGACACGGCCATAAAAATTGGAAGCAATCGAAAGAATCGCATTAGCGTTGTCCTCCCCAGTTTCGTTGTAATTTCACACCCATTGCGAGCGATGACAAAAAATTACACAGAGCGAATTCGATTGCGCCATCCGTTTTGGAGAACTCTTCCCCGAAGATTCTAGCACGCCTCTTTCAGGGCAAATCGTGCTTGCCGAACACCGCGCAAAATGATCACGGCAAAACCGGGTGCAGCATCCTTCACGATTTTTGTGAAGGGTGCGAGTTTTAATTATCCACCAGCAACCTCGATATGGACGACCAAAACCAGCACCCTTGAAGATCACAAGAGTGATTGCATAAGAACGAAGGCTCCGATCGTGATCCGAGTAAGCTTGGGTTGGAGGACCAAAGCTCTTGGAAGGAAAGGAGCCCTCGATGATGCTTATTGGATGTGATTACCACCCGAGTTGGCAACAGATTTGTTGGCTGGATACGGCGACGGGAGAGACCGGAGAGAAGAAGCTGGATCATGGGACGGGAGAGGCGGAGAGATATTATCGACAGTTGCCTGGGCCCGCGTTGATTGGGATGGAGTCGACGGGGAACTGCCAGTGGTTTGTGGAGATGTCCACGACTGCAGGGCACCAGGTGTGGATCGGCGACGCAGCGAAGATTCGGGCCAGCGAAGTGCGGCAGCAGAAGACGGACAAGAGAGATGCGGCGTTGATTTTGAAATTGCTGGTGGAAGGAAGATTTCCGCGGATCTGGACGCCTTCGGGGGAAGAGAAGGATTTGCGGCAGCTTCTGATTCACCGGCACAAGCTGGTGCGGATACGCATGCAGGTAAAAAACGAACTGCAACACCTGGCGATGAACCAGGGAGTGACGAAGAAGAGAAAGTTGTGGAGCAAAACGGGCGAGCAGGTGCTGCGCGAGTTGCCGTTGAAGCCCTGGGCCAGCCGGCGGCGAGAAGACCTGTTTAAGATAAGAGAAATGCTGAATGGGCAAATTGATTTGCTCGATCAGGCTGTGGCGCGAGTCGCACAGAAAAACGAAAAGGCGCGGCTGCTGATGACACAGCCGGGCGTGGGACCGATTACTTCGATGGCGTTCGTGCTGACGATGGGAGATGTGTCCCGGTTCCCGCGCGGCAAGCAGGTGGCCAGTTATTTAGGGCTGATTCCCCGGGAGTACAGTTCGGGCGGGCATCAGCGGCTGGGATCGATCAGCAAGCAGGGCAATGGTTTTATGCGGATGCTGCTGGTGGAAGCGGCGCAGTGCGCGGTGCGTTGCGATCCGCAAATGCGTTCGGAATATTTACATCGCTGCCATCGCAAGGCGAAAGCAGTGGCCAAGGTGGCAGCAGCCAGGAAGTTGGCGATTCGACTCTACTGGATGCTGCGCACCAATCGAGGGTATCCAGAAGTCGTTCGTGTCGAGAGCAGCTCGCGGGTGCCGCTGGTCAGCGCAAGCTAGACCGAAGGATTGATTGGGCGCTCTCGTCCCAGTTACGGCTGGGATTCGGATAGAAGAATCATGGCCGATGTTTAGGTCGTATCGATGGTTGGCGGAACGATCCGCCGAAAGCTGATTCACCGTGAACGTTTCAGAGCTTTGGTCCTCCACCACTCTGGCAACCACGCGGTGCGAAAATCACTGCTCGGAACAATTGTGAACCCTAAGCGGTTCGTTCTTTTGTGTGCACGCGAGGTTGCCGGGAAACAACCCTGTTGTGTCCGCCAGCGGGCGCAGGTTACCATCACGGTTGTTCTTGCACGTAAAATTCGATTGCAGCCCTATTGGCGCGAGTAAACAGTGTGCCCACTAGCAAATCACTTAGCACGATTCTTTCCGTTTGCTGCGCGTTAGTGCTGATCGCGGAAAGTGTTTTCGCACAGTCGATTCGACCTCAACCCTTGCCGATGCCCGCGCCAATTCCTGCTCCGAAGGACACTCCGTACCCCGGCGTGATTCATTTAAGCGTGGATGCCACCGATCTCGAGCGCCACATTTTCAACGTGCGCGAAACGATTCCGGTGCGCGGCGGTGAATCCCTCGTGCTGCTGTATCCGCAGTGGCTGCCCGGCAATCACGCCCCGACTGGACGTGTCGATAAAATTGCCGGCCTCATGATTTACGCCAACGGTGTGCGCGTGACGTGGGTGCGCGATGTGGTCGATGTGTTCGCGTTTCACGTGGACGTTCCTGCGGGCGCTACGACGCTGGAGGTCAACTTTCAGTTCACGTCACCCGTCGGAGAAGCGAATGAAGGCCGCGTGGTAATGACGCCGGACATGCTGAATTTGCAATGGAATGCGGTGGCCCTGTATCCCGCGGGATATTTTGCGCGGCAAATTACGGTGGAGGCCAGCGTTCGGCTGCCCGAAGGCTGGCAGTTCGCGACTGCCCTGGAAACCGCTACCAATAACGCCGGCGTCACGACGTTCAAACCCGCGCCGTTTGACAAGCTGGTGGATTCCCCCATGTTTGCTGGCCGTTTTTTCAGCCGCTTGGATCTGGACCCAGGCGGCGCCGTACCTGTTCATTTGAATGTCGTGGCGGACCGCGCGGATTTGCTCGATGTGAAGCCGGAACAGCTGGAGGCCCACCGCGCGATCGTGCAGCAGGCATACAAACTTTACGGCTCGCATCACTACGATCACTACGAATTCCTTCTGGCGCTCACTGACCAGATGGGCGGCATTGGCCTTGAGCACCACCAGTCCAGCGAAAACGGCGTGCCACCAACTTATTTTACCGAATGGGACAAGAACGCCGACGTGCGCGATCTTCTTCCCCATGAATACACGCATTCGTGGAATGGCAAGTTCCGGCGTCCCGCGGATTTGTGGACTCCGAATTACAACGTGCCCATGCGCGATAGTTTGCTGTGGGTTTACGAAGGCCAGACGCAGTACTGGGGATTCGTGTTATCGGCCCGCTCCGGAATACTGACCAGGCAGCAGACGCTCGATGCCATCGCGGCCACCGCGGCGCTCTATGATCACCGCGTCGGTCGCGACTGGAAAACGCTTCAGGACACCACCAATGATCCTATCGCCGCCATGCGCCGGCCCCTTCCGTGGCGCAGTTGGGAGCGCAGCGAGGACTATTACTCGGAAGGCGAATTGATGTGGCTGGACGCCGACACGCTGATTCGCGAAAAATCCGGCGAACAGAAGTCTCTGGATGATTTCGCGCATCTTTTCTTCGGCGTCAGCAATGGCAGTTTTGTGGCGGCAACCTATGAGTTCGATGATGTGGTGAAGGCGCTGAATACGGTCCAGCCCTACGATTGGGCAACCTTCCTACGCTCCCGGCTCGATAGCCACGGCCCGGGAGCTCCGCTCGATGGTCTGGCCCGCGGCGGATACAAACTCGTCTATACGGACACTCCGTCTGAATTTTGGAAGAGCGCGGAAGCGCGCCGTAAGGTGACGGATTTGACATACTCACTCGGCCTGTCGATCGGCGCCGAGGCCCGGCTCGGCGACGTGCTGTGGGAAGGGCCCGCGTTCAAGAGTGGATTGACCGTCGGCACGCAGATCATCGCCGTAAACGGCATTGCGTTCGACGCCGATGGCCTGAAGCGCGCGATTAAAGACGCCAAGCAGTCCAGCGCCACCATTGAGCTGCTGGTCAAGAACGGCAACCGCTTCCGGACCGTCAAGATTGATTATCACGACGGCCTGCGCTACCCGCACCTGGAGCGTGAGGGTGGTACGCCCGCGCGACTCGATCTGATCTTGTCGCCGCGTAATTAATTGGACCCCACGGGGCCGATCCGCAAATGCTTCAATTCCAGCGCGTGAGAACACTTTCCAGTTCACCTCCAGTATCCTCACTTTGAATTCCGTTTTAGTCAGACGCAGGACGGGTGTATAACGTCCGTATCCGGGAAATAAAGAATGGAATTTCCAGATAAAATAGTTGAAACAACCAACAACGAACACTGGGGGGCGCATGAGTGCCAAGAAATCTGACCGAAGGCAGTTCTTGAAGACCGGCGCGGCACTGGCCGGATTGGCTGCGGGAGCCGCCGCCGCTCGGCCAGCGGGAGCTCAGTCGGGTTCGACCACGAGCGGCCACCCGCTTCAGGACGCGCTCAACAAAGAAGCCTCGAACATGTATGAAGGCACGCCCGGCCCCGCGCCCGGACAACCTTTCGATGCTATTTATGGCGTGCGTTCTCGTTATGAAACTTCAGGGCGCGTCGGCGGTATCGGCGCGTTTCACCATGGCGCAAACGGAAAATTCAGCCGCCCTTTTCTGGGAGCAATGACGCCACTTCAGGATGTGATCGGAAACATCACGCCCTCCGCGCTGCATTACTATGACTCGCATGGATACCTGCCGCCGGACATCAATCCGAAGCAGCATCGTCTGCTCGTTCACGGAATGGTGGATCGGCCAATGACTTTTACGATGGACGATTTGAAACGCCTGCCTGCCGTTACGCGAACTCATTTCATTGAGTGCAACGCCAACGGCACCACGTCCAGCTATGGCGGGAATGACCCCGAGGCAACGCCCCAGATCACGCATGGGCTCACCAGTTGCAGCATGTGGACCGGCGTGCTGCTCTCCCGCGTGCTGGATATGGTGGGCGTGCAAAAAGGGGCCACTTGGATTCTTGCGGAGGCCGCCGAGGGCACTCGCTTTTCCAAAAATATTCCCATGGAAAAAGCGATGGACGATTGTCTGCTGGCCTATGGTCAAAACGGCGAAGCGGTGCGCCCCGAGCAAGGTTACCCGTTGCGCCTGATCTCTCCCGGCTATGAAGGCATCTACAACGTGAAGTGGCTAAGCCGCCTGGAACTGCTGGATATGCCCGCCATCGCGCAGCGCGAACTCTACTACAACACACGGGTGGAAGAGGGCAAGTTTGCGGATCAAAAGTCGCGTTGGTTCCGATTCGAAATGGGCACCAATTCTGTAATCACGCGTCCTGCCGGTGGACAGAAGCTGGACAGCCAAGGATTTTACGAAATTACCGGGCTGGCGTGGTCCGGCGCGGGCGCTATCCGCAGGGTTGAGATTTCCACGGACAACGGCCGCACGTGGAAGGACGCGGAGCTACAGGGGCCAGTGGTTCCGAAAGCGCACACACGATTTGGATTTGCCTGGAACTGGAGCGGAGAAGAGACGGTGCTGATGTCTCGCGCGACCGATGAGCGCGGGCAGGTTCAGCCGACGCTTGCCGAACTCGGCGCGATCTGGGACGTGAGCGCGGATTATCTTCGCGCCCATTTTCTGGGCCACGTGAATGCCATTCGGCCGTGGAAGGTGACGGCAAGCGGGAGCGTCTACAATGCGATCTAGCAAACTTTCCATCCTGGCCGCATTGCTGGTGGCGTCCGCGACAGCGTCGGCGCAATCCTCGAAATATGACGGCGTCGGTAAAACGGCGACGCCGGAAGAAATCCGCACGCGGGACATTACGGTTCTTCCTTCAGGGCACGGGCTTCCGTCGGGAAAGGGAACTGCGAAAGAAGGCGCCCCGATTTACATCACGCACTGTGCGATGTGCCACGGCGCGACCGGGAAAGAAGGCGGTCCGCTCGCTCCAAAGCTGGTCGGTGACACGCCTCACGAGCGAGGCCCAATGACGTCGTGGCCATTTGCCACAACGGTGTGGGATTACATCAACCGCGCCATGCCCCGCTATCAGGAGGGAACGCTCAAGCCGGACCAGGTTTACGCGGTTACGGCATTTCTGCTATATCGCAGCGGAATCATCAAGGAAGATGACGTGATGGATGCCAAAAGTTTGGCCGAAGTTCAAATGCCAAACCGCAACGGCTGGGTTCCCGCGCGTTTGGAGGATCTCGCCGATTTAAAGAAGCGCACCGGTCACAATGGGCAGTATCCGGGCCCCGATCCGAATGCGAAGTAGGACAGGCGTTCAGCCTGTCGCTTTGGCGACCGACGCGCAAAACGAATACGTCATAAGTCGAAACTGTGTTGCTAGTAGGCTTCCTGCAGGAGCCGCAACAATTCAGTTTCGCCGAAGGGGACCGGACTATTATCCAGAAGCCGCTTCACCGTAGCTGCCATTTTCGATAGCTGAGGAAGCTGTTCCTGTTTCACGCCAAGGGCGCGCAATCCTTTCGGTATCCCAACTTTAGCGCCTAGTTCCTCAACCAGATCGGCTGCGCGGCGGGCAGCGTCGGCGTCGGGCTGTGATTTTAGTTTTGAATCGAAGCTGCGCGCGATAAACGCCATTTCTTCTACGCGTGATGGCGTAATGCTCCTCATCACCGTCGGCAGCAGCACTGCGTTTCCTAAACCGTGCGGCGTGTGTGTGGCTTCTCCCACCGGATATTGCAGCGCGTGAACAGCGGCGGTCCCCGCCGCTGAAAATGCCATTCCGGCAAGCAGGCTGGCCAAGGCCATCTCTTCGCGCGCAGCGCGGTCGCGCGGCTGAGCCACGGCGGTGGCAAGGGATTTTGCGATCAAGGTGATCGCTCGGGTTGCCAGAACGTCGGACATCGGATTCTTGCCGACAAAAATCGCGTGCGGAGAGCTGTCGGTTCGCACCTTCGCGCAAAACGATTCGACCGCGTGCGCCAGAGCGTCCATGCCCGAATGCGCCGTCACGCTTGCGGGACAAGTAACCGTAAGGGCCGGATCGACGACGGCCCACTTCGGTATCAGTGCTCGCGAAGCGATTCCAATTTTCATGGCGCGTTCGGGATCCGCGACCACCGCGACCGGACTCACTTCCGAGCCAGTCCCTGCCGTGGTCGGAACCGCCACCACCGGTGTAATCGGTCCCGGAATATTATTTTCGCCATAGTAAGCGGAGAGTTGCCCGGGATACTTCACCAGAATCGCGACGGCCTTAGACAGATCGAGATTACTTCCGCCGCCGAGCCCGACCACGACGTCAGGAGCATAGGCCTGCCCAACCGAGGCGGCCCGCTCGATTGTCTGGCGGTCAACTTCGGGCTGCCCGCCGTCAAAAATTTTTACTTCAGCATTTCCTGCGGTGAGGTGGGCCACTACGGTCTCGCAGACGCCTGCCTTCACCATGTTCTGGTCCGTGCACACCAGCACCTTGGGGCCGAATTCGCGCGCCACGTCGCGGAGCACGCCGGCGGCGTCCCACCCAAAAAAGATTCTTCCTGCGGTTGAAAATCCCCATACGTGATTGCTGTTTTCAGGACTCATCTCGAAGCCTTTCGGCGGCCAGCCAAACTTCCTTTGGCAGAGGTATGCCATCGCGCACTCGCTCTTGGCGAAGTTTTCGCGCGCGGTCTCCCGGTACGATAACACTCTGGACGCCCTTCTGAGGCGGGGTATGGCGCAGCTCGTCCAGATATACCGCAACGTGGTGCGCGAGCGCGGGCCCGCCCGCGAACGCCGCGGGATTGAGCAGAAGGAAAAAATCCCCCTTGGTGCACCGGGATTCCGTGTCCAAAGTTCCCAGCACCAGCCGACCGATGTCGGCGCCCGGCAAAAGTCCGGCAAGCATTCCAATCGAAATACCCAGACCGTAGCCCTTCGGGCCTGCTGCGGGAGTCAGCGAGCCTTTCAGCGCGGCATCCGGATTTGTGGTTGGATTGCCTTCGGCATCGATCGCCCATCCCAGAGGAATCGGCTCGCCGCGATGACGGCTGGCGTAGATTTTTCCAATCGCGCTGGTGGAGGTTGCCATATCAAAAACGAAGGGAGCTCCCTCGCTTGGAATCCCAATCGCGAGCGGATTTGTGCCTACCAGCGCTTTGGTGCCGCCATGGGGATGCACGAGCGCTTCGCTTTCAGTCATCGCGATGCAAACGAGCCCCTCGCTGGCCCGCTTCTCGCAATAATATCCAATCATCCCAATGTGGCTGCTGTTGCGTATCGCGACGGCAACGATGCCCCGCTGCGGCAGCGCGGACTTGGCTCTCTCGAGCGCGGTGTCCGCGACAAACGGGCCAAGCCCATCCTTGCCGTCCACGCTCAAAACGGAATCGGCCGTCCAGGAATAGTCGGGTTCCGCCTTGACGCGGATGAGTTGCTTCCTGATGCGCGCGGCGAGCACCGGCAGGCGCTGCAACCCGTGCGAATGATGGCCGCGGAGATCCGCTTCCACCAGCAGATCCGCTTGAATCGCGCGCTCCTGTTCAGTGGCTCCGAGCTTTGCCAGCACGTGAACGATTAACTCGCGTTCATTTTCGTATGAAACGACGATGGAAGTATCCTGGGGAACGGTCATGCGGTCTCTATAATCCTGGTTGTCGAACCATTTGTGTGGTGCAGAAAACCGATCTGGAGCAGCAACATTCCACTGGCTGCCGTTCGACTAATCGTCATACTACCGATTGTTATTCCGAGCGAAGCGAGGAATGATCCAGGAGCAGGGAGATTCTTCGTTTCACTTAGAATGACAAAATGTACTACGAAGCAACAGCGCCGTCCGGGACTGCGGCGCGAGTTTCTAGCTCAATGCCTGAATAATTTCCTCGCAGCTCCAGCGATCGGCGACGTTCTGAAGAGCAAAATTAATCCCCGCGTTTTGCCATTCGGCATTAATGGTCGAAGTTCCATCGGTAGCCACCACAACTTCGTAGCCTGAGTCGGCCCCATGCCGCGCCGTATGCTCGATGGAAAAGTTAGTCCATGCCCCGGTGATCACCAGAGAATCGATTCCATACCCTTGCAGAAGAGTTTCGAGCCTGGTGCCGTGAAAACCGTTCATGCGCATTTTCTCGACGACGAAGTCGCCTTTTTGCGGCTCGAGCCCTTCGACGGGCGCCGCTCCCCAGGTCCCTCGCACCACCGCCTTACTTTCCGCAAGGCCGCGGAATAGCGGTGCATTTAGCTTGAGCCCGGGCGCTCCCGGTTCGACGATGTAGTGCACGTGAATCACAATCCCGCCCGACTTGCGCATCGCCGCGGCCAGTTTTTTTACGTTTTCGACGATGTTCTGTTTCTTCGCATGGGCCGGCGCGCCGGAAGATGCGAATGCGCCGCCCTCGGTAATCACGTCATTCTGCAAATCCTGAATGATCAGCGCTGTTTGTTTCGCGATGAGCTTTCGATCAGCCATATTTCTCCTTAGCGCATTCTCATGTATGCAACAGGATTTCCGTGGACTTTCAACTTGACGCGGTAAATTGACTTTGAGCAAGCGCAATACAACTCGTCCCAGTTCGGTCCGCCCCAATTCAGATTCCCGGCATGCTCGGGCATGCGAATCACGCCCAGATGCTCTGCCGCCGGGCTGAGCACCCATATGCCACGGGGACCCGTGACGTAAATATTCCCCCGCTCATCGACTTTCATTCCGTCGACGATGCCATTTTCCAGAACTCCGTCGCCGATATTCGCGGCGAAGATGCGGCTGTTGCTCAGCGATCCGTCAGGAGCCACATCAAAAGCGCGAATCTGCGCCCGCGGCGAATCATTCACGTACAGGATTTTCTCATCCGGCGAAAAACATACGCCGTTGGTCTGGCCAAAATCGTCCGCCTCCAGATGCAACTTTCCATCCGGAGAAATTCGGAAGAGCCCCTGAAAGCCAAGCTCCTGTTTGCGTTCCAGCCCGAAGACCGGCATTCGCCCGTACGAAGGGTCGCTGAAATAAATAGTTTTGTCGGAGCGAAGAACGACGTCATTAGGACTGTTCAGTTCTTTTCCCTGCCAATGCGACGCCAGGATTTTACGTTCGCCGGATGGCGTCTCCATCACCAGGGAACTGGTGACGTGCTCGCAGACGTACAGATTGCCCGCGGCGTCGTAGGTCATGCCATTGCACTTGTTGCTCGGTTTTCGGACTTCCTTTACGCCGTCCTTAGCGCTCCAGCGGCGGCGCACATCGCCAGGCATATCGCTGAAGTACAGGCACTGTTCCTTGGCACTCCAGATGGGGCCTTCCGTGAACCAGAAGCCCGTGCAGAGCTGCTCAACGCTTGCGTTCTGGTCGACCAGTTTCAAAATCTCGGGCGATTTGACTTCGACGGCATTCGTGGACTCACTCATTCCGTTTTCGCGCCTCCCGAACGTTCAGGCTCATCCGCATGCTGGACGTATTTGAGCTTGTTCAGCCAACATTTCGATTCAACTTAGCTTTGCGCAAAACTATATGCTTGGCGGAAACTGCTGTCAAACTCAGGGTAAAAGAGTCGAAGCGTTCCCAGTCCTGAAGCGAGGGCGTCCCGCCTGCTCTTCAACACCGTCGATGGCACGATTGCTCGCCGCTACCGGCCCGCGGTTATAATCTTTACAAATTCATCGTTGGTTCCGACGCGCCCGTGGATTGGAACGTGTTGCTGGACGTCGAGTTTCAGCTTCAGCATATTCTGATACAGCGTCCGCATGGCGATCGTGGGCGCGGGCGGCTGCCCACCCGTCTGCGGCGGTGAGTATAGATCCGCGTTCACCAGAATTTTTTCCTTGGGCAGATAAGCCATCAGCATGTCCGCGCTGTGATTGCCCTGGCTTAACGAAGGATCTCCCAACTCATACGCCAGGTCCTGCACGTGAAAAATTTCCATCATGCGCGTGCCGTCAGTGATTACGTATTTTCCCTCGCCGCGCGTGTCGCCGCCGACGGTGTCAATCGGCGCGGGCCGCCGGCTGATCATGTACATCGGACTGAAGATCGCCAGCCGGTCCTGGTCCAGCGTCCGTGGAGCAGGGTAGAACATGATGTCGAGGTAATACTGTTTGTTGGATTCGTGCGTCACGATCGTGGTGCCTTGCGAAAGATAGGTGCGCAGGCCGCCGGCGTGATCCATATGGTGGTGGGTATTGACGAGATAGCGAACCAGTTTGTTTGGAACCAGCCGGTTGGCCTCGGCAATCACCGCCAGAGATCGCGCTTCGTTCTGTGGCGCTTCCACCACCGCGACGAAGTCGTTGAATTCGACCAGTAAACTATTGTGCGTGCCTCCGCCCAGGAGCCATACCCCATCCGCCAGCTTCTGGCTCTCGACCTTCACCGGCGCTGGCGTTGCGGTGCGCACGGCCTCAGGAACCCGCATCGGCGCGACCGGCACGTTGACTTTCACATCGCTCACATTGATTTCGTAATAGTTGTGCGCGGGGTTCAGCCGCGGATCGCCCTGATGCACGTGGATTTGCCCGGGAAACATAATGCCGCCGAAATCTTTGTACTTGGTGTAGCGCATTTCATAGTCCATGTCTCCATACACGGGGTTGGGGTACCAAGTGTCAACCAGTTCCACCAGATTCTTGTCGTTGATCGTTCCGTTGAATTTGTATTTTCCCATCGTGAAGGAAACGATGGTCACTTTCCGTCCATACTGAGACAGGCCGATGTCCGACGGCCCGACGATATTCAGTGAAATGGCGGTGGCATCGGTCGCCGCTAGTGCCGCTTTCAGAAAACCTTCGGGAGTCAGCACGATTTCCATTTGCCGCAGATCGACATAAGGCACCCCGTCCAGATACATCCGCGTGAGTGGCACGGGCACATCGCCCTGCATGTCCCAGGCGTAGTTGCCGCTCAAGATGGAAGTGACGTGCTGCTCCGGCATCGGAACCCGGCCGAGCGTCGGATACTTGCCCTGCCTGCGCGTGTAGTCCTCGCGGGACCACTTGGCGTCGAAGTCGATCACGCGGGTGTAGTCGGTGACCTCATAGTGCGGCCAGTCTTCCGCCAGCCCATATGTCTGGCCGATCTGAGAGAACCAGCCGCTGGCGGAGTACTGCAAGGTTTTCATATTGGCAACGCCCATGGCCTTTGCGGCGTCTTCCAGGATTTTTCGGGCATCGACGCTCTGAGCGGGAGCAGTTCCTGCGAATAGCAGGCAAAATCCAGCAAGGATGCATAGTTTTCGCGCCATACGTCCTCTCCGTTCTCACCAGGAAGCTTGTAATACAAAGACTCGCAGTCAGTTTTTTGACGGTTCGAATGGGCACACTTATACACCCGAGGGCGTTTCGACTGAACCAATTTGTTCTTCGACGGAAAAACTAGTGGCGCAGGCTTCAGCCTGTGGGGTTTTGTTCCTGCAAGGGCGAAAATCCACAGGCTGAAGCCTGCGCCACTAAACTTGATGAAGTGTTCGGGAGGGAGGAGTAAATTCTACGCGGCACAAATTTGAAGGATTTTAGCCGGCGAGGGAGATACAGCAGGTGCGCCCCGCCCCGGTGCGGGGCGCACCCCGAACCTCTACAGGTGGGCGATGGCCGAAGTTGCCGCGCGTTCCACCTTCTCTGCGTCCGCCTTGCGGCCTTCCTGCCGGAGCACTTGCGCGTAGAGCTGGACCGTCTGGATCACGACCGGATCATTCGCTCCCAGGTTCTTCTCGCGAATTTCCAGGGCGCGCCGGTAAAGCGGTTCAGCCGAATCGTACTTGGATTCGCAATAGAAGAGCATTGCCAGGCTGTTCAGGGTATCGGCAACTTCGAGGCGGTCGGCACCGAGCTTGCGCTGCTCGACTTCCAAAGTGCGCGCCAGCAGGGGTTCGGCTTGCGCATACTTGCCTTGCGCCCGGTAGATGTCGCCCAGAGTCGACTGCGCGGCGATCGCTTCCGGCCTATCCATCCGGGAGGACGTTTCCCAGATCGCCAGCGCGTGGGCATACAGAGGCGCGGCGTCCGTGTTGTTACTGAGCGAGTGATAAATCTCGGCGAGATGAAAGAAGGCATCGGCGACATCGGCGCTTTCCGACTTGCCTTCGGTGTTCCACAGCGCCACGGCTCGCAGGTAGAGCGGTTCCGCGTCGTCATACCGGTCCTTCGCAAAGTAGATGTCCGCCAGGCTGGCCGCCGCGATCGCGTGGTCGGCGTTCGATTTCGTTCCCAGCTTGGCAAATATTACCAGAGCGCGCGCGTAGAGCGCTGCAGCTTGGTCATCCATGCCCTGATCGTGATACAGAGCCGCGAGGTTATTCAGCGTCAGAGCTGACGAAGCGTTCTGACGGACTTGCTTCTGGAGAATGGTCAGCGCTTCCCGGTAGCATTGTTCCGCCTGTGGGTTCATGGATTGGGCTTGGTAGAACACCGCCAGGTTGTTCAAGCTGATTGCGACCTCCGCATTATCAGCGCCCAGCGTGTTCTTCTGGATCTCGATCGCTTGCTGGTAATAGGTCCGCGCGAGGGCGTTGTCGCCGTGCTGGCGGGCCTCATTGGCGGAGGTAGTAGCGGCGCTCCAGGGCGCGCTCTGAGCAAAAGTGGATACGGCACCAACAAGGCTGAACAGGGTGAAAGTGGCTGCCAGGGTTAGTTTGTTGCTCTTCATCCGGGGCTCCTTTTGTTGCTTAAGGTTTATCGCTTCGGCAAGACAACTTTCTCAAATGCCGTCGGCGGAGCCAATGAAGCGAAGGTGCCAAACAGGACCACCAGCAGTGCTGGTAGTTCCGGTACGTGGTACTGGACCTGTGGGAAGGCTCGTTTCTGAGGCATTTTATTTGTTCTAAGTGGTTAGTTATGTGTCGGTTAGATATCCATAAGCCCCTTGTCTCCTGTCCCGCTTCGGCCGGAAAACTGATGTTTATTCGTCCTGCCGCCGGATCCTGCGAATGGCAGGCTCGCGTTGAGATGTCACCTTTACATCACATCCGTGGCGTGTTATTCACGTCCGTATCCAGGGGCCAGACGGAGTAGCCGCAGGCTGGTCGGCGGAACTTGCTGCACTCGAAGGGTTTTCTACGGGATGACAATGGAGGTAAAGCATGTCCAGCTCAAAGAAGTCAGATTCTGCCAGAAAATTAGTCGAGCGCCGCGAATTTCTGGGTGGGGCCGCCACCGTGGCGGGTGCCTCGTTCCTTGCGCGAGGCGCGACCGCCGCATGGCCTGAAACGCCGGCCGCTGCGATACCGGATCCGCCGCCAGCGCCTGAAATGAACGCCGCGACGGAACGCAAGATGAAGCGCTGGCAGGAGCAGCGCTGGCTGCTCGACGCCGTCGTGCAAACGATCGGCGTGGAGTGGGACCAGGCGCGCATCGCCTACACGCTCGGTCCGTGCGGCCCTGACGCCACCGGCGATTTCATCGGGATCCGTTCGAGAATTCGCAAGTACAACGACATGGCGCGCGAATACACACGCGCCGCGGTGCGCCGCGAAAAAATGGCGCGCCAGTTCGAGCTGGATGGACATCCCATTGCCGCCCGCGAAAGCTACTTTATCGCCGCGCTGCTTTACGGAAGCGCGCAATGGCCGATCTTCGCTGTGACGCGGGAAAATCTTGCGCTCAACGAAAAGAAGGCGGTTGCGTATGCGAAATACATGGAGCTTGCCGATCACGAGATTCGCAAGGTGGAAATCCCCTTCGGCGGCAACGGTAAATCCTTGCCCGGCTATTTACATCTGCCGATCAAGCGTGGATCGGGCCGCCTTCCCGCAGTGTGGGCAATTGGCGGAATGGACAGCATTAAGGAAGTCGGCGTGGCACTCTACGGAGATAAATTGCTGGAGCGCGGCATCGCGGTTCTGGCGCTCGAGGGGCCCGGCCAGGGAGAATGCTGCGTACGCGAGATTCATCCGACGGCCACAAACTGGCTGCAGGCCGGGCCACTGGTGCTCTCCTGGCTTCGGTCGCAAAGCGAAATCGATCCCGATCGTATCGCGTTATCCGGCGTGAGCATGGGCTCGTTTTGGGGAACGCAAGTTGCCTCGGTGGACGATCGCTTAAAAGGTTGCGTGCTGCGCTCCGTGTGCCACGAGCCAGGTTTGAACACGCTATTTAATGTAGCGTCACCCACTTTCAAGCTGCGATTTATATACATGGCGGGATTCACGGATGAAGCGGAATTCGACAAATTCGCGCAGACCCTTTCGCTCAAGGGAGTGGGCGAGAAGATCAAAATTCCATACCTGGTCATGGCCGGAGAGGATGACCAACTCAGCCCGATCGAATACACCTATGACTTGTTTGAGACGATTTCAGCTCCGAAACAGCTGTTGGTATATGAAGGCGCGGAACACGGCCTCGTGGGGTCATCGGCTGCGGCGCTCGGTCCGAGCCAGGCAACGTACTTTGCTGACTGGCTAAAAGATCGCCTGGACGGCAAACCGATGCAGACCAAGCATATGAAAGTGGACGCCGGAGGGCAGATTCACGAATCGACATTTGAAGAGGCAAGAAAAGCGCTGTCGATTCCGCTACAGGTCTAGTGGTGCAGGCTTCAGCCTGTGGGATTTCGTGAGTGCAAGAACGAGGCGCTCAGGCAAGGCCTTGCGTCCGTTCGTCTTCATTCCTCAACTTTGAACTTCACCGGCTTGATAAAAAGTTTGTCGCCTACCTGAAGAGAAATGTTGTAGTTGCCGGCCTTGACCTGCGGCACCTTCATCGTGATCTTGTCATTGCCTTGATCGACAATCGCAGCCTTGAAATCGCTCTTGTCGTCCGAAAGATACACGGAAGACACCGAGGCTTTGCCCAGATTATTTCCGAACACGGTCACCGTGTCGTTCACTTTGCCTGTTGCGGGATCGACTCCAGTAATCTGCGGGGCATTCTGCGCCGGTGCCACGGATGAAACGGCAATCACTGCGGCGAGAATCAACCATCGCTTGTAAAAGTTTCCGCGGCGCCCGGGTTTCGTAGTTTCTGTGGTTTGAACAAGAAGCGGAGAACTGCTGAATCCAGGCTCACCGGCTGGGAGTGTCGCCATGATGCACCTCACGCAAGGAATCTTGATTTTAGGAATTCAACTGCCCTTGCGCTGGACCATACGCCAGCTCTCAGGCCGTGTCAATAATAAGATCAAGAATAAGAATGAGTTGGCGGTGAGTCTCGGAAGCAAAGGCACTCTTTATCCCGAGCCCTTGCGAGAGGCTTCCGGTGCGGGTTCGGCGATGCCAATCGCATTTGGGTCATGCGCACATGCACGCCGCAGCACCTCGCAGCCAGGACTGTCCTACTCGATTATTGGACGCGCGCCTGTTCCTGTTGCTGCACCTGCTGTTTCAACGCCTGCAGATCTTCCTTGGTGCGGAAAGCCATGCGCGCCACTCGGCGCGCGCGGGAGTACGGCAGGATGATTTCCATCTTGCCGCCGCGCTCCACCATGGAGATGTAGCGAGTCTCCGCCCCCAGCGTCGGGAACGGATACTCGGTCCATCTGGAGGTCTTCGGATCGAATTTAATCACTTCATCCGAATTCATCAGATTGACCCACACGTTGTGGTCCCGGTCCACCACGGCCTGATAGGGTTCCTGCACGTCCTGCCTGGGGAGGGGAATCATCGTTACTTGCAAAGTTTGCGTGTCGATCTTTGCCAGGCTGCCGCCCCACCAGTCGCAGACCCACACCACGTGGCCGGTTTTGTCAGCGCCCATGCGCCGCGGACCTTCGGCCCACGGCGTAGCTGTATTCCAGGTCGATCCCGCCGCGTCATACATTTTCACTTCATCCGGAGTAAACATCGGCTTGATTCCCGGCACCGGCGGAATCTTGATTTCGGTGACCTTGCCTGTTTCAAGGTCGGTCTTGGCCACAAGGTCCAGATTCATTTCAGCCCACCAGCCATTGCCGTCGCCGTCGGCAGTCAACCCGTACGTGTTTCCAATGCCGTCCGCATTCTTGAATGTGGGCGATTTGTATTCGGTGAACTGCTTTGTTACGGGATCGAAGCGCGACGCTCCGTGAAAAGTGGATGCCCAGACTTTTCCCTTGCCGTCGACGTCTACGGTTCCAGCGACGAACGTCGGCCCTTCCATTGTGTTGGGCGGCGTATACACCTGAAGCGTTTGCGCCGCGGGATCGACTTCGATCAATCGCCCGGGGCCTTTTTCTTCGCCCGGAGAGATGTTGAACCAGAGATGCCCTTGCTGATCTCTATATGCGCCGTGTCCATTCGCCGCCAGGCCGTGCAAACCCTCCACGCGGAAAAATTTCGTTTCACCAGTCTTCGCGTCTACGCGACCAAGACTCGCCCAGGGATTCGGCACGTTCACCGAAAACCAGATGTTTCCGTCCAGATCCGACTGCGCGTCATGAACTCCGTGCTGGCCGAAAAACGACGAAGGCGTACCCAGAGACCAGTCGCTTCCATTATTCGTTGCATATTGTTTGGGAGCATCGTTCGCGGCAAACAGCGGCACATCGTATTCCGTGAAAACCACTCGAGCCGCGTCTCCGCTGGGTCGCGGACGCAGCTTGAATTTCATGTCGGTCGGTTCGGGACCGCGAGCCCGCGCCAGATAGGCGGCAAGCTCCTTTTCATGCGTGTCGATCGACGGCGCGATCGGACTGTTCGGCCCGAGGTAGCCGCCGGCCACGTTCACGCGTTTCATGACTTCCAGAACCGCGGTCCAGCCTTGCTCGTCAAATTTATTCTGCAGAATATAATTGGGCTGGTGGCAACTGGTGCAGCTGTTGCGGAACACGCGCTTCAACCGGCGATCGTCCGGAGTCTGATCCGGCAGCGATGCAAGGATCTGGTCGCCGGAGAGTTGCTTCTCGAAATCCTTCGCGGCGCTCAAAACCAAATCCTGATGCTTCGTGCCGGTCAGATCCACGGCGCCGCGCGCGATATCAAATCCGTCCGCCTGCGCCCAAACGTCGTAGTGACCGGCGTTCAACGCTGGAAAATAATACGCGCCATCTTCGTCCGTAAACACGGAGGTCGTGATGGTGCTGTTCTCCAGCTTCGCGGAGACGGTTACGCCGCTCATCTTCGCGCCTGCCGCCGATTTCACCGTTCCGGTCAGAAGCATACCTTCGGGCGCCGCATGAGCCATCAATGGAAAAATCGCCGCGAGCACGAACGCCACGAGGGCGATGTGCACGAATTTTGGCAATGCATGGACTTGAGTGTGATTCATCGCAGGCTCTCCTTTTCCCTAATCGACTTGGCCCATCGATCCGCCGGGGGCCGGCCCAGTACTCTTCGGCGGCTTCGGCACCGTTTTCAGGTATTCGACAATCGCGTCAATTTCCGTGGGCGGCAATCCGAGTTTGAATCCCGGCATCTTGGCCGACCCGGTGCGAATCTGTTCCTTGATCGCGTCTTCACTGCCGTTGACGAGGTCCTTGTACAGAACCGGCCCGTAAGTTTGAAATCCAGGCCGCGCCTGTTCATGGCAAATGCCGCAACGCTGTTGAAACACACGTTGCCCCAATTTTTGAACGCTGTTCAGTTCGACTTGGTTTGAGGATTTCGCGGATTCTGACTGCTGGGCGTGCGCGGCCAGCGGCGACAGGCCAAGGAAAATCAACACTGCCCATCGGGAGCATGTCATGGAGGATTCTCCTCGGCAAACTCTACCACGAAGCAGACTTAATGGAATAGAACCATTAAAAATGCAGGCTTGAACAGACTGCTTTCTGGTTCTCTTGCACACCGTACACTGCCGAATGAGCTGGAACTGCCAGTAGAGTCGGCGACCTGTCTCCCGACCGCAACGGCCGGACAACGGCGCAATCCCTCAGAGGCATCTCATTCGATGAGAGAACAGGTTTGACGAGCTGTAACGAGCAGTGAGGCATCAGGCCCATCAATGGACCTGGAAGGAGGGCAGGGTTATGTCTCGTTTCCTTAAGCTCTTTGGATTGGCATTGTTGGCGCTCTTCCTGATTGTTCCCGCTGCCTTCGCGCAACGAGGTTTTGGCGGTCACGGTGGGTTCGGCGGTCACGGAGGTTTCTACGGAGGGCGCGGCTACTACGGTGGCGAGTGGGGGTTGGGCTGGTACGGTCCCGGATGGGGCTGGGACGATCCATACTGGGGCGGTTCCTGGGGCGGCTACTATCCCTACGAATCCGGAGGAAATCAGCGCTACGGTGAAGTGAAAATTACAGATGCGGCCAAAGACGCCTTGGTTTATGTTGATGGCGGATACGCCGGCAGGGCAGGCGATCTGAAGAAGTTCCGCCTGGCGCCCGGCGACCACGATATCGAGTTGCGCGATCCTTCGGGCCACGCGTTTCACCAGGAAAAGATTAACGTCCTACCGGGTAAAACGCTGGAAATTCAGGGAAACACGGGAGGGCATTGACCCCCAATCATAACGTAAGTTGACTGCGCCCGAGTCACCTCGCCCTGTTGCGTGGTGGAAGCCTGCAGCACACCTGGTTCCGTGACAATTCTTCAGCTCGGGCGAAACTCTTACACGGTTCAATGGATACGCATCCGCTAATTGCTTTCGTTAGCGCATTCTTATTTCTCAAAGTGATGGCCGCTGGCGTGCCCATAATACCGGCTCAGCGCTTTTGCTTTTTTCGTTTTTCGGCCGTGCATGTTTTCCGCAGGGCCGTTTTTTCAGGGGGATGAGCATTATGCGTACCGTGCAGTTTCTGGTTTTGGCCGTAGTGTTTTGTTGCGCCTCCTTCGCCGCGCGTCTCACTGCTCAAGATCGTCCACCCACTAACGGGGCGCTGGATCAGGTCATATCGAGGGTCACGGCCCGCGAGAAACAGGAAATGGAGATGATCCGGAAGCATTCTCCCCTGGTGGAGACCTACATCCAGAAAGTCAGGGTTACGGAGAATGATGGGAGCTGGGTTCCTGATGGAGATCACTACTTCATCGGCCGCGCGGAATTCGCCAAGGGCCTGGATGTTAAATCGCTTCCTGCTCCGGGCGACACCTCGGTGCACCACGCTCTCGCTAATCTCACCCACCTCTTTGACTTCGGAACGGAGTTTTTGCCGCAAGGTTTTCTGCAGATGGTTTACCTGGACAACAACGGGCTCGATACTCAGAACTATGCCTTCGATTACGTGCGCCGCGAATTTCTTGGCGAAGTGCGCACGCTGGTCTTTGACGTCACTCCCCGGAAAAAATCAGGAAAGGGCCGTTTCATCGGCCGCATCTGGGTGGAAGACCAGGACTTTACGATCGTACGGTTCAACGGTTCCTATTCCGGGCACGAATATTCCAATCTGAATTTTCATTTTGACAGCTGGCGGGTTAACGCCGGACCGAATCTGTGGCTTCCCGCGTTCATCTACTCCGAGGAAAATACCGCCGCGATACCGATTGTGAAAGCGCCCATGTACAAAGCGCAGACGCGGCTGTGGGGATATGACGCCGGGCGATCGCGCCAGGAGCAGGAATTGAGCCAGGTGCTGATCGAATCGGCCTCCCCGGTGAACGATCAATCGCAAAAAAGCAATGATCTCTCTCCCATTCAGGAGCAGCGCGCATTCGTTCAGCAGGCCAGCGACAATGTGCTTGAAAAATTGCAGAAATCCGGCCTGATCGCTCCCAAAGGCGAAGTCGACAAAGTTCTGGACACGGTTGTAAACAATCTGGAAGTCACTAACAACCTCGACATTCAGCCGGAAATTCAATGCCGCGTGCTGATGACTTCGACGATCGAATCTTTTTCCATGGGGCATACCATCGTGCTGAGCCGCGGCCTGATCGATGTCTTGCCGGACGAACCCAGCCTGGCGGCCATGGTCGCCAAGGAAATGGGATACATTCTGACCGCGCAGAAGCAGGTGGATACGCAGTTCGCCTTTTACGATCGCCTGCAATTCGATGATAAAAAATTATTCCAACATTTCGATTTTGAACGCAAACCCGACGAAGATGCCAAAGCCACGGCGAAGGCCGACGAGTTGCTGAAGAATTCGCCGTACAAGGATCAGCTCGGTACGGCGGGAATGTTCATGGCCGAGCTGCAGTCGCGCGCCCGCGAGATCCCTAACCTGATCAGCCCGCGAGTGGGCGACGCCGCGCTCTTGCAACTTCCGGTAGCGGCCAAGGCCGGCGATGCGGAATCCGCGCGGCACATTGTGGCGCTGCCGCTAGGCGGGCGAGTGAAGCTGGACCCCTGGGACGACAGTTTGGCGCTGCTTAAGGCCGCCAGCGTAGGCAAGGTCGAGGATCGCGAGAAGATGCCGTTCGAAATCACCCCATTCGTGATTTATCTCACGCGGGTAGGTTCGGAGAGTCCCAAGGCTTCGCAACTGGGAGCCACAGCGCCCTCCGGAAATTAGCCAGTTCGGGTGGCGCAGGCAGGCTTCAGCCTGTGGATTTTGGTTGCAAGACAGTCCATCAGCTTCCTACCAACCCCACAGGCTGAAGCCTGGGCCACTAAGATGCCTCATCGTCTTGCAGTCACTCGTGGACAGCGCTAATTTGGTTCTGGAATGATCTCATCGGACGATCAGATTCGCTCGGAATGGAAGGCCCAAGGCCTGCGCATCAAGCGGCGCAATTTGCTGGCTGCGGCTCTCTCCGGCGTCGTTCTCGTGTCCATCTCTCTGCGGTACTTCCCTCACACCATTCCTGGAGTTTTCGGCGGTTTTGTTCTGGGATTTTTTTACGCGAATGGGTTCGAGTATGTCCTGCACAGATTCGTCCTGCACGCGGGCCGAGGCATGTTCGGCGAGCAGCATATGGTCCATCACACCACGCTGCATGAGCCGGAAGCTCCGCGCTACGTCAATTTTTCGCGCAACCCCCTGGGAGTCGTGGCGCTATTCGCGGCCAACGGTCTGCCGTTTTTGTTCGTTCAGCGGATTTTCCATAATGAATGGACGGCGGGAGTGTTTGCCAGCTTCAGCCTCTACTACATCGCGTTTGAGGAAATACACTGGCGCACGCATATGGGCGGCTGGCTGCCGAGATGGCTGCGCCCGGCGGCCAGGCACCACATGTTGCATCACGCGCACGACTCCGGCCGGTACAACGTATTCCTTCCGATTTTCGACTGGCTCATGGCAGCGCCGCAGCCGCGGGTGCCCCGGGCGGCAAAGCGGGAAAGTAATTTGTGAATGTGTACGTTCAGCGCCACAGGCGCGGAGGTTTAGTCGCTGGCATTGGAAACGGCCAATGCTCGTTCGTCTTTTTCTTGTTTGTGTTCAAACAGGGGGCAATCGGGCAGGCAGCAGAGCCAGTTTCTTTTCAATGATCTTGTCCGAGTATTTCGCCAGATAGTGAACGATGGTCTCGATCCGGATGCGAATGCTTCCTGCGGGCTTCGTGGAGTCCAGGTCCCCAAACTTAAAAAATAAGGTTCCGGCAGCCTCCACGGTTTTCTGCACCGGCGTATACGTCGGCTGATCCATGCCGCATTCGTAGCTGGAGAGCCGCAGCACGCAGGTGATCCACGGGAAGCGCGCCGCGAACTTTGCGCCCCACATGATTTCGTTGGTATTGCTGCTGTTGGAGGAAGTCCACACGTCGGAAATATCGAGCGGCGAACGAATTTTCTTGGCCTGCACTTCCTCTCCGAAAACCCAATTCAGCAGATCGTCATCCACGGGCATGTATTGCAGCCAGACGATCGGGTAACCGTGGGCCTGCAAGTCGCCTTCAATCTCATGGCCGATACCCGGATCCATGTGATACGGGCGGGCCAGCACCATCACGCACGGCTTGTTGTTGCGCGCGCACCAGGTCAGGATTTTTCGTGTTTCGGCCTGCGCCTTTTCATTGAATTCGCGCAGAGCCTTGTATCCGGCGTCCACGGCGCGCTGCGTTTCCACCAGGTCCAGGCCGAACACATCCTTCAGGCTGTCATACATCTGCTTCGCAACCATCTCCGGTTCGGCCATGTTCACGAAAGGCGAGGCGTACTGGATGCCGTTGTCGCCGAACACGTCGCTTTCTTTCACGAAACCGGCGCGGATGTTTTCCGGCCCGGCCATCACGCGGGTGCACGCCAGGTTTTCCGATGTGTGCCCGCGCATGAAAGACGGCAGCGAATAAATCATCGGACTCATGATGATGTTCAGTTTTTTCTTTTGGCCGAAGACTAGTTCGCCGTAATGGCCGCTCATGGCTTTTACCGGATAGCAGCAATCCACCGTGCCGCGGCCCTTGCCGAATTCACGGCCCTGTTCCTCGGACGTGTCCGAACTGAATACGATGTTTTCGGAAGCGATGCCGATTTCGCGCAGGAATGCGACCCAGAATTGATGGGTGCTCCACATGTTCAGGACCTTGGGAATCCCGACACGGACTCCCGAACGATCCTTAGGCGGAGACGGTAATGTTGCGGCGGAAGCCTTCTTGCCGAACCATGTCTGCAATATTTGGAAAGGCATTCTTGGTTTTCTCGATCCCGGCCTTGATCACTTTCATTTCGTTCAGATCTTCCACCAGCCCCTTGGGGCATGAGTTGTTCACGATCACGCGCTCCCAGCCAACGGACAGCGGAACCTTGCTCCACTCGCGGCCTTGTCCGCCGGGCAGCTTGACGTCAATGAAACTGCGCTGGCAATTTACCGGGCACCAGTTGCAGACGGTATCCTTTGCGGTGGTCGTTTCATACGTCAATTTTTCGACGACGTCGAAGCCGCGGAACTGCGACTGGCCGCCCTTTTCCCACCAGTCCAGCGAAACGAGCGCCGCGCCGATCGCGCCGGCTTCCCCCGAATATGGGTGGACGACAACGTCCGCATCGGGAACTTTCGAGCGGATGAAATCGACTTGTGTTTTCACTACCGCCAGATTCTTGTGCGTGCCGCCCTGCAGAATGAATTTCTTGCCCACTTGCGAGAGGTTGTTCATGCCGCCCGCATAGATCCAGACATTCAATGGCAGGATCGAGCACAGCGCGGCGAGAATTTCTTCCGCCTGCCAGCCCTTGCGCTGCTGGTTGACGATATCGCTCTGCAGGAAAACTCCGCAACCCATGGAAAGCTGAGGCATAGCCTGAGCCAGAAACGCCTTGTCGGCCATTTCGCTCAGCGGAATGCCAAAGCGTTCGGCCACGCCTTGCAGGAACGCGCCATTGCCCGACGAGCATTGCGAATTCAGCCGGAAATCGCTGACGGTCCCGTTCTTCAGGAGCATGATTTTTACGTCAACGCCGCCCACGTCGCAGATGCAATCGGCGTCGGGGAAGTAGTGCAAGCCGGCCGAGGCGTGTGCGATGGTTTCTACCACGCCGCAATCCGCGCCCAGGATGCCCTTGAGCAAATCTTTTCCGTATCCGGTGATCCCTAGTCCCAGAATCCTGCCGTCGCCGATCGCTTCGCGCAGCTGGCGGAACAAGCTTTTCGCGTCTTCGATGGGATTGCCTTTGCTCAGCGCGTAGCAGGAGAAAAGCAATTCGCGATCCGGGCCGAGGCAGACCGCTTTCGCCGTGGTTGAGCCAAAATCGCAGCCCACTACGACGTTATCAAGTTTTCTCTTTTCCACGGTGACGCGCGGCGCGAGCGCCTCTTTGGCTGCGATATTTACAGCAGAGGTGGCATCCATCTTGGAGTACAGATCGATGAACTCGCGCAGGCTTTCATCGTTGTCGCTCAGCCCGCCGCGGCCCTGCTTCTTTTTCTCTTCGTACTGGCCTTCTTCGATCCACCACTGCAGTTTCTTCGTGCCCTGGTAGATTCCGACGGTATGCTGCTCGCCCATGGCCACTTCCACGCAGCCGAGCGCGGCGTAATAAAGCGCGTCCTTCGGAACCGTAATGTATTCCTCGGGAGGCTTGCCGTCTGGCATCGGGATTTTTCGCTCTTCCCAGATGTGCGTGAGGTGCAGGCGCCAGGCTTCCTGCAGTCCCTTGAAGAAAAGATTCGGCCCGCCGAGCAGTAGAACTTCCGGCGACGGCGTGTTTCCGCGCGTCAGGGTCGCAAGGTTCTGATAAACGACGGCTTCGAACAGCGAAGCGATAATTTCATCCACCGTGACGCCCGCTTTGAGCAGCGTATTGGCGTCGGCCTCCGCAAAGATTCCGCACTTGCTGCTGATCTTGTGGAGCGTGTGCCCGGTGTAATGCATTTCGGAAAGCGCTTCCGGAGCAATCTGAAGTTTCCTGGCGGTCTTCTCGATGAACGTTCCAGTGCCGCCGGAGCAGGCGCTCTGCATCAGCACTTGCTTGCTCTTGGTGGTCCCATTGCCGTTGAAGAAGATGGTCTTCATATCTTCTCCACCGATTTCGCTGACGAAACGCACGTTCGGATGCAGCCGCTCAACGCTGGCCGCGACGGCTACGACTTCCTGAATCACTTTAGCTCCCACCACGGGAGCGATCAGGCCCGCTCCGGAGCCAGTAAGGAAGATGCGATCGCGCTGTGGTTCCAGGCCGTGCTGGGCCTCCAGCCGCGACAAGAATTGCAGAACCTTTTCCGCCTGCTTGGTATTGTGGCGCTCATAGGCCTGGGAGATCACTTCGCCGGACGGCGAGGCCAGAACGTATTTTACGGTGGTGCTGCCGACGTCTACGCCGCAGATCATCGCGCCGTTGGCGCTCGGCGCCAACTTCTGCGGGGTCTTGATTTCCACCATCCCCGGGTCCCGCATGAGGGGCGCGATCTTAATGAAACTTCCGTCAGCCATTGAGGAGTCCTCGCTGATTTCGTGGTTGCTTCCGGCGACTGCATCGGCCCGCCGCCGGATTCTCAAAACCTGCTGACGAACTAGACTCCCGCCTTCATGCTGGCGAGGTGCAAAGCGTAATTGGAAGCGGTGGACGCATAACCGTGATGCGGTATGCGGTACGTGGCCTTCTTGACCTTGGGATTGTTTTCTTCGATCTGGCGGAGTTTCTCAAGCGACAACCCGGTCTTGGCCATGGCTTCCACGAATTCGGACTGCGCGCGCTTTTTCGCTTCCGTCAGGATCATCTGGCAGCGCGAAAGGGCATGAACCTCGGCGTCGCCCTTGATTTCAATCGGCGCGTACAGCAGGTCAGGATGCCGGCCCAGCACGTTGGCCATCGCGCCCTGAGACATGGTGTTCGGCATGCAGGAATAGGGCGAGAGCTCGCAGGTCATGTTGGCATGCTTGTGAAGATGCGCATGCAGAGCCTTGCCGATGAGCATGTGCCCCTCGCCGCCGCGCAGTTCGTGATGGAAGAAGGGCGAAGCCAGTTGCTTCAATTCTTCCTGGTCCGGCAGTTCGTGCGGCACATTGCCGAGCGCCTTCCGGAAGCGGTTATAGGTCCCAACGTACATCTTCTCGAGACCGCGGATCATGGCCATCTTCATGCGAATCTTGTTGTCGATGGTGGGCTTCGCCGAGAGGCGCCAGAGCGGCGTGTGCAGCAGGTAACCCAGCCATACGGCCACCGGAGGCGGCATCACTTCGGAACCTTCTGATTCCAGCCAACGCTTGATGTTGTAGTTGCCATCGCCCTCGTGCGTTTGCAGCCAGAACTCGCCGGTAATCTTCACTTTCGGCTTCACTTGCAGGCGGTCGACTTCGATGGCGTCGAACTTCTTGCGCACCACGCGCAGGGCGTCGGCGAAATAGCCGGAGAGGAAATGCCACGCCAGCATGCCGTACTTGTTGTCACGCAGCGGGCGCTTCTGGAAGATTTCGAACAGATAATCCGCGCTCTCTTGCATGACCTTGTCGGTCGCGCCGGGGTTCACTTCGTACGGACGGGTCAGGTACTCCATGTCCGTCAGGATGTCACCTACCAGAATGGCCCAGACAATGCCCAGGCTCAGGTGCATATTGATTTCCAGGCCGCCGGGCTTTTCGGAGGCCTGGTCGAGCTGATCCTGCGCCAAAAGGAACAGGCGGAATTCCTTCAGGCCCATGCCATCCAGCGCCATTTCGTAGGACTCGTGGTATTGCCCGAACCGGCAAGGTCCACATGCCCCGGCCGTCAGGAAGACGTAATCGTCAAGCGTCTTCTGCTTACCGTTGACGGCAACTTCGGTCTTCAGAAAGTTCACCAGGCTGCCCGTGGTGAAGATCGTCGGGCAGCACGCGCCGGTGTCGATCAGTTCCTTGCCGGCATCGAGGTCCGCACGCGCAATATTCGGCAGCGGCTTGGCCTTGTAATTCAAATTGTTGAACACGCCCTGAACCAGCCGTTCGTGCTTCCATGTCAGGCCACCGAATAGGATCGTCGTGTTATCGCGTTGTTCCCTGGTGAAGGGTCGCGCTTTGTAGGAAGTGTAATGCTGCACCGCGGTCGCCATTGAAAATCCTCCTTGCTCCCTCAGACGTTTCCTGACTTTAAGAAGGGCCCCGGATCCCCAGTTGATGTCTGGAGATGTTGAGAATGGACTCAAGTGTATGGCGCAAGAATAAGAACGAACCTTGGGCAGGCTGTTGCCCATGGGAATACACAAATACGCGAAACGCACCTTGTTGAACGTTGCAGATACTCATGACCCAATCTCCATGAGGCCTCAAGTTCAATACCAGGCAGGTGGTATCCCGGGACCAAACTGGACCCCTCGCTTATAACAAAACAGGGGTTTAAAAGCTATACAGTCTTCCGTTTGGGTTAACCAAAGAGATGGCAGGCCCGACCCGGACCGCGGTGGCCAGATGAAGGCGCCGCAAAAATTCGGCGGTGAACCGTGAATCAATTCAATCCATGCAAAATTGGTTTACAAGAGAACTAATCCTCGGCGAATGCCAAGCGACACGGCTTCCGTGCGGGTTCCCGCCCCAAGTTTGCCCAGAATCGACGCGACGTGAAACTTGACGGTGTGATCGGAAATGTTGAGGCGCGAAGCGATTTCCTTGTTACTCAGACCAGCGGCCAGCATTTGCAAAACTTCCAGTTCGCGGCGAGTCAGGGATTCCGCGAGTTCGTCCAGCGCGCGAGACGGCGCGGAGCGGGCCGGTAGCGCTTCGCTCATGTGCGAGGGATGCACCACGAGCAATCCGCCGGCTACCGCTTGCAAAGCCGCAACAAGTTGGTCCGGAGAAATATCACCGGGTAGCGCGGCGCGGACCCCAGCGCGCAACGCCTCCGCGGAAGACGCGGCAGTCACTCCATCACCGAGAGCTACGACGCTGACATCCGCAGCCAGTCCTGACGCGACGATCCATTCCAGCGCGGCCTCGAACGGTTCGCCCGATGCGTCGATCAGCACTACATCGGGCGCAGCATCGGCGAGCATCTCTGCCAGGGCCTCCAGCGACACGCTGCTGGCAACGACCTGCACATCCCGGGCCGCGAGCAGATTCTCAAGGCCCGCACGGGCCAGCGGCGAAGCGGCGACGATGAAGACGCGAATCACGCCGCCACCGGACTCCGGGCTGGCAACGGGGTCCCGATCTGAACGGTGACCCGCCGGACGCGAGTGTAGTCGCCGCGCAGAAACTCGATCCGCACGGCTCGCGAACCGCCGCCCTGAAGAGCGCCTGCAAGATCCCCAACCCTTGTGAACGGGTTGTCTTCCGTGCCGAGCAAAATATCACCGGGCATGAGCGATGCCAGATTGGCTGGGCTGCCGGACTCGACTTCAAGAATCACGAGCCCAAACGTTTTTCCCGAGTTCGCGGATCGAGGAATCAACGCCGGATGGATCGTGACGCCCAGCCATGCATTTGCGGGACCCGAAAATAGAAAATCTCGGACCGCGTTGCTGGGAATTGCCAGCGCCAGGCGGCCCGCGATCATCGTATTGATGCCCACTACCTGCCCTTGGGCGTTGGCCAGCGGACCGCCGGAATTTCCCGGCGCAAGGCGCACGTCGGCTTGCACCCAGATTTGCCGCCCCAGTCCGCGGAGCGGGCCCACGGCGTGAATCACTCCGGTGGCCAGCGCACCGACGAAGCCCATGGGATTACCGATGGCAATCGCCAGTTCACCGGCGCGCAGTTGGGAAGAATCGGCGGCGGGAGCTGCCGGCAAGTTTGCGGCCTCGATACGAAGTTGCGCCAGGTCGCGATGGGGATCGCGAGAATGGACGCGGGCCTCGAACTCGCGGCCGTCCCAAAGCTGAACCTCGATTCGCTGCCCACGAATGACGTGGGCGTTTGTCACTACCACACCGTCGCTTGACCAGATGACTCCCGAACCCGCGCCGCTCCCTTCCGAATGAACCAGCACGGTCGAGCGGCGCAGTTGTTCCGCGATTTCACCGAATCCCGGAATGGCCATGTTATTTACCTCCGCGTGGGCGCTCACCGATCACGATCGTGGCTTCAACCGGCGCTCCGCCACGAAGCAATTTGACCGCGATCGACTTACCGATTTCGTGCGCAGCGAGTTGCGCGTAAACGTCCTCCACGCGTGTGATGGGCTGCGACCCGAACGAAACCAGCAGATCGCCGATCATGATGCCGGCCTTGTGCGCGGGCCCGTCCGGTTCCACTTCCACGACCATCGCCGCGGTCTTTTCGTCCCGGTGCAGCGTCTGCCGAAGCGTTTCCGGCAGACGTATTGGATGCAGTCCGACTCCAAGATAGCCATGAGGAATGTGTCCCGCCTTCAGCAGGGCATCGACCACCCGATTTACCGCGGTTGCCGGAACGGCAATCGCGCCGAATCGCGCAAAGCGCGGCGTAGCAATCCCCAAAGTGCCGCCGTGAGCATCGATGACCGCGCCGCCCGTGGCGGTCGGCTGCAATCCCACATCAAGCCTGACATAAGGGCGGAGTGGCGCTCCGATCCAGGTGCGGCGTTCGGATGCAACCATGCTGACCGTGCCGAGCGCAGCAACCGGTCCGCTCGCTCGCGTGCGTCCCACCACCAGCACAAGACTGCCGGGCTTGATTTGTGAAACCTCGCTGATTTCCGTCACGGGAGAACCGGCTTCTACGCATTTCAAAACGGCCAGATCGGTTGATGGGTCGCGGCCAACGAGCGTGGCATTCACGACCCGGCCATCCGGCACAGTGATATGAATCTCCTCGTCGCGTCGCAGTGCATGCTCCGCGGTCACAATGATCCCGTTGCGCCAGACGACGCCGCTAGAAGATCCGCGGGCCTCGGTATGAATTGCCACGATGCTCGTTGCGGCGCGCTCGGTTTCCCTTACCAGCGCGTTGGATAGATCGATCAGTTCGGTGGACATCGTCAAAAAACCTCCAGGCACAAGATGCCGCAGAACGAGGATGCCTGCATCAGTCAATCGGCTAGGCTCCGACCTGGCCATTTGGACTAGTAGCACGGGCTTCAGCGTGTGAGGGTTGGTCTGCGCGGAATCCAAAATCCACAGGCTGAAGCCTGCGCCACTCGTCCTAGAAAAACTTGATTCACGTGGTTCGCGGAACTATAGTTCCTCATAAGACGGCGGTAAATTTTCTGTGGGACAATTTGGAAATTTCGCACTCCCGAGCTGTGCCTGAGCCTGACGATCAGAAACTGGAGAAAATGCGGATGAAGTATGGGGCCTCTTTGCCGTGGCAAGCCAGTTCGCTTAACGTGCTCAAGTTCGTCGATGCTTCGCGTGGCGGTTGCGGATCGCGGCATAACTTTTTCAACGCGCGGCTGGCCTGCGCCGTATCGATGTTGTGCGCTGCGCTATCGCTGGTACCGCGCACGTTCGCTCAGGCCGGCAAATCCACCGAGGTCGCAAACACTCAGAACGCCACCGGGCCGCTCTCCCACGATTTGTCCGGAGTGTGGATGCCATATCCGGACTCCGATGTGCCCTCTGGCACCGGCAAGAACGCCATCGATCAGACATCTCGTCCTTCGCTCACGCCGTGGGGACAGGCGCGGTTCGAGGCTTCCAAGCCTCTGCTGGGTCCGAGGGCTGTTCCCGGCCAGGAAAACAGCCCGTCGCTGAAATGTGATCCGGACGGTCCACCTAAACTTCTCAATCATCCCAATCCATTTGAAATTATTCAGACGCCGGGAAGAGTGTTCATGTTTTTTGAGGAGCAGCACATCTGGCGCACAGTGTGGGCCGATGGGCGGCCACTTCCTAAGGACAGCGACCCGAGTTATTTGGGGTACGCGGTCAGCCATTGGGACGGCGACACATTTGTTGTTGAAACGGCAGGATTCAACGATAAGCAGTGGGCCGACCCGTATGGCAACCCACGCAGCGAGCAAATGCATTTGACGGAGCGCTACCGCCGCTTGAATCGTGACACGCTGTCTCAGCAGATCATTATCGACGATCCCAAATCGTATGCAAAAACCTGGGTCAGTCCGCCGAAACTTTACAAGTATGAGCCAGGCTGGGAAATCGCCGAATGGTTTTGCGTCGCGGACGAAGACAAATCCTACGATGACACTGTCAGGAAACCGGCTGGCGTCGCGCCCGCGTCCAAATAGCGTCGCTTAGATTACTGGATTGGGAACCGGAGAAGCGCTCAACAGAATGCGGGAAAATTTTAGAAGCTGTCAGTTCAAACAGCACCGAGCCCCGGGCAAATTGTCCTGGTTTGTGCATGCGTTCGCAATCCTAGCGGCTAATTTGGCGGTTGCGCTGGGCCTTTCGGCACAGACGCAGACTGCCGCTCACCCCTCGGCAGCGGCGCAGCCACCCGCTACCAACGCTTCCTCGGCTTCCGCCCTCTCGCACGATCTCTCCGGCGTCTGGATGCAATATCCCGAAGGCGATGTGCCCGGTGTGCCGGGCATGAATGCCGTGAGCATCAAAACTCGTCCGCCATTGACGCCATGGGGACAGGCAAAGTTCGATGCCGCAAGGCCCCTGGTAGGACCGAGAGCGGTTCCCGGCGAAGAAAATAACCCATCGTTGCGTTGCGATCCGGACGGCCCTCCGAAACTTCTCACGCTTCCCAATCCGTTTGAAATTGTTCAAATTCCCGGCCGTATGCTCATGTTTTTTGAACTGGAGCACATCTGGCGGGAGATCTGGACGGACGGTCGTCCGCTTCCCAAGGATCCGGATCCAAGTTATCTCGGATATTCGGTCGGGAAGTGGGAAGGCGATACGTTCGTCGTCGATACCATCGGCTTTAATGACAAGCTCTGGGACGATTCTTTCGGAAATCCGCGCAGCGACGCGACCCACCTTACCGAGCGCTATCGTCGATTGAAGCCTGACACCCTGGAATTGCAGATTACGATCGACAATCCCAAGGCTTACACCAAGCCGTGGGTCAGTCCTCCTAAGCTCCACAAACTTGAGCTGGGATGGGAAATTGCGGAGTGGTTTTGCGTTGTGGATGAAGGCAAAGCTTATGACGAAGTCGTTCGCAAACCCGCGGGTGTAGCGCCCAAGAAGTAGTACAGGGAGAAAACGGCCCATGAATCACGGCACCGCAGTCGGCCAGACTCGTACGCACTCGCGGCGCCTCATCCTGAGGTTCGCCGCTTTCCTCTGCACTCTGGCGGCGCTGGTGATTCTATGTCCGAACCTTGGGCGCAGAAGGAGCAGCCTCCGAGCAATCCGAAACCTCCGGCCCCGCCGCCACCGGGCACGCCCCTGTCGCATGATCTGAGCGGCGTGTGGATGCAATATCCCGACGAGCGCGTGAACGGAGTTCCCATCGTTACCGGGATTGACGAAAAGACGCGCCCTCCCCTCACGCCATGGGGACAGGCTAGGTTCGACGCGGCGATTCCTTTTATGGGACCACGCGCGATCGCCGGCCAGGAAAATAATCCATCCTTGCGCTGCGAGCCGGAATCGGTACCGAAGTCGCTCATTCTTCCTCAACCGTTTGAGATCATGCAGATTCCCGGAAGAATGTTGATGTTTTTCGAAGAGTTTCACCTTTGGCGGGAGATCTGGACGGACGGGCGTTCGCTTCCGAAAGATCCTGATCCCTCGTATCTTGGGTATTCGGTGGGGAAGTGGGAGGGTGACACGTTCGTCGTCGATACCATCGGCTTGAATGACCGGCCGTGGGTGGATTCCTTCGGAAATCCGCGCAGCGAAGCGATGCATTTGACGGAGCGCTACTGCAGAATCGGCCCTCAGAATCTGGAAATCCAAATCATCATGGATGATCCGAAAGCCTACACCGCCATCTGGACCAGCGCTCCGCGAATTTACAAAATAGAGCCGGGCTGGGAACTCGGCGAATTCTTTTGCGTAATTGACGAAGAGGATGCGTACTCCGATCGGGTTCGGTTGCCGGCCGGAACGGCTCCGGCGTCGCCGAAATAGATTTTCAGGGTGTTGGCGTGGCGTGCGGGCGGGATCAGCTTGCTTTGCCGGGAACAAAATCACGGAGAGAAAAGGGCCCATGAATCAGCGAATCGTTTGTTCTGAATGGCAAATTCGTGATCGCCGTGCCGACGACCGCGGTGCTCTGTGGGGCATAAGTACGCTTAGGCTCTGCACTGGTTACCTCATCGCGCTCGCAGCGTTGGCGGCACTTGCGCCCGCTGCACTGGCGCAAACGGGCAGCCCTGCGGCAGCGTCCGCAACGGCTCCGCTGTCGCACGATCTTGCCGGAGTGTGGATGCCCTACTCGACGCACATGGACGGAATTGATGAAAAGCTGCGCCCGCCGCTGACTCCCTGGGGGAAAGCGAGATTTGACGCATCGGCTCCCCTGGTCGGACCACGGGCCATTGCGGGTAAAGAGAACAATCCGGCGCTGCACTGCGAGCCGGAAGCGGTTCCGAAATCCCTGGTGCTGCCCAATCCGTTCGAAATCATTCAGATTCCCGGAAGAATGTTCATGTTTTTTGAGCAGTACCATCTCTGGCGCACCATCTGGGCGGATGGCCGCCCGCTTCCCACAGATTCCGATCCCAGCTTTTTGGGCTACGCGGTTGGCAAGTGGGAGGGCGACACGTTCGTTGTCGATACCGTGGGGTTCAACGATAAGCCGTGGGTGGATTCGTACGGGAATCCTCGCAGCGAACAGATGCACCTGACGGAGCGCTACCGCCGCCTGGACCATGACACTCTGGAAATGCAGATCACCATGGACGACCCGAAGGCCTACACCAGGCCTTGGGTGAATCCGCCGCAAAAATTCAAACTCGAACCCAACTGGGAGATCGCGGAATTTTTTTGCATTGTGGATGAAGAGAACAGCTACGGCGATACCGTCCGCAAACCAGCGGGAGTTGCGCCCGCAAAAAAGTAACGAAATACGGCAGGAAACTTTAGCCGTTGCTCACTGAGTTTTCCGGAGTCCAACGTCGATGATTATCGAAAATCTGGAGCAGGTTACGCAGGCCGTACTGGACGAAACCAAACGCACGCCCGATGCGCGCACCAGGGAGATTCTGCAGTCCCTGGTGAAGCATCTGCACGGCTTCGTTCGGGAAGTAAAATTAACTGAAAAAGAATTCGACCAGGCCATTAATCATGTGGCCAAGCTGGGCCAGCTGACCACAGCGAGCCATAACGAAGTCAGACTCATGGCCGGTTCGCTGGGTGTTTCCACGCTGGTTTGTTTGATGAACAACGGCCCGAACGCAGCCACCGAAAGTTCCGCCAACCTTCTGGGGCCGTTTTGGAGATGCGATTCGCCAAGAACAGCGAACGGCGGCTCGCTGTTGCGGTCCACTACTCCCGGTCCGGCTTTGTTCTTCAGGGGCTGGGTGCGCGATCAGGACGGCAATCCGATCGCAGGCGCCGAAGTCGACGTGTGGCACGCATCGCCCGTCGGACTGTACGAGAATCAGGATCCCGAGCAGGCGGAAATGAATCTGCGCGGCAAATTTACGACTGACGCCAACGGAGAATTCAGCTTTCACAGCATCAAGCCGGCGGGTTATCCAATTCCGACGAACGGTCCAGTGGGCGCGCTCCTGAATGCCCAGAAGCGGCACAACTTCCGTCCGGCGCATTTGCATTTCCTGGTTTACAAGCCGGGCTATAAGACCATTACGTCGCAGATCTATTCACCGGACGATCCGCACCTTGAAACTGATTCGCAATTCGGCGTGACCCGCGCGCTGCTAGCCCGTTACGAACTCCATGAGAACGAGCCACCTTCGATGCCCGGCGTGACCGGCGCGTGGTATTCGCTTCAACACACATTCATTCTGCAGCCGGGAGAAAGTTGGCTGCCCACGCCTCCGGTTTCCAGGAAGGCGACGGAGCGAACGCCCGGCTAGCCGGCTGATTATAGATTCGCAGCCTGCTAAAAACTGGCCGCCCCCCAAAAAAAATCGGTGGAAGCGGGAAAACTGAACAAGTCCAATCTTTACAGCGAAACCTATTCGTGATTGAATTCGTATATCGTACATAGTGTGCAAAAATGGTTCTAAGACTACACAATGAGGTCGGGACGCCGCAGGCCAGCGCTTACACCTGGGAACCCGCCATAAACAGGACCGCATTCATTTTCGGGAGAGGTTTCATGAGGATTGTTGCCTTGATCATGGTACTAGGGTTGTTTTTTGTTCCCGCGTTCGGCGGGCCGCTTCCCGATTCGCGCTGGTTGGACGGCATGGATTTCTCCTGGGCGTTTCCCGAACCATCCCCCGATTTTCCGCCGGAAAACAATAGCGTCGTCAAACATCTTCCGGGCAGCTCAAAATCCTACACGCAGGGACAGGTTGACGACATTTATAATCCTCCCGACTGGTATCCCGAAGAGCACGGGCCTTTCCCCAAAGTGGTCGCCAGTGGCGAAGGGAAAGCGACGCCGGGCTGCGCCTCCTGCCATCTCGCATCCGGCAGCGGACATCCGGAATCCGCAAACCTCACCGGCCTGACCGCGGATTACATGATGACGCAGCTGCACGACTTTCAGCAGGGACTGCGCACAGATCCCCGCCGTCGCATGAGCGCGATTGCCAAGGGCATGACCGAAGAAGATGTGAAGGAAGCGGCCGCCTATTTCGCGGCCCAGAAACCCCGCCAGTGGATCCGGGTCGTCGAGACCGACATGGTGCCGGAAACTTACATGAACGACGGGCGCCGTCGGTATGTTCGGCCTGGCGGAAAAATGGAGCCGATCGGTTCGCGTATTATCGAAGTGCCGGAAAATCCCGAGCGTGTAACCTGCCGCGATCCACACACTGGATTTGTCGCGTATGTTCCGAAGGGAGCTATCGCCAAGGGCGAGGCATTAGCAACCACGGGCGGCGGTGGGAAGACCACTGCGTGCGTCGCGTGTCACGGCCCGGCGCTGAAGGGATTGGGTCCCGTGCCGCAAATTGCCGGACATTCACCGAACTACATCGTCCGCCAGTTGGCCGGGTTTCAGGTGGGAGCGCGCAACAGCGATTTGGATCAACTGATGAAGGGCGTAGTCGCCAATCTGACCCAGGACGACATCATCTCACTCGCCGCATACATATCGTCACGCAGCCCGGAAAAGTAAGTTTAGTAGGGCACGCTTCAGCCCGTCGTTTTTTTGAGCGCAGGCTGCGACTCGAAGTTTCACTAAAGACCGAAACGCTGAAGACTGTTCGACCTGTCCGTTCTACTTACTCGCCAAAATCTGAGCTGGCCCAGCGGCGGAAGAACTCTCCTCACTACCCGGCTTCAGCGAACCAACGTATGACGCAATCGCCAGCATATCGTCCGGCGTCATATTTGCGACGACACCCTTCATCAGAGCGCCCATCGTGCCGTGCCGCGAGCCGTCCTTAAAGTAGTAGAGCTGCCGGAATAGATACATCGGAGAATGCCCCGCGATCGGCGGCACTTCGCCGAGGCCGTTGAGCGAAGGCCCGTGGCAAATCACGCATTGGATCGTCTTCCCTGCGCCGCCGGTGGTAACCAATTCTTTTCCCTTGGCCAGGCTGCCCTTGGGAACGTAGGCAATAAATCCGGAATGCGGATCGCGGCTTTCGGCCCGGGAAGGATCCTGCGGCAGTTCGATGATTCGGTTGCCGATGGGTTCATCACCGCCGCCGGGCAGGGGCATGCGCATCAGGTGCTGGTTAATGAAAGTTTTCGGGACGCGATCGGTTTCCACCACGGGTTGCCAGACGTTCGGCTTGAGACCGGCAAACCATTCCGCGGCCTCTTTGGCATCTTCGTCCGACAGATCTTTGGTCATGTCGTTCATGGCCTCGCCCATTCGTCGTCCGGCTTTGAAGTCGCCGAGTTGCCGCTCGATATATTCCGCCGAAACGCCCGCCAGGTTGGCGGATTCTGGGTGGCCGAGTCCTGAAGCAAGATGGCAAGACGCGCAGCCCAGCGACGAACCTCCGTTGCCGTGCGCTACGACTTTCGGCATCGGCGCGTGTTCGTCAGGAAACCAGTCCGGCGGATTCGCCAGGTCATCGACCTGATCCTGGGTGTAAGTCTTCGAGCTGCCTGGAACGTGGAGAGGTCCGGTTCGTTCGTCGATGACGGGCTGGACCTTGTCACGAATCGGATACGCCCACGGAATATCCGGCAAGTGCCATTCTTGAGCAGCGGACTGAGCGCCAGTCTTCACAGCGGGCAAAAGAGCCAGCCCTAACGCGCAAACCAGGAGCTTCGCGGATGTTCCCGTGGACGTGCGCGAGCTCTGGCCTACCGGCCCGGTGAAGCGCCGCCGCGCGTTCTTTTTTGTACGGAGCCCGTTGTCTGGAACAGGTTGGAGCTCAGAGCTATGTTCGCCGTGTGAATTCTTCATTTTTCCGTGAGTCCCCTTGGTCTGCCCCACTCGTCCGTCGCTACCTGCCTATTCATAAACTGAGCTGGATGCAATAATTACTTTCAGAAAAAAATACCAGCGTCTTTATTTCCTGGGCGCGGGCGTGACGCCCGCGGGCTTGCGCACCACCTGGTCGTACTCATGATTTTCGTCCAGCACGCAAAACCACTCGGCGATCTCCCATCCCGGTTCCAGCTTGTGCAACTTTGGAGGACTGACCCATGGCTTGGTATAGACTCTGGGATCCTCGATGATGATCTGCTGTTCCAGTGTGTCATGATTCAGCCGCCGGTAGCGCTCGGTAAGATGAGTCGTCGGCGTCCGCGGATTTCCGTAGAGGTCCACCCATTCCTTGTCGTTGAAACCGACCGTCTCCACGACCAGCGTGTCCCCTTCCCAATGACCTACCGAGTAACCGAGCCAACTGGGATCAGGGTCCTTCGGTAAAGGACGCCCGTCGGTCCAGATCTCGCGCCAAATGTGCTGCTCCTCAAAAAACATCAGCACCCTGCCTGGAATCTGCACGATCTCCCAGGGATTCGGGAGAATGAGGACTTGCGGAGGCCCGCTCGGCTCGCAGCGCAGGACGGAAGTATCTTCCTTGCCTGCGATCGCTTTCTCACCTTGTAGCGCCTTCGCACTGTCCACCTGGGATTGTCCCAACGGCGTCAGGGCAGGACGATAGTGCTCGTTCACGCCATTCATGCCTGGGGTTCCTGGAACGTCGCCGTCTCGATACTGCATCCAGACTCCGGACAGATCGTGGGATAGGCCCTGGCCGTCCTCTTGAGTTTTAGCGGTTTCGGCGGGCAAAGTGGACCGAGTATTTGATTGTGCAAAAGTTGAGGAAGAGAAACTCAACGCGGCTCCGAGCACAATGAGCGAACCGGCAAGCCGAGCAGCGAGAATTCCGCGAGGGGAAATAAATCGCTGATCGGAGAAAGAACGTCGCGATGGATTTTTTAGGAAAACAGTTCGATGTCGCATCGGGCTTTTTTCCTCGATGATCTGCAATCCATACTTGTCGTACATCGATCTAACGATTCCGATTTTGCGGAGTCCGTTTCGTCCGCTCTCCGAGCGCCGAAATTGGCCCAGGGTTAACTATTTTCCCGGCTCTGTCTTGCCTCCGCCCGATGGCTTGCGAACGTCCTTGTCATAGGTCGACAATTCGCTCGACGCGCAGAACCATTCTGCAATCTCCCACTTCGGTTCCAGTTTGTGGAGCTTCGGAGGACTCACCCACACCTTCGTGTAGGATTTAGGATCGTCGATGATGATCTGCTGCTCCAGAGTTTCATGATTCAACCGCCGGTAGCGCTCGGTCAGGTGCATTTGTTCGCTGCGCGGATTTCCGGAAAGATCGGCCCACACTTTGTCATTAAACCCAACGGTATCGACGATAAAAGTGTCGCCGTCCCAATGGCCCACCGAGTATCCCAGCCAGCTGGGATCGGGATCCTTGGGCAGCGGCCGGCCGTCGGTCCAGACCGTTCGCCAAATGTGGTACTCCTCGAAAAACATAAACGTTCTGCCGGGAACCTGCACGATCTCCCACGGATTCGGGAGAATCAGGAGTTGCGGAGGGCCGCTCGGGTCGCAATGCAGCGCCGCGCTATCTTCCTGCCCACCCACCGCCCGGGGTCCCATCAACGGCTTGGCGGCGTCAAATTTTTCCTGTCCCCACGGTGTTAACGGAGGGCGCGTCCGGTCATCGACGCCGTTCATGCGCGCAAAGCCTGGAGCCGTGCCGTCGTCATACTGCATCCAGACGCCGGACAGGTCGTGCGAGAGGCCTTTGGCGGGGGAAGATTTCGTGGCGGGAGCCGGCTTCTTGGCCGTAGTTTGGCCGGTCTGCGCCAATGCAATGGACGAGCAGGCGAGGGCGGTCACCAGCACACCAAACGAAACCGAAAACGGCTGACGCATCTTAGACTCCTCAAGTCATTTCGCAATTTCGGCGCGTGAATCAGATGTCGTTTCACTAATCCAATAACCGATGCGTGCCCTGCGAGAAAATTCTGCTCGAGCATCCATCGTTGGCGGCGCGCCCCCATGTAAATATAGTTGGCGCCGGGCCTAAAAAGCCTTTGCCGTTGAGAGTTCTTTGCCGTCGGGCATGGTGACTTTCTGAAGGAACGTGATCTTCGCGCCGACCTTGTTCGGATTGACCCACAGGGTAACTTGGTCGCCGGCCTTCAGCGTGTCCTTGGTCCATCCCACGCGGTTCAGCATGGCGGGATTGGTGGTTTCGGCGACCCAGTGCTCGACCTCGCCCTTGTCGTTGGTCACGTCGTAGTAGACCTGCGTGTGAGGATTGCTGTATTCAAATTTCGTGACGGTCGCCTTCATAGGCACCGTTTTCGACATGTCATACGCGGAATTGCCGTGATGCGCGAATGTCGAGACGGCGACCGCCAGGAAACAAAAAAATACAGCAAAGAGTACGGCTGCCTTGGACTTCATTTTTGACACCTCATGGGAAAAAATATGCTGGGCGCGCTTCAACCCAGATTTCACTGATAAATCGTCGCTTGGCAGATTTTTGCCTTGGTTGAGGTTCCCATAGGCAGCCGATAAGTGTCAATTTATTTCCTCGATTTGGCGCGCCAAATCAAGTAAATCATCGGGAAACTTCGGCATTTCCGCGCCATATCCGGTGAAATCCATTGCTTGCCGCTGCTGGATTCATATAAACTTTGCCAACTTATCCGCCATGAATTTTCTCGGCCAGTTTTCAAACTCGCGGCAATCAATTTCGTCGATTCAACCCGCCGTGCCGGCGGACAGGGGGAGACAATGCTTCTAATTAAGAATTCGCTTCGGTGTGTGAGCTTTCTGGCGGCGATTTTCTTGTTTGCGATTCACGCCCATGCGCAGGTTCCCGGGCCGCTAAAACTGGTCCAGACCATTCCGCTGCCGGGGCTCAAAGACGGCGATTTCGACCACTTCGCGTTGGACGCCGCCGGGCAGCGGCTTTTCATTTGCGCCGAGGAAAACTCGACCGTCGTCGTCATCGATCTGCGCACCAACAAGATGATCGCAAAGATCACCGGCGCGAAAGCGCCACATTCCCTGGGATACAACGCCGAATCAAAGAAACTGTACGTCGTCGATGATGGCGGGCCGAGTCAGGTTGAAATCTTCGACGGCACTTCATTCAAACTTCTAGGAACGATCCCCATGGGGGGTCACGCGGACGTCAGCGTGTATGATCCCGATTCCAAACTGTTTTACGTGGGCAACGGAGGCCCGCAGGCGAAAGAAGCATTCACGATGATTAGTGTGATCGACACCAAGACCGACAAGAAAGTCGGCGACATCAAAATTGATGGCGACCGCATCGAATCAATCCGCCTGGAAGAGAAGGGCCCTCGTATGTTCGTGAACGTCTATTACAAGGGCGTGGTGGCCATCGTGGACCGCAAGAAGCAGGAGGTGGTCGATACCTGGTCGTACGCGCAGGAGGGGAAAAATATCGGCTCAATGGCCTTTGATGAAGCCGATCACCGGCTGTTCGTTCACGCGCGAGATCCGGGAAAAGTTCTGGTCATTGATTCCGATTCCGGAGAACTAATCACCACGCTGCTCTGCCAGGGCGATTATGATGACGCGACTTGGGATTCGTCCCACCGGCGGCTGTATTTGATTGGAGAGCCGTTCCTCAAAGTTTGGGAAAAGACCGAAGAAGGCGACCGCTACGACATTTTAGGACAGGTTCCCACCGCGTTCCATTCGATCACCGGATTTTTCGTTCCCTCACTCAATCGCCTGTTTGTGGCTGTCAATCACCACGGGACGACGGACGCCGTCGTGCAGGCTTATGACGTCGTGCCCTGAATTCGCCAGGAACTCTCCACAAGTACCTTGTCGTCAGTTGCCGCGCGGCGTTCTCTACGCCGCGTTTGCCATTCCCCATCCCAAATTTCATACATACAGAGTTAATCTCCTCGCCCGTACAGCGATTGGCCGATTACCATCCGTCCGTATTCGTCCTAGAACTGGGATCCGAGGCACCGCTATGAACAACATTGCTTTAGGGATCATCGTAATTGTTGTGGCCGTTGCGATCGCGGGCGTTATTTTTTATCTAAACAACAGAAGCCGCAGATTGCGTTCCAGATTTGGGCCCGAATATAGCCGGGCCGTCGAGGAGACGGGCAACAAGTATCGAGCGGAATCAAAACTGGAAAAGCTGGAAAGGCGTGTCGACAGATTTTCCATTCAGCCGCTCTCACGAGAATCCGCGGACCGTTTTCGTGACTCCTGGCGGGCAATTCAGTCAGAATTCGTCGACGACCCTCGAGTGGCTTTGAACAATGCCGATCGCCTTTTGGCTGAAGTCATGGTGGCGCGCGGCTATCCGGTTGCCGATTTCGAGGAGCGCGCCGAGGAAATCTCGGTGAATCATGCTCTCGTCGTCGACCATTACCGCGCCGGGCACGAGATTGCCGTGCGCCACGCCCAGGGTCGCGCTACGACGGAAGACATGCGCAAAGCCATGATTCACTATCGAACACTTTTTGACGATTTGCTGGGAATGCCCGAAACAGCCCGGGCGCGAAGCGCTGGAAGTTCACGCTAAGGCGTTGAACGGAAGACAAAAACAACTTAAAAATACTGGAAGGGGAAATCGACATGGCTGATGACATCCGAGATGACCGCGTTTCAGATAAGGACGAGTTAACGACAAAAGATTTAGCCGAGGCCGGAGAAAAGCGAGTTAGGAAATTTTCCCAGGAGCCGATCCTGACGCAGGCGCCTGCCTCCGTCGATTCCAGAGCAGAGTATCAATCCGACGCAGCGCGAACCGGACCTGGTCCGGCCGCTGCCGCTGCTCGAGCGAAAATCGACGAGGAACTGGGGCCTCTTTTTCCGCCGGATGAAGCAAATAATCTCCGTTCCAGATGGGATAGTGTCCAGGTGCGATTCGTGGATGAGCCTCGGCAAGCTGTCGAAGATGCTGACATGTTGATCGCCGCGACCATGAAACGGCTGGCAGAGATTTTTGCCGAGGAGCGCGGAAAACTCGAACATCAGTGGGACCGCGGCGGGGACGTCTCAACCGAGGATCTGCGCCTTGGGCTGCGCCGTTATCGATCTTTTTTCTCGAGACTCCTGAAGGTCTGAGATTCTTCTGTCCAATTTGTTGTTAGGCGCAACATGCATCATTTCGCTTCCTCTCCCGGCGGTGGAGCATTGGGACTGGAAATGCCGCCGCGTTTCGGAGGCTGCCAGCCGTCATTCGACGGTCCATTCTGAAAGAAATAACCATCCTTGCTATAAGGGCCAGTGGCGTACATAGCGTTCGCCTGCCCGAAAATTTTGCCGGCGCGCAGCGTGTCGTCGTGAACTTTTTGGACCAGTTGATGGTAGCGGTCATCGGTCTGAGAGAATCCAGAAAACGAACTCAAATCATTGTTGCCGATGATGACCACATCTATGCCTGGAACGGACGCAATGTCGTACGCGTTGGCCACTCCTGTGGGTGTCTCGATCATCACGACCACCAGCATGTTGTCATTAATCGTTTGACGATAATTGATGCCGTTGATGCCCCACAGTCCGGCGGCTTGATTCGCGCCCATGCTGCGGCGCGCTACCGGCGGATAGCGCGACCACTTTGCGGCTTCCCGCGCCCTGTCCACATCGTCGACCGTGGGAACAATGACACCGAGTGCGCCGATGTCGGTGGTGTGCTGGATGTGCCATTCCTGCGCGTCGGGCAGACGAATCATCGGCGTCGCTCCCGCGTGCGGGCACGCGGCAATCATTTTTTCGATGTCGGCGAATTCCAGCGTGCTGTGCTGCATTTCAAACCACGTAAAGTCATAGTGCTTCGCTGCCTCGCAATAGCCGTCAATATCGAAGCGCGATTGCGTGAAGCTGAATACCTGCTTGCCGTCCAGGAGTTTCTGTTTCGCCGTGTTGTAGAGCTTTGGTTTTGCGGCGCTCTGGCTCTGGCCGTTCAACCGAACAACTGCCGGCGCAACAATGGACGAAGCCGCAAGAAACAAGCAAATGATGCTGTTTTTTGATGTCATGAGGGGCGCCTTTCGCAGTTCGATATAACACAGCACCCTGGTAATGACAAGAATTGCGGATCGTTGCCGCCCGCGTTTCTCGCTGGTTTTCTGGAGGATGTTCCGTGCTGTGTTTTTCGGTGACCCGAGGGGACGCTCGTAGCAAAACTGAGTGAGGTTGCCAAACTGCTCGCGCAGCTTGCATGCTAGTTAGCATGCCCGAATTACCGGACATCACTGCCTACCTCCGCGCTCTGGAAATGCGCATCGTGGGCCAGACGCTCGAGCGCGTGCGGCTGGCCAGCGTTTTTCTGTTGCGAACTGCGCAGCCGCCCCCTCTCTGCTGTCGAAGGCCGCATGGTTCGAGAACTGCGAAGGATCGGTAAGCGAATCGCGATCGGCGTGGACGGCGATCTCTGGCTGGTGCTCCACTTGATGATTGCCGGCCGGCTGCACTGGCGGCCACCGGGCGCCAAGTTGTCGGGCCGGCAAAATCTGGCGGCATTCGATTTTCCGAGCGGTTCTCTCGTGCTCACCGAAGCAGGCTCCAAGCGCCGGGCATCCCTGCACGTCGTTGCCGGCGAAGACGGTCTGCATGCGATCGATCCAGGGGGAATTGAAATCTTTACCAGTGACCTCCACTCATTTCGCGAAGCGCTGACGCTGGAGAATCGTACCCTGAAACGAGCGCTGACCGACCCGCGGCTTCTGAGCGGGATTGGCAACGCCTATTCGGACGAAATTCTGCACGCCGCGCAGCTTTCGCCGATCACGCTGACGCAAAAGCTCAGTACGTACGAGTGGGAAAGATTGTTCGCCGCGACGCAACAAACGCTAAAGCTCTGGATCGACCGGCTGCATGCCGATGCCGGAGACGGTTTCCCGGAGAAGGTGACGGCGTTTCGCAAAGACATGGCGGTTCACGGACGCTACGGACAGCCGTGTCCAAGATGCGGAGAGAAGATTCAACGCATTCGCTACGCGGACAACGAGACCAACTACTGCGCGCGATGCCAGACGGGCGGAAAAGTACTCGCCGATCGCGGGTTGTCGCGGCTCCTAGGAGCGGACTGGCCGCGCACACTCGATGAACTGGAAGCCCTGAAGCGCCGCTAGAAAGCCATGCGTCAGGCCGGCGAAATTTTCGGTCCAGCGGTGAAAAGTTCTTGTAGCCGCGCCGCCGCGCGAAGCGCTCTTGCGTCTTGTCCGAGATCGGCGGTCAGCTGCAGTCCAAGCGGAAGCCCGCCCGCCATCGGCATGGGAATCGTGATGGCCGGAGTTCCCAAAGCCGTCCATGGCGCGTTCATTCTTGGATCGCCAGTCGTTGATAGACCAAGCGGCGCCGGTCCTGTCGCGGCGGGCGTCAGAATCACCGGAGTGGACTTGAACATTTCCGCAAATCGCGCCCGGCTATCGGAGATGAACTGTTTGGCCTCATCGTATCGTTGTTGCGAGATCTTTAGGCCGTCACGAATCAACGCCGCTAGCGGCTGATCCAGCCGGTCTCCAAACTCTTTCAGGCGCGGCTCATGATAGCGAGCGCCCTCGTAGAACATCAGAACGTCATTGGCATCATCAAGCTTTTTGAGCGCGTCAGAAATATTGACCGGCTTTATGTTGACGCCCGAATTCCGCAATAACGCCAAACTCTGCCGAAACGCGTGGATCATTTCCGGCTCGCAGTCAGGTATCGGTTCAGAGGCCGCAAATGAAAATTGCTCGTCGCTGCTAACGGAGTGTCCGAGCGCATTCCACAATGCAATCATGTCCGCCGGAGTTTGTGTAAAAAGACCAAGCGTGTCCAGGCTCTTGGATACTGGAAGTACGCCCTCCATTGGCAGCAAATCGTAGGTCGGCTTAAATCCGGTAACGCCGCAGTAAGACGCAGGGCGGATCATCGATCCCTTGGTCTGCTCCCCAATCGTGAACGGCACCATGCCCGCCGCGACCGCCGCTGCCGACCCGCTCGAGCTTCCGCCCGGCGTGTGCTGCAAATTCCGCGGATTATGCGTGGGACCGGGGGTCCGGTAAGCGAACGCTGTCGTAACGGTCTTGCCAATCAGGATCGCACCATGCGCGCGCATGTCCCGAATGATCGCTGCGTCCTGGCTGCCAATCCGCCCTTTGTACAGGGGCAACCCGTATTCGGTCGCCATGCCCCGCGTCTCAATAATATCCTTCGCCCCATAGGGAATTCCGTAGAGCGGCCCGTCCCCAACGGGCGCCTCGGGCTGCACTTGTACCCAGGCGTGAATCGACGGTTCGAGTTCCCGGATGCGTTGCAGACATTGCTGAAGTTTACGTTTTCGGGTTTCACGATCGGCTTGAAGCCACTCGCGGAGTGTCCCAGCCGATGGGGATTCTGCTGCAACCAGGCGACTGGAAGGCGCGCCGATTTTGAGCATACCCGCCACTGCGCCAGCAGCAGCGCTGCTCTTAATGAAATTGCGTCGCGTGAATTTCATGGCTTGAGCCGTCATCTTACGCTTTGCCCGCGGCTCGGACAACCCGGCAGGTGGGGACGCACTTTAGAAATCGTTGGTTCGGGGCGCTACCAAACCTTGGATTAAAGTGCTATTCGTAAACTCTGCAAGGTGGCGGTGAGCCGGGTGTAGGTTTCGCCGCATCCAATATTCGAATCTGGAGGCTTTCCATGCCCGTCGTCCGCGTCTGTAAAAATTGCGGAGCGCAGAATCGCGTCCCAGCCGCGCATCTGGCCGACACTGGCCGCTGCGGAAAATGCAAATCCCCATTGCCGCCTGTTGAGGAACCGATTGCAGTGGACGCTGCATTATTTGACGAAATCCTGCAGACGGCCCGCGTACCGGTGTTTGTAGACTTTTGGGCCGCGTGGTGCGGGCCATGTCGCGCGGCGGCTCCGGAAGTCTCGCGCACGGCCAAGGATATGTTAGGAAAGGCGGTGGTGCTGAAGGTTGACACCGAAGCGAACCAGGAACTTGCCGCGCGGTTCAATATTCGCGGGATCCCGAATTTCGCCGTCTTTTTTAATGGTCGGCTGGTGACTCAGCAGGCAGGACTCGTCGATCACGATCAAATGGAGCGGTGGATCCTGTCGGCGGCGTCATCTCCCCGATCAAGCGGTTCAGCCTGATCATTTTCGCAGGCGGCACTCGAGGGTAATGAACCAGTGGCTGAAATCTTCGCAGCTAATCACGCGGAGTTGGAATTGCGGGCATTGCGGTCACAACCTAGCTCGCAACCCGATCGCAGTGCTATGATCCGGCGGAAGCGACCGAGTCGTACGAACATTTTGGACTTCCATGGAGAATACAGGTGACACTTAAATTTCGATCTCGGCTGCTGTACGCCGCCGGCATATGCCTGGCGGCGGTAGCGACGTGGGTAACAGCCGCAACCCCGCAAGCGCCGACCATGCTGATCACACTGGCCGGACAATCGATGATCCGCTCCGATACGCGCACGATGGCGCCCAACGCCGTGCCGGCCATTCAGTCGCTCCTGAAGGGCGACGTAATCTTTACAAATGTGGAAGCCGCAGTCGCTGAAAACGGAGAAACCGTTCACGAGGGCCGGGGATTTCTGACTCCGCCCGAGGCGCTCGATGCGCTCAAGACTTTTGGCTTCAACCTGTTTTCGTTGTCCGGCAATCATGCGTTCGATCTGAAAGCCGCCGGCATTTACAACACGATTCGTGAAGCCGACGGTCGCAATATGGTTCATGCGGGAACCGGAAAGACAGTGGCCGAGGCGACCGCGGCGGGTTACCTGCATACCCCAAAGGGAACGGTGGCCCTGATTGCCAGCGCGTCAGGTTTGATTGCGCCGGGAGCCAGCGCCACGGCGGACCGGCCCGGCGTGAATGAGCTCCGCATCGAGGCTGGCAGCGAGCAGAATGAGGCGACTGTTGACCTCCCCGGCGCGCCTGAAAACACGCCGAACCTGGAGGATTCACAGCGCATACTGCAAAGTATTCGTGACGCTCGCAAGAACGCGGACCTGGTGATTGTCTACCAGCACAATCACGTTTTTAGCAACAAGTCATTTTCCACGGTTTTTACCGAAGGCCTGCCGGAGCGTTTGGCGCCGAATGACTGGCTCAAGAAGTGGACGCACGCGGAAGTGGATGCTGGAGCGGACATCGTGGTGATGCACGGCGCGCCGCTGTTGCACGGCGTGGAGATTTATCATGGGCGGCCCATTTTCTACGATCTCGGCAACTTCATTTACAACTTGACGCCAGTATTGACCTATATCGACGAGCCGATGAATTGGGAAAGCGCCGTCGCGTATGTGGAATTTCAGGGGAAAAACCTGAAATCGATCACCCTGCGGCCCATCGTTCTGAATAACATCGGCGAAGGCCAGCCGGACATGCATAGCGAGTACACGAATAACCAGTTCATGGACACGCGCGGCTTGCCGACACCGGCGCCGGCCGCGCGCGCCCCCTACATCTTGCAGCGTTTGGCTGACGCGTCGAAGCCTCTCGGCACCGTGATGGAGTTGGCGGGCGATACCGCAAAAATAAAGGTGGGCGGCTCGAACTAACACCGGCAGCGAAGGGGAGGGAATCGGTCCGGCAAATGTGGATGGCATGCCTTACAGGACAGGCCTGACTATTCAGTGCGATCCTGCAGTGCCAACCCGATCCATTCGAAAGGGAATCGAGAAGTTCACCGAACCAAGATCGAGCATCAGCTACCTCGGGAGGCTCGACAAGACGCGAAAAACCCAATAAGGTATCAAGCAGAGCGAACGGAAGGCGCCAACGGACCCGTAGCTCAATGGTTAGAGCATCAGACTCATAATCTGCCGGTTCCAGGTTCGAGTCCTGGCGGGTCCACCAAGCATCGAGTCCCGATGTTCCTCACGCGATCGTTTGAATCCGCAGTCCGCTGAAAACAAACCTGAGGGAATGGCTTTCGAAAATCCGATGCCCGTTGTCTTTGTTATCGCTGCGGATTGGAAACTGCGAACCGCGGTGCGCGCCGAACTGCTCGAGATGGGGATTAATGCGGTGGGAATGAATTCAAGAGATGATGTAAATAGCGCTCTCTTGTCCGGCGGGTTGCCCGATGCCGTGGTGCTCGAAGCCATTCCCGAGTTTCTTGCTGATTCCAGAATTCAGGGTCTCATGCGGCAAGTCCCCACAATCCTGATCGCCTCGCGCACGGTATCCGTTCCCATTCCGGAATCTCCGGTCGTGCTCTACCGTCCCGTTCGGATTGCTGAGATTCTTGATCGTGTAGGAGAGGTTCTCGCGCGCGGCCATGTTGCTTGAGAGCCGGCAACTCACAGGGTTTGGCCTTCAAGAATCCCCGGCGAGTTCCGCGGAACACAGCTGACCTGCTTCGCGTTGCTCGACTCGCTTTTGGTCAGACTTGTGGGCATAAAGCGCCGCATCGGCACGATTAATCAGCTCGTCGGGCGTTTCCCCGGGCCGGTACTGCGCCCATCCGCGGGAGCCCGAAACGGAGAGCTTTTCACCGTCCAAATTGACTTCAAAAGCCGTCAACCGTGACATCACCAGTTGAACTTTGTCCGCGGCACAGTCGGTGAGCACTACCAAAAACTCATCACCGCCTATGCGCACCGCAAAATCAGAACCCCGGATTGCTTTTTTCAGATGGTGTGCAAACTCCTTCAGCGCGGCATCGCCTGCCGCGTGCCCGAAACCGTCATTAATCTCTTTGAAGTTGTCCAGGTCAAAGACCATTACGATCAAGGGACTTCCGTGCCGATCCGTCCTGCTCATCTCGTTTTTCAGGCGCTCATCACCGTAACGCCGGTTGAACAGTCCGGTGAGCGGATCGAGAATGGCCAACTCGTAGAGGGCCTCCGCGCGTATCTTCTGCCCCGCGGCAAATTCAATCTGCTTGGCTAAGTCGATGCGCACCTGTTTGAGCAGGTGCTGCTGGTAGAGAGTGTAGAGATTAAAAATCAGCACCAGGCCGAGCAAGCCTCGCACCGCCCGGGCCAATTGCAGTTGAAAGAAGGGATCGTAACTCTGAAAGTCCCTGGGAAGCGAAAGCACAACGATGGTTCCCATGAGAAGGGTAATCACCAGTAGCGCATTCCACCACTGCCAGGAGTTCTTGCGATCCAACTGGCGCAGGCTAGTCCTGATATCGGGCTCCGGCACACTTTCCGCCGCCGATGGTTTCGTCATGAGAGAGGGCATCGGATGTTGGGTTTGCTCTCTTAAAATTCCCGTCCCACTGCAATTCCAAGGTTAGCGAAATCCGCGGAGGGTCGCCAATCTTGCGGAGTTCAACGATTCGTGTCATGCATTACTGAGACCATACTTTTATCGAAAGGCCACCGGTCGGGCTCCGATAAACGCTTTCGTCGGTAGATTCCAGTTTGCGCGCAGCGCTCCAACGGCGAATGGGATGGGCGCGGGTGTATACTCTTATCTTTACCGCTTGGCCCTCCATCTCGCTTTCGCTGCTATTGGGTCTTGGTATCTCTATGAAACAGGCCACTCTCGATTGGGCTCACCCGATTATCCAGGAATGGTTCGCCGCGCGGTTTGGATCCGCTACCGAACCTCAGGAACAGGGCTGGCCGCATATTCTCGCGCAACGCACCACGCTGATCTCGGCGCCTACCGGTTCCGGGAAAACCCTCGCGGCATTTCTCACCTGCATTGACCGCCTGGTTCGCAAAGCGCTTGCCGGCCAGCTCACGGACACGACGCAAGTGCTGTACGTGTCTCCGCTAAAAGCCCTGGGGAACGACATTCAAAAAAACCTGGAGCAGCCGCTCGGAGAAATCCTGCAGCTGGCTGGAGCTCGCGGCCTGCTGATGTCTGAGATTCGCACGGCCGTGCGCACGGGCGACACGCTGATGAAAGACCGCCGGTCGATGCTCAAGCGGCCGCCGCATATTTTGGTCACTACGCCGGAGTCCTTGTACATTCTCCTGACCGCGCAGAAAAGTCGCGAAGTTCTGCGCACCGTTGAAACCGTGATCGTTGACGAAATTCATGCGGTGGCGGATGACAAGCGGGGAACGCATCTGGCGCTGTCGCTGGAGCGTCTGGAGGCGCTGACCGACCGGCCGCCGGTGCGAGTCGGTTTATCGGCCACGCAAAAGCCGATTGAGCTGGTGGCGCGTTTTCTGGCCGGCGGCGGACGTCCCGATCCGGTCATTGTTCAGATCGGCCATCAACGCGAGATCGACATCGCCGTGGAAGTACCGCGCAGCGAGTTGTCCGCCGTTCCCACGCATGAAATGTGGGATGAGATTTACGATCGGCTGGCGCAGCTTGTGGAACAGCATCGCTCGTCCCTCCTTTTCGTCAATACGCGGCGCCTGGCGGAGAGAGTTGCGCATCACCTCGCCGGGCGATTGGGAAAAGATGCGGTGGCGACGCACCACGGAAGCCTGTCGCGCAAACTGCGGCTCGAAGCGGAACGAAAATTGAAGGCCGGCGAAGTGAAAGCGCTGGTGGCTACTGCATCGCTGGAACTTGGAATCGATATTGGCTCTGTGGATCTGGTCTGCCAGATTGGATCGCCGCGGGCCATTGCTGCGGCATGGCAGCGCATCGGCCGGTCGGGCCACTGGCACGGAGCGATTCCGAAGGGCCGCATCTTCGCGACTACGCGCGGCGAATTGATCGAGTGTGCGGCGCTGGTGCGCGCGATGCGGCGCGGCGAACTCGATCGCCTCAGCATTCCGGAAAATTCGCTGGACATTCTGGCGCAACAAATCGTAGCGGCATGCGCGTCGGAGGACTGGAACGAAGATGATCTTTTTACGCTGGTGCGGCGGGCCTATCCCTATCGCAATCTTGAGCGCCGGGAATTCGATGAAGTGATGGCGATGCTTTCCGAAGGCATCTATGCCCGCCGCGGGCGTTACGGCGCCTACCTGCACCGCGATCGCGTCAACGGCCGTGTCCGGGCGCGGCGGGGAAGCCGGCTGGCGGCGATCACCAGCGGCGGCGCGATTCCCGACAACGCGCTTTACGCCGTGGTGGCCGAACCGGAAGGCGCGCACGTTGGCACGGTCGATGAAGATTTCGCCGTCGAGAGTTTGCGCGGCGACATCATGCTGCTTGGAAATAATTCCTGGCGCATTCGCAGAGTGGAATCCAGCCGGGTCCTGGTGGAAGACGCGCATGGCGCGGCTCCCAACGTTCCTTTCTGGCGCGGAGAGGCCCCGGCGCGCACCCGGGAACTTTCCGAGCAAGTTGCCGAGGTGCGGCAAAAAATCGCCGACTTACCGAGGGCATCGTTTATCGTCCACCATTGCGCGACTTTGAAGCAGCCTCAAAGGCGTTTCAATGGCTTGAAGTGGAATGCGGTCTCGACCGATCCGGCGCCGAACAGGCCGTCGAGTACATCGTCGCCGGCCGTTCCGTGCTCGGAGCCGTGCCCACGCAAACAACGGTCATCGCGGAGCGTTTCTTTGACGAAAGCGGCGGAATGCAACTGGTGATCCACGCTCCGTTCGGCGGCCGGATCAACAAGGCCTGGGGGCTGGCGCTGCGAAAACGCTTTTGCCGCTCGTTCAATCTTGAGTTGCAAGCCGCCGCCACCGACGAAGGCATCAACATCGCCCTGTCGGACCAGCACAGCTTTCCTCTGGCGGACGTTTTTCGGTTTCTGCATCCCAATTCCGTCGGGAAAGTTCTCGAACAAGCGGTGCTTACCTCGCCGCTGTTCACGACGCGTTGGCGCTGGGACGCTTCGCGTTCCCTTGCATTACTTCGTTTTCAGGGCGGACGAAAAGTGCCTCCGCAGATTCAGCGCATGCGCGCGGACGATCTTCTGGCCGCTGTCTTTCCGGACGCCGCGGCGTGCCAGGAAAATATCGAAGGCGAGATGAAGATTCCGGATCATCCCTTGATTCGCGAAGTGATGAAAGACTCTCTCACCGAAGCCATGGACCTGGAAGGCTTGAAGGATCTCCTGCCGCGGATTCTCGATGGACGCATTCATTGCGTGGCCGTCGATACGCCCGTGCCGTCGCAGTTCTCGCACGAAATTCTGAACGCCAACCCGTATGCCTATCTGGATGATGCGCCCTTGGAGGAGCGCCGCGCGCGAGCCGTCGAAATGCGGCGCGTGCTCCCCGAAACGGTGGCATCGGACATCGGCCGCCTGGATCCCGCGGCGATCGAAGAAGTCCGCAAGGACGCCTGGCCGGACGTGCGCGACGCGGACGAACTACATGACGCGCTGAAACGCTGGTGATTTTTCCGGAAGCCTGCGCGAGCGAAAATTACGATTCCGGACGTAGCGTCGCGACCAGCGCGATGCCCGCGCAGGATCCGCTGGAATCGGTCATCGCTGCATCCGTTCCTCGATGGCAAGATTATTTTGAGCAGCTTGCCGCGGAAGGCCGCGCCGGGCGCGCGCGAATTTCCGGTCGCGATTACTGGGTGGCCGCCGAGCGAACGAAACTCGTCGCGTCGATTTTTCCCGAAGCCCGCTTCGCTGCGTCGATTGCGGCACTCGATCAGCCCGCATCGAGCCGGGAAGAAGCCCTCTCGGCCCTGCTTACCGGCTGGCTGCAGCATTCCGGTCCGGTCCGCGCGGCGGTATTTATGCGGCTGTTCGCATTGCCGGAATCGGATGTCTCGAACGCGCTCTTGCGCGTCGAATCCACGGGAGCGGTTCTGCGGGGGCATTTCGCCGACCTTCATTCCGACGGCATCGAATGGTGCGAGCGAAGACTGTTGTCGCGAATTCATCGTCTGACGATAGGAAAGCTTCGCAAGGAAATCGAGCCGGTAACCGCCGCGCAGTATATGCGTTGGTTGGCGCGTTGGCAGCACGTCGCTCCCGGAACGCTTACTCTGGGAGAGCGTGGACTGCTCGAAATCCTGCGCCAATTGCAGGGTTACGAAGCTCCTGCCAATGCCTGGGAAAGCGAAATCCTCAGGCGGCGAGTCGCCGATTACGACCCGGGGGCGCTCGACAATCTTTGTTTGCGTGGATTGGTGGGATGGGGCCGGCTTTCTCCTCATCCGGCAATGCTTCACGAGCGCGGGGATCGCGGCCGTCGCATTGTTCCCAGCAGCATTGCTCCAATCACATTTTTTGTGCGTGATGACGCGGACTGGATGGCCTGCCGCCACAATAGCTCCGAGCTCGATGATCAGAAGGGTTTGAGCCAAAGCGCAAAAGAGATTCTCGATCTGCTCGCTGCTCGCGGCGCCCTGTTTTTTGCGGACATTGTGCGCGGCACGAAAAAGTTGAAGTCCGAAGTCGAGGCGGATCTTTGGGAACTGGTGGCCGCCGGCATGATCACCGCGGACGGCTTTGATAACCTGCGCGCGCTGATTGATCCGAAACGCCGGTCCGGGCAGGGCCGGGGACGCACCGTTCGCCCGCGTGACAGCGGAGGACGTTGGTCTCTGCTATTTACGGACAAGGTGGAGGACGGGGCTCCGGCCATCGAGTCCACCTGCTGGATGTTGCTAAGGCGTTACGGAATCGTTTTCCGGGAACTGCTCGCGCGCGAATCGATCCAGCTTACCTGGCGCGAGGTACTCATCGCTCTGCGCCGCCTCGAGGATCGCGGCGAGATCCGCGGTGGGCGCTTCGTCAACGGATTCCTCGGCGAACAGTTTGCGTTGCCGCTGGCGGCGGATTCCTTGCGAGCATCGCGATCGCAAGCGCCAACCGGCGAAATCTCTCACATCGCCACGGCCGATCCTTTGAATCTTGTGGGAATTATTCTGCCAGGCGATCGGATCCCTGCAAATTCGGGTCGCTGGTTGGATTTGCGTGACGGTATTGTCGTGGAAGCGAGCCTGAGTCCCCTGGAAAGCTTAAGAAACGCCCGCGCCGGATAGCGCCGCCTGCATACTCTGAAAGACCATGGTCGTCTTATAGGCTCACTTGGAGTCTCCGTCCTTACCGGCCCCTTGCTCTCGCCTTCCCCGGGGACAAACCCCTCTACACCAATCGCCTGATTTCAAAAAACCTCACACACGCCTAGCCTTGCGATGGAACGTTAACTTGCTTCCGGATTGAGGAGGAGCCATGGCACAAACTGGAACTCAGCAAACTAAAAACGTATGCTCGCATTGCGGCAAAGTCTTCGCTACACCCCAGGAACTGCAGGAGCATGAGGCGAAATGCAAGGGCGGCGGCGCGTCGACCGGCAATGCTGCGAATACAACCGCGGAGCCTAAGCAGAAATCCAGGGAAGAGATCGAACGGGATATGCTGATCGAAGAAGGGTTCGAAGCAACGGATAACTGAACGCGCCGATGGAAGCGTTTATCCCGCGGCTGCGGCGGTTTTTGACCGCGGCCGCGAGGAAGCGCCGGTGAGTGCCGGCGGCAGAAACTCCGTGGCTTGAATATCGATCAGAAAGAAATCGTTCTCCGATATCTCCATGAACTCTTGCATTCTGCGATTGGCTTCAAATCGGCCGGATACACAGACCCGCCAGAGCGTCGAGCCGTCGGGAAACTTTTCGAAAATATCGTAGTCTCTCCGCATTGCGACATCTCCTTCGAGAAACGTCAAAAAATAATTCGTTCGAATGCCACGATCTTTACCAAAGGTGACAAACCGTGAATGTTATGCACGGATTCACAGGGTATCCACAGCCTGGCCGCGCTGCAATACTGTAAAAACTGTACAAAAATAAGGTGAAATGCGGTTTTTTAGGCGTGGAACGCTGCTAATTCGGGGTTTGAATTTCGCGGTCCATGCTTTCCGATTGCACCGCGGATGCGGCGGGAAGTTGAAACAGAAACGACACGGTCGTGCCGTCCTTACTCGATTTTATAGTCATCTGCCCATCGAACTGCCGAACTCTCTCCCGCATGCCTCGAATTCCCACGCCCGCGCTTTGCCGTTGCATTTGATCCAGCTTGTCGGATTGGATCCCCCGGCCGGTATCGTGAATCTCCACGGTCAGCATTTCTTGTTTGCGTAACAACCGAATGGTAGCCGTCTTGCTCCCGCTGTGGCGATGGATATTGGTAAGGCACTCTTGCACCAGGCGGTAAACAACCAGCTCCATATCCCGCGGAAGCCTTCCAAAATCTTCAGAAACAAAAAGCTCAATCTCCAGGTCGCTGCGCTGAGACAGCCCCTGGATGTACCAATTGAGAGCCTGGTTCAGTCCGGTTTCATCCAGCAGCGGCGGATACAGCAGATAGGATGTCGTGCGGATCTCCTTACTTAGCTGCTTCACCATTTCCTGGCAGTCCTCCACGTCCATGGCCACCAGGGTAGGGCTTTGCTTTGCGCTCTGGAGAATTCGCGCCAGATTCATGGCCAGCACCGTGACGATTTGGCCGGCGCTGTCATGCAGTTCGCGCGCAATGTGCCGCCGTTCCTGGTCCTGCGCCTGCAACAGCCGTTTGGACAGATCTTGCAGCTGCTCGGACTGCTGAAGAATCTCCGCGTTTCGCTGTTGGAGTTCGTGAGTGCGGCCGCGCACCTGGTTTTCCAGTTCCTCGGCAAGCGTGCGAAGTTTTTCTTCGCTCTTTCGCAATTGGTCCTCGGCGCGCGTCCGCTCGGTAATATCGCGCGTCACGGCAAGCTGCACGACCCTGCCATCGCGGAGTCGCAGCGGAGCCGCATGGGTTTCCACGCGTCGGGGAGTTCCATGCAGTCCCAGGATGTCAAATTCCAGGGCGCCTTTTTCTCCACCGCAAACCCGTTCATTGAAAGAGCGGAATCTGTCCCGGTCTTTCTTGGAGATCATCTCGTAAACGCTTTTGCCAACGACCATCTCCATGCAATCCGCTCCGACCATCGCCAGGCCGGACGAGTTCATGTGCAGCAAGGTGCCGTCGAACGCAACGAGCTTCACGCATTCGGGCGTGGTCTCCACAATGGCCCGGAAACGCTCCTCGCTTTCGCGTAGCGCCGCCTCAATGCGCTTGCGCGAGGAAACGTCCCGCGCCACTTTCGATGCTCCCACCACGCGGCCGGAGCCGTCTCTCACGGGTGAAATGGTGAGAGAAATATCGATCAGCGTACCGTCCTTGCGGATGCGGACAGTTTCGAAATGGTCAACCATCTCGCCGCGCTTGAGGCGTTCCAGAATCGTTGTCTCTTCGCTTTGCCGGTCCGCCGGGATGATGAGTGTGATGTGCTTGCCCACCGCCTCTTCCGCTAGGTAACCAAACACCCGCTCCGCACCCCGATTCCAGCTGGTGATAATGCCATTCAGATTTTTGCTGATGATGGCATCGTCCGAGGAATTCACGATGGCAGCCAGTAAACCGCTAGTCCGTTCGATCTGCTCCCGTTCGGTAATATCGAGTGGGGCATTTATTTCGATTGGGGTGGCGGCGCGGTCTTCGAGGTTCCGGGCTTCTTCGGGGTTTCGCTTGCGTACGATGCGATCCAGGGTAGAAATCAATTCGCGGGGCAATTCCATCTTGCCAATATATGCGCACGCGTTTACTTCCTGCGCCTGCTGGCCGACAATGGACGGCTCATTTTGGCTGACGATTACAACTTCAGACTCCGGGACCTCTCGGCGGATGATACGGGTCGCGTCCAGCCCGTTCATTCGCGGCATCGAAATATCCATTAGGACTACATCGGGTCGAAGCGCCTTCGCCTTCTCTACGGCATCGATGCCGTTGCAGGCTTCGCCGCAGATCTCCCAATCGGGACGAAAGGACAGCAGGGTACGAATGCCGCGCCTGGTCGCTTCGTGATCATCAACAATCAGGACGCGGAACGAACTCAAAATCCCCCCCGAACTCAAAATCGAATACTTTGCCCGCTTCATCAACTTAATCGACAGGCGTGCGAGACGTGAAGTCTCGCTTCCGCACACCCACGCTGCGCTAGGAATTCAATCTCTAGCCTTTTGACCATCGGCCGCAACGAACGCTTATCGTCGAGAGGGCATCACGGCAATCTCAAATCCAGAAACGGCAACGTGACGAATCAAGAACGCCGCGACAATGGCTGTAGTTTAGTTTTACGTGCGTGGAGAAGTACATACGGGATTCGCTGTAGAAATGCGAACTCTAACTCAAAATAGTGAACAGATCTCCTCGAGATTCGTTGGGCCTGCTTCGCGCACACGGTTCAGTAAATCCGCGCGCCGCATCTTGTCGCTTTCCAACCCCCGGCCGTGGCTCGGACGCTCAATGGATGCGACGTTTCCGATCACTCGGCGTTAAAACTGTTGTCTTTCCCCCACTCGCCGACCTCCGCTCGGGAGTTCGCAGAGGCGTTCGTCTTTACCGGCGACAATAAATATCCAACGACTTCTTTCTTCGTTACGTTGGTAATCACCAACTCGTACGGTTCTCCGCCAGTCATGGTGAAAAATCGAACGGGTTCCTGCGCACTCTGTTCGCGCAGCCACACCGTCCGTTGCCCTTGTTGCAGGCGTAACGAGCCATGGTAGCTTCGGCGTCCCCGACTGTTTTGCGGATTTGCAGTGAAACTCCGGGGATCAGTTCGGTCTGGCCTTTTTCCATCTGGAAATCGACGCGTCGACGATCGAGCCTTTCGGATAGCGCGCTTACGCCGCGGGCGTTGGATTCCTCTTGCTCGCGGACGCTAATAAGATCACGGCCGTTTGCGGCTTGCTCGGCCGCGATGTCTTGTTTGAGAGTCGATTCCACCTGCGCCATCTGCACGCGCTGCTGGGCTTGCGCTGCTTCAATCTGGCTAAGCCGGTCGTCCATGGTCGAGGTTCGCGATTCCATTTCCGAAGTCATTTCCTTATGCAATTGTTGCGTCAGCGTTTCCGCATAGGTGCGCGTTCCCTTGATTTCAGTGGTCACGCGGCCTTCCAGCCTGGACATTCGTTCTCCCACGCTTTGCCAGTCGCTGGTCAGGTCATGAAGTTTGCTTTCTGCGGCATCGGCTCGCTGGCCGAGGGTATTCAGCGTCCCTTGTCTCCCAAACACCTGGGTAATGCGGATGTCTTGTGTTTTTACGGTGCGGTAGCCGTAGTAAATCAACGCTCCAAGCACAGCGGCCAGGATTACAACGAAAATCCAGACTACGGGAGAATTTCGCCGCGCGTGAAATTCCACTGGCTCAGGCTGGCCTGTGGGCCATTGATCATCATTGTGTTGCAACATCGGATTGAAAACGCCCATAAATAACTCCCCTTTGCAGAAATCCGCTGGGGCGGTCACCGTCAAGGAGGCATGGGCGCTGCCAGCCCAGAGGAAAAAGAACGGCGAGCACAAGTAATTTAGTCTCAGCGATTAGCAGCGAGGGAGGCAGTCTAAGTGCGTTAAATTGCGGGTACTAAACCCGTGCAATTCTTGCATCCTTCAGGGATTTCCTTCCGGTGGCTGCTGAAGTCGAGAGTCGCCGTTTTGGTGCCGAAATCAACAACGTGTGATTGCGACACAGCGCAAATATTATTGCGATTCGAGTATTGGGGCGAAAGCTTGCGTTGCCTGGTTGGCGGGTAGTCGTTCGGTGAGGGAGTTACGGGCTTGCCGGCGGAGCGCCCAAAACAATTTCTCCGCCCAGTTCGCTGGTGCTCAATCCAGGGACCTGCATTGTGGGTGGAGTGGAACTTGCTGCCGGAGAATCGTTCTTCATGTGAACACCGCGCGAAGCCTGCACGCGCGCCGCGACCGCTTTCGGAAGCTGATCTTTCAGGTACTCAAAATCCTGCTGAACCGTATTCATGCCATTATTCTGCCGCAGCGCCTCCAGCAGGAAATGGGTGAAGTAACCATTTTGAAAAGGCGCGCCCTCATAGGAAAACTGTTCTTCCTGGCTCGAAGTGAGAATTACCCGCCCGACTCCCTGGCGAAGACGGTCCAGTGCCGCCCCAGACGGCGCGAAATCGGCAATACCCGTGGCGCGCTCGCTGGTAGCGGCCATCGCGCCGCCGCTGTGGCAAGTGTCCAGCAGAATCACGGTGCGCCGCGCCTTGACGCGAGTGCGCACGATGTCCGACAGATCGACCATGGCCATGGACGAGCCAAACAGACTGTCCGGCGAACTCAGATCGGTGTCGGACGTCACCAGGTAATTGACATCGGCGGTGTCATCTTTGCGCGAAGTTCCGTGCGTGGCCACGAAAATCACCACCAGATCGTTTTCATCGGCGTTGCGCGCCAGCCAGTTCAACTCCTCTTTGAAGTGGCGCGTGGATACTTGGGTGTCTCCCAGCAGGTGAACATTCGATGCCGGGAAGCGTCCGATTTTTGGATCGGTGAGCGCCGCGGCGAAATCCCTGGCATCCTTCGTCGTGAAATTGAGGCTCAGGCGCGGGTCGGTGAATTGTGAAATACCCACGACCAGCGCCCATTTGTTCCGCAGCGGCGGAAGTTTATTCTCGCCCGGACGTGGTGGCGCCGCCAGCACAAACGGATTCGCGCCCTCGTCCATGGCCTGCGAACCAAATAGTTTGGCTTTGTCGAGCGAATAATTTGCTTTCGGGATTTGTCCCAGCTTGCGCTCAAACAGCGAGCGGTAGTACCAGGCGTCCCCAAAGCTCGCGCAAGTTTCTGTCGCGTGCTTCAAGAGTTGCAAGCCGTCTTCGACTTCCGAGTTCGCTCCGGTCTTGATTTGCTCCAGAGCCTGCACCTCGAAGTCCTTGGAGACGCCGCAGCGTTCGCTTTGCGCAACGGCATTGGGAGCGCCGGCGCAAAGCAACAGGAGAAAAAACGCGGTCGCCAAAACATGTTTCGAGGATGGCAACGGAATTCTCATTCGCGCACCGCATACAAACATCTGGAAAGCTCCGGGATTTCTGGCCATTCTGGTGGCGCCCGCCTTCAGGCGGGCGCTACATCTGCTGCGGATGCTAATGCGCGGACGAGCGTTTCGTGCGCTCGCGCATGGCCATCACGATTTTTCCCTTGACGCCGTTGGAAGCGAGAGTAACCAGACCATCGGGCGTGAGGTCAAACTCCACCGAGGTCGCGTCGTGGATGGTAGCTACGATATTGTCTTCGTCCACGCCGGCCTTGGCCATCTTGATCACTTGCGCGTTGGTCAGCGCCGGGGCTGCGTTCGCGGTTGGTTTCGCAGGAGATTTGCTCGCAGTACTCGCGGCAGACGCGCGTGGGCTGCCATTGGAAGCTGGTTTGCTGGCGCCAACCGACGCGGACCGCGTTCCAGATCCTGTGCTTGAGGCTTTGGCCGGCGCAGAAGTTTTCGATGGAGAAGCGGCTGAGGACGCGCTGGGGGGCTCCGGGTCGGCCTTCGCGCTCAGCGTTGAACCTCCCTGAAGCCGCTTGTAATGCTCGACGGCTGTTTCAATTCTGGACTGCGGTTCGGCGAATTGTTTTTCGCCCGGATTGGCGTCAATGGCCTTGCCGTAATTGATGGCGGCTTTCTCCAGGAATTTTTCCGTGGCGCTTTTGTCTTCGGATTGGTAGGCGAGTGCCTCGTAGGCGACGCCGATATTATAAAAACGGTACGCATCGTCGGTGGGTTTTGCGAGCGGCGCCATTTCCTCCAAAGTCTCCAGATCGCGTTGCCACAGGCCCTTGTCGGCAAGGTTGTTGGCTTCGTCCAGCTTGCCGCGGGCCAGTGGAACATCGAGCGTCTCATCAGTATTCACGAGGCGCGAGGCGATTTGCGACGATGCGCGTGACAACAGCAGCTGGCGCAGTTCAATGGGAGTGGGCGCTCCATAAGTCTCGTCCGTTTTCTTGCCCGCCAAGCGCTTGAAGGGATTGGTAACCTTGGACTCCAGCGATTCTCCTGTCGCCTGGTTCGTGCCCGCCTGAAATTCCTGCGCGTACTTCGCGGTGACTCCGTCAGAATCCAAAACTCTTCCTCCGCCCTCCTTCGCCTGGTACGTGACGCTCACGGAGCCGGTCACTTTGTAATACTGTACCGGCTGTTCCACGTTGCGGCCTTTCTGAAAGACCACTTCATTGCGGGTGTACGGCACGGGAGCGGGGATCGTAAACGTCATGATCGTGCAATGAATCACTTCGTCCGGCGAAGTCGATTTCACTTGCAGCTTTTTGTCGTATTTTTGCAGTTCGGTGGTGAGGAGGTCGGACAACATTCGCGCAGCGTCGGCATTGCTCGCGTCGTGCGAGTTCACCTGGACATCAAAGGCAGGTCCCGGCAGATGCACGGCGGCCGGCATCTTGCGCTGCAGCTTAATCGTCTTCTTGGCGAGACCCCAACCTTGCGCTCCCGCTTCGGTGGAGAGGCCGGCAAACTGCGCGAACAGCAGCAGGATCAAAAGAGCGCGGGGATTCAGAAAAGGCCGGCGTACATTCTTGATCGGCGCCATCCGCAAAAGCTCTGGACGGGCACAGCTCAGAAGTCCCGCCGAGGCCGGGATGATCTCGGTACGATTCGGTGAATCGAATTGCGAACGGGGCATAACTTCAGCCTCTGTTTAACGAGCCGCGCACGGTGATGCTATCAAAAGATTCCAAAAATTTACACCCTGGTACTAGAACCTCGACTGCCGATGCGTTTTAACGCGAGGGTTTTGCCGAATTCTTGCCTGCCGCGACACTTTCAATCGGCATGTACTGAACGGACCAAGTCACGGGCACCGACGGGTTTGCGCCGCGCGTGTTCGCGCTGGCATTTCCCAGGAGTTGCGCAAGTGGTGATTGCGGGCCGCCGCGAGTCGCTTGCAGGACTCCCGAAAAATTGAACGCGCTGAGGTCGGCAATTTGATCGGCAGTCGTCAGCAGAATATAGGTGTCTACTCCAAACGGGCTTTCGATATCGAAAGTACCGGTGCTCCCACTAAGGTCAATTTCCCTCGGCCACGCATTGGCTCCTGGTGCTCGTTCCGGCAGAAAATTGCCTTCTCCCGACCGCGGATAGAGCAACTGGCCCTGGCCGCTGCAATCGATCAGCAGCACATAAACCCAGCGTCGCGGAGTGGCGGCGGTGATTTTTCCCTCGGCGCGAAGCACCAACCCGAACGTGTTGCCCTCGACGACGGTGCCTTCCTGAATCAGCTCGTTTTCGCCTGGTTTAGGTTTGGAACCTGCATCCACTGGTTTCAGCGCCAGGCGATAAGGAAACGCTTCGTTCGCTCCTGCCGGTGGCGCCGGCAACTCCATCCAGGATCGCACCCGAGCCAGGCGGTCCGCGTATTCGGTGAGAGTCGCCGAAGTCTTCGCCAGGGAATCTGCGGTCGCGCCAACCGCAAGCCAGTTCGTTCGCGGTGGGTACGGCGAATCAGAAGAGCATACGGTTCCTTCTGCGCTCGGTTTTGAATTCGCTGTGGTAGCGTCCGTGCTGAAATTCTTTTTCACCCAGGCATATTCAATTGCATTGTTCGTAGCTCGGCCCACCAGCAAATACTGCGCTCGCTCCGGAGATGCCGCGACTTCCACGGCGCTGTTTTCGGTTCCACTCCCCAGCTTCAAACCTGGCAGCAGCTCGCTCGAAGGAGGAAGCGCCAGGAAGAATCCGGATTTGCCTTTCGCCGGCAGGCGGCTCAGAACAGCCGTCGCGCTCGGGCTCTGCCCGAGACTCACCGCTGCGTCGCCACCTTTGGCCAGAGTCCACTCCGTGCCGTTCCATGCCATCACGTAATCGGGAGTAGAACGTAACGGATCGTCAATCCACGTCACGTTGCCCGCTTGCCTTAACTTTCCGATCTCTTCCGTTACTTTCAGTAAATTGACGCTTGAAAGCGACGTGGCCGGCATCCACACCTGCAATCGGCTGTTTTCAGGCGCGACCCACGCCGTCAGCTCGAATAGATCTCCCGGCTGAATCTGATTCGGATCTGCCGGACGAATCATTTCCGCCCGGGATTTCGAAAGGCCCTCGAGTTGAGTAATTCGCACCCTTACGTCCGGCTTGCCCGGCACAACTCCCACCTTTTTTAACTCGCTGCCTCGCCCAAGTCCGAGCGCAAGACCTCCGTCCAGTTCGAACGGTGCCGTCGCTGTTCACCCCTTCCGGACGAACCGCGACTGTGAGCCGTTCGGAGCCGGCAGCGTTGTTGAAGAGCGAAAGGTGAGTGCGCTCCACGGGGCCGCCCAGATCCGGCTGCTGTGCTACGCCCATGCCCAGCAGCAGAACTTTCACTCGCTTGTACACATCCTGAGCGGAGGAGCTTGCCGGCAGCGTTTGCAGCGCATCGATCAGGGCCACCGTGAATGCGCCGTGCGCCTTTCCATCCACGCCACTCCATTCCATCGCGGACTGATCGTGCTGGGTCGCGGACAGAACCATGGCCCCGCCGGGACGATCTTCGGGCCGTGTTGCTGGTTTGCCATCGGACCCTTTATCCGGGGGATCCGCCGCATCGCGCGGATCATAGGCGAGAAATCGCGCCTTTCCTGGGAGCCCACAGGAATTCCACGAGCAATGGAACCACTATGGCAGCTGTCGAAAATGGCGGTGAGCTGTATGCCTTTATCAACAACCTGATTGAAGAGCCGGGCGACTTCCTTGTCGCGAATGTCGAATGCGCCGCCGCTGGCGTCGGAGGGAACGATCGTCTCGTCGAGGTGAAACGGCTTGTCGGTCAGTGAGTTGAATCTTTGCGAACCGTGTCCCGCGTAGTAGAAAACGACCGTGTCGCCGCGGGCGGGTTCGTCCAGCAGAAACTTTTTCATTGCCTGCAAAATGCCTTCGGCGTGGCTTTGTCCTCTTCAAGGATGTGAATGTTATTTTCCGCGAAGCCGTACTTGGGACTGGCCAGAAGCTGGTGCACCGATTCAACGTCATTCAATGACCCGTCCAGATTTCCCCACTGCGGAAGCTCCCACCGGCTGGCGCCTGCTCCCTCATTTTGCTGCGCTGTCCCCGCCGGTTTGCTAATAGTTTTACCCTCGGCCTCGTACGTATCGATGCCGATCAACAAAGCGCGCTTGGTTTGCGCGAACGCTGGCGCTACGAAGAACAAGCAAGCCAGGATGCAGCAGAGCAACGCGATGGGCCACCGATGCAGGAACATTTGCAACCTTCTGTCGGAGCGATCAAGGCGGTCATCCCGCGATTTGACTCCCCGCAACGTTTGCGGAGCGCGCTCGACGGGCACAATCCACAGCACATACTAGTCAGTTAGCCACCTTCGTTCAATTCAAAACCACGGAAAACTCGCGCCCAGCCAAATCAAGCCGGCTGGCATTCCGAAAGAGTAGAAATCCGCGCGCCAGAAATGAGATGATGCCGGTGAGTTTTCGCGTGGGAAGAGGAGACTTGCCACGCCTGCGTGGTTTTCCCCAATGACGGCACGACGCAAGAAAGAAAAACGCACGCCCCCAGCCAACGCGCCTCCTCGCGCCGAAATTTCCGGCGAGGAAAAGCGCCGCGACGGCCGGCGCGAGATCTGGATCAGCTTCGTTCTAAGCCTGGCCATCACCGCGGCGCTGTGCGGAATTAACTGGCTTATCGGATATTCAGATTTCGGCAGGCAGTTGGAAGAGATAGCCTATGACACGCTCCAGAACAGTCTGTCTTCGGCATCCTCGGCTGCCAGTACGGGCGTCGTCGTCATGGATATCAGCAGCATACCGATGATCACTTCGACCGGGCTGCGCCCGGGACCCGTTACAAAAAGAGAGCCGCTGAAATTTCTGGTTGACGCTCTGGTTCAAATGAAGAACCCGCCTAAAGCAATTGGGCTGGACGTCGACTTTTCACCCGACGAGCATGGCTATGCCGATGCCGCGGATGAAGACCTTCTGGAATCCTTTCGGAATGCCAAAATCCCGATTCGCGTAGGTGTGCACGACTCGCTGGTGCTCGGAAAAGATAAATGGCTGAACGACACGAAGTACGCCGATCTGGCGTCCTGCGTGGTTGTTCCAAGCCCTGAGTCGGTCCAAACGGCGTGGTATATGCCCGAGTGGGTCGACGTGAAATATTCTTCGGCGCCAGAGGATTTGCCGGCACGGTGTCCGGCGATGGGCGTCGCGCTCGTTCATCAAACTACGAAACCCGTGCCGAGCGGACTGGGCTGGCTCGCGGAGACCACTCACCAGGACGACGGCGAAAGTTCCCTGGTCGTTGCGCCAAAATTTCTGGTGGACTACAGCCAGTTGAGCAAATTTGACCAGCAGAAGATTGTCGTGCCGCAGATTCAAACTGCCGATGACGCAACCCGGTTCATTGCCGGTTTGGATTCCGCCAAAAACCTGGATGGTCAAATTGTTCTGCTGGGACGAATCACCAACACCGGCGACATCTTCATCGTTCCTGGCAGGCCGTTAAAAGCCTACGCCGGCGTATACCTGCACGCTTGCGCCGCATATACCCTGCTGCAAAAAACGCCTCTCTATCACCTAAAATTACCGGGCGTGTTATTGCTGGACGCCCTGTTTTCCATCCTGGTCTTCATTCCAGTGCTCTTGATCCGTTTTTATCTCCTGAAAAAGGGCAAGGAAGATTTCATGGAGTACGGGGTTGCGGAAATTCTGAGTTTTGTCGTGATGGCTGCCCTGGTTTGCTTCGCGATCTGGGGTGTCCGCAAAACTCACCTGATGTGGGATGACTTCATCCTGGTGGCCGCCGCGCTGATCGTGCATAACCCGGTGGAACACGCTGTAGAAAGGGGCGTCGCGTGGCTGCCCCCATCAGTGCGTTCGTGGTTCCACGCCGCTCCGGCTCCCGCTCGATCTCATTCGGAGAACGCGAAATGAGCGATCGAGTCTCTCCCATTGCGCTGTTGCTGATGGTCCTGTGCAGTTCAATCTCGGTTTGCCTGGCGCAGAGCACGGAGCCTGCTGACGCAAGAATTCTGCATATTGACTGTGACGCCAGGCTGCAAAAACACGGCACCGCAACCTGGCGCGTTCTGGATCCATCGCGGGACGTCGCACTCTCTTGATCGCCGGGGACCAGGTCAAATGCCTTAACGAGGGTTCTCTGGAGATCCTGATCCCCGAAGGAAAAAAGCAAATCTCGAAATCGCAAGGACCGTTCACGGTAGTCCCCGTTGCGCTTCCGTCTCAGCACAATGCCGGTAAGGATTCGGTTCCGCCAAACCTGATCGCCGGCGAACTGCGAAAGTTGGGAATTGCCGGCGCAACCCGGGGACTCGCGGCGGACTCGCGCATTCTCTATCCCGCGGAGGGCAGCGTTGAGCTGCCTGAGGATTTCGTCATCCGTTGGTGCCAGTGCCGCAAAAAATCATTCTATCCATTCTGTCGGAAGCCAAGGACGTCACGCTCTGGGGACCAACGGAAACCAACGGCGAAACCGGGGAATTGAGATCCGCGGCTGTTTCTTCCGCTCTGGCGGACTACAAAAAGAAATCCGCGGGTCAGGATTTGATATTGACGTTGACGATTGGAAACGCCGCCGATCGGGAAGAGGTTCATTTCTCATTGCTCAGAGGCAAGCAAGAGCAGGACGTCATCGCGCAGCTCGATTATTGGGCGAAAAATTCGGATGGTCTCGCGCTGCACCTGGGTCGGGGATATACCTTTTCTCAGCACAAGCTTTTTGCGGAAGCCGCCGAAAAATACGAGGCAGCTCTGAATTCCGCTCCGGGCAGCCGGTACCTGCTGGAGGATGCCATCCAGGCGAACCGTCTCGCAGGGCGCGCCCCTCGCGCGAAGGAACTCGAATTGCGAATGGCGTCGCCGCGAGGACCGGCGAATCCGTAGCGGGCAGATTGCAGCGCCGGAGCTATAAAGTAATTTCTCGAGAGATCATAAGGATGCGGAACATGGATCGACGCACTTTTTTGCCGGCAGTTTTCTTCGGCGCGTTAACGACCTGCGCCGCTCCGAATCTGTTGCGTGCCGAGGAACTCGCCGAACAAACAGAGAGCGAGACCGCGAATCTTAAACTGGTTCGCGATATGGTGGCTACCTGGGACCTGGTGGCCGCCTCCGACCCTCCGGATTTCTCCCGGCTCAGTCCCTTTTTCGCCGAAGATTGCGCGTTCCGACTTCGCCCGACGGATCAGAGTCCTACGCTCGGGCGGGACGCTTTCGAGGCCGCCATCAGGCGCGGCACGGCCAACGGCCAGAAAATTCATCACGAACTCCTCGATAGCTTCGCCAAGGGGCCTGTCGTGGCGATGGAAAAGTTGAATCGATTTATTACGCCGGAAAAGACGCGCACTTCTCACGTGGTCGCCATCTTCCTGATTAAGGAAGGGAAGATCGCGGAGTGGACCGAATACTTCGTCAGCGCGGCGTAGGAAAGAGCTCGCAGCTGGGTTTCCGCGGAGCAACGAAGTTGACATCGCACTATCACGGCAGTAGATTCTCCCCATCTTACGGAGGTCTGACCATGCGCATGCTGATGAAAATTACCATTCCGACAGCGGAAGGAAACGCTGCGATTACCGATGGAACTCTGGGTTCCACGATCGGTTCGATCCTCGCCGATCTGAAACCGGAAGCGGCCTACTTTGCCGAAGACAATGGCTCCAGGACAGGGTTTGTCGTTGTGAACCTGACGGACTCTTCCCAGATTCCAGCCTTCGCCGAGCCGTGGTTCCTGGCCTTTAATGCGAAGGTGGAATTGCACCCGGCGATGACCATGGAAGATCTGAAGAATTCCGCGTCCGGCATGGAAGGCGCGGTCCGAAAGTACGCGCGAAAATCCAGCGCCGTTAGCGCCTAGTTTTTCCTGATCGCGATTACCATTTAAAGATGCCACTGCCAGACATGTGTTGGTCGGAGGTGGCGCGGTAAGCGTGTGCCCACCGATACGGGACGAGATGTTCGTCTTCGCGAAATCACCGATCACGCCTCAGCGCAGCGATCTTAGGACGACGGTCCAGCCTGATCCGTCTGCGGCACCGCCGAGATCATTCCCTGCGCGGTTAGAAGTTCGCGGGCCGGCCCGCGCATGTCCGGCCATTTGCGCATGAAGATCATGCCGCCCAGGCAAGCGACGAGGCCTCCCATCGCCACAGTCACCGGGGCTCCGATGCGCTGCGCCAGCGCGCCGGCAACGAGCGAGCCGAGTGGCGACATTCCCAAAAACATCATCGAATACAGGGACATCACCCGTCCCCGCAACTGGTCCGGCACCATTGCCTGAATCAGCGTGTTGGTCGCGGTGAACTGCATCATCATCGCGAAGCCGCAAAAAACCAAAATGGCGAACGACAGGAAAAACCAGCGGGATGCGCTGAACAAGACCAGCGAAACGCCCAACCCTGTCGCCGAATAAGCCACCACATTTCCCAGTCCCCGTAATTGCTGCCGCATGGCGATCGCCAGAGCCCCAAACATCGCTCCAAACCCTACCGCGCCCATCAGCCAGCCATAAGCGGAAGCCCCGCCATGCAGAATTTTCACCGCGAAGATCGGCATCAGCACGCTGAAGGGCAGCGCCATGAAGCTGACCACGCCCAACAACGAGAGCAGCGCGCGAATCGGTTTGGTGTGCCGCGCGAAACGAAATCCCTCGCGCAATTTTTCGAGCGGCGCCGTGCCGTCGTGCACCCGTTTCGATTTTTCGATGCGCATCAGCAGCAGGCCTGCAATTACGGCGAGATAACTCACGCCGTTGAGCAGAAAACACCAGCCCTCGCCTACTACCGCCACCAGGGCCCCGGCGATAGCCGGTCCCGCCACTCGGGCGCCGTTGAACATCGAGGAATTGAGCGCGATCGCGTTCAGCAGATTTTCTCGCCCTACCATTTCGATCAGAAACGATTGCCGCGCCGGAACGTCGAACGCGTTCACCACGCCCAGCAACGTCGCCAGTCCAATAATTTCCCACGTCGATTGCCGTATCCTCTCCGGCCCGATATGGTGGGTCAGAGTCAAAGTCGCCAATGTGAAGGCCAGCATCATCGAAGAGCACTGCGTCGCGATCACCACCCGCCGCCGCGGCCACCGGTCGGCGGCCAGCCCTGCCAACGGCGAAAGCAGAAAGATTGGAATCTGGGCCACGAAGGCCAGCACGCCCAGAAGCGCCGCCGAATGCGTCAGCCGGTAAAGGAGCCAGGCCTCGGCGACGGACTGCATCCACGTTCCAACGAGTGAAATAATCTGTCCGCTGAAAAATAGCTGGAAATTGCGATTTTTAAGGGCGCGAAACATCCCGGCGGCGCGCCCCTGCGGGCCCGTGCCTGGCGCGGGCGTTGCCGGCGACGGCAGTTCTACCGATGGCGGTGTGATGGAAGAAGAATCGGCCATGTTTCACGAAACCGAAAACTATTGTAGCGCACGCCCGGAAGTCTTGCTCAGGTCGGCTGGGTGCGCTTGCGCTACACCGGCGTTCCCCGGGCAAGCGGATTGGTGTATATTGCTGTTCAGCCGGAACGTCTGAAGGGTAAGTCAGGAGTTTGTCATTCGGTTTCGTCGTGTCCTTTCAGCAATAATTGCAACTGCCAGAGGCCCTGCGCCGTCTATTGCGTTATCGACTTCTCGTTAAGAGAGGAAACAATGCGAACACGATTTTTGTTTCTGGTTGCGATCCTAGGCATGGTTGTTGCCGCGATTCAATGGTCTCCCCAGCGCGCATTTGCAGCCGAGGGGCAAGGCCCGGCGGCCTTGAGCGGGCAGGTAAGTTCGGCGGAAGAAGGACCGATGGAAGGCGTCGTGGTCAGCGCCAAGAAGGACGGATCCACGATCACCGTCAGCGTGATCAGCGACAATAAGGGCCGCTACAGTTTCCCGGCGGGGCGTCTCGATCCCGGACATTACACGCTGAAGGTTCGCGCCGTCGGCTACAGTCTGGAAGCTCCCGCTTCGGCCGACCTCGCCGCTCAGAAGCCCTCGACCACCGACCTCAAGCTGATCAAGGCAAAAAATCTTGTTCCGCAGCTCACCAATGCCGAATTGCTGACCAGCATGCCCGGCACGGATCAACAAAAGATTTTTCTGCTGAACTGCGTTAGTTGCCACACGCTGCAGCGCATCGTCCAGTCCACGCACGATGCCGACGAATTCACGCAGGTCATCACGCGCATGATGGGCTACGCGCAGGTCAGCCAGCCGATCAAGCCGCAACGGCGCGTGGAACAGAATCGCGGCGGCGACCCCGAGCAATATCGCAAGAACGCCGAATTTCTTTCGACCGTCAACCTCAGTTCGGTCTCCCAGTGGGAGTACCACTTCAAAACGTTTCCGCGCCCCACCGGCAAAGCTACCCACGTGATCATCACCGAATTTGATCTGCCGCGTCCTACGATCGAACCTCATGATGTGATCGTCGACGAGCACGGCATGGTCTGGTACACCGATTTCGGCGAAATGTTTATCGGCAAGCTCGATCCCAAAACCGGCGCTCTGAAGGAATATCCCGTGCCGGAATTGAAGCCGGGCTATCCGCAAGGCCTGCTCGATATCGAGGAAGACAAGGCCGGCGACATGTGGATGGGCATGATGTATCAGGGCGCCCTGGCAAAGTTTGACCGCAAGACCGAGACGATCAAGACCTACAGCCTGCCCAAGCAATGGAACGACGAAGCGGCACAGCCCAACATGCTCGGCATGCGCTACGACGTCGACGGAAAAATCTGGACCGACAGCGCCGGCCACTACGATATTTTCCGGCTTGACGTGAAGACCGGCAACTACGAGCAGTTCGAGCCCATGAAGCAGCTTCCCGACGGCCGCCGCGGCACCATCTACGGCATCGATTCCGACTCGCACAACAATCTCTATTTCACCGACTTCGCCACCGACTACATCGGCCGCATCGACGCCAAGACCGGGAAGGTCGCCTGGTTCCAGACGCCCACGGCAAATTCGCGCCCGCGCCGCATCCGCACGGACGCTCAGGACCGTGCATTCTTCGGTGAATATCAGGGCAACAAAATCGGCATGCTCGATCCGGAAACAGGCAAGATCAGCGAATGGGCATTGCCGACGCCCTTTTCAGGCCCGTACTACGTAACGTGGGACAAGACTGGGAACCTCTACACCGGCGGCATGACCACCGACCGCTTGGACAAAGTCAATCCCAAGACCGGCGAAGTCGTCGAGTACCTGATGCCGCGCGATACCAACATGCGTCGCGTCTTCGCCGACGATTCCACGACGCCTGCCACCATCTGGACAGGCAGCAACCACGGCGCAGCCATCGTCAAGATCGAGCCGCTGGACTAACGCCGGCTCGATACCTGAAATCGATTTGGGGCCTCACCCTTGCGGAATTCAAGGGTGAGGCTCTTGTTGTCTGGAATGGATGGCTGCTGCGGTTACTCCAAACCCGCACCCTTCACCAAAGTCGTGAAGGATGCGGCATCCCAAAATTCAATCAACTCAACCGTGGATTTCCCGATCGCGCAACATCAGTGAACGTTCTTCTCCAGCCAGTTCATAAAATACTTGGAAATCTCAGCGCTATTCTTCTCGGACATGAACTGGTGTCCGTTCCCGCGGATGCCAACGTCTTCCAGATTTACGTAGGTCGTCTTTACGCCTGCCTGATTCAGCCACATCGCCGTGCAGCGCGCATACGGACGGTGGTAGCTGGCTTCTCCAGAAACGTTCAGCACCAGAATGTCCTTCATGTTCACAAGCTTGTGCGCCGGTTCCTGCTGAAGCCAGCAGGGAATCAGGTCTGGCGCATCCGCTTTTTCCTGGCGTACAGGATGAAGTTCGACGGGATCTTTCACGGGAGGATCGTAAGTCACCGGCAGATTCGTCAGGCCCCAAAGTCGCCCCGGCCCGGAGGAGCCGCGTTCCGCGTTCTCAATGGGGGGCGCGAGTGGTTCGGCGGCAACGATCGCTTTCACGAGCTTCGGCCGGGCGTCCGCCGCCATCCAGCCCGAAGGCGCCACGCCCGAGTGCAGCAGCAGAACCACCGGCTCGTGGATGAGGTCGAGAAGCGCCTCGATATCGTCCGCCGTGAGCTGTTCTATGTCCTTGCCCGTGGGTGTCTGCGTATCGGTCTTGGCGAAATAATCAAAAATCGGGTCGCCCATTTTTCCCTTATTCGGTCCATCTCCCGGCCACTGGGTGTGCTTCGTATATTGCGGCCAGGTGCTCTTCGGAGTCTGTGGCGGCCGGCCGCTGGACCAGACTTCCTCCATCAGCGGCCCGGAACGCGGCGGCGCCAACTCACCGTCAGCGCCCGGGACAAAGGCCGAGCGCCCGCGCCCGGGAAGATCCAGCATATACACGGTGTAGCCCCGGTTGACGAAATCGTAGGCCCATCCCGGCCGTCCATCGGGAGTCTGCAAAAGCGCCACGTTGGTCTCTCCGCCTCCGGATTGCACGAACACGATGGGATATTTGTAGCGGATTTTTTTTGGCACCCACGTTTCCACATACATCGCGCCGCGCATTACTTCCTTGCCGGGCTCGCCCACCCATTTTCCGCCAACATAGAAATGCCCCTGCCGTGCGATGTTCTCCGTGGAAAATGTGGGGACCGATGTAAGAGGAGGAACTACCGGCGTATCCTTCTGTTGCGCGTGGCTCTGCCCGGCAAACGAGAATGCCAACGCCAGCGTGGAAAGCACCGCGATCGATATCTTCGCAATTTTCATCACTCATCCCCTTGGTTGTTATTCCTTCAATTTCAAATCTGAATTGTTAAATTTGCTTGGTCTTAATACATCGCGGCATCGCGAAGATGTCAAGCGTTCAAAACACGATGATGGTTTGCGGCCGCTGGCGCGCAGCCAAAGACACGAAAAAGGCATTAAGTTTCACAATCGCGCAGAGGAACCTGTGCGCGCGGTCGAGAGGCCCTTCGTCGGTCTTCCATTCGTGAGAGTGATATAGTGCCTGGCGCCACGCAAATGTTGGTCTCCTACCATTGCTTCTTGAAGGGAGAGAAGAGATGCAGCATCGAATCCAGTACCTGTGTTTCGCACTTTTGGCGTCCTGCGTTGGGTTCGCGCCACAGCCTCTCGGTGCGGGAGAGGAAGCGCGGAGCGAGCCTTCACAACATGTGGATTCCCCATCCACAACCGCTAATCTGCTTGAAGCGCGAGTTCGGGATGCGTGGACAGCCTTCAAGAACAAAGATAAAGATGGGTACGCGGAATTTCTCGCCGACGATTTTCAGGCCGTGGAAGCTGACGGCGACGGTGAGCGGCCCAAGCCCCGTATCCTGCGCGAAGTCGAGCACAGCATGTATACGGACTTCCTGCTCCAGCTTTTCCAAGTGCAGCAACTTGGGCCGAATTATGCATTCGTAACCTACGAATCAACGATTCAATTCCCACAAGGGTCCGCCACTCGGTATAGAAGAGTTTTCGTTGGCGAACTTTGGACCAAGCAGCGCGCGCAATGGAAAATGATGCGCTATCAAGAGACACCCGTCAGGTAACATCGGCAGCTCGAAATGCGTGCAGCGATTTTGCCGGAAGCAGGGAGACGAACACTCCCGTTTCTTTCTTCAATCGGACTTTGAGAGAGCGGCTACTGAGACGCGTACACGCCGATGCAGCCATCCGGCGCCTGCGATTGGCATATTCCGCCCGAGGGAAGCGGTACGAAGATGTGATTGTTGTTGCGATCAGCGGCGACGCTGTGCGACAGCCCGCTCGTGGGCACGTTTTGCAGCCATTGTCTGGAACCTGCATCGATTACGCCCAAAACCGGGCCAGGTATCATGCCATTCGCGCCGATGTAATACTTGCCGTCGCCGGAGTTGTACCACCCTTGGTCCGCGCCCCCCACGAAGTTAATCGTGGTGAGAATCGCGCCCGTGGTGCCGTTGATAATATGCGTGGTGGGAGCGAATTGCCTTCCGTCATGGCCGGCGCACACCACTAAAACATCCGTTCCTGGACCCATGGCGATGCCACCCGGCATGCAGCTTGGAATCGGGAAGCTGTTGATCACCACCGGTTCGTATATCGTGGCGCCGCCAGGTGTTATGACGGCGTGGAACGGATCGATTTCATCAACGCTCCCAACCGTAATGTCCGCGGTTGAATTCCCATTTGTCAAAAGAAAATGTCCCGTGTTGGGATTGAAAACTGACGCGCCCAGCCCGGCCAGGGCAACTGCTCCAACGCATCCGGCGGGCGTGCCGGGACCTGGAGTACAGAAAACTCCGCCAGCTTGAGTCGCAGTCGTAGCTGTAAGCATGGGACCATGATGGCAAGGAACATCCGGATTGAATCCGGCGGCATGGCCGGACGCGCCCGATGGCACGGCGGGTCCCGGCACCCCAGCCACGCTCCCGCTGAATTGAAGCGTAGGATCGGGGCAAGAAAATCTGTTCAGGTTCGCGCCCTGGTCGTCAATCACGGTGTTGATGTCGTTCTGCGCCGCGCTGTCATAATAAATCTGGCCAAGAATGCATGAGGAGAAATTCGCCGGGAATGCCGAGCTTCCGGGACTATAGGGTATCGGCGCGACGCCCGGACCCGGCGTGATGGTCTTGTACGGAAGGCAATGTTGCTGCGAAAGTGTTCCGGTTTTGGTCACGATGCCGGTGGCGTCAACGATGGTTGCGAACGGGAGAGTGGGATCGCCATTGATGATCAAAAACAAAAAGCGTTTACTGCCATCCGGGGCGGTAATAAGGCCCCCTGTAGTTGAGATTTCATCCGCGCGAAGGTCTCCGCAGGTAGGGTCAGAGAAAGCCCGCCCGCTTGCCGAATTTATGCATCCGGTAATTCCATCGGGGAGCCCGTTATAGTCCGGCGACGCGCCCGTTACGATCGTGGCGACCACTGTGGGGGGAACGGCGGCACTCGCAATCGTTGCGGTCATATCGAACACCACCACGCTGGCGCTGCCATTGCCGACAAACAAAAAAGTTCCATCGGACGTAGCCTCCAGTCCATTCGGACCTTGCAATGGGTTCAAGTTATTGGCTCGGGTGCCGCAACACTGGCCCCCCACGAAACCGCCGAAATGTCCGTCTGGCCCGAAGAAGCCTGGAATGCGAAAGTTCCCGGTCTTGCATCCAAATTCAACATAGTTGCCCTGGGCCGAGGTGATTGGCGGAATGATTTGATTGCCTGCCGAATCCTGAAAACACGAACTGGCGTTATTCCCCGCCTCGGCGATGGAATTGTCTCCACCGATCGCAGCCAACGCGATGTTGGTGACGGTATTGAACATGGCGACATCGATGCCGAGATTGTCGGAGACGTAGTACACGCGATTCACCGGATCTGCCCAGCTAATATCGAAAATGTTGAACGGTCCTCCAGGAGCCCCAGCGGCGCTATGTTCCGGTACCAACATCACGTCAATCAGACCGACCGTCGCATTCTTGTCCGTCCCACAAACCGGACAGCCCGGCTGACTGCTGCTGCAACCGCTCGCTATCAGGACGAAAACGAAAAGCAAACCCTCCGCGATGATGGAAAATAATCTATCTCGCATCCGGTCTCCTTTTACGACTCGCGCCATGGATTGAACTTCCAGTGGTCGCGTGATTTCGGACCCGATCAGAATCGGAATTGGATGCCGTCCAGGAATACAAAATAATTCCGAGGCAAAATACCTTGCACGCTTGGATTCTTGAGCTGGTCAATGTTCAAATCCGACCGGACCATAACCCAGTAGTTGAGATACCAGTTGAGTCCCGCGGTGAACTGACTGGTGCGATCGCTGAATGCCGGAACAATTCCGGGTGTAATCGGGCAGGCCGGAGTCGTGCTTGCGTCGCAAGTCGCGCCCGGAGCTTTCCCGTCCAGCCAGGAATACCGGAACTTGAGTTGCCACGCGCCCCATCCTGGCCCGCCCGATTCTCCGGGAGAATCCGGACCGATCACTGGGTGCCTGACGCGCGGCATGGAGTTGTCCGGCTGGGATTCGCCGGTCAGCAAATAGGTGACCATCCCGTAGGCGCCCTTTCCAACAACTCCTGGAAGAGTGTTGAACCCTGCTCCCCCAGGAACAAACGAGCCAATGCCGGTCCGCTTTTCCAGCACTTGAGTGTATTCGCCGCGAATCCCCAGTGGACCTTTCAACCACGAGAAAAATCCGTTGTAACGTTCGATTCCGCCATTGATCCGAAATTGCGGTAAAAAATTGTAGGCGTTGTCGGTCATCAGGCCCGTGAAACTCAGTTCGCTGGCCAGTCCCTTGGAGCGGCTATGGTCGATGGACCCTCCTACAGAGAATCCCTTCAGCCAGTCATGTTTCGATTGATTCCAGGGAGCGAATCTGAATCTGCCGACAATTTCGGGTTCGTTGGTGGTTCCGCTGGCGAGAAGTCCCTGGCCATTAAAAATCCCGACCCAATATTGGGCGCGCCCTCCCGCCAAATCGCCGTGGACATCGATGCCGGGAGCGCGGAAAGCACCGAAGACGTTCGGGTACAGGACGGACGCAATCGACAACGTGTTGAATTCGAAGTTGGTTTCAATTGCCTGCGATTCCTGCGCGAAGGGCACCCGATACTGGCCGCCCATGATGCTGAAAGCGCGCCAGGGCTTGAAATCCAGATACGCGTCACGGATGGTGAGAGGGGATGCCGACTCGAATAGAAATTGATAGTCGACCTGCTTTCCATAGCTGCCTTGAACGCCAAAACGAGCGCGCGGAATCGTAAATGTGGCGGGGGGTGCGCCATCGCCTTTGTAAAAATTGTATTGTGCGTTGAAGTATCCGATGGGCGAAAGCGTGAAATTTCCGTCGGAGCTCCTCAAATAAAAGTGCTCGCCGCTCCATCCGGGAACGATCGGCAATGCGTCGATGGGCCTCCTTTGAGGCGTGCTCTTCTCGTCCGGATCAACCTCGATCCCCGCCGGGGTGCTGGCGGTCAGCGGGGAGGAATTGGGTTCAACCGTTTCGGTCACCGAACTTGCCAGCACCAGATGTGATTCTCCAGTTGCGGCTCTGCCGCTTGCTTGGACGAGCCGCTGAACCGTCGCGCGAAGGTCTGCCACTTCGCGTCGCAACTGCTCGACCTCTTCCTCACTGGCAGCGTGACCGGAAAGCTTGCCCGTAGCGCTCGGCGGTGGGCTGTTTTGGGCCAAAGCCGCTGCACCCGCGGCTAAAGACGACAGACACACAAATGCTATGGTTTTCGCGAGTCCGCGCATTGTCACCCTGTTCCCCGACAAGATTTGCTGCCCTGCTGGCGAGCGCGTTTAGCACAAGATTTAAAGAGAAGTCAAGGTATTCGATGCGCTAAATCTGAGGATATTCCGGAGGGGATGGAATGGTGAACGGTAAAGTCGATGGGGAATTATTATTCCGTAAACACAATTCCGACCGCCGTGCGATCTTTGTCTTCCTGCACTTCGATGCGCACGACATAGCCGCGCAAACGCAGCGGGCTGTTGGAGGAGCCGTCAATCCCGGGGTTGTCCAGCAGGACTTGCAATTCGGACTGAATTTTGGGGCTGTGGTCCAGATAAATCAGCGCGCCGTGCAGCGTCAGGTCGCTGATCACGGTTTCTTCTTCAAAGGCGTGGCCGCCGTCGGTTTGGCCGCTGACGCGCGCGCGGAAATGGGCGTCGCGCCGCAAGCCCTCGCGCGAAGCGGGGATGACCACGTCGAGATCGTCTTCGCCGAGCGTCATCACCATGCCCTCGGCTGCGGCCCACACATTTGCGAATTTTCCGCGCGCATCGCGCAGAATGCTGTCCACCGATTTATCCGTGGAATCCGGATCGTGGTGGAACAGTACCAGGTTTTTCACTCCCACTTCCTCGGCGATCTTCACGCCTTCGAGCCATGAGGAATGGCCCCAGCCTTTGCGTTTGCCGGCCAGCTGTTCGGGCGTGAACTGCGCGTCATTGATAAAAATATCCGCGCCCGCCGCAAGTTCTCTCAGGCTTCGGTCCAGTTTCGGATTGCCGGGCTCGTTATCCGTGGAATAAACAACAGTTCCCGCGGGCGTCTCAAATCGAAACCCCAGGCATCCTTGTGGATGGTGCAGCCAGCGCGCCGTCACCCGCGCGCCCGGCAGCTCGAATTGGTCGCCGCCACTTACCTCGGTAAACTCGCGCTTTGCGCACATGGCGTTGAGGTCCACCGGAAAATACGGATAGGCCATCTGCGCTTCAAACACACGCTTCAGGCTGCCCGCGCCGAGGTATTCCGAACGGAAACTATAAAAATGAAAGCGGTTTTGTTCCGAGTACAGGGGCGAAAAAAACGGAATGCCCTGAATATGATCCCAATGGTAATGGGTCACGAAAATGTGCGGTTCGTGCTTCTCGGGTTCCTGGCAGCCTCCAGATGGCGGCCCAGCATGCGCAGGCCGGTCCCGCAATCCAGGATCACGCGCGCCCCCGCCGGAGTGGTCAGCTCCACGCAAGCCGTGTTGCCGCCGTAGCGCCAGGTGGCCTTGTCCACAGTCGGCGTGGATCCGCGCACGCCCCAAAAACGCAGGTGGCCACCCGGTCTTGGGAGACCTTGCGTGACGGCTTGGCCATGGTTCGGCTGCGATGGAGTGGGTAGATGGCACGGAAACTCGAATTGTCGGTCTTTTTCATACTAGGGAGCCAGTCTAGGTGTGTCAATTGTCTTCCACGCTACATGTGCGTGATACGCACGCGTCACCAATCCGGCCCCGGGCAGGCCTGAAACCCGCCAAAAATGCAGGTTCGCAAGGATCAACTGTCGCTGCAGGCGGTACTCCCGGTACAATAAGCTCATGCATGTACACGCGCATGGCCACGATCACTCCTCCGGCCATTCGCACCCCTCTCCGGACATGACCAGTGGGGTGCTCGCCGGAGCGGTAGCCGCCACCATTTTGCTGGTGGTGGCGGAACTGCTCGGCGGATACTTTGGCCATTCCATCTCCCTGGTCAGCGACGCGCTTCACAATCTTTCGGACATCCCCACGCTACTCATTTCCTGGATCGCCCTGCACTGGGCGACGCGCCCTGCGGACCACGAACGTACCTATGGCTACCAGCGCGCCGGCATCTTGGCCGCGTTCACCAATGCGATTCTGCTGGTGCTGGTATCCATCGGGCTTTTCTACGAGGCGTTCCAACGCTTCCTTCATCCTGTCGCCGTCCATGAAAACTGGATGATTGGCGTCTCGCTGCTGGCTCTGGCTATTAACGGTGGCATTACCCTGGCCCTGGTCAGCAGCCGCCGCGACTTGAATCTCCGCAGCCTGCTGATTCACAACTTTGGCGACGCGATTTCGAATATCGGAATTCTGGCCGGAGCCATTGCCATTCGAACCACCGGCGCTCAGTGGATCGATCCGCTGATCGGAGTCCTCATTGCTGCAATGGTGCTCTGGTCCACCAAGAGCCTGTTGCAGGAGGCCGGCAACATCCTGCTCGAGGGTTTGCCGCGCGGGATTGAGCTCGAGTCCGTGGCGCGCTCCATTTTGACCATCAAGGGAGTGCAGGAAGTTCACGACATCCACGTCTGGACGATTGGTACGGACATGGTGGCGCTGTCCTGCCACGCGCGCATCCCGGACATGCATATGGATGAAAGTGAAAAAATCCTGCAGGCGATGTGCGCCAAGCTCGAACGCGATTTCCACATCACGCACATCACCGTGCAGTTTGAGCGTGCCGGCCTGCCGCCGCAAACCTGCTACATCATGCCGCAACCGGCGCAGAGTTCTCAGTAAGTAGGTTTAGTAGGACAGACTTCAGTGTGCGGGGATTGATGGTTGCGAGGACGAATCCCACGGGCTGAGGTCTGCGCCACTAACACTTCGACATCGCCCTGCTAAAATTGAAAATCGGGATTCGGTCAGGCTAGTCGAGAAGCTGAACAGTGGTTCCGCGTGCTTCATTCATCTGCTGTGTGGCTTCGGGATCGAGGTCGGCCATAGCGATGGTGTGGCGAATTCCGTCACGGGAGATGTACCGCACCTGCGTACCCACCACAGTGTAGAGCGAGGCGAATAGGATCCGTCCATCACGCTGGACAAGGATGAAGTCACCTACGTCTGGAACTTGCGCTTCCGTCGGCGCAGGCGGCTCGGAGGCCGAAGGATTGCCGGCCGCAATTCGGGAGTCAGAGCTCTGAGGGTAAGACGAATCGGGCTGCGGGGTGACTAGGTTCTGGGGTTGCAATTGATCTTGATTGTCTGGCTGCTGGTCGGATGGTTGTTCCGGCTGCTGCTCGGCTTGGTCGTAACCCGAATCCGCATAGTAGGTAGGGTATGCGCCGAACGGAATGGCGACATAAAAACCCTGTCCGCGATGACCGTTGCGACCCGGACCGGCACCAAATTCGCCGCCGACGTTTCCGCCAATCGCTGCCAGATGCGGGTAGTCGAATCCAAGGCCGGGAACCGTACGGCGGTTGTCAAAGTTCGCCGAATTGACAATTGGAGAAAAGTCCCCTCGAACGCGCCCGCCCCTGGAATTTTGGGATCCTCGTGCTTGCTGCCTTGACCGGGAGGCGATCCCTGCGTTGTTGGTGGGAGCGGGAGCCGGACGCGCGATATGCGGCGCAGCCTGGCCTTCAGGCACCCGACTCGCTGGACCTGCTCCGCGCGTCTGCGCTCCAGCCGCGGAGCAAAACAGAATTCCTGCAAAGGCCGTTGCGGCTAAATGGAGTTTGTGGGTCATCCCGTTTCTTCCTACCAGATCAGATGCCGTCACGGAAGCCCCGGTTGCAGTAATCGACAGCAAATCCCTCGAACCCAGCACGCTGCAAGCCGCCTGCTTTGCCATTCCATTCGCCAAGGCCCGATGTTTTGATACCGCAATTCGTGCGAGTGGGCTAATTCTGGGTTGCCAGTCCCGAAGGGACGAACGAACGTAGCCCATCGCGGCAGCGGTGGGAATTCGTATCATTATATGAGCCGCAAACCCCCGCAGGGGTGGCACAGGGTTGGCCAAGCGTGGTGAAGGATCGTTGGACTGATAAACCCGTTGTATCGCCCCGTAGGGCTTTCGTGATTTTCTCGCCCGTTTCTCACAGCTTCCTCCGGGGGGTACGTTTTGTCATAAACTGCGGCACTTTTCGGCAACACAGAATTGGCCCACTGCCGCAATTTGTTTGTTTCTTCCCACGTCACCGCGGTTGTGCTATAACCTTCGGGCCATGAAACGAAGCGTGCAAGAAGAAGCGATTCCTGGCGCGCGCGGCGAAGATTGCAGCCTGCAACCACACCCGGAGGAACACCCGATCAGTTTTTGTCCGGTTTGTTCGGAGCGGCTGGAGCCGAAGCGTTGCAAGCTGGTTTGCAGCAGGTGCGGGTACTACCTGTCTTGTTCGGACTACTATTGAGAAATGACGCCGGCTGTATCGGCGCTGAAAAGTTCACGTTCAGAAGAAAGCTTTCGTCAGGAGGATAGACCGTGGCACTGAAAATGACGGACCGCGTGGTGGATGGCGTGGCAGTAGTAGCGATGGACGGGCGTATCGTGCTGGGAGAAGAAAGCACCGCGCTGCGTGAGAAAGTGAAATCACTGCTGGCTTCCGGCCAGAAGAAGATCCTGCTCAACATGGACAACGTCACCTACATCGACAGTTCGGGGTTGGGCGCCCTGGTCGCTTCGCACACCAGTGCGCGTTCGCAGGGAGCCTCGCTGAAGTTGTGCCACCTGGGCTCGAAATTTCAGGAAATCCTGCAGGTGACCAAGCTCGTCACCGTATTTGAAGTTTATCCCACGGAAGCCGCGGCCATCGCCAGCTTCAACAGTTAAGTCACGACTGAAATTCACTGTGCCGCCGCTGGTCCTGGACCGGCGGCGGCATTTCCTTTTCTTGCCACCAGGTTTATGCCATCCCGCTGCTGCGTTTCGGACTTGTGCACAATAAAAGCCCCGGCCTGTACCGCGCCGGGGCCTAATTTTCGACAGGATCCGGACTAGAACGAATATTTCAGCCAAAGTTTGATTCTTCGCCCGCCATTGGAATTAATCGTGATGGCCGTGTTGTCGAAGTTCGAGTCCAATAGTGTGTACGACGGCGTAAATAGATTGGAATGGTTCAGAGCATTAAACAGCTCCGCCCGAAACGACAACTTATCATTCTCGCGCTTCCAGAAGTGGATGGGGAAGTCGCGTTGAATCGCGGTATCGAAGTAAATTTGTCCGGGCCCGAAGATCGAGTTCCGGCCAACATTGCCTGGAGGCGCTACGTATCCCGTAGCCGTTAAAGTGTGACCAGGCACGATGAAGTGATACGCCGAAGCCGGTCTGGACGGACAAGGCCCAAACGGCGGTGTCATGGTGCACATGAAGTCATAGAAGACGCCAGGTGTACCCCCGACAAACACGTTTGCTCCGTCGATTCCGATCATATTCAGAGGCGCGTTCGGATTGGATAGATCGGGCCGCGAATTGTTATGGTTGTTCCCTTGATTGTCAAAGCCGATCTCCACGGTATTGGGTGTTCCGGATTCAATCGATGCAATCCCTGACCACTCCCACTGATCGGTCAACGCTTTCAGGAATGCATTTCGTTGGAAGTACGGCACTCCCCACACGTACGCCAAGCTGAAGCGGTGGCGCTGGTCGAAATTAGACGGTCCCCAATCGGAGTACTGGTTCGTGAGCACCTGCGGGAAGGAAGACAGGCCAGTCGACGCACTGGTCCCCAATTGATATACATCTGAAACATCGTCGTTGAACTTCGAATAGGTGTAAGAACCACGCAGGATCAGCGTGCGAATTTTTCGCTCCACTTCGACCTGCGCGGAGTTGTACCAGGATTGCCCATTATTGGTGCGAATTTCGACCTCTCCAAAATTAGGGTTGGCCAAATTGATCGCGAACGTCGATGGGTTATAACCCAATCCCGGATTGAAATCCTGGTTCGCGAAAAGATGGTCGCCCCGGGTGCCGACGTAGGCAACTGTGAGGACCAGCCCCAGGGGCAATTCACGTTCCATGTCAACGTTCCACTGCTGCGTCATCGGATTAAGCAGGTTGCTGGCCATCGATTGCAGGAGCAACGTGGAGTTGAAAGTGGGACTAATCGACGGGAAAGTGGATGCGCTACCCGTGCCCCGGCCGGATTGAAACGGCAGGGTACCGCCAAACGTGTTGGGCTGTGAACCTGCGGAATTGTCCACGATACCAGAGAAGAGACCGTCATAAAAAATTCCGTATGCGGCGCGAAGTACGGTCTTGCCGTCGCCAAACAGGAACTTGCCCCAATGCGGCGTGTAGGCCACACCCACTCGCGGGGCGAAATTCCGCTCGTTCGGGACCTGTTTGAACGAAAACAAGCTGTTGAACAAGGCCGGGTCCGTCGTATAAGCAGGATCTGTGGCGTTTGGCAGACCCGAGCCGGCGTTGATGTTAAATGCCGGGAAGGGAAGGGAGTTCGCCAAAGCGCCCCAGTATTCATATCGCAGCCCCATGGTCAAAGTGAGATCGTTCCTGATCCTCCAGGTGTCTTCGATATAAGGAGCGAACATATTTGCGCGGGAATGCACATTGGGATTTCCGAAGCCCCGGGAAATTGTTCCCGGATCCTGACCCGTCGTGTCGTCAATAAAATTTCCCAGGGAACTAAATCCGCCGCCTCGGTTGTAGAAAATCATTCCGCGCTTACTCAGTGCAATCGTGTCCTGCAGGCTCAATAGCGTGACATCAACTCCTGCTTTGATCGTGTGCCGGTTGGCCGCATAGCTCAGCGCCTCCTGTACCTGCCAGGCGTTGTGAGATCTTTCTTGCGGAAAATTGCTGCCGACTCCGATCGATGGAAAGTGGATGTCGCTGCCAAACGCAATGAACGGAATGTTGGCAAGCGCACCCGTGGCCGTTGCCGGGGTTGGATCGAAGCCGAAGCTTATATTGGTGCGGGACAACCGCAGTTCATTGACCAGCGAAGAAGAAATCGTGTGCGCCCACTGGCCCCGGACAATTTCGGAATGTCCCGCCTGCTCGGTGTCAAAGTTGGGCAGCGCATTCGGATTCGCGAAATTGTCCGGCGAGAGAGTCGAATGTTCACGAATAATGCTTCCGGTCAGAGTATCGCGTTCGGAGAATTGCCAGTCCATCCGGTAATTCCAGCTGTAATTGTTTTGGGCCGTTCTGACATTCTGAAATTGGAAGGGGCCAATCTCGACGCTCGGCCGTCCCGCGCCTAGGGGCACCAACTTTGTAGTCGGGGTTCCCGCCTGCCCGGCCAGCGATCCGATGGAAGCCAATAGAAGGGAGATGTTCGGATTCGGCAGAAGTGTCTGCAACGTTGCGATCCCGGCCGGAGTCGGCAAGAAGGATCCCGCGGGTCCGGTGGCCGACAGGCGCTCGCGATCCCACTGGGCCGTTCCGAACGCGAAAAGCTTGTTCTTTATGATTGGACCGCCGGCGTCAAAACCAAACGTATTCTGATTATCGTACGGATTCTTGGAGACCGGACCGGCAACAGCGACCTCCGCGGGAATCGATGCCAGTGCGGAATTCCGATTGATTTCCCACAAGTCTCCGTGAAAATTGTTTGTACCGCTTTTGAAAATGTAGTTCGTGACCGATCCGCCGCCGCGTCCGAACTCGGCGCTGTAGGCATTCGTTAAGATCGTGACTTCCTGGATCGCTCCCCAGTTCACAGGCTGATATGCCTGGCCAGCAATTCCGTAATCGTTGTCATCCTGGCCGTCAATCAGGAAATTGTTCGCGCGCGGACGCGTGCCGTTTACTGAAAAGCTGATACCTTCCGTCAAGTTTCTGACATTTACCGCGCCTTGTCCGGCCGGAACATCGTGGACCCCAGGCAGCGTCATCGCCAACTCGGCGGGATTCAGACTACGATAGGGGAGTTCGGCTACTTCCTGGTGGTTGAGGCTGTCTCCAATCTGTCCGGATTGGGTGTCGATCGCTTGTGCCGCGGTGGCTTGTACTTCAATCGTTTGTTCGGCAGCGGCAAGTTTCAGGGTGCCGTTAATCGTCGTGGTCAACGAGCCGTTGATGACGACTCCGTCCACCGTAAGGGTTTCAAATCCCGCAGCCGCGATGGTTACCGAATAAATTCCAGGTTGCAGGCTTTCCAGGCGGTAAGTTCCGACGGAATCTGTATGTGTTTCGTGGGGTTGGCCATACTGCGCGCTTCGCGCGGATACTGTAGCCTTCGTCAGAACGGCCCCAGTAGGATCAACGACCCATCCGACCAGAGTACCATTACTCGTCTGCGCCCGTGCGGGTGTGCAGATAAGAACTCCCAAAAGCAGCATTACGGCCTGTGCCACACGCATTGCCGTCCTCATTCTTCCCCCTGAAGTTGCTGATCCTTCTAGATTTAACCGAGATCTGGCACGCTTGCAAAGCGCGTAATTCGAAGCCGGGGCCCGGCGCGAACTGCGAGAGAAATCAACAAAGAACGGAGTGAAACTGGTCGCGTCCCAAGTGATCCCTCCCATCGGGGTACCAAAAGCGGGATGGTTCCCAAAATTGAATTGAAACTCAATTGAACCTCGATGCGCGCTGACATTTTTCACGATAGGAGCTAAAGCCTTTTAGGTCAATATTATAAAACTGGCTGTTTCGATCGCGGCAATAGCAGGAGGGATCATCCAGACGCGTAGCCATGCAACGGCAGTCGGCCGCAGTGGGAAGTAGGGCCGCTCATCTTCCCCCATCGGTACCCAGATCGCTGGTCTGGACTTCGATGTCACGAAAAGGGCCACATTGGGGGAAAATGTGGCCTTCCTTCCGTTTACTGAGTTGCCTATCCGTTTTACAGATGATACATAGTCATTCCACTCATTAACTTAGGGAAAAAATCGGTGGATTTTTGAGGCAAAACCTCGCCGCCCATGGCCATCTCGGCCACGGTTTCCACGCTGACCGGGTTCAGCAAGAAACAGATTTGCGCGCGGCCGGAGTCCACGGATTCAATAGCAACGTCCATTTCGCGCTCGTAGGTGATGTTCTTTTCGGTTTTTACCGCGTCCTGCGTAATCTTTAAGCCTCGCTCAAGTATCAATCGGTGCAGCAGGATCACGTCTAGTTGCCGCTGCGCCGGAGAAACGCCGGGCAGCAGCGCGTCGAGATTGGCTTCCTTCCTCAATACAAAAATATGGAAGGCACCTTCGCCCGCAAATGCACCGACGGCCCGTTGTTCCTGACCGAGCCGAAGATCGCGGCGGAATTGGTCATACATGCTCGCGCGCTCCCCCGGGGCGCTGAATCGATAGGACTTCACGTCGAACGAGTCAGCCAGAGCCGATCGGAATGTCTCGAACGAAAAATTCGCAACGTTGGCGACGACGCGATGAGTCGGAAGAATTGTCAAACCCTTGCCGGCCGCGTTGAAGAGAGTCATCATTACCTTTTCATACGGTGCGTTTCGGTCCACGTGGCCAGCGCGTGCTCGGCATTCGTCGCGATACGCCAGGGCCGTTTCGTAGCGATGGTGGCCGTCGGCGATGACTAATTTTTTGTCGGCCATCTCGCGCTGGATGGATTCCAGGGCTTTGGCGTCGGTCACCGGCCACAAGCGGTGCACCACATCGTACTCATCGCGAATTTCGACTTCCGGCTTCGATCGCGTAACCGCTTCAAGCAGGATATCGATGTGCAATCCAGGATCGGTATACATCATGAAAAGCTGTCCGGTATGAGTCTTGGTGTGCCGCAACAATTCCAGGCGGTCGGCCTTCGGCCCCGAAAGGGTCTGCTCATGGCGAAAGACTACGCCGGCCGAATAGTCTTCAACGCGTCCAACGCCGATAAAGCCTTTGCGAACGCGACGCTCGCTCGTTCCCGGTACCGTGTATTCTTGAAAATACGCGTAAAACCAAGGCGCGGAATCCTGCACCACCACCTTGTCCCGAATCCATTGTTCGAGAGTGTCTGCCGCGCGCGTATAGACATTATTCGCAGGCGTGTCTTGCGGGCTCGATTTTCCTTTTTCGATCGGGATCAGATTGTAGGGACTGGCGGCTGCGTATTTCTCCGCCATGGCCGGCGTGATCTTGTCATAGGGCTGGGTCAAAACCTTTGCCGGATCCACAACCGCCGAATTGTACCGAAACGCCGGAAACGGAAAAATCTCAGCCATTCGCACTTCCTCCTCTAAAGATCCTCAATAAAATTGTTGACGCGTACGTCTCCGCGGCAATGTTCGCGGTGACTTTATCCTGATGAAATGCAGCCCCCTATATTACAATTATTATTTCGCGGGCGGCGGCAGATTTCCGCGGAACAGAAGCTTCCGGTTCTCAGTGATTCGGGAACGGAAATAGCTCAGGCGAGCGGCCGCGTCGAAGGCGAGAAATGGCGCGCCGGCACTTTCATATTGATAGCCCGGCCGCGCCATTGAAGTTTCCAGGGGGGCTCCATCGCTCATTTCTCTGAAGTACGCGCGCTTATCTTCGATCTGGACGGCACGCTGATCGACTCCAAACTGGATCTGGCCCTTTCCGTGAATGCTACCCTCGCTGAACTGGGCCGCAGTCCGCTGCCGCATGAACAAATCTTCAGTTACGTCGGCCAGGGCGCGCCGGCCCTGATCGCGCGAGCCCTCGGCAGCGACGCCTCCGAACAAGATTGCATGCTCGGGCTGGAGTTTTTTATCAAGTATTATTCCGCGCACAAGCTGGACAATACCGTGCTGTATCCCGGCGTTCGCGAAACACTGGACGCGTTGAAGGGCATGCCCATGGCCGTCTATACCAACAAGCCCGTGCGCGTGAGTCGCAACATCGTTCAGGAACTCGGCGTTGGCGAGCACTTCCGCTACGTATATGGCGGTAACAGCTTTGAGCGCAAAAAGCCGGATCCCATGGGCGTCGAATCGATCCTGCGGGAATTCGGCGCGGCACCCGACCAGGTGATGATCGTCGGCGATTCCGAAGTTGATGTGCAAACCGCGCGCAATTCAGGCACCTGGATGTGCGGAGTGACCTACGGATTCGGCAGCCATCGCTTCACCGAATTTCCACCCGATGTGGTGGTGGACAATCTGACGGAGTTGCTCCCGCATTTGCTGGAACCTCCGGTGCGCTCGCGCTAGCGTCGGCGTGGTACGCGTCGTTGTTCGCGCCGGGGTTCGCTTTCGGGAACTTCACCAGTTCCCCATTCTGCTGCGTATTTCAGCCCGCATCCGCTCCGCCTCCTGCGGCGTGAAAAGCAGCAAACCGCGGGCCATGGCTCGTAACTCCGTAAATCCCCACTCTCCTCGCATGATGCCCCGGGCGGAGTGCAGTTCCTGGTTCAACAGAAGATGGCCGATCTCATGTGCGATCACATGGCCCAGGATTTGGCCTTTTGAAAGATGCACATCGATGGTGCCTAAAAGGTGCGCGTCCATGATTCCCCAGAAAAGTGTTTTTATTCTGCTATCGAAGACGTAGATCGTTCCGCGACCCGGACCGTTTCCGGGTGCCACGCCCAGGGCGTTGTTGGGCAGATCCGATCGGCCGAAAAGAATATCTGAAAGAATGTTGAGCTGGATGTCAGAGACCGTAATCGCGCCGCGCCCGGCCAATTTCACAGGATCGCGTACGGGAGCCGGTGTCTCCTCCCAGCCGATTTCTACACCCCCGCTTCGAAAAACAGCGGCCGCTACTCGTTCTGCGTCGCTCAAGGTTTGCGAAGCGACTCCTGCGTAATTACGAACATGGATGGTGATTGCCAGATTCGTTTCGGAAGTCCCACTCGCGACTGCGTGGCCGACTCCGGAAATTCCAGTTGCCAGGATCGAGGCGGCGGCCACGGCCCATCTGATGGTTGACTTCACGATATCCCTCCCTGTTCCCTGGGACATCGGAAATCAATCCGAAAGCTGTAGGTACATTAACGAAATTTAGTGATTTACTGCGAACGAAACTCCGGATGTTATACACTCTGTCAATCTTTGGGAAATGATGTCCATTCGGAGGATAGTGTGTCGGCATTCTGTGGCCCACACGTAGCTCTGACGTTCGTCTCGCCTCGCTCGATGAGGACGTTCGATTGCGAAGAGCAAAGAAGAAGGGTCTGTTGGGGCGAAGGGAATCTGGATTTCATGCCGTCGAAGCGACCGGATGTGCCCGGACGGAACAATCAATGAACACTGTCGCGGGAACTCGACTCGGCCCCTACGAAATTGTCGCCGCGCCCGGCGCGGGAGGGATGGGCGAAGTCTACCAGGCGCGCGACACGCGGCTCAATCGGATCGTTGCCACGCAGGCCGCAGGCTACGACATGCCGGTTGTCCGCCTGGCCGATAAAAAAGTACAGCCATTTCAGGCAATGCCATGCAATGAAATCGCGCCGCGATTTTCACCGGACGGCAGGTGGCTGGCGTACGCCTCGGATGAATCAGGCCGCTACGAAATCTACGCCCAGCCATTTCCCGGTCTTGGAGGCAAATCGCAAGTCTCGACCGAAGGCGGGACGGAGCCGGTCTGGGCGCGCAATAGCGAACTGTTCTATCGCAGCGGAGAAAAAATGATGGTGGTGGAGACGAACACACGCATGAACTTTTCCGCGGGCGCTCCGAAAGTGCTTTTCGAAGGTCACTTCACTCCCTACCAGACTGAGCCCTCCTTCGACGTCACTTCGGATGGACAGAGATTTCTGGTTTCAAACCCGACCGGGACGGCGCGCGCGGAAATCAGCGTGGTGCTGATCTGGACGGATGAGTTGAAGCAGAAAGCTGGGGCGGGAAAGTAGTAAGCAGAGATTATTCTGTGGAGAAAAGTAATGCCCATCACTACAGGAACCCGGCTCGGAGCCTACGAAATCGTCTCCGCGATCGGCGCGGGCGGAATGGGCGAGGTGTATCGCGCGCGCGATACGCGGCTGGACCGCACGGTGGCCATCAAGATATTGCCGGATCATCTGGCCGATCGCGTCGAACTGCGCGAGCGGTTTGACCGCGAAGCGCGCACGATTGCCGGGCTCAACCATCCGCACATCTGCACGCTGCATGACGTCGGCCATCAGAACGGAACCGACTACCTGGTGATGGAATACATCGAAGGCGAGACGCTGGCGCAGCGACTGGCGAAAGGTCCGCTGCCGATCCAGCAGGTGTTGCAATATGCGATTGAGATTGCGGATGCGCTGGACAAGGCGCACCGCAAAGGCATCACGCACCGCGACCTGAAGTCGGGCAACATCATGCTGACGAAATCGGGAACCAAGCTGCTCGATTTTGGATTGGCAAAACTGGCGCAGGACGCCGCGCCGGTCATGCAGGAATCGCAGATGCCGACGATGAAGGAGGCGATCACGGCGCAAGGAACGATCCTCGGAACGCTGCAGTACATGGCCCCGGAGCAGTTGGAAGGGAAAGAAGTGGATGCGCGGACGGACATTTTTGCGTTTGGCGTCGTCGTGTATGAAATGGCGACGGGGCAAAAGGCGTTTGAGGGTAAGAGCCAAGCCAGCCTGATGGCCAAGATTTTGGAGACCGACCCAGCGCCGATGGTTACGCTCGTGCCGATGACGCCGCCCGCCCTCGACCGCCTCGTGAAGCGCTGCCTGGCCAAAGACCCCGATCGAAGGTGGCAATCGTCCGGCGATCTTTGCGAGGAGTTGAAGTGGATTGCGGAGCAGGGGCAAGGACCGCAGGGAGCCGCAGCATCGAGCGCCTCCACGCGGGGCAGTGGCGAGCGCTTCGCCTGGATCGTAGCGGGAGTCGCATTCCTCATAGCGGCCGCAGCGATCACGTCTCTTTTCCTTTCGAGGCGGACGGTGCAACCGGCGAGGGCCGTTCGATTCACCGTTGCTCCCCCGGAAAAACAAACTCTTCCGGAACTTGCCGATAACGTACAAGCAATGAGCATCTCGCCAGACGGAAGCAAGCTGGCATTCGTCGCGATGGACTCTACATCCCGTTTCTCGCTCTGGGTTCAAGACCTCGATTCTCAAACCGCGCGCCAGCTTCCTGGAACGGACGACGCATGGTCGCCTTTCTGGTCGCCTGACGGCCAGTACATCGCATTCAGCACGAACAATACGCTCAAAAAGATCTCCGTTTCCGGGGACTCTGTGGAAAGCATCGCGACCTTGCCCAACATGGAAATGGGCACTTGGAACCGCAACGGCGATATTTTAGTCTCGTCTGGCTACGGCTTCGGACATCCGATCCTACGTGTGAGTTCGGGAGGTGGACCGCCGACTCCGATCACTTCCCTCGATTTCTCCGTGCAGGCTAGCCACCGTTGGCCTCGGTTTCTGCCCGACGGCAAGCATTTTCTGTACACGACCATAGGCCAGACTTCCGCGGCCTCCGGCATCTTCGTGGGCGCGCTCAATTCGAAAGAGACGAAGCAGATTCTGAACGTAAATTCCATTGCCCTGTACAGCCCGCCTGGCTTTCTGTTGTTTGTTCGGACCGGCACATTGTTTGCCCAGCCATTTGATGCGGATCGCCTGGAGCTCACGGGAAATGCCATCTCCGTAGCCCAAAACGTGCAATTCAGTGCCACAACTGGGACTGCGGGCATGGCGGTCTCCGACAACGGCGTGCTGATTTACCGAGAGGTGCCGAAGAACGGTCAATTTAAGCTGGCATGGGTGGATCGAAAGGGAATTGAGCAACCGCTGGCCGCTCCGCCCCATACCTATCGGAATCCGAGGCTTTCCCCCGATGGCCGGCGCGTAGCCGTGACGATCGACGAACAGGGCAGCCAGGAGTGGCTCTTCGATCTCGGTCGAAGCACTTTGACCCGGCTCACATTTGAAGGGAACTACAACGGTGGTATGGCGTGGTCGCCCGACGGGAAGAAAATTGCTTTCGGATCGGACCGGTCCGGAGCACGGAATCTATTTTGGGAAATGGCGGACGGAAGTGGCGTGGCGGAGCGCTTGGCGATGGCTCAGACTGGCGGTCAAGTTGCAAGTTCATGGTCTCCGGACGGACAGTTTTTAGCGTTCGAGCAATCCAAGCAGGCCGCAGGTTATGACATATCGGTGGTCCGGCTGGCCGATAAAAAAGTACAGCCATTTCAGGCCAAGGCAACGCCATTCAATGAAATCGCACCGCGATTTTCACCGGACGGCCGGTGGCTGGCGTACGCCTCGGATGAATCAGGCCGCTACGAAATTTACGTCCAGCCATTTCCCGGTCCCGGGGGCAAATCGCAAGTATCGACCGAAGGCGGGACAGAACCGGTCTGGGCGCGCAATGGTGAGTTGTTCTATCGCAGCGGGAACAAAATGATGGTCGTGGAGACGAACACACGCACGAACTTTTCCGCGGGCGCTCCGAAAGTGCTTTTCGAAGGTCACTTCGCCTCCTACCAGACTGTGCCCTCCTTCGACGTCACTCCGGATGGACAGAGATTTCTGGTTTCCAATCCCACCGGGGCGGCGCGTGCCGAAATCAGCGTGGTGCTGAACTGGACGGATGAGTTGAAGCAGAAAGCTGGGGCAGGAAAGTAGTACGCCAAGATTATTCTGTGGAGAAAAATAATGCCGATCACTACGGGAACCCGGCTCGGAGCGTACGAAATCATCTCCGCCATCGGTGCGGGCGGGATGGGCGAGGTATACCGCGCGCGCGACACGCGCCTCAACCGCTCCGTGGCCATCAAGGTTCTGCCCGAGCACTTTGCGGATCGGCCGGAGTTGCACGAACGTTTCGAGCGTGAAGCCAGGACCATCGCCAGTCTCAATCATCCGCACATCTGCACGCTGCATGACGTGGGCCGCGAGGGTGGCACCGACTACCTGGTAATGGAGTACATCGAAGGCGAGACGCTGGCTCAGCGCCTGGCGAAAGGCCCGCTGCCGATCCAGCAAGTGCTGCAGTACGCGATCGAAATTGCGGACGCGCTGGACAAGGCGCATCGCAAAGGGATCACGCACCGCGACTTGAAGCCGGGCAACATCATGCTGACCAAATCCGGCGCGAAGTTGCTGGACTTTGGCCTCGCGAAGCTCGCGCAAGACGCCGCACCGGTTACGCCGGAATCGCAGATGCCGACGATGAAGGAGGCGATCACGGCGCAGGGCACAATCCTCGGCACGCTGCAGTACATGGCACCGGAGCAGGTGGAAGGCAAGCTGGACCAGATCGACGCGCGCACCGATATTTTCGCGTTCGGCGTAGTGGTCTATGAAATGGCGACGGGCAAGAAAGCATTTGAAGGAAAAAGCCAAGCCAGCCTGATGGCCAAGATCCTGGAGACGGATCCAGTGCCGATGAGCACGCTCGCGCCGATGACGCCGCCGGCGCTGGATCACGTAGTGAAGCGTTGCATGGCGAAAGATCCGGACGATCGCTGGCAATCGGCGCACGATATTTGCGAACAGCTGAGATGGATCTCCGACCGCGGCCTACAAGCAGAAGTGACACCTGCAGCTGCGCTTCCGCGAAAGTCCAGGGATCTTCTCATTTGGAAAGTTACAGCACTCGTCATCGCCGTGGCCTTGGTTGCCTTGGTCGCGCTCTACTCGCGCCGCACACCGCCCGCCGAAAAACAACCTGTGCGCTTTACGATTGGCCCCCCGGAGAAAGGATCATTTACGACGGGAATCCAGGATTCTCTCAGCCTGTCTCCCGACGGCAGCAAATTGGTTTATGCCGCGATCATGGGTGCCAATGGATCGCAACTTTGGGTTCGACCCCTGGACTCCTCGACCGCTCAACCTCTACCGGGGACGGAAGGCGCAAGGTATCCTATCTGGTCTCCCGATAGCCGGTTTCTCGCCTTCTCCGCTAGCGGGCGACTGAAAAAAATTGACCTATCCGGCGGCGCCGCCCAAACCTTGACTGAAGTCCAAGCAACAACCGGAACTTGGAGTCGTGGGGGCTTACTACTGTTTGTAGCCGATGATGGCAGAATCAACCGTGTCTCTGATTCCGGTGGCGATCCTACGCCCGTCACCACATTAGACGCCTCCCGATCCGAAACTACCCACCTCTGGCCCCATTTTCTTCCCGACGGGAAGCACTTCCTTTACCTTGCAGAGAGCACGAAATTTGAAAATAACGCGATTTACGTTGGTTCTCTGGACTCGAAAGAAAGAAAGTTCATTCTAGGCGTCGACTCAGATCCCGTTTATGTTTCTCCTGGCTTTTTGCTGTTCCACCGGCAAGGGACGATGATGGTCCAGCCCTTTGACGCGGATCGCTTGCAATTGAGCGGCGAGGCGATACCCATCGTAGAAGGAGTCTTCTATAACCCGTTCGGTGGCGCGTCATCTGTCACCGCTTCCGACAATGGTGTTCTGGCCTATCGGACTGGGGGTGGATTAATTCCGCAGACGCTGGTTTGGGTAGATCGCAATGGCACCGAGCAGCCGCTAGCCGCCCCGCCGCACAATTACACTTTTCCGCGGATTTCTCCTGACGGCAAGCGAATTGCCGTCAGTATCGAAGAAGGGGAAGGCCAGGTCTGGCTCTACGATATTTTCCGTGATGCGCTGAGCCGGTTGACATTGGAAGGTTCGAGCAATGTTGACCCAGTGTGGGAACCGGACGGGCGGCGAATCGCATTCAAGGGCAAGGGCACCCGGCTTTATTCGCAGCCTACGGATGGAGGAGGGAGCGCTGAAGAACTCGCACCAGGCGAAGCCGCCCAGAATGATATTCCTACCTCATGGTCTCCGGACGGACAGGCACTGGCTTTTTTGCACGGAGCGGCCATTCGAAACACGTGGATTTTGTCCCTGAAGGACCATACGGCGCACGTCTTCGTTGCAAACCCTGGCTACGAAGCTGCCCCACAATTCTCGCCCGATGGACGCTGGATCGCCTACGCTTCGAACGACTCGGGCCGCAATCAGATTTGCGTACGCCCCTTTCCCGGCCCGGGAGGTAAGTGGCAGATTTCAACCGATGGGGGCACTGAGCCGGCATGGAACCCCAAGGGCCGCGAACTGTTCTACCGGGAAGGGCAGAAAATGATGGCTGCGGACTACACGGAAGAGCCCACGTTTTCCGCAGGTAAACCGCGGATCTATTCCAAGGCCCTTATACGCTCACTCCGAGGTCATTGACTAACTATGATGTTTCCCGCGACGGCCAACGCTTCTTGATGTTGAAAGGTTCGGAGGCCGCGCGTGGGGACATCAATGTCGTCCTGAACTGGCCGGAAGAATTGAAGCAAAAGTCCGCGGCGGGAAAGTAGTAAGCAATGGAATCGGGAATTGTTTGGGGAGGAAAGTAATGCCCATTTCATCTGGAACGCGACTGGGGGCTTACGAAGTAGTTTCCGCGATCGGCGCGGGCGGGATGGGCGAAGTGTATAAAGCCCGCGACACGTGTCTCGACCGCACCGTCGCGGTAAAAGTTTTGGCCGACCACTTTGGTGACCGGCCTGAGCTCCGCGAACGCTTCGATCGCGAGGCGCGCACCATCGCCAGCCTGAATCATCCACACATCTGTACGCTGCACGACGTGGGTCACCAGGATGGAACTGATTTTTTGGTGATGGGGTACCTCGAAGGCGAGACGCTGGCGCAGCGCCTGGCGAAAGGTCCGCTGCCGATCCAACAAGTGCTGCAATATGCGATTTAGATTGCCGACGCGCTGGACAAGGCGCATCGCAAGGGCATCACGCATCGTGACTTGAAGCCCGGCAACGTCATGCTGACAAAGCCGGGCACCAAGCTGCTCGATTTCGGTTTGGCGAAACTGGCCAAGCGGCCGCGCCAGCCACTTCCGATTCGAACTGCCGACGATGAAGGATGCGATCACGGAGCAGGGCACGACCTGGGGACGCTGCAATACATGGCGCCGGAGCAAGTGGAAGGGAAGGAAGCGGACGCGCGCACGGACATTTTCGCCTTCGGCGTAGTGGTCTATGAGATGGCAACGGGGAAGAAAGCGTTTGAGGGGAAAAGCCGGGCCAGCCTAATGGCCAAGATACTGGAGACGGATCCAGTGCCGATGAGCACGCTCGCACCGATGACGCCGCCGGCGCTGGATCGCGTGGTAAAGCGCTGCCTCGCGAAAGATCCGGACGACCGCTGGCAAACGGCGCGCGATCTGGAAATGGAATTGAAATGGATCGCTGACGGCGGGTCGCAGGCCGGCATGCCGTCGAGCGGCGCAGTCACGGGAGCTAGGGACTCGTACGGCGAACGCAATTCCTGGGCGTGGGCGCATTACTGCTGGTCGCGGCGGTGACAGGCTCGGCGGTATGGATTCTGAATCCGGGCCAGCCCCAGCGCCGAGGCCGGTCATGCGATTCACGATTGCGGCTCCCCCGGGCGAGCAATTGGCAAGCTCCCAAATGATTTCTCCTGACATTGCCATCTCTCCGGACGGCAAGCGTATTGCTTTTGTGGCGGGTTCGTCATGGCCAAGCGCGACGCAACTCTATCTGCGGCAGATGGATGGCCAGGAGGTCCGACCCATTCCTGGAACCGAGACCGCTAGTGGTCCCTTTTTCTCTCCAGACGGCCAATGGTTGGGATTTGTGGCGGATGGAAAACTGAAGAAAATTCTGGCTGTCGGCGGAACTGCGCTGACTCTCGCTGAGCTGACCGGCATTCCAGGCAGTGGAGGACTTACATGGGGTAGTCAGGGCACCATCTTTTTCGGAGCCAATTTCCAGCCCCTCCAGCAAGTCGCGGATGAGGGCGGATATCCCCAGCCAGCAGCTCATCTTGATCACGGCGAAATTGGGGACGAAGACCCTCAGATTCTGCCCGGCGGCAAAGATATCCTTTACGTGACTTCTGTTGGGAGTGGCACGGGCGGCGCAAAAATTTCCGTACGCACCCTAGCGACCGGAGTGCACCGTGACCTGATCCCGTCGGGAGGTACACAACCCCGGTATGTACCGCCCGCATACCTGGTGTATGCGCAAGGAGGAAACCTAATGGCCGCTCCTTTCGATCTTAAGCGGCTCACAATCACGGGCTCCTCAGTTGCTGTCGTGGAGGGCATCACGCAATCGACGGCCTACGCCGCCGCACAGTACGATGTTTCTTCCAACGGAACACTCGTGTATATCCCCGCTTCCGGTCATTCGCAATTGAAGCTTGTATGGGTGGACCGCAAGGGAGTCGAGCAGCCGGTCCTTGCGCCTCCGCACAATTATGTCTTGCCCAGGATTTCTCCAGACGGCCGGCGCGTGAGTGTTGGAATCGAGGAAGGCGATCCTCAAATCTGGGTGTATGACCTGGGTCGCGATACGCTGACGCGTTTGACGTTTCAAGGAAAAAGCAACGTGGATCCGATCTGGACAGCGGACGGTGTCAGGATCGCGTACAAAGGCACCGGGAATCGACTATTTTGGCAGGCGGCGGATGGCAGCGCGGGCGCCGAACAATTGACGGACAGCGAACTCGGGTCCAACAACGTTCCCGGCTCGTGGTCGCCGGATGGACAGAATATGGTCTTCACCTATGACCTGCCAGGGGGACGTCAAATCTGGATTCTGCCTCTCAAGGAACGCAAGCCGCATCCGTTCGAACAAAGCCCCGGCATGTATGAGACGGCGCCTCGATTTTCACCGGACGGACATTGGATCGCGTATGTCTCGCCCGAATCCGGTCGGAACGAAATCTATGTGCGTCCTTTCCCCGGCTTGGGCGGGAAGTGGCAAATTTCGACAGATGGAGGCACGGAGCCCGTCTGGAGTCCTAAAGGCCGCGAACTGTTTTACCGCAGCGGCAAGAAAATAATGGCAGCGGAGTACCAAGCTCAACCGACGTTTTCCGTAGGGAAGCCGAAGGAGCTGTTCGAGGGTCCTTACCTGCCGACTCCAAGGTCTCTTCCGGACTACGATGTTGCTCCCGACGGGCAGCGGTTCCTGATGGTCAAACCGGCCGATACCGAGCAAAAGGCATCCCAAATTAATGTAGTGGTGAACTGGGTTGAGGAGTTGAAGCAGAAAGTACCCACGGGCAAGCAGTAAGTGGCACAGGCCAGCCTGTGGGTTTTGTCCTTGCAGGGTCTAAAGTCCACAGGCTGAAGCCCGCACCACAAAAGAGGCTCAGCTCAGGAACCACTCGCCGCACCCTCATTTGCTGAAAACCATTCCCAGGTTCGCTTCAATCCATCTTCAAACGGGAACGCGGGTTCGTATCCGAGCACGCGGCGCGCGAGGCAATGTCCGCCTGTGAATCGCGAATGTCCCCTTCGCGCGGCGTGGCGTATTTTGCCGCAGCGCGCCGGCCGGTGACGTTCTCCAGCGCCACGAGTGTCTGATTCAATGTGAACCGGTTTCCTGTGCCGACGTTGATCGCCAGCCCCGCCGCGCCCGCGTGACTCGGCGGCCAATAGAATCGCCTCGACCACATTCTGTACGTAGACGAAGTCGCGCGACTGTTCGCCGTCGCCGTAGATCGTCGGTGGAGTTCCCGCCAGCAGTGCCGCGTTGAAGATCGATAGGACGCCGGAGTAGGGAGAGCCGGGATCCTGCCGCGGGCCGAACACATTGAAGTAACGGAGCGCCACGAACTCCAGCCCATACATTTCTTGAAAAACGCGCCCGTATGCTTCGCCTACCTGCTTGGAAATTCCATACGGAGAAATCGGAGTAAGGTTCGAATTTTCGCGAATCGGCAGGGCCGAGGTTTTTCCGTAGACCGCGCAGGAGCTTGCAAACACTACGCGTTTTACTCTCGCGTCGCGCGACGCCACCAGCACGTTCAGTGTGCCGTCCACGTTGATCTGATTGGTCTCGATCGGATCCTTTACCGAACGCGGCACCGATGTCTGTGCCGCCAGGTGGAGAACGCAGTCCACAGCATTGCATGCCTGACGCACCGCTTCCAGGTTCGTGATGCTATCTTGTATCAACTGAATCCTTGAAGAGACCTGGGCGAGGTTTTCGGGTTTGCCGGTTGACAAATCATCGAGCACCACAACGTCGTGGCCTTGGTGGAGCAATTGATCCACCGTGTTCGAGCCGATGAATCCGGCTCCTCCGGTCACTAAAAATCGCATGCGCTCCCTTTCAGATTCCGGCTCGGAAGAAGCTTTTCTCTGGGTTTCTTTCATTGCCGCTCACGCGTTCCGCATTGCGTGCATCTGAACACCGGGCTCGATCTCAACTGGGTTCCGGGCCTTTTTTCTGTAACCTGAATATAGCGTGCCTTTTGGGCGGCGTCACGGCGTCTAACGTAGCATGCTGGAAAGGTCTGGCGCGATCTCGCTTCGCCGCTCCAAACGTAATCCTTGTCGAAGCCACGCGTACGATTTTCCTGCTTTCGTCTCAGGGCGCTGCTGCCAGCGGTGTTAGCCGGGGTATTGGCATTCGGTGCAATCGGAATTGCGCAGCAATCCAGGCCTTCCAAGAAACATTCGAAAACTCCCCCGGCTCCCGCTGCCCCGGTTGCGACCCCCGTACCGTTTCGTTCGGGAGAAACTCTTCAATATCGAGTGCTGTTTTCGAAGTACGCGGTGAACGCCGCTAAAATTGAAACCACCGTCGTCGAGCAGCGCAATTTCTTTGGACATCCTTCGTGGCATTTTCGCGCTGTGGCCCACACGCAGGATACTACCCGCGCACTATTACGCGATTGATGATGAGTTTGACTCCTACACCGCAACCGCCAATCTGATTTCTCTCCAATTCGAAATGTACCTGCACGAGCAAGGCAAGGCCCAGACGAATTTATATCGCATGACGACCGATGGCGATCCTGCGCCCGCCGACGTCACCGCGGTTCGCGTTGCGCCCGGAACGCGCGACGCCATCAGTTTTCTGTACAACGTACGCGCCACAGACTGGTCGCATACGCCGGAGTTGAAGGCCCCGGTGTTCGACGGGCATCGACTGTATGACGCCGTCGCCCGCATCGACACTCAGCAGGGAGCGGTGACCGTGCCGGCGGGAAATTTCTCTGCATTTCGCGTGGCGATCGCGCTATTCGATCATGGCAAGGAATTGACGGACACGCGATTGTGGGTGTGGATTACCAAGGACGCGACGCATACGCCGGTACTAGTCGAGGCGGAAATTCCGTTTGGCACCGCGCGAATCGAACTCACGCATCTGCCTTAGGCTGCTTCTCAGCGGAGCCCTGTTCTCAATGCGGGAAAGAATGCCGCTGCTCAGGACTTTTCCGCCGTGCTCGACGACGGCTCGGCACCACCCAGTCTTCAGGCGGGAATGAAATCTGCCAAAAATCCGACGTTGGTTTCAGAAATTCCACGCCGATTTGCGTTTTTTCTCCCGCTGCCGGACCCAGGCTGGCCACGCGGCACACTTGCTCTTCCTTCGTTGCCCGGTTCGTGAGCAGAAGTTTATGGCCGACCTTCACCTGAGCGTGCGAGAAGCAGGAGCGCGCCGTGCGCGTTTACCACGAGGGTCTGCGTATCTTCGACGAATGAAGTTTCCTTGGGTCGGTCCACAGTCTGGACCGTGATGGCCAAAGTGATGATCACGCGCCGGCTGCGGCGGCGAGTTCCCTGGGTTCCTACTCCGACTGGATTGCGTGGAGGCATGGAGCCTTATCCTACGGAAGTTCGCGAACTGCAGACAATGGTACTCGAGAACATTGGATTCAAATAGTAACGGTACCGGCACGGTACTCGAAAATGCTGGCCCCGTTCAGGCGGCCTATACCAGGACAATTTTGTTGCGATTTCTGGCGATACGTCGCGTGGCATTGCGCGTATCGACCACCAGTTGCGAGGACTCGACGATCATCGGGTAATCGTATGCTGGTGTGATCGGTGGCAATCAACACGCAGTCGTAGGCGGCCAGCGATTTGGCGTCGATGGGCGACGGATTTCATGCCCTCGAAATTGTAGTGGCGCAGTTTGTGAATCTCCGGGAAATGGGGATCGTTGTATTCCACCTTGGCGCCGCGCAGCGTCAGCTGTTCGATGATTTTCAGCGATGGCGATTCGCGCAGGTCGTCCACATCTTTTTTGTAGGCCACGCCCAGAACCATGATGCGCGAGCCTTTCAGCGATTTTTGCCGCTCGTTCAGCGCGGACGCCACGGAATCCACCACGTGATAGGGCATCGCCGGTGTTCACTTCGCCGGCCAGTTCAATGAATCGCGTCGCGAAATCGTACTCGCGCGCTTTCCACGACAGATAATATGGATCGACCGGAATGCAATGGCCGCCGAGGCCGGGCCCGGATAAAACGGCATGAAGCCGAAGGGCTTGGTCGCCGCCGCGTCGATCACTTCCCAGATGTCGATTCCCATGCGCATGCCCAGCATTTTTAGTTCGTTGACGAGGGCGATGTTCACGCAGCGAAAAATATTTTCCAGCAGCTTGGTCATTTCCGCGGCTTGCGTCGAGCTTACGGGAATAACTTTGGCCACGATCTGCGCGTAGAGCGATTGCGCCGCGCGGCCCGACGGCGGATTCACCCCGCCCACGACCTTCGGAATTTGCGCCAGCCCGTATTGCTTGTTTCCGGGATCTTCGCGCTCCGGTGAAAACGCCAGGAAGAAATCGGTGCGATCTGCTCGTTATCCGTGCCGTGCGCCACCGGGCACTTCATTCCCGTGGCTTCCAGCACCGGCAGGACCAATTCTTCGGTCGTTCCCGGATAGGTGGTCGATTCCAGCACCACCAGTTGACCGCGCTGCAGGTGCGGACGAATCGCTTCAGCGGTGGCCTGCACGTAGGAAAGATCCGGCTCGCGCCGCTGATCGAGCGGCGTTGGCACGCAGATCAAGATGGCGTCGACTTCGGCCAGGCGCGAAAAATCCGTGGTCGCGCCAAAATGTTTGGACTGCACAAACTGCTGAATTTTGTTCTGCGGAATATGCTGGATGTACGTTTGCCCGCGATTCAATTTGTCCGACTTTTACCGGATCGGTATCAAATCCGGTTACGCGATGCCCGGCTTCAGCAAATCGCAATCCCAGCGGAAGTCCCACGTATCCACAACCAATAATTCCGACGCGGAGTTGCGCGCCTTTGAAGAATTCCGGTCTGCGATCGGTAGGCATCGAGGTCTATTTTTTCACTCCAGTCGAATTTCATTTCGCTGAACAATGAGGCGACTATAACAAATAAACTTTACAGCACGCAATACAGGATCACCGACCCGACTGTGCCCAGTTGCCAATCATGATCCGGGAAACCGCAGCGTGGCGAAAAACTCAAGGTGTGGCGGTGCGTTTTTGGTAACACAGCAGAATCAAATCGGCGCGCCGCCGCACGCCAAATTTGTTCAGCAGATTGGAAACATGAAATTTTACGGTGCGCTCGGAAATGTTGAGTTTGCTCCCGATCTCTTTGTTGGCCAGATTTTCCAGCAGGGAATTCAGAACTTCCTGTTCGCGGCGGCTCAAGTCCGCGGCCGTGTCCACCTTCAAGCGGCGGCTGTGCGATCCGGCCAGGACGGAATCGACAAATCCCGAAAGCACCGCGCGCGGAACCCAGAAGCCTCCGCTGGCGACCAGCGGCAACGCTCGTGGCAGCTGCTCGCGCGCTTCGCCATAGCTCAGCAAGCCTTTCGCGCCCATTTGCAGCAGCGAGTAACTTTCCGCGGAGTCAAATTTTTCAGCGACTACGATAATGCGCGCTTCACTGTTGGTGTCGAGGATATTGGAAAGCAGCGCGCCGGCCGCGGGCTTGGCCACGTGCGCGTCCACCACATACACGGCTGCCTTGGGAATCGGCAGGTGACGCAAATCGGGGCCCAGAGTCGATTCCAAATGCCGCGAAATCGTTTTGAACTCGGGATTTGCGAGTACTCGCTCGAATTCGCTGAGCACCAACGGGTGCGGCGACAGCAGGCAAACCTGCAATGCGTTTTTCTTGGCCGACTTTTTCACAGACTTTGACAGTATCGGAACGGTGCGCACGGAGCAAGGCTCCGTCAACGCGAAGTTGCGTAGATGCACAACGTTAACCGAATGGATGCTAGCGTTCCCAAAAGGCACTGGCAAGCCTGTCCCGTAGCACAGGGTTTCTGATAGGACAAGCCTGCCGCCACATCCCCGGTGTCGGGGCCCTGTGACCGCTTACCCTGTAGGCACGCGGTCTGTTATGTCCTCCATCCAGAAGTCCCGAAGATATGTGCGCGTGCCGTTGCCAAAAGGCACGCCGGTGGCCTGGGAACATGCCGGCCGGCGGCAGGTATCCATGGTCAGCGTTTTAGCTCTGGGTGGCCTGTTCATCGCAACGCCGAAGCCGCCGCCAGCGGGAGATTTCATCAAGCTGGTCTTTGAAGTTCCGGGCGGCGAAGTTCGCGCGCGGGCATTGGTGTGTGACAGCCAGAACGGCAAGGGCATGGGCGTTGAATTCAAATCCATGAGTCACGATGCTCGCGCCCGGTTGAACAAACTGATGAAGATTCTGATTCGAAACTGAGCGATCGATCGGCGGCTTTCTGGATCGGCGCCTACCTCTGCGGAAAGGCAAATGCTTCGAACATGTCGGCGCGGGCTTTGTGGTCGGAGGCAATGACCTGGAGCAGGTCAGCGACCGAAATCATGCCCAGAAATTGCCCGGATTCTTCGACCAGCAGGTGAAAAACCCCGTGTTGTTCCATCAGCCGCAGGCACTCGTCGAGCGGGAAATCAGGCTTCACCACTAGCAGGTCCCGCGTCATCACTTCGGAAACCCGCATCCAGGCAGGGCATTTGTTCTCCGCGGCCACTTTGTCCGATATATCGCTTTGCGATACAACGCCGGCCAGTCTGCCGGAGGAGTTCAGTACGCCCACCGACCGCACTTTGTGATCGCGAAGGTAGCGCGCCGCGTCGTGCACCGTCGTTTCTTCGGGAATTGAGTAGATGTCCTTGCGTGACTGAATCAGATCCATCACTCGCATACGTGGACCTCCTGACGGGCGGGGCCTGCTCTTGAGCCGCATACTAGGCTTATAAGGAGGCGTACGCAACAGGAATCGCCGTTGTGCTAACATTCCAAAAAGCTAGGGAGGCAAATTGGCACTACTTCGTGCCGCCCGAGCGTCCATGGTGTTGAATTTCGATTTGGCAGGGAACCGATTTTCCGAGGGATTCGCAATTCTAGCCGGCTCCAAGTTCAATGATATGGCGCTTGCCGCGTGCTCGCGATGAACAAGGCACGCGTGAAACTGGTCCTGCTAACGCTAATCGTATTCCTCATCCTCATTCAAATTTTTCAACCCGAGCGGACGAATCCTCCGGTGGAACCTTCCCGAACCTTGGCCGCGCATGCGGATGTTCCGAGGGATGTCCATTCAGTCTTAATGCGGGGCTGCGAAGACTGCCACTCCAATCGAACCCGCTGGCCCTGGTACAGCCATATCGCGCCTTTATCCTGGGTGATTACCGACGATGTGAACCAAGGCCGTCGCCACATGGATTTTGACGACTGGGAGGCCGGGCAGGATCCCCAAAAGGCCGATGAGCGGATCCCCGAAATCTGTAAGGAAATCAAGCAGAATGGCATGCCGCCCTTCTCCTATCGCGTGGCCCATCGCGATCTGGCTTTGAAAACAGAAGAGATAACCTCAATCTGCTCCTGGGCGGAGTCGCTCCGGACCCATTCGGTCGGGTCGCAGAACGCTTCTGAGCGTGCAAGATGAACCTTATTCCGGAACATGGCTGTCCTGTAAGAGAAAAAGTTTTCCCACTTGTCACTCCCGCCAAAAAAGAGCGGCGAAACATAATTCGGTTGACTCCCAGGCAGTTCAGCTAATCCACTGAAAGATAGCAAGTTACTGCGAAGCACCGTTGGCCCCCCAGAGCAAGAATATCGGCACTCCTGCCATTAGTTTGGTTCATTGTGTGCATTTGATTAATGGGGTGCATCTTTGGCTTTACCTAAATCTCATCCTCAACCAGGTGATATGGCGACTACAGCGATCTCTAGAGCGGGCTTCGGGGACCGGACCGGCGCGCTTCCTCCGGCGAACCTCATCTTCGGTCGTTCCGCTTCGATGCAAAAGGCCAAGCAGAAAATTGACAAAGTAGCTCAATCCGGCGTTCCTATTCTTATTCAAGGCGATAACGGGACCGGGAAGGGCTTGCTGGCCAGCTTCATTCACAACCTCTCTCCAGACCCGGATGCACCTTTTATCAAGGTAAATTGCGCGGCGATCCCCGGGGCTCTGCTGGAAAGCGAGCTATTTGGCTACGAAAAGGGAGCCTTTACGGGGGCGCACTCGGCTAAGCCAGGGCGCGTCGAACTGGCCAACGGCGGCACGCTTTTCCTCGATGGGATCGACGAGATTGATATGTCGTTGCAGGCGAAATTGCTGCAACTGCTGCAGGACGGGCAGTTCTGCAGAATTGGCGGGCAGGAAGACCGGCGGGTGCAAGTCCGGATTATTTGTGCGACCCACCGGCGGCTCGAAGCGGAGATCGCCGGGGGGCGCTTCCGGCAAGACCTGTTCTATCGCATCAATGTGGTGAGCATCGAGCTTCCACCGCTGCGTTCGCGCACCGAGGACATCCCCGAACTAGTGGCTTATTTCCTGCAGAGCCATCGCACACGCCACAATATGCAGGCGAGACCTCTCTCTCCCGCAGCCCTCAATCTGCTCTGCAGGCACTCCTGGCCGGGCAATATCCGCGAATTGCAGAACCTCATTGAGCGCTATGTCATTCTCGGCTCGGAAGATGCCATATCCAGCGAGTTATTGAACTGGGAACAAACTCATGCCGTGCCCGAACTGCTGCTCGAGGGACAGATCCACCTGAAAAAAGTCACTCGTCAAGCCGTGCATGATCTCGAGAGGAAGATTATTTTGAGCGTCCTCGAAGCGAATCGCTGGAACCGCAAGCGCACGGCAAGCGCGCTGAAAATCAGCTATCGCGCACTGCTCTATAAGATTCGCCGTGCTGGCTTACCGCGCAAGCGAGGCATGCATCCGGCGCGGACGGCGGAGATTGTGCCTCCAGTTGAGGGAGAATAACAGGTGGCGTGCGCAAGTGCTTACTCGTGACGATGGGGCCATCGAGGGTGTATTCCGAAAACGCTAACTGGGCAGCCCCGTGGTCGGCGGCGGATTGTTGAAAAATAGGGGAACAGTGTGGAAATCGACTTCCACCTGGCGGAAATCGGCTGAGGGTCACCGCAGGAATCTCAAATTCCCCTGCATTTAAGTATCTCCATTATAATCTGTGTGATACATAGGCTCCGATTTAGTTCCGCAATGCTGTGGGAAATACTTTACCACAATGTGGTAACCGGTCGATCCCGTTGCGGGAAAATGCGGCTGCCCGCCCGCTGCGATTCATTCACACTAAGTCCCACTGATCAGTGCATTTAACCTAAATATCAACAGCACGGGCAGGTAATTTTGGTCCATGGCCCGTACGTTGCTCTAGATCACTCCAGGTAAAGTGCCAAGTGTGTGTTTTTCGCACTTATTCTTCTAAAGGCTCAAAGAGGTGGAATGGCAACTCGGGCGGACGAAAATCTGTTATCGGTAGGGATTCCAGAATCCCATTCTCGCGCCGATCAATATTTCGTTCCGGGCTCCAGCCCAGCCATGCGTGCGCTGGAGCGCACGATCACGGACATTGCTTCGACGGACATTCCGGTGCTTCTGGTCGGTGAAAGCGGGACCGGGAAAGAAGTGCTGGCGCTGGAGATTCACCGTCGATCGCGGCGCCGGAACGAGCCCTTCGTAAAGTGCGGGTGTTCGGGTCTCACCGCGGATTCGCTGGCCGCGCGCCTGCAGCGTGCTGACAATATCTCGCCCGCTGAGGTGGAGAGCAGCGGGTCGTTGTTTCTGGATGGCATTAATTACTTGGAGCCGACCGTGCAGGATCGGCTGCTCCACTTGCTACCCGATGGAACGGGCCTGCCGCCGCAGGGCTGCCATAGTCTGCGCGTGATTTCGTCGACCACCAGAAATCTGGACAGTGAAATGAGGAGCGGGCGGTTTCGCGAAGAGCTCTATTACCGGATTAATGGAGTGCACTTGCGCTTGCCCCCGCTGCGAGACCGCAAGGAAGATATTCCTGCGTTACTCGAATTTTTCTTCAAAAAATATACTTCTCTGTTCGAGCGGCCGGAGCCGAAAATCAGCGATTCCACGATGGACTTGCTGCTGCGGCATTCCTGGCCTGGGAACATTCGAGAGCTGGAGAATGTAGCCCGAAAAATCGTGGCACTCGCGGACGAACATCTGGCCATCCACGATCTCACGATGGAGCACGGCCCGGCGATCCCCGATCGTCGCGTCGCCGACGCGACCAAAACGAAAACTGCCGATCGCTCGATTCCGCAGGCGCCTTCAGGTTCCCTGAAAGAGGCGGCGCGGGCCGCTTCGCGGGTGGCCGAGCGAGCCATGATTTTGAACCAGCTTGAGCGAACACACTGGAACCGCAAGAAAGCCGCGCGAGACCTGCAAATCAGCTACAAGGCGCTGCTCTATAAATTGAAACAGCTTGGACTGGACCGTTCCGACCGTCCTGAAGAGCCCTGAGAAGCCCCGAGAAGCCCTGAGAAGCAATGAGGAGGTTCTCCATGAAGCGAACGATACTTTTGCTGGCAGCGATGGCTGCGCTGGCAACCGCGGGAAATTCGCAGGCGGCGCAGACGAAGAAGACCGACAAATCGGAGTCGCCCGTCACATCGGCTAAGAACACCCCGTCGACCGCCGATGACGCCACCGCAGCGGTGACCCCGGCCACCACGGACCCGGCCTACGTCATCGGGCCGGAGGACGTGCTCGACATTAACGTTTGGAAAGAGCCGGATATGACGCGCATCGTGCCGGTGCGCCCGGACGGAAAAATTTCATTGCCATTGATCAATGACGTACAGGCGTCGGGTTCGACGCCGCAGCAGCTGGCTAAGGCCGTGACGGACAAGCTGCGCAAGTTCTTGACCGAGCCGCAGGTCACGGTGATCGTTACGCAGATCAACAGCCAGCGCGTGTTTGTGGTTGGCGAGGTGCTCCGCGCCGGAGCGTTTCCCCTGATTCCGGGAATGACCGTTTTGCAGGCGCTGGCCAGCGCCGGTGGTTTTACGACCTTTGCCGACATGAAGAAGATTCACGTGATGCGCCTGGCCAATGGCAAGCATGTGGAAATGCCCTTCAATTACCGGGAAGTCCTGAAGGGCGATAATCCGGATCAAAACATCAAGCTGGAGCCGGGCGACACGGTCGTCGTCCCGTAGAGGTGAAGCTTATGAAATTGCGAAATACATGCTGGGCCCTCGTCTTTGCTCTGACGCTCTGCGGCACCGCGGCATTGGCGCAGGACCAGCCATCCCCGATCGATCCAAACGCTCCGTTGCAGCCTCTGGAGCCGAGCGGATACTCCAAGCGGCCCCCGGTTGGAGCGGCACGCGGCGTGAATGGACCCGATGAGTCCCAGCCCAACGATCCCGCGCAGGCCATCCCCGACCAGAACACACTGGCCGGAGCTGCGCCGTTCACTCTCGGCTCTATGCAGCACAACCGCAACATTCTTGACCCGTCGATCTCATTCTCGCAATTAGGAGAGAGGATTCCCAACACATCGTCCGGGCAATCGACCCTGGCGGGGATCTCCGTGATCAGCGGTGGCCTGAATTTCAATCGCGTCTGGAGCGAGTATCATTTTTCCGCTTTATACGATGGTGGCGAGACGTTCAACGTCGGCTTCGGCGGACTGGCCGCGGCTACCGGCGTGAACGCCCCTCACTACCAGTTCCATAATTTGGTTCTCACCCAGGAGGCCAGCTGGGCCAGGTGGCACATCCTTCTCCGCGATAATTTTTCGGCTTCTCCGGGTGCGACATTTACCGGTGAGGGCATGGGCGGTCCCGGACTAGTTGCGGAAAATTCCGCCATGTTGAGCGCGGCCCTGAACACGCTGGGTTCGGCGTTTACTCCAAGTCAGACGATCGATACCGGTAGCGGCATGCGTTACGCAAACGGGATTCTTGGGCAGGCTGAATATTCGTTCAGTCGAAGATCCGCGATTACCTTTTCCGGCAGTTACGGGCTGCTGGACTTCAGCGGAAGCGGATACGTCAGCAGCAGAACGTTCGGCGGACAAGCGGGCTACGATTACCTGCTGGATCCGACAAACTCGATTGCATTGCTCGCCAGCTATGGAAAGATTGATTACACTGGGACCGGGGTCTCAACCACGGATTATATGGGTGCCCTTGCGTACGGAAAGAAAATCACCGGCCGGCTGGCATTTCAGGTTTCCGCTGGACCGCAACAAGTTGTGTCCACCGGTTTAGGGGGCCCCGGCGGTCACCACTTCTGGATGGCCGCGGTGAACAGCGCGCTCACCTATCAGCGGCGGCGAGGCGGAGTGGCATTCACGTACGTGCGCGGCCTGAGCGCCGGGTCGGGCGTCTTCCTGGGCGCGACCAGCAATACCTTCTCCGGCTCGGGGCATTACCAGTTTACGCGCTATTGGACCGGCTCGGTCAGCGCGGGGTATTCACTGAATAACAGCCTTCCTGTCACAGGTGTCGCGTCTGAGCAGTTTGACAACTGGTTTGTCGGCGGAAATCTGGGCCGGCGCCTGGGCCAGCACGCTGAACTCAATTTCAATTACGGTCTGACCAAGCAGGACAGCCCCACTCCTTGCCCGGTCGTGAGTTGCGGCATAGCGGGTTATGAACAGACGTTTGGGATGTCTTTCAACTGGCATCTGCTACGGGGCGAATAGAACGGCGGTACGATTTGGCTGTTATCGCGGCATGCCCGGTTCGTATACTATCCGTGAGGATTGGGAATGTATAAGAAGTTCTTCGGACTCAAAGAGAATCCGTTTAACGTCAACCCGGATCCGCGCTATCTGTACCTGACGCCCAACACGCAGGAAGCGCTGGCATGCTTGACGTACGGAATTGAGACCCGCAAGGGCTTTATCCTCCTCACCGGTGAGGTCGGCACCGGCAAGACCACGCTCATCAATAAACTCCTGGAATGGCTGCACAAGGAGCGCGTCTATACCGCGTTTGTATTTAACCCGCGTCTGAGCGTCTCACAATTTTTTGATTTCATGATGGCGGACTTCGGCATCCCCTGCGAATCGCACCAAAAAGGCCACATGCTGCAGAAGCTCAACCAGTGGCTCCTGGATCGTTACCAGGCCGGCGAGCGCGCCGTGCTGGTGGTCGACGAAGCGCAGAATCTTTCGCCGCAGATGCTCGAAGAAATCCGCCTGCTCACGAACCTGGAGACCTCGACCGAAAAACTTCTGCAGATCGTGCTCGCCGGACAGCCTGAACTCGAACACAAACTGAACCAGCCGCAGCTCCGACAGCTCCGGCAACGCATCACCCTCCGGGCCAAGACGCGCCAGTTGACGCTGGAAGAAACGCAAGGCTACATCGAGGAGCGCATGCGCATCGCCGGCGCCGACAATCCGGATATTTTCAGTCCGGAAGCGGTGGCCGCGGTTCACCGCTACGCGCGCGGAATTCCCAGGGTGACCAATCTGCTCTGCGAGCACGCGCTGGTCAGTTCTTTCGCCGTTCAGAAGAATCCCGTGCCCGCGGATATCGTGGAAGAAGTGGCGCGCGACTTTGACCTGCACATTATCGATCCCCTATCGCAGACCGCCCCGCCGGTGCCGCTGTTGCCCGTCTCTATTCCCAACGGAGGCAACGGGGAGCAACCGCCTTTGATCGAAACGCTCCTGCAAGCCCTGAACACCCTGGTCGACCGGCTCAATCAGGTGGAAGCCCAGGCCCATGCCCAATCACAGGTCCATCGTGACATCGAAGTCGAATCCGATACGGAACGCAAGACCTGAATTTCGTTCCCGCCTGAAAGCTCGCACTTGAAATTCCTATCAGCGGACGACAGCCTGCAAGGTAACTCATAGCGCTGGGATCTTGCCGGCGTTCGCATGGGCGCATCTTCCGGAAAAAAAACGAAGGAAAGATTCTGGCGCTGCGGAAAGCCGGCGGAGCCTCGTGATCCGTTGTCATAACCTGACGGCTATTCCTTGATCTGATGCTCGAGCATTTTCTGATACAGAAGCCGGCGATTGATCTGCAGGCGGTTTGCCGCTTCCGTCTTGTTTCCTCCTGATTGGCGGATCGCGTTTTCGATCAGCCTTTTTTCAAGCTCGCCTACGGCGGCGTGAAAGGGAAGCGTCAGCAGGTCCGCATCGGTTTTGCCGGGAGACGGTGCTGTTGGCGGCGTCATTTGCGGGAAATGGCTGGGCATAATCACGCGTCCGCGGGCCATCAACACGGCGCGCTCGACCATGTTTTCAAGCTCGCGGACATTTCCGGGATACGAATAGGTTTGCAGCATCAGGATGGCTTCCTCGGAAAAACCGATCGCCGGCAAATCATTGTTTTCGCTGTACAGGCGCAGGAAATGTTCGGCCAGCAGAACGATGTCGGCGCGCCGCTCGCGCAAGGGAGGTACGTCAATCCGGACCACATTGAGCCGGTAGAACAAATCCTCGCGGAAGAGCCTCTCGCGCACCGTGGCGTCCAGATCGCGATTGGTTGCGGCCAAAACGCGAAAGTCGCCGTTCTTGGTTTCGGTGCCGCCGAGCCGTTCAAAACTGTGATCCTGCAGGACCCGTAAGAGTTTGGCCTGAAGGTTGGGAGAGAGCTCGCCAATTTCATCCAGGAAAATGGTGCCGCCTTCCGCCAGCTCAAACCGGCCGACTTTTCGCGCCGCGGCGCCGGTGAAAGCCCCGCGCTCATAACCGAATAACTCGGACTCCAGCAAATTTTCAGGAAGCGCGGCGCAGTTCACGACCACGAAGGCGTTATCTTTTCTGCGGCTGTAGCTGTGAATGGCCTCGGCCACCAGCTCCTTGCCGGTGCCCGATTCTCCGCAGATCAGCACGGTGGTATCGGTCTCGGCCACTTTTCCAATCACCTTGAATGCATCCAGCATGCGGCCGCTGGAACCGATCAGGCGGCCCGTTCCCAAGGTATTCTGGCGCTCGATGCGAGCGCGCAGATCGGCCACTTCGCGATTGAGCGAGGAATGGGCCAAGGCGCGTTCCACGGTCAGCGAAATTTCTTCCAGATCAAAGGGTTTCATCACGAAGTCGTACGCGCCGAGGCGCACCGCCTCAATGGCATTGTGACTGGAGCCAAACGCGGTAATCACGATAACGGGTATGGCGGCCAGCCGCTGCTCATTCCGAATATGACGCAGGACGTCCTCGCCCCCCACTTTGGGCATTCTCCAATCCGTGAAGATCAGATCGGGAGTGATTTTCGTGAGCAGATCGACGGCTTCGGAACCATCCCCGGCCTCCAGAACTTCGTATCCTTTCGCTGCCAGAATTTCCGCCAGAGTTTTCCGCAGATTCGCTTCGTCGTCGATGATGAGGATGGTCTGGGACATGGCGGGCATCACGAAACGCGAGCGGCCACGATGACTTCCTGGTCCACCGGAAGAATGATTCGTACGCTTGTGCCGTTGCCTTGGGCGCTTTCGACCTGAATCTCTCCCCCGTGAGCGCGAACGAATTCGTGGCAGATGGAGAGCCCCAAGCCGGTTCCGGATGGCTTGGTGGTGAAGAAAGGGTCAAATATCCTGCTGATCATGCTCGAACTGATCCCGCTTCCGGAATCGCGAAATTCCACGCGGACTTTATCTGTCCCCGACGCGGATTTTACCGTGGAAGTCACACTCACCCACAAAGTACCGCCCGATTCTGCCATGGCTTCAATGGCATTCTGAATCACGTTATCGAACACTTGAGCCATTTTACTCTGATCGATCGGAAGGAGCGACCCGTCCTCGGGAAAATCAGTGATGAACTGAATTCCACTCTGGCGCGCGTTTTCGTGAAATCGGTTCAGCCTTTGTTCGGTTAGCTGTTTCAGATTTGTCAGTTCAGGCTGAAAACGGACCGGTCGGGCGAAATTCAATAATCGATTGACCATGCCATTCAACCGCTCGATTTCTTCGAGGGCGATTGCGCAGGATTCGTCCACGCGCGGACTCCGCGCTTCCCGTTGAGCCATCTGGACGCGCAACCGGATTGTCGCCAGAGGATTACGAACCTCGTGGGCCACCCCCGCGACCAGGCGCCCCAGGGCCGCCAGCCGCTCCGAATGCCGCAACCGATCCTCAATTTGTTTTTCCCGGTCGATGTTTTCCCGTAACGAGATCCCCAGACGATTGATGGCCTGCGCAATCCGTTCGATTTCTTCCGGGTCGGAGCCTGTTGGAATCTGCGAAGACAGATCCGATTCCAGATCCTGCAGGCTTCTCTCGATTTTCCGGACTCCGGCCTGCAGATTCCGGACCAGTAGAAGCGTCAGGATAACGCAGATCAGGGCGGCGATTCCCAGCGCCGCGGTGGTCAGATAGGCGCGCAGCCGGTTGGAGCCGGTCACGCTCTGCACGCGTTCGATGGTCCAGGCGCTGCCCCAATTTTGATTCTCGTTCGCGATGGGTACCGCTTCGATCAGGAAAATGTAGCTGCCCGCGGCCACCACCCTTTCGGTTGCCGCGCGGGAATCCGATGCGTTACGGGCGGCGTCCAGAATCGCCGGCTGCATGTCATCGCGAGGCTCGGAGAGGGCAGGTACTTGCTCGCCGTCGCCATTGGGAACTGGACTGTAGCCCAGCATGACTTGGCCGCCGCTGCGGTAATATCCGCCGCCGATCCGGTCCACTTTTTGTAGCGCGGCCTGACTTAACTCCGAAGCGGCTTCCGGCGAGGAAATGGAATTAAGGTCTACGAATGGCAGACCGCGAGCTTGGCTGACGGATTTCGCCTTATCGATATAATTACGCGCGAGCTCATTCGCGGCCTCGACCAGCCGGCGTTTTTCACTGCTCAGGACGGCTGATTTGGTGTACTGCAGCGCGGCCAGTGTGGCGATCAACACCGCGATGAACAACACTACAACCACCGCGCCGAGCAACGTGATCTGCCAGCGGAAACTAAGTCTCGGGAGAGGAACTCCGTTTAGCATGTTGGACTCCCATTAGACGTAACTCTCCATGCGAAGAGTGTCAACGAAATGCCGGTCCTATGACAAGGGCTGTTATCACCCCTCGACCCGCATCTCAGAAGCAAGCCCCGATCAGTACCGGCTCCCCTCACCAGTGTGCTACGCGTAGCTGGTCGGCCAGGGTGGCGCCTCGTGAGGGGATCGCGGGCGCCACCTCTGGATCCACGTCGGGGGTTTCGGCGATTACGGCTGACGAAATCCGGGGCTTCAAATGGGTCGTCCGATTCATTTTCTGGGTCTAGTTTGAAGCGCAGGTCTCTCGCCGGTACGATTTCGGTCGGATCACCGCAGTCGACTGGCCAGCCGCTGGATGAGACATCTCATTTGGCTCACCCGGTTCGCCGACGCAAAGGAACAGCAACCGGCGTGCCATGTTAGGTTCGAATTCCGAACGAGCTAACTCTCTAATTCCAAACTAATTCGGCAGGAATGACAGCGATAGCCCGATCGAATGAAGCGGGGCCGTGTGCTATAAGCGAACGGTAAGTGTGAGGAAAGCGAACGAAAGGGTTGGAACGCGACGCGTAAACGAATCGCGGCGGACCACTCGTCTCTAATGCTTTCGTGAAGTATCTTACTGGTTGTAGACGGAGCTGCAACCGCTGCATCCTTTATTTTTCTTGCACTTAGTATTTGAATTGTTCTCGCCTGCGTTCGAATCTGCGCCGCAAATTCAATGTCCGGATGCAGCCGCGCGGAACTTCCAGCGATGGCAAACGAATTGCCTGATATCAACCAGAGTAGGTCACTTTCATGGATCGGAGCCATCAGGAGGAACGTTTGCTGGATTCAGTCGATTGCCGCATCGAACATAGGCAAGCCCAGGCGCAGTGCCCGCCGAACGACAACCGCGGTGATGCTTTGGAAGAGTTGTTTGGAAATTGCATGCCCCGGCTGTTCCGGGTAGCGGATTGCGTTCTACATAATTATCACGATTCCGAGGATGCCCTTCAGGATGGATTGCTGTCGGCGCTTCGCCATATCGATCAATTCAGAGGAAATGCGCAATTCTCAACCTGGCTCTACTCCATCATTCGTAATTCGGCGCTCGCCAAACTGCGCAGGCAGCGCGCCCACACGATGGTTTCCATTGACGAGCAGGGTGGGGACGAAGACGCCGAATGGGCTGCCGCCGAAGTGCCGGCCGATCCCCGTCCGGATCCGGAGCGCGGATGCGAACAATCCGAGATCTCCCACCTGTTTGACCGGATGCTCGACGGCCTGCCTCCGAACTATCGAGCGATCATTCGCATGTGTGACTTCGAGGGATTCTCGGGGAAAGAAGCGGCGCAGCGGCTGGGTCTTTCAGTGTCCGCACTCAAGGCCCAACATCATCGCGCCCGGTTGGCCATTCGGGAATCCATCAGCGGACGGATGCCATCGAGGAATGCATGAAACGACAGTTACTGAACCTATAAAATAGCTTGGTATCATCGGCACGAAATCTTTGACCCCGGGGAAAGGTGGTAGAGCCATTGATTCCGACGACGATCAGGAAATATTTGTTCAGTGATACGGGCGCGCCGTGCATCATTACTTCGGACCGGCAGCTGGAAACTTACGTTTCCGCATTGCTGGAGTTAGACCGGCGCGGCTACCTGACGATTTCGGAGCAGAATTTCGCCGAGCTATTAAGCGTGTTGATCGAATCCTACGTGGAGAAGACCCATCCCGATCATCGGGCGAAGGGTGCGCCGGCGTTCAACCGAATATGTTGAACCGGATAATGCACCAAAGGGTGGAGAAGCCGTCGCGCCAGGTAATCTTTTTACCTTCCGCATAGGTGCGGCCGGCATAGGAAATCGAGACTTCGTAGATGCGCCAGTTGCCCTTGGAGATTTTAGCGGTAATTTCGGGCTCAAATCCAAAGCGATTGGACTTGAGCTTGATGTTCTGCAGCACTTCGCGGCGGAAGACCTTATAACAGGTCTCCATATCCGTAAGTTTCAGGTTAGTGAAGATGTCGGAAAGCAGCGTGAGCAGCTTGTTGCCGGCGTAATGCCAGAAATAATGGACGCGCTGGGGACCGCCCAGAAACCGCGAACCGTACACCACGTCCGCCTTGCCTTCCAGTATGGGCTCGAGAAGCTTTGCGTAGTCGCGCGGATCGTATTCGAGGTCGGCATCCTGGACTAGTACGACGTCGCCGGTGGTCGCCTCGAATCCCTTGCGCAACGCCGCGCCTTTCCCGCCGTTTTGGGGCTGAAACAGGAAGCGGATATTTTCGATCGAAAGACGCGCCTTGCCGTTTTGCACCAGGACGTCGCGCTTGCCCTCGGATTGAGCTTTGTCAAAATCCTGCAGCAGCGCGCGGGTGCCGTCGGTGGAATAGTCGTCGACCAGAATGATCTCCTTGTCGATCGGCGAAGCCTGCACGCGCAGCAGAACCTCCTCGATGAAGGCGCGTTCGTTGTACACCGGAATTACAACCGACACCTTCATTCGGATTTACGCATCTCCATCAGGAATTTGTAGTCCGGGCAGTTCGTCGGCGCCCGGTCCCCGGGGGATCGGGACCACATAATCGTTTACCAGCGCCGGGAACGCAACTAAATTGGGTGTGCCGCGATGACCGCGGGATTCGGACCGCTGGCGATGGCGCGTCAGGCGTTGCGCGGGCCGGGATAGTATCCGCGGATGGCGTTCCAGCGAATCAGCAACAATTCGAGGAACATCCGGATTCCATCCGTCGCTACGTTCACCTTGGTTGCAGCGTCGTGCGACCATCGCACAGGAACCTCCGCCACTTTCAATCCGTTGCGCTTTGCCAGGAATAGAATTTCCGGGTCGAACCCGAATCTCTCCACGCGCTGCTGCTCAAAAATAATGCGCGTGCGCTCCCTGCGGAAAGCCTTGAATCCGCATTGCGTGTCGGAAAACGCAATGCCCATAATCCACCGTACCGTGCGATTGAAGAAAATTCCGGCCAGCTCTCGAATCATGGATTGGTGAACCTGGATGAGACTGCGGTCCACGGCGCGCGAGCCGATGGCCCCGTCATAGTGTTCATCGCGGATCATGGCCAGGAGTTTGTCCGCCTCTTCGATGGGAGTAGAGAGGTCCGCATCGGTGAAAAGAGCGATTTCGCCACGCGCTTCCAGTATTCCGTGGCGCACGCTGAATCCCTTGCCCCGGTTTCCCTGGTTTGACAGGAGGCGCAATTGGGGATGCTTGTCGCGGGCGGCGGTTACGATTTCCGCGGTGCGGTCGGACGATCCATCGTCGACGACGATGATTTCGGCGCGGTGCGGTCGCGATTGCAAGTACGCAACGATGGAGTCCAGTGTCTGGGGGAGGCGCCGTTCCTCATTGTAGGCCGGAATAACGATGGAGAGGTCCAGCGTCGGCGAATTCATTTGTCGTGGCGCCGCGGTAATTTGCGGCATGCCGAACGCCCCCTGGTGGAGCGATTATATCTTGTGACCGAGCATTCGTCCACGAACCATGAAGAATGCCGCGGCGCGAATGCCCAAACGGGGCGAAATCCACCGCTCGGGACCCCAAACGGAGCGCAGCATCCGTGACCGGGGCATCGCAGAATCAGGAAATCAGCTGCGGTCCCCGATTTCGAACAGACGGAAAGCAAACCAGCCCGCTAGGGCTTTCTGGATGCATCAAGAAAATGAGACGGAAGCGCTACTGAGTGGCGGACTCGGTACGAATGATCTCGTAACGTTCGATCACTGCGGCCACGCCGACCCGAGCGGAACCGTTCTCGGGCTGCTTGTCGACGCGAACCACTTTTCCCATCGCGCGAATGAAAACTTCTGACCCGCGAGTCACTTCGGCGGGAAGTGTGAGAGTGATGTCCAACTCCGCTCCCTCACCCAGATCCTGATCAATGGTGAAGTAAACGCCCCGCGTTGAAATATCGCGCGTTTTGCCATTGCGCGAAGTGATCTCTTTCTCGACTGGCACGCGAATGATGACCGGCAGAGACAGGTCATATCGGCGCGCGGTTCGACGCTCCGTCATCTTTTCCCCCGGACCCCTGATTTCGAGCAATTATTAACCCCGACGGTCCATCCCGATAAGAACTATCAGCAAGTCACGTTCCAAAACGGCAGGGTCCTCCCAAGCTCAAGAACTGGAGCCCCCCGGGAGATATAAAAGAACCGGGGTCCGATTTACCCCGGTTCAGTCCTTCGAATCTCATTCTGGTTGCAATGGCCGCGCCGAAAGGCCGTCCTGGCGGCCTACTTCCGATTTTGGTTCAAGCAGGGTAACCTGGACTTTGCCGGCCTCCAGCACGACATCCGAAACACTGCATTCCAATTTGCTACCGTGTCCCACCGAATTTTCCATTCCGGGCCCTATAGCTAAACCAGCGACGTTCCGGGAAATACGGGAAACTCCCTCTCCATCAATGAGCAAGGAGTTGCATGTACTAGGTCAGCTAGCTATGCCTGCCGGCCGGCGTAAGATCGCTCGGGACAGAACCGCTGCTGGGAGTTCCTCCTCCGCCCGCCGGAGCTTTTTTGCTGCTGGCGCGCGCCGGGCGGCCGGTGTCCAGACCGAATTGGCGAATTTTGTAGAGCAGCGCCTTGTAGCTGATGCCCAGCATCTTGGCGGCGTCCTTGCGGCACCAGTGCGTTTTTTCCAGAGCGTCGGCGATCGCTTCCATCTCGGCTTCGTCCTTCAAACTGCGCACCAGCGCTTTCAGTCCCTGCTCGCGTGCCGGGAGCCGCTTCTTCGCGCGGAGAAATTCGCTGGCGCGTGGCGGACATTTCCAGGAGCTCGCGGAAACTGCCTTCGTCGTCTTCCAGAATGACGTAGCGCTTGACGAAATTCTCAAGCTCGCGAAGATTGCCCGGGCCACGGATAGCGAACCGCTGCCTCCATCAAATGCTGCGACGGAACCATGGGCTCCTTATTGAATTTCTGGCTGTACTTCTGCAGGAAATGGCGGAAGAGCAAGGGGATTTCCGTAGTCCCTCTCGCGCAGCGGAGGGACGTTGATTGAGAGCACGTTCAAGCGGTAATACAAATCCTCGCGGAGGCGGCCCGATCTTCATCGCTTCCTGAATTTCCACGTTGGTGGCCGCCAGCACGCGCACATCCACCTCAATCAGCTGGCGCCCGCCGAGGCGCGAAAACTGGTGATCCTGGAGAACGTGCAGAAGCTTGGCCTGCAAGTGCGGGCTCATTTCGGCGATTTCATCCAGAAATATCGTGCCCTTGGTGGCCTGCTCAAATTTGCCGGGCTTGGCGCGAACCGCGCCCGTGAATGCGCCCTGCTCGAAGCCGAACAGTTCGGATTCAAGGAGCTCGCCGGGCAGCGCAGCGCAATTGACTTTAATGAACGCTTGGTTGCGGCGCGTCGATCGCATGTGAATCATGCGCGCCACCACTTCTTTTCCTACGCCGCTCTCGCCATAAATAAATACCGGCACGTCGACCGGGGCAATCTGCAGGATCTGCTGACGAATTCGCACCATCTGCGGGCTGGCGGCCAGGAAGCAAAGGTCTTCGGTGATGGTGTCGCAGTACTCGCGCAGCGCCTTGATTTTCCTGGCGCAGCTGCTGCTTCTGCCGGCACTTCAACATGGCCACATCGAGCTCGGCTTTTTCAAACGGCTTGGTCAGGTAATCCTGAGCGCCCAGGCGGATGGCTTCGACCACCGTGCCCACTTCGTTCGAGCAGGAAAGCATGACCACGTTCAGGGAGCGGTCAATCTGCATCAACTGCTTCAGGGTTTCCAGGCCATTCAGATCGGGCATCAGCACGTCCAGAATGATGAAGTCCGGACGGTCGCCGTCTTCGATCTTCTTGATCGCCTCGCGGTCCGGAATTCACCGCTTCGACCTGATACCCGTCCACCTCGAGAAGCGTACCCAGATACTTCCGTATGCTGGGTTCGTCGTCCACCACGAGGATTCTTTCCTTTTCAGCCATTTGCCCCACCTTCATATTCTCAGAATATCCGTTATGCATTATCGATCGGCAGCAGAAATGTAAAAGTACAGCCGCGCCGCGGTTCGCTATCCACCCAGATCTTGCCGCGATGCGCCTGCACCAGCCGCTTGGCAATCGCCAGGCCCAATCCCATTCCGGACGAAGTGCGGTCCACGCGCACGAAATCCTCGAAAATCTCCTGATGATGCTCGGAAGCGATTCCCGGTCCGGAATCAGACACGGAAACTTTGATGCAGTTGGGCTGCTGGACGCGTTCGCGCCGGCGATCCTGGGTCTGCAGTTCCTCGGCCGTGCGGCGCTCCCAGAAGTGCAGCTCCGCGCGGAACGTCACGTTGCCGCCGGCGGGCGTGTGTTTCAGTGAGTTATCCAGCAAGATTGGCAACGGTTTGCTGGACTTTCTGGTAATCGAATTTGAAAATGGGAATGTCGGTATTCAGAATCGTGTCCAGGCGCACGTGCTTGCGCACGAAACGCTTCGTGCCATCGCGTGGCCAGCTCGCTCAGGCAATCCCGCAAATCATTTTCGCGCAGGTGCAGCACCAGCTTGCCGCTCTCCAGCGCCGAATAGTTCAGGAACATGGAAACCAGGCGGACCAGGCGCTCGCAGCTCTCTTTGGATTCCTGCAGGATGTCCCGCTGCTTGTCTGTCAATTTGCCGAGCGAGCCGGACAGCAGCAGATCGTAGTAGCCCTTGATTACCGCGAGGGGTGTTTTCAGTTCGTGCGCGGCCGAGGCCAGAAAAACGGTCTTCTGGCGATTCACTTCCTGCAGCCGCAAATAGGCGGCCAGCAAATTTCGATAGGTAATTTCCCTTTCCTGCAGAAGTTCCTGTACCGTGTGCTGAGTGGCGGCGGTCTGAATGGGGACCGCACGCTTTTCCAGCGTCCTCCATCCGAACCACCAGCCAGTCCGCTTCCGGCAGCCACTGGATCCGCGCGAGCGCCGCGCCGTCGCAGCAATCGAATTTCGAATCAAAATCGCTGTTCGCCGCCCTCGATCTGTTTGGTGATGGCGCTGGAACTCACGCGAAGCAGGTCCGAAAATAAATTCAGGCCGGTCGAGAACGGTAAATCCGTGGGCGGCCAGGCGTTGTCTCCCTCGCGTGTTGGCCTGCAGAATCCGGCCGGACCGATCGGAAATCAGAATGGGTTGCTCCAACAAGTCGATAAAACTTGCGATCACGCTCGCCGGGACGGCTTCATTCGCTGGCAACTCGATAACAGGACCGCGTCTCAACTGGCTCTCCTCGGGACACTTATTCGCTTTGGGTAAAGCGGAAAATTCCATTTGATTCACTTCGGTTTGTGAGCGGGGAACCAATCGGATACTGTCAAAACGGAGGCGAACCTGTCAATGGTAAATGGGTTCTATTTTGCACAATTGTAGAAAAGCGGTGGCCGCTTTCGCAGGGCGATCTGTGGAAAACGAATTCCCTTACCCGCTGGGCCGTCGTAAGATGATGCAAAACAAACCACTTATAATATGTCCATTTTGGGTCAATGCTGGCAATCCGTGTGCTCCTCCGTTGCAGGTACTAGTTCGAAAGTACTAAGCTTTTAGCCAGGGGAATTCGTTTCCCATACCTGTTTTCATGCTTTGGAAAGAGAGAGTATGCGCCTAACCCCCGCTGAACGCCGGCGCTCTCAGCGGATTCATGTACAGATTCCAATGTTCGTCCGAGGGACGGACGCCGCCGGATTGGAATTTCTCGACCTTACCAAGACTTTGGATATAAGCGCAACGGGTGCCTATCTTGCGAGCCCCCGCCCGATGCGCACAAATCAGGTGGTGAATCTCACGATTCCCGCGCCGTCGTCTCCGTCGGCGACGCTTCCGTCGGAAACGCCGCCGATTCAGGCGCGAGTCCGCCGCCATCACGCGGGGAATGGATTCCATCTGCTGGGTGTGGAGTTTTTGAAAGCGCTGGAATAACTGACACCAGCTTCGGCAAAAGGAAATTGCGGTCACAGAATATCCCCAAAGAGTGTGCAAACTTTTGCAGCTTGTCTTCGGGTGCTGTCGAACCGATATGATTTGCCAAGGGCCACGCGATTCTTAATCATCCAGGCTCAATGCATTACGAGGAATAACTTTTTTCTAGCCGGTGCGCGGCCTATGGCCGTTCCCGTGCGATATGCTACTGCGCAGCCGATCTCCACGCCCGTCCCGCGTTGGGGTAGTCTGGGAATTCAACGGTATTTTAATGCCACAAACTGGTGACCCCAACCCACCACGTTGGTCCGCCGAGGAGTCTTTCCTCGAGCTTTTAACCGACACGCTCGAAACCATGGATCGCTCCGCGCGCGGGCCAATTCCTGCAGCGGCTTTTCCGTTCGATTGCGCAGATTGAATTGACGGAAACGCAGAGTCTGGATTTTTGGGATCAGGCGCTGGCTCGCAGGCGCGAACTTTCCGAAAGTCATCGGGAAAAAAGTCGCGTTACAGGCGGCGCTCGTGGATGTACTGGCTTCCGCCGGACCATTGCGTTTGCCGATCCTGATGGAGTACGAGGAACTTCGCAAGCTCCAAATTAATGCGGCCACCGATCCGCTGACCAGTCTATACAACCGGCGTTTTTTTGAGGACTATTTTGACAAGGAACTCAACCGCTCAATCCGCTACAGCCACAAGCTGGCGCTGGTGGTTTTCGATTTGCATCGATTCAAAGACGTGAACGATCGCTTCGGGCATCCGCAAGGGGATCTGCTGCTGCAAATGGCCGCGGCCACGCTGCGAAAATCGCTGCGCACTTCAGACTATGCGTTCCGGATCGGCGGAGACGAATTCGCGTTGCTGCTTCCACAGTCTGATACCGAGCAGGCTAGTGTCTTGAGCCGACGTTTGCGCGCGGCTTACGCCAGTTCCATCGAGCCCTTGAACCTGCGCATTCCCTTGGCGCTTGATTATGGGCTGGCTGTTTATCCCGATGACGGCGAGTTGCAGGAAGTCCTCATCCGCGTAGCGGATGAGCGGATGTATCTGCTCAAGAACGGCACGCGGGTTTCACCGCCGGCGTCCGCGCACGAAACAACGGCAAGACCGGCCGTTGCCGAGCGGAATCTATCGGAACCAAAGCTGGTGGAACCGAGGCCGAAAGTTACGCCCATACCCAACGTGGCCGTCGAGCCATCTCCTACGGGTGAAGTGAAAAAAACAGGCGCGGAAGCGCGGCGTTGGGAGCGCGTTTCGCTGGCCAACACGCATGCGTATGCGCTAATTGGCGAAGGCGTGGAACGCACCGCCCGTGTGCTGGATTTGGGCTATGGCGGAGTTGCGCTCGAAACCTCGCGTCCGGAAGAATTCAGTGACGCTTTTCATGCCGTGTTGCACGTGCCGATCCTCCCGCCTGTTCGCGTGAGCCTGCGACGTGTTTATCAGAAGCAGGTAGGTTCGGGCACTACGCGTATTGGCTGCTCGTTTGTCACTTAGCCGAATCGCTGTCTCTGCTCACATAAAATCGTGTCGAGAAACACCGGCAGCTCGGAATTCGAGCGTTATTCGAGGTTCTGATGGAGTCGCTCGTCGTACGGACTTCCGAGCATCGGGTCGACCTGCTGACGGAATTGCCGTGTATGCGCTGCCGCTACGTGCTCGTCGAACGCTTTGCGGTTCTGCCAGACTTCAACCAGCGAAATGTGGTTGGCGCGCGAAATTTCGGAGCCGGCTTCGATGCGCACGATTCCCGGATCCTTGCGAGTATCGATTACATATTGCTGCACTAGCTTTGTGCCTGCCTCTTTTTGCGGAGGAATGAGGTCGACATGGGTCACCACGTAAATTCTGTCATGCGCCGCAGTCTCCTGGGCCAGCGTTTTTCCCGCGAATCCTGCGGCGGCGACGATCAAGACAGCCGCCATAGCCAGCAATAGCCTGCGTGCGGATTGCAGCTTCGATTGAATCGGCATTTCTTCGCCTCCCGGCTAGTCGATTGGACCAGAGTTGAACTGACTTCAAGAAATCCACCGGTGAATCGTTCCCGTCTGGCCCAGCATCCAACGATCCCACAGCCGCATGTATATCATGTTGGCAGAGCTCTACGAATCACGTATGATAGAAAATTGTCCGCTGACCAAGCGACGCGACTGTAGTCCCGGCGCTACCCGGGAGTCGCGCAGACCGGCCAGCCGGCGGGAGATCTTCCATGAAACCGAATATTCATCCGGACTACCATGCAGTCACCGTGCACTGCGCCTGCGGGCACACCTTTCCCACGCGATCGACGATGAAGGGCGAATTCCTGCGCGTCGAAATCTGCTCGAATTGCCACCCATTTTTTACCGGCAAGCAGAAGTTGCTGGATACGGCGGGCCGCGTGGAACGCTTCACCAAGAAATACGAGAAGGCCGCGGAAGCGCAGCAAGCCATCAAGGACGCCAACAAAAAGAAGCGGTAATCGTGCGGACGCCGGTTCGATGTTGCACCCGCCTTCAGGCGGGCGTCCCACTAAGCCTTGTAGCGCCCGCCTGAAGGCGGGCGCTACAAGCACGTGAAAAAAAAACAGAAGCGCGACCGCAGGCTGCTATTTCTATTTTGTGCGGCGGTGTAGAATGTCGCGCGAGATATGGCCGCTCAACCAATGACTTCTCCGCAGCCGGATCGTGTGCCGTTCGAAGCCGCTGCGCCACGCGTCACGCTGCGCAACCATTTTGCACATCCGTATGATTCGGCCATTGCCGCGGCTCGCACCTGCTATGCGCCGCGCCTGATCGGGCCGGAAGAAGTCACCGACAAGCAGCGCCTGCAAATCGGGGCGTCCACGTTTTACGGCGGCCATCACACCGTCTACCAGCACGCGCATTTTGAATTTGGCCTGGAAAATGTAAGCCGGCAATTTGTCTGGTCCTTCCTGCACGCGCATCCGTTTTACAATTCCGAGCAGCAGAGCCAGCGGTACGTGCGCCTGGATCACGCGCTGGCCTATTTGCCGCCGGAAGTCCCGGGATTCGGCGAGGCGGAGCGCGCGATTTATGAGGGCGCGATCGCGCGGGCTTGGGGTTATTACCGGGAGTTGACGCGCTCTTCTGCGCGGCGATGCGCACGAAATTCTCAGTGACATCTGGCACATCGGCCCGATGTCGCATGCCAAGCGCGTGGAAAAGGTCGATCGGCAGGCGGAAAAACGCGCGATCGAAGTGGCGCGCTACGTTTTGCCCGTTGCGGCGGCGACGACGATGGTGCACACGCTTTCCGGCATCGTGCTGCATCGTTTGTGGCGCATGGCCGCGGCGTCTGATACGCCGGCGGAAGCGCGCGCGGTGATCGGCGAAATGGTCGCGCGGGTGCGCGAAATCGATCCGCAATTTTTTGACCGCTTTGACAATGCTCCGATGGAGCAGGAGGAAATGCCGGAGTGGGCGCACGCCGCAGCGCCGCGGACTGCGCGACGGCGAGGAGCAGTTCGCGCGCGAATTCGATGCGCGGCTTGCGGGACGCGTCTCACTACTGACCGATTATTCTCCGAACGCGCCGCGCGTCGTGGCGGACGCCTATCGCGCCGTGCTGGGCCTCACGGCGAGCGCATGCTCGGACGACGAGGCCATTGACCGGCTGCTGAATCCGGCGCGCAACTCCGTACCGCATGGAAACGCTCAACATCGGTGTGCACGCGCCGATCATGCGCGCCCTGCAGCACGCCAATTTCACCTTCGCGAAAAAAATCAGCCACACCGCGGACAGCCAGGATCAGCGCCATCGCATGGTTCCCGGTTCGCGGCCGCTGCTGATGCTGACCGATACGCGCTCGCCCGGATTATGTGGTGCCCATGCTGATCGCCGGCAACGCGCCCGCTCGAGAGATTTACGAGCGCGCCATGGCCGATGCCTGGGCCGCCAAAAATGAATTGCTCGATCGCGGCGCGCCGCGCGAAATCGCTCTTTATTTGCTGCCCAACGCGAAAGCCATCCGCCTCGTCGAGACCGGTTCGCTGTTGCACCTGCTGCACAAGTGGACCATGCGCACCTGCTTCAACGCGCAGGAGGAGATTTACCAGGCCTCGATGGAAGAGGTGCAGCAGGTCCGCGCGGCGCTGCCGTCGCTCGGGCGATACCTCGGGCCGCCTTGCTACATCCGCGCCGGAATCGCCACGCCCATTTGCACCGAAGGCTCGCACTTCTGCGGCGTGAAAGTCTGGCAGGAATTCCCAAAAATCGAGCGACGAATTTGATTGCCGCGCGTCTGAATCGGGCTGATGACGCGTCGCGGCAGCCTCGTCTACTACCTCGCCTCGTGGATCTGCGGAGGATTGTTCCTGACGGTCGCAATGTACTTGCAGGAACGCGCATCACCGGAAGGGATGGGGATCGGACCTACGGGCGCGGGCGCGGCCATCATCACAACCTATTTTCTGGTTCTGGTATTTTGCGCGTTTCTCTCGGTCGTATTTGCGTTTCTGCTGCGGCTTTCCATGCACTGGCTGCGCGCGGAACGCATATGGCAGTGGATTGTGGCCGGTGATCGTCCTATCGATTCCCATGACCTGGGCAGTGCGCTGGGCTTCCAGCGCCACGGATGCGGCGGGAATACAGGGTGCGGCGCGGCAGGTTGCCGTGTTTCTGTTTCTCGGCTTGCGCGGGATTGCCGAACGCCATCCGCTACTCGGATTGCCGGCGGCGGCGCTGAACGCGGCTGTTCTATTTCTGGTTCATCGCGCGTTCGTTCAGAAAGCCGAACCGTAGCACAAATTAAATTTTACGGGTCGCGGCTTCGGCCGCGCTGGGTCAAAAATTCGTCCCTTGCCGCTGGATTTTCGCCACGCGAGCGCCTAAAGCCTCGAAGAACCCGGGCTTTACGTCACGGCTGAAGCCGTGACCTACAAATCTTCTCGCTCAGAATCACAAAATTTAGAATTTAAATTCTCAATCTGCTCAATTCTCAATTCTCAATTCTCACATTCTCGCGCAATTCTCATATTCTCAATTCTCAATTCTCAATTCTCAATTCTGCAATTCTCAATTCTCAATTCTGTACTCCCTAGCTGCGCCATTTTAGCGTCACCGGGCCATCCAGCGGATTTGTATTGGCGCGCCGGTCAGTTGGGATGCGAGGTATGCCGCCTTTAACTGAAAATACCAGCGCGCTTGCCGGTCGGCATCGTCAATCAGCATCATGCGCGGCTGCACTTTCAGGCCGGGCTGCTGGCGTTCGATCACGTCCTGGTCCTGGGCGATGAAGCGCTTGCCAAAAAATTTCAAAAACGGAGTCACCGGAAACCAGCGAAACAAATTCCACGCGGCGACAAAATCCAGCCGGCACAAGTCGCGGCGGATGGGGGTGACCGTGGTGCGGTTGGTGAACCAGTACTTGCCGCAGCGCACCTGCTCCGTGCGTATATTCGGCAGCACGAAATCAATCTGCGTGGTGACTTCCTCACCGTAAAAGCGCAGCAGCTTGTACGGGCCGCTGTTGGCCGAAGGCGCGTGCGAGCTCATGCGAAAACCGCTGGGGATCGGTTCAAAAGTTTTTTGTTTTTCGCGAATGCTGCGGCGGCTGCGCCACCACCAGGATTGGTGCACGAAGGGGCCATGCGCCGGGTCCATCAGGCCAACGATACCCGTGTCCATGCTGCAGGTGAGATCGGCGGTAAGATGCGCGATGCGATAGCGCTCGCTGAATTTCGGCAATTCCGGGACGGGCGCGTTCGCTGGTCCGCCCGAAGCGCGATCGACGGCGCGGCCCTCGGGATTCGCAAGATACACCCAGACGTAGCCGTCGCGCTCTGCGCACGGGAAACTGCCTGCGTAGATGCGATCGCACTGCAGGTTGGAATCCCCGGTGATCGAAGGAATTTCGCGGCATTGCCCGGTGTGGGCATCAAAGCGCCAGCCGTGATACGTGCATTCGATGGTCTGGCCGTCGCAACTGCCTGCGGAGAGAGGAAACGCGCGATGCGGGCAAACGTCACGCAGGGCGAAGGCTTTTCCGCCGGCGTCCCGCCCCAGCACCAGCGGCACTTCGAGCCGCATCGAGGTTACCAGCGCCCGCCCGCGAATTTCCTCGCTGCGCAGCGCGGGATACCAGAAACCCCAAAGCAGATCGCCGTCAATGTTCGACGCGGTTACGCCGGGAATAGAAACAGTTTGATTCATCGTCATGCGCGGTTGCGTGTCCATGATATACCGATCGCTCGCGCTGGCAATGCCGCGGCGCGGCTTTTGGGTTGCGGAAGCTTATCGGGATTTCTTTTTCTTCAGGCCCAGCGGTTTTCGCGAGATTTTTGCCCAATCTTCCGCCGTGATCGCCCAACGTTCATGATCGCGCCACCTGCCGGCGATTTTCAGGTAACGAGGGGAATATCCTTCCAGCTTGAATCCCAGCCTCTGAACCAGCCGGCGCGATTTTTTGTTTTCGGGCTGGATGTTGGCTTCCAGCCGGTGGAGGCCGAGCTTGCGAAAAGCTTTGGAGATTATAGCGCGAACGCCTTCGGTCATATAGCCGCGGCCGTCATGCGGCGCGAAGGCGTAGTATCCCAGGTAGCCGGACCGAAAACGGCCGCGGACAATCTCGCTGATGTTTACGACTCCGGCCAGTTTGCCGGTTTCGGTGAAAATCCAATGTCCGATCTGAGTGGGCGAAGTGAATCGTTTGACGTATTCGGCGAAGCTCTTCGCGGTGCGGGGCGCGGATGTCCACCGGCCATGCAGTTTGCGGCTGCGGGCCACTGCGGCGAGGAATTGGGTGCGGCGCCGCACGGAGGGAGTCGCGAGAACGATTTTCTTACTCTTCATTTGGCGCTTCCGGCTCGGATCCCAGCGCAATTTCCTTTATAGCGGTTTCGTGATATTTTATACTCAGAAAAGATGCTTACCGCATTCCATTAGCTGCGACCTTTCCCCAGGATCCTGTTTCGCGGGATCATCGTACAGACCTGTTCACTCGAACTGAAGGTCTCATTTCAATTGGAATTCTATTCTGACAGGGGCAAGCCATGGCAGGTTTAACGCTCTACGAAAAGCTCGATCAGATTGAAAATCGCTACCAGGAAATGACCGCGGAACTTTCTTCGCCGGAAATTCTAAATGATTCGGCGAATTACCAGAAGCTCGCCCGCCGCCATTCCGAACTTTCCGAGATGGTGGAGAAATACCGCGAGTGGAAGGTGCTGGACAAGGGGCTCAGCGAAGCCAAACAAATGGCCCTGGAAGCGGATGATCCGGAAATGAAGCAGATGGCGCTGGACGAAGACAAGCAGCTCACGGAACGCAAGGAATCGGTGGAGCGCGAGTTGAAGTTTCTGCTTTTGCCGAAGGATCCCAACGACGAGAAAAACGTGATCGTGGAAATCCGCGCGGGCACCGGTGGTGATGAAGCGGCGCTGTTTGCGGGGGAACTCTTCCGCATGTACTCGCGTTACGCGGAATCGCAGGGCTGGAAAGTGGAAATCCTGGAGAGTTCGCCGAGTTCTCTCGGAGGCCTCAAGGACGTGGTGGCGTCGATTCAGGGAAAGAAAGTGTACTCGAAACTGAAATACGAAAGCGGCGTGCATCGGGTGCAGCGCGTGCCGGCCACGGAGACGCAGGGGCGCATCCACACTTCGGCGGCAACCGTGGCGGTGCTGCCCGAAGCCGACGACATTGACATTAAGATTGAGGCCAAAGATCTGCGCATTGACACGTTCTGCTCGTCGGGACCGGGAGGCCAGTCGGTGAACACCACGTACTCGGCCGTGCGCATTACGCACATCCCTTCGGGCCTGGTGGTTTCGCAGCAGGACGAAAAATCGCAGATCAAGAATCGGGCGAAGGCCATGCGCGTCCTGCGATCGCGCCTGTACGAACTGGAACAGGCCAAGCAGCACGAAGCCATCGCCGCCGAGCGCCGCGGGCAGATCAAGACGGGCGACCGCTCCGAAAAAATCCGCACGTACAATTTTCCGCAGAATCGCGTTACCGATCATCGCATCGGCCTGACGCTGCACCAGCTCACCGAAGTGATGGACGGCAAGCTCGGACCGTTCGTCGAGGCGCTGATGACGCACTATGAAGCGGAGCGCCTGAAGCAGGAACTGGTCGAGGCATAGAAGTGGCACAGACTTCAGTCAGTGGGAATTGGTCCTTGCAAGGATTCATGGACGCCCACAGATTGAAGTCTGGGCCACTTGGGCTCATCGGATTCCGTACGCTTCGCTGCGGATTTGTAAATTACGTAACACCCTTCGGGCTCGTCCGGGTGAGCAAATTGACTTCCGACCAGACACCCATCGCCAGCCACCAGTCCCTGCGACATCTACTTGCTGACGGCATCGCGCAACTTGAGCGTGAGCAGGTGCCCTCCGCTGGGCTCGCGGCGGAATTGCTTCTGATGCATGCGCTTGGGCGCGATCGTGCGTGGATCTACGCGCACCCGGAGTTCGAGCTTGCGGCAGCGCGGCGGCAGCAGTTTTTCGATTGGATTGCACAGCGCGCGAGCGGAATCCCGACACAGCATCTCACCGGCCACCAAGAATTTTGGGGCCTCGAATTTGAAGTCACGCCCGACGTCCTGATCCCGCGTCCTGAAACCGAACACCTGATCGAAGTCGCGCTGGCACGGATCGGTGTGGAAGCGAATGGCGGGATGCCGCAGCGCCACGAAAAACTGCGGATTGCCGATATCGGTACGGGTTCTGGATGCATTGCCGTGGCGCTGGCGCGCGAATTGCCCGTCGCGCAAATCTTGGCGACGGATATTTCCGCCAAAGCTCTTGAGGTCGCGCGCCGCAACGCGGCACGCCACGGCGTCGAGGCCCGGGTTGCGTTTATTCAGTGCAATCTGTTGGACGCGCTGCTCGACGAAGTGCGCATCCCTGGCCAAGATTCACGTGAATTCGATCTGATTGTCAGCAACCCGCCCTACATTGGCCGCCACGAGCAGGCCTCGCTGCCGCGCGAGGTTCGCGAGCATGAGCCTGATGCCGCCCTGTTTGGAGGCGAATACGGGACCGAACTGTATGCGCCGCTCATCGCCCAGGCTGCCAGGCTTCTCAAGCCGGGCGGCACCCTCGTGCTTGAGTTGGGGCACCTCTCCGCAGAGCATGTGTTGAGTCTGCTCGGCGCTCCAGTGTGGACGAATGTTTCGTTGACCAAAGATCTGGCCGGTATCGCAAGAGTGGCGTCCGCACAGCGCGATTCGGTTTGATCGGTTGGTGGCACGGGCAGGCGTCCATATGTTAGCGCGGCTGGCGGCTGAAGTTTTCCTCAAATCGTTTCCTGTCCTGAAGCGGATTCTTCTGCGCTACTATTATTTGTGGACGGAGAGCGAATGGACGAAACGAAAAATCCCTGGACGGTTTTGTCGCGTGCGATGGTTTACGAAAATGAATGGATCCAGCTGGATCATCATGAGGTTTTAGGCCCTTCGGGCGGGCCGGGCGTCTATGGGACAGTTCATTTCAAAAATCAAGCCACCGGCGTTGTTCCCATCGACGACCAGGGGAACGTGATCCTCGTCGGACAGTACCGTTTTCCGCTGCGGGCCTATAGCTGGGAAATTCCCGAGGGCGGGGGCGCGCATGCCAATACGGCCCTGGAATCGGCGCAACGAGAACTGCGCGAGGAATGCGGCCTGACCGCGAAATGCTGGACCGAAATTGTGGGGATGGATCTTTCCAACAGCGTATCCGACGAACGTGGAACCGTTTTCCTGGCGTGGGAACTTTCCGAAGCAGTAGCCGAGCCGGACGAGACGGAAATCCTGCGGATTGCGCGGGTCAATTTTTGGGAAGTGGTCGACCGGGTCAAGCGAGGAGAGATCCGCGACGCGATGAGCGTCGCGGGTCTCCTCCGTGTTTCTGTGATGGCCTTGCAGAACGAATTACCGGAAAAAATTGCGAAAGCGATTGGCCGTCCGGCGGGGGTTTAAACTCCGAAGACACCCTGGCGTTGGGCCCAAGCGGCAGGCTGCGGAATCGGCAAGCGCTTGTGAGTGCGCACCCGGAAGGGAATATTTTCCTTCTGAATGCCGCGTGCTCGCAGGGTCTTCAGCCGGGTCCTCAGGCGTTCCGGATCCATTCCCGCAGACGAGCACACCGCTTTGAAATCTCGTTTGTCTTCAAAGAGAAATTGCTCCGCTTTGCGGCTGAAACTGAGGGGTCCGCAGATCCATTCCTCCAGCGTCTTGGTGATCACGGCGCGCCAAAGTCTCTCCTCAGCCGTCCCCTTGTCAGCGATTTGCAACAATGAACTTTTAAACATGGAGTATGCCCCCGGTTGCATATTTTGTTTCAGCTGAGCGCACTGACATGTGCAGTTCTAGTACCACAGTCTACAGGAATTCACTGAGAATCGGGTGAGGGGCGACCGTAGCGGCTATCCGGCGACCATGATTCATAATGCCCCGGTTTTTCGCGGGTTTTGCAGTATCTCTTTGGTCACCAAAGCTTCTTTGAACGGCAGATGAGTCGATTCCGGAGCGGTGGCCGTGTAAAAAAGTACATTGGACCCTATGGAATTTTTGCGCAGCCGATATAGTAATTACAAATCTGTTACAAAATGAGCGGCGGGAATGTTGCTTGATTGCGCACAATTTTGGGCGGCTCACCGGACGATTGCCCGGCCAAAAAAAGTCCCGCCAAAAATTCCACGGTTTGCGGTTTCAGGGTACGGAATCAGGAATGCTTGCCGAGACCAGGAATGCGGTCAATGCTGTGTTGATTTTTGTCCTGGCGATAGGTTTCTAAACCGTGCGGCCCCAATTTGTGAGCCCATGCGGAAAGTTGGCTGCGCTCGCCCTCGTAACGCAGCAACGGGACGCTGTATCCGCAGGAATCGGAGACGCGGGTCACCTCCACCAGAATAATCGCCCGGATTCCCTCATGCTCGGGAAAACGCGCCGCCAACTCTGGAAATTCATTTTGGCAAGGCTCGATCACCCGGCCTTGCCCGTGCAGGCGAAAAATCTTCGGCGGCCCCTGGAAAGCGCAGAACATCAGAACGATTCGTCCGTTCTCTTTCAAATGAGAAATGGTTTCGATTCCGCTGCCGGTTAAATCCAGATAAGCAATTGTCCGCGGTCCTAGAACTCGAAGGGTATCGAGCCCTTTCGGGGAAATATTGATGTGGCCGTCGGCCTGGAGAGGCGCCGACCCCACGAAAAAGAGCGGCTGAGCCTCGATAAATTTTAGCACCGTGTCATCAATCGTCGAATAATGTTTTCCCAATGCCTTACACTCCAGCAAGTTATCGTAGCATACCAAAGCAGGGTCCAGCTTCTTCTTCGCTCTATATTCGCCTGGGTGTATAGTAGCGCCCAGCAGCTATGCCCAAGCTCGCCACTTTTCGCGCCAAGCACGATACCGCCGCGGAATCTTCCTCCGGTTCAACTACTCCGATTCTGCATGTCGATATGGATGCTTTCTTCGTGTCGGTTGAATTGTTGGACCGTCCTGAACTGCTCGGCAAACCGGTGGTGGTTGGTGGGCAGCCCGATCAGCGCGGCGTGGTTTCGGCGGCCAGTTACGAGGCCCGAAAATACGGCATTCAATCGGCGATGCCCTTGCGCACGGCGGGCCGTTTATGCCCGCACGCTGTTTTTCTGGAACCCCGGCACCATCTCTACTCCGAGTGGAGCGATCGCGTTGCTGCCATTCTCGGAAAATATTCACCGGTCGTGGAAATGGCTTCGGTGGATGAGGCGTACCTCGATCTTGCCGGAACTGAGCGCCTGCATGGACCTCCGCTAGCGGCGGCGGATTCACTATTGCGCGAAATTACGCGAACAACACGACTGCCTTGTTCCGCGGGTCTGGCACGGACGCGGCTGGTCGCCAAAGTGGCCAGCGATCAGGCCAAGCCCCGCGGCCTGGTCTGGGTCCCCGCCGAGAGCGAGGAAGCGTTTCTCGCGCCTCTGGATGTGCGCCGGATCCCCGGAATCGGCAAGGTAACGGAAGCAGCGTTGAAGTCGGCTGGCATCGAGAAAGTTGGACAACTCGCCGCGGCCTCGCGCGAAAAACTGGAGCGCGAATTTGGCCGGTGGGGCACCGCGCTGCATCGCAAGGCCCGCGGCGGAGATACGTATGAATTCTTCGTCGATGCCGAACCGAAATCGATTTCCCATAACCAGACTTTTTCAGAGGACACGCAGGACCGCGGCAAACTGGATTCAACGCTCAGTTTGCTATGCCAGAAAACGATGAAGCGATTGCGCGAAGCCGGGCTCAGCGCATCGACCGTGACGGTCACCATCCGCTACTCGGGGTTTGAAACCATCACGCGCGCCCACACACTGCGCGAACCAACGCATCTTGATCCCATCGTTTTTGAAACGGTAAAACAATTATTCGCGCGGCACTGCGACCGCGCCCGGAAAGTGCGGTTGGTGGGGGTGGCGCTCTCTACCTTTACCCATGGCGGTGAGCAACTGGATTTGCTGGACGCCGAGCGCCGCGAAAAGCTCGAACGTCTCGCGCAAGCAACCGACGCATTGCGCGACCGCTTCGGATTTTCCAAAATTCAGTTTGGCGGTTCAGTCACAAAATCGCGCCGCGAGAAGGAATAGGGCGTTTCGATCTACTTGGCGGGAGTGGTGCCCGGATCCGTTGCGGTCAGGTCGCCGCTGCCTTTAAATTTTGCGGATTCCGACGGACGGCAGAAGGTCTCCGCAAAATCCCAATCGGGCTTGAGCGTGAAATCGATATACATTTTCCAGGGCTCGGCGTATGCCTTGGGATCATTCAGAGTCAGGTCAAGCCGCATATGATCCCGGTCCAGGCGGCGGAAGCGCTCCACCAGGTGCAGGGCATCGCTGTGCGGATAACCGGCACGGTTGACCCAGCCCCAATCCGTAAATCCTGCGGTATCCACGACCAGTTCGTTTCCTTCCCAGTGTCCGAGGGAATAACCCAGCACTCTGGGCACGCCGCCGTTGTCCGGCATGGGCCGGTTATTCATCCAAATGGTGCGCCAGGAATGGATGACCTCGTAGAACATGAATATCCGGTCCGGGCGGTCTTTCGATTGATACATCTCCACGAGCGAGGAGCCCAGATCGTAAATCCGCGGAACGCCCGGAGGTTCGCAGCTGAACGTTGGATCGGTGGTGATTACTCCGGTCGTTTTTAGTTCGGCGGTGTTGGCATCAAATTTTGCCTGCGCTTCGGGCAGCAACGCCGGCGGTTTTCCGGAGGAGTGCAGTCCTCCGCCCAGGCCTCCTGACCACTGCCCCGACAAATCGCGCGGGTCGAAGTCCGGCCGATTTTTTACCGGGCTCAACGGCGCTGCGTTTTGAGCCAACGCCGCCGGAATGATGGCCGCCGCCACCACGAGCGTCGCGATTCGGAAAGTCGAGGTGTTCTTCATTTTCATGGAGTCTTCTAATCGCGAAATGAAAATCCCAATCGCTAAAAAACAGTGCGCAGCCGCAAATGCGTGGCTGTTTTTGAATTCCGATGCCGAAATCAGTTCGGCGGAGTCAACGGAGCTTCCGCCGGACCGTTTTCATCAAGATTGAGTGAGCGGCCATGGAACACGATCTTGCTTTCCGGGATGCGAATGTACCCATTCGCACTGCCGTTCTTGGCCGGATGATAGGTGACTACAATTTCGTCGCCGGACTTCAAGGTGTCACGCGTCCAACCGGCGCGCGCCATCCACAGGGGATTGTACATTTCGAGCGACCAGGGTGTGACCACTCCCTTATCGTCCTTCGCTTCAAACTTCAGGATGCAGTGAGGATTGCCCCACTCCAAACCCGTTACCGTCGCCTTTGAAGTGATTAGCTTCGTGAAATCGTAAGCCGAGCTGCCGTGATGGGCGAAAGTCGTGCCGGAAACCAGCAAGAGCCCTGCCAACAGAGCTAAAGCTATGGGCGTCTTGATTTTCATAAAAGACTCCGCTGGTAAAACCCCGCGAGCCGGAATACCCCTTCCGACAACTTCTCGGAAAAAAATGGCACTCTTAAATTTGATCTACTGCGCCACCAGTTTATCCAGCCGCCAGGACTGTTCTTCCGCGGCATACACGGTTTTTTCATCCGGGCAAGCAACGGCATGTACCCAATCCATTGTTCCCGGCGTTCGCCCGTAGTGGCCGAACGTTCCCAATACCTTTCCGGTCAAATCGAGTTTGTAGATCTTTCCCACGCTGCCCACGTAAAGCACCTGATTCGGTCCGGGCGTGATGCAGAACGACCATGGAGGCCCGGGCAGCCCGGTCCAGACTTGCTTGAAATTTCCGTCGGTATCGAACACTTGTATCCGGCTGTTGCCGCGGTCGGCCACGTACAGGTTCTGGTTCTTGTCGATGACGATGCTGTGCGGCGTGTTGAATTCGCCTTTTCCATTGCCGCGCTCGCCCCACGCTTTCACAAAATTGCCTTCCTTATCGAACTTAGCCACGCGCGAATTGCCGTAGCCGTCGGACACGAAAACGCTTCCATCCGGGGCCCAGGTCACGTCGGTGGGCTGATAGAACGCAACTTTGGGCGGAACGGCGTGTTCGATCACGTGCGTCGTCCACGTCCACGGTTCCGGCCGCATGCCCAGAACCTCTTGCGTGCGGCCCTCCAGGTCAAATTTGATGACCATGTTGGACGCCGCGTCGATGTACCACATGTTGCCCTGCGGATCGAAGCGGACGGTGTGCGCTCCCTCGAACTCGCCCGAGCCTTCGCCCATGGAGCGGACGAATGCGCCTTCCGCGTCGAACTCAATCAATGGGTGATAGCCACGATTGAGAAGGAAAATATGGCCTTTGGAATTGACGGCGACGCCGATCACTTCGCCCAGCACATAAGTCGCCGGATAATGAAAGAAATTTTCAACCAGATGCAGCGGCAATTGCGGCGGCGGGGTGCTGTCCGTTTGCATGCCCGCGGTCTGGGCCTGTGAAGGCGCAACACACACGGCCGCAAGAGCCATGGCAAACGCAATCGGCAGAATGCGATTTCTCTTGGCCACATTTACCTCCAGGGGAAGAATGCGCGGAGTATATGCTGGTTGCCATTGTGGAGCAAGCGTCTTGCGGAGTTGCGGATGTTGGAAAGAAGCTCTTGAAATCGCGAAAAAAAGACCCGGCCCATGAAGCGGCCGGGTAGCAGTTTTTGTCGAGTTGAAAATTTACTTCACTTCATCAGGCTTTTTGCAGAACGCTGCGCAGTTCGCGGATGTCCTGAACTTTTTCAATGTTCATTACTTTATCAACCAGCGTGTTGCAACGGTCTTTTCCGAGGACCGGTTCGACGAGGTCGCGGCATTTTTGCACCACTTCCTCCCGCGTCATCGGATTGTCGACGGTGCCGCGCACGTCGGTGACGTGATCGGACAGAACGGTCCCATCGTTGAGCGTGATTTCCACGGTAGCCTGCCGCGCCGGCTCCATCTTCTCCATCGCTTCATCCGGAATCACTTGCACCTTGGCGCGCATCGCCAGAACCGCCGGATCTTTCATGCGCGGCCTGTCATGCGCCGCCTTGAACGACGCGGTCCCATCCAGAATCATGACCGCCACCATGTGTTGCAGGCAGATGTCGGGCATCTCGCGATTGTCGACGACCTTGGCCTCGGAATTGGCCTCACGCACGACGATTGCCTTCACGTCGCCCGGCTTCAGCGGATGTTTTTTCAGGATGTTGTAGATGCAATCGAGCGGCGCTTGGATTGGGGATCCCACGGTCCACTTCTTGATGTTGGTACGCGCGATCTCGTAGCGCTCGCCCAGTTGGTTGATGAGTTCCTCGGGATGGCCTTCGGGCGCGTAGGCCAGGTAATAATTGTCCACGCCGGAAAAGATGTCATCGAGGCCGTTGAAACCCGCGTGGACGACCATCGCGGAGGTCACTCCGTTGCGTGCGTTCATTCCCGCGAAGACGAAGGCTTTCTCGATGTGTTCGGTGTCGCGATTCCACGCGCCGATGCCCGAGGATTGCTGGGCGGTGTAATCGAGCAGCCAGCGCATCTGCTGCGCGTTCAGGCTGGCGGCGCATCCGGCCGCGGCCGCCGATCCGAACACGCTGGAGATAGCGTGCGTGCTTTTATGGCTATGGTTGCGAAAATCGAGGGCGCCGAAACTGATGGTCATGCGCGGCCCAATGTCGTATCCGAGCGTCACCGAACGCAGAAAGCGCGTTCCGTCAATCCCGAATTTTTCTCCCGCTGCCAGCGTGGCCGGAACTACCGCGCAGCCCGGATGGGATTGCGAGAATTCGTTGGAGTCGTCGGTCTCATCGGAATGAGCCAGCATGCCGTTGATGAACGCGGCTTCCGGAGGCGTCGCGGTAAACTTGGATGCGACGACGGTGCAAGTCTTGTCGGTGTTGAAGTCGCGAGCGTACTGGAATGCGGCGCGCGCCGGCGGCAGATCGGAGCCGGAAATCATGGCCGCGAACGTGTCCAGAATATGGTGCTTGGCCTTCTCCACCACTTCATCGGGGAGCGCCCGTCCCGCAGCCTCGCTCATGTACGCGCTGAGCTTGGCCATGACCGGACTTATAGCAACATTGTCCGCAAACAGCCGGCTGGGCAGCACTATGGCCGCGGCGCCGAGCCCTGCGCCCTGCAGTAGCTTGCGCCGGGTCAGTTGTCGTCCGGTCAGGTCGCGTCCGGTCAGGCCTCCGCCATTTCCGACGCTCGGAATCTTGCCATTTCGGGGATTTTCCATGAATTTTCTCCTAACGGAATCCTAACATGGTGGCGGCGGCGCACGGAAGACATACTGGCGCGCACAGCAGCTCCCGCGGTCGTATGCCGGTTACCTGGAAACGCGTTTCTTGGCAGCCGAGGGCTGGAACTTCGCTCGCGGTGAGCGTAGAGTGCAAAGCGCCAGCTTTCCCATTCCAATCGTGACCGTTCGGAGAGGTGACATGGGTCGAACGATCCCTAAGACGGTCCGCCTACCCGTGATTTGGATTTCCTTTCTTTCAATCGCCTGTTTCGTCATCGTGGAACAGAAGGGTTTCGCTTCCCCTCAAGGAGGAATCGCAACGCCGCCGACGGTTACAAAGCTTTTGCCGGACACCGGACCGGTTGGAAGGCTGGTGATGATCGTAGGGGCGAACTTCGGATCAAATCGGGGCGCTAGCACGGTTCAGTTTGCTGGCAAGACCGCTACACCAACAAATTGGAGTGACACCGAGATTGTCGTGCCGGTGCCGAACAGCGCCGCAACCGGGAACGTTATCGTTACCGTGAATGGGGTGCCTAGCAACCCGACGGCGTTCACGGTGGGGCCGGTCGCTCTTGAGATTGCGTCACCAGCCAGCGGGGCCATTGTGAACCAAGGGCAGACCATGTCGGTGTCGGTCAAGTCCCCGGCGAACGTAACGTTTGCCAACGTGGCCGTCGTCGGGGAGGGCCCTGTCGGGACCAGAATGATTCAGAGCAGCGTGCCGGCGCAGCTCTCGTTTACGATTCCCTCTGACGTCGCTTCAAAAAGCTACATGCTGACCGCCTTCGGCACAACGGCATCGGGCCAGAATGCCGAGTCCGACGCAATCTTGATTGACATCGAGCGACCGGATTTGCCCGTCTCGATCGCCGCGACTATGAATACTCTTTCGTTCGAAATCCCAGGGCACCAATTTCCTCTCACCCTTCTGGGCACATTCGCCGATGGCAGCGTTTTGGATATAACCCGCTCTTCGCATGTCACGTACGCGACCGCTAACGCGTCCTCTGCCACTGTCGATGCCCAAGGGATCGTCACGTCCAAAGGACCGGGACAAACGTACATCACAGCGACCTACACTCTCAAAGGCCGGAGTGTGCGGGCGAAGATCCCTACAGAACTTTCGCCACGGCGCTGAAATTGGCGAGTGGTACGGTCGTTGGGTCTGATCTTGAACGTTGCCGGCGCGAGGGGAGTCGACCGATGATCCGACAAATTGTCTTGCTCGCATTGTTTGCAAGCGCCGCGATCGGTAGGTCTATTCATGTTCAATCCGTACCTCAGGCAACAAATTTCCACACCCTGGACCATGTCGGTTGGGTTGCCGAATCTCTGAAACGTATGCAGACGATTCGGCCGGGAATGACTCGCGAGGATCTGCTGAAAGTTTTTACTACCGAGGGTGGTCTTTCGACGGGATTGCGGCGCACCTACGTCAGTCAGGACTGTCCATACTTCAAAGTTGACGTAGAGTTTGAGGCCGTCGGTCGACCGAATCAAGACGCCGATGGACGAGTGACATTGGTCGAAGACGCCCGGGACGTCATCGTAAACATTTCGCGGCCATACTTGCAGTTTAGCCACATGGACTAGTAGATCTGGGAGGCGTAGCGGACGTTGGCGTTCCGAATCTCAAATCGCAAACAAAAATTCGTCGTCGGAGTCGGTTGCGCACACACTCCGCTTGAGCGCTGCATCGACGCCTTGAGGTAACGCGGATCGCCGATAGATGCCCACACGATTCGGGGAAGCCTTTGCGCATCGCACGGACTGGCGCATAATTCAAATATGAAGCCGCGCGAATTGGCTGAGAATATCTGCGCGACGCTGCGCGCTCACGGCCATCAAGCCTATTTTGTGGGAGGCTGTGTGCGCGATCTGGAATTGCGTCGCGAGCCCGCGGATTACGATGTTTGCACGGACGCGCGCCCGGAGCGCGTGCAGGATCTGTTTGAGCACAGCGTAGCTGTTGGCGCGAAGTTCGGCGTGATCCTGGTTGTCCACGACGGCGCTCAAGTCGAAGTGGCTACATTTCGTTCTGATATCGGCTACTCCGATGGGCGCCATCCGGACCGTGTCGTGTACTCAGACACGCCGCAGGAAGACGTTCTTCGCCGTGATTTTACGATCAACGGATTGCTCTTGGATCCGGCGACCGGAGAAACTCTCGACTACATTGGCGGACTTGCCGATTTGCGCGCCGGGATCGTGCGCGCGATCGGCGATCCGCGGCTGCGCTTTGCGGAAGACAAACTGCGCATGTTGCGTGCCGTCCGGTTCGCCGCGCGTTTCGGTTTTCAGATTGAGCCGGAAACGATGGCCGCAGCTCGCAGCTTGGCCGCGCAAATCACGCAGGTTTCCACCGAACGCATTCGCGACGAGCTGACCAAGCTGCTCACCGAAGGCGCTGCGCGGCGTGGATTTGAACTTCTGGACGAAACGGGCCTGCTGGCCGTGATCCTGCCGGACATTGCGCGGATGAAGGGCGTGCAGCAGCCGCCGCAATACCATCCTGAAGGCGACGTCTGGATTCACACACGCATGCTGCTGGAGGGGCTAAAGGCAAATTGCTCGCCAACGCTGGCCTGGGGTGTTCTGCTGCATGATGTGGGCAAGCCGCCAACCTTTACGCCCGCAGCCGGGCCCGGCACCCGGATCCGTTTCGACGGCCACGCGGAAGTTGGCGCGCGCATGGCCGAACATTTCTGCCGCAACTTGCGCTTCTCGAATGATGAAACCGAGCAAGTGGAAGCTCTGGTTGCCAATCATATGCGCTTCAAAGACGCCCAACAGATGCGAACCTCGACGCTCAAGCGATTCGTGCGCCTGCCGCGATTTGAGGAGCACCTGGAACTGAATCGCCTGGACTGCCTGGCCAGCCACGGCAACCTCGACACCTATCGCATGGTCCGCCAGTTTCTTCTGGAAACTCCCGCGGAAAAAGTGTATCCCCCTAAGCTGGTTACGGGCGATGATCTCAAATCCATGGGACTTGTTCCAGGACCCCGATTCAGGGAAATTCTCCTGGCCGTGGAAGAGGCCCAGCTCGAGGGACGGCTGCCAGACCGGGCCAGCGCCATCGAGTTTGCGCGATCCATGACTCAAGCCTGAGGGAGGCTCGGGCCTTCAGGCCGAAAAGGGCATTTGTTGGCGAAAGCGCCATACCTGATTCCAACATTGCTCCTAGATGCCATAACCGATTCCCTTGAGCTCACGCGCTTGGTGATAATGCCGATAGGAGCTTTACGCCGAGCCAAGGGGCGCCGGGAATGCTGCTTCTGGATAGCGCTGTATTCAAAGAGTTTATCTTAATTGCCTTGCCGAAGATTGTTCTCTTCGTGAGTCGCCTTCTAACTCTTTAGTGGCATGCACTAAAGGTTGTTGCTAATCGCCTTGTTCCAGTTTGGTATCTTTTGCTGGGGTCCTGCATCTAAAATAAATGTCGAGCTAAGCTGACCTTGCTTGACGTAGTTGAAGTTAAGGGGGACACAATGAGTGAAAAATCGATTCCGATTCCGAAAGAGCTTCCGATTCTGCCTGTTCGGGATACGGTTTTGTTTCCGGGAGGCGTTCAGCCGCTAACCGTAGGACGAGAGGGCTCGTTAGCCCTGCTGAACTCCCTACACGGAGACGAGAAGCTGCTCGGAATCGTGGCGCAACACGATCCCCGAGTTGAAGAGCCGGCGGCCGCGGACCTGCACTTGGTCGGCACGGCGGCGAAAATTCATAAATTGGTGCGCATGCCCAACGGGAACGTGGTTGTGTTCCTCGAGGGACTGCAACGCATCCGAGTGGTTGAGCTGATCAGTTTCCGGCCGTTTCTCACGGCTCGCGTGGAAATTCAGCCGGATCTGGTTGGGGAGCAGGACGCGGAATTGATGGCGCTGGAGCGCAATGCCCGCGAACTGTTCCGTGACGTAGTGGCGCGGTCTCCGCAACTCTCCGATGATTTGCAGACCGCGGCATTGAATATAGAAGACCCGGTGCGTCTCGCGGACTTTATCGCCGCGAACTTGCCGTCTCTTCCGACCTTGCTCCGGCAGGAACTGCTGGAGACGGCCGACGTACGGCGGCGCCTGGAAACCTTGATTCGCGAACTCTCCAAGGAGCTGGAAGTCCTGGAGCTTCGCAACAAGATTCAGGAGCAGGTGCAGGAACAAGTGAGCCAGAGCCAGCGCGAGTATCTGTTGCGGGAGCAGCTCAAGGCCATTCACAAGGAACTGGGCGAATCCGATGACGGCCAGGCCGAGATTGACGAGCTTCGCGAGAAGTTGGAAAAATCCGGAATGTCCGCCGAGGGTCGCAAAGAGTGCGATCGCGAGTTGAAACGGCTCGCCAAGATGACTCCGGCTTCGGCCGAGTACATGGTCGCGCGCACCTATCTGGAATGGATGATCTCCCTGCCGTGGTCGAAATCTTCGGGATTGGAAGAGATCGACATCGCCAAGGGACAAGCCATCCTGGACGAGGATCACTACGATCTGGAAAAAGTGAAAGAGCGCATCCTCGATTATCTTGCGGTGAAGAAACTCAAGCCGGGAATGAAGGGCCCGATTCTGTGCTTCCTTGGGCCTCCAGGAGTGGGAAAAACTTCGCTGGGGAAATCGATCGCTCGAGCGCTGGGCCGCAAATTCGTGCGCATCTCTATGGGAGGTATGCACGACGAAGCGGAAATCAGCGGACACCGCCGGACCTACATCGGCGCGTTGCCCGGGCAAATCATCCAGGGAATTCGCCGGGCCGAAACCAACGATCCAGTCTTCATGCTGGACGAAGTGGACAAGCTCGGACGCGATTTCCGGGGCGATCCATCGGCGGCGCTGATGGAAGTGCTCGATCCGGAACAGAATACTTCGTTCCGCGATCACTATCTGGACGTGCCGTTTGATTTGTCCAAGGTGCTGTTCATCGCCACGGCGAACTATGATCGACCCGATTCCCGAACCGCTGCGAGACCGTATGGAAATCATCGAACTCGCCGGTTACATCGAGGTCGAGAAGATCCAGATCGCCAACAAGTACCTGGTACCCAAGCAGGCGGACGAGCATGGGCTCAAGATCGGCGAGCAGATCGAGTTCACCGACGACGGATTGCGCGAGATTATACACAGCTACACGCGTGAGGCCGGCGTGCGGAATCTGGAACGCGAGATCGCCACGTTGATCCGCAAACAGGCGCGGCGCATCGCGGAGGGCAAAACCGAAAAGCTGGTGGTTACGCCCGAAGTGGTGCACGGAGCGCTGGGCGTGCCCAAATATCGCGCCGAGAGGGAAGTCGAAGAACGCGTCAAGACGCCGGGAGTATCGGTCGGACTGGTATGGACGCCCGTGGGCGGCGACATCGTCTTTATCGAGGCGAGCCGCATGCGCGGTGGCAAGCAGTTCACCATGACCGGACATCTGGGCGAAGTGATGCAGGAGTCGATGACCGCAGCTTTGACGTGGGTTCGCGCCAACGCCGAACGCTACGGAATCGATCCCGACTTCTTCCGGAAGCAGGATATTCACATCCACGTGCCGTCCGGCGCGGTGCCGAAGGATGGACCTTCGGCGGGCGTCGCGATGGTCAACGCGCTGGTAAGCTTGCTCTCTAACCGACCCATCCGGCCACGCGTAGCGATGACGGGCGAGATTTCGCTCACCGGGCTCGTTCTGCCGGTTGGCGGAATCAAGGAAAAAGTGCTCGGAGCGAAACGCGCCGGAATCCGCGAGGTGATTTTGCCCGCGGAGAACGAGCCCAACGTAAAGGAAGACCTGCCGCCGAATATGGTCGAAGGAATGCAAATTCACTTCGTGCACACGGTGGACGAGGCGCTGGAAATTGCGCTCTCTAAACCCGTGCCGGTCACCGCGGGTCTCAAGAAGGGCGAGTTGCCTCCGGTAGGACCTGCGCCAGTGGTTCCGCCGGTGGTTCCGCCGATCCACTAATTGAATAAAGGTTGTTCAGAAAAGCCCGGCTCCCAAAATGGGAGGCGGGCTTTTTTATTTCTTGCCTCTCGGAATTGTCGTGTCCCATCGGAAGGCCGCTAAAATGAAGAGAGCTCCCACGAGAATTCCCCATGGGGCGAAGACGGCCTCTCCCATGTGGTTTGTGTAGTGAAGATTCCCAAGCCCCAGCGCTCCAGCGCCAAGCATGAAAGCGCCGATTCCAACGGATAGCAGACCAAATCGCTGCAACCCAGTGAGTGGTTTTCTCTGCTTTAGACGTGATTTCTTCATCGGCTCTAAATATACATGAAGATTAATGCCCACGTAGGCGCCTGGGGCGCCGCACAATCGATACTTATAGGGCCGCTGCTGCTAAGATTTGCCCGTGGCACGCGCACGCAAGCTGTTTCCGATCTATGGCAGCGCCTTCGCCAACAACATGCTGGTGGCGCTGGTGCACGATCGAATTGTCGCTCGCTTCGTTGCGGACTATGTCGATGAGTTTGAGCGCCGCGAAATTCTCGGCGGGCCGGCGAGAGATCGCGAACTGGCGGAAACGATCGGGCGGGAAATTGCGCTCGCGGTCCTCGTGGAGATGCGCGCTGCGCTGCCACGATTTTTCGGCAAGCAAAGCGCCAACAAACTCAAGCCCGACGAAAAGGAAGTGATCGAAGCATTTTTCCGTGAATTGCTGGCGGCGATGGCGCGCGCGCAAAACTGGAACGCGGAAGACCGTCGGCAGTTCCGGCGCGATCTCGCTTTATATTCAGAGTTCACCGCCGGGCGGGAGAAAGCAAAAACCACGCGCAAGAAGAACAAGGCGCGGCAGGAGGGGGCCCCGTTTACGGCGCGCGTAGCTCTGCTATTGGATCCTTCCATGCTGGAACAGGCGCGCGGGGCGGCAAGGAAATTATATGGAAATATCGGCCAGCTCGCGCGAAAACTATTGCGACAGACGCTGGGATAGCACAGCGACTCTTCGCTGTGCGGTTTTTGCAACTGGAATCCGGCCAGCTGCGTACCCGAAGTCTACAAACCCGCACAGGCAAAGTGTCTGTGCTACGAAATTCTTTCCACCTGCACGGCAGTTCCGTAGGCCAGCACTTCCGTAACGCCCTGCATGATCTCTGTGGCGTCGTAGCGCATGGCGATCACCGCGTTGGCGCCGTGCTGCGCGGCGTGTTCCATCATCAGCTCGTAAGCTTCTTCGCGGGTGTTCTCGCAAAGCTCCGTGAGGATCGTAATGTTTCCTCCGATGATGGTCTGCAGTCCCGCGCCGATGGAACCGAGCAGGCTGCGGGAGCGAACGATGATTCCGCGCACAATGCCGAAATTCCGGACGATGCGGTAGCCGGGCAATTCCTGCGAAGTAGTCACCATCATGGTCTCGACGCGCGTGGGCATGGCTGTTTCTCCTTGTTGAACTTGTCTCTAGCCGTGTGTACGCATTGGGTTCATCTCGATACTAACTGTCCGATCCGTGAGCGGCACCGCGAAATTTTTCTGTTATGCTCCGGCTGCACCTCTCGAGCGCGGAGTCACGGAAACGAGCGATGCTCTTATTGTTTTACATTGTGGTCATCGAACAGATTTTGCAGGGCCTGTACAGCCTGTGGGATGGACTGGTCTGGCTGCGTCTGGCGCAGCGCCGTGCCGCTGGGCATTCGGGCTTTTACGCGCCACGGGTGGCGTTATTTTGCCCGGTGAAGGGCGCCGAGCCGGGGCTGGAACAGAATATTTCCGCGCTGGCTTCGTTTGACTATTCCGATTACGAAATCTTCTTCACCATGGCCAGCGCCGACGACCCGGCGCGCAAAATCATCGAACGCATCACCGCCGCCAGCAAACACAAAATTCACACCGTGATTGCCGGAAGGCCGACCGAGTGCGGGGAGAAAGTGAACAATCTCCGCGCGGCAATCCTGAAGGCCACCGATGCGTTCGACGTATTTGTGTTCGTGGATTCTGACGGGCGTCCGGGACGAAACTGGCTGGCGAGAATCGTGGTGCCGCTGTCGGAATCCGATCTTGGAGCGGTCACCACGTTTCGCTGGTTTTTTCCGCAGACCGGCGGATTCTGGAGCGCCCTTGCCTCAGCCTGGAACGCGCCCGCGGCGACGTATCTTGGCGAGCACCACCAGAATTTCTGCTGGGGAGGCGGCACGGCCATTCGCCGGGACACCTTTGAGCGCAGCAACGTGATGGAATTCTGGAATGGTTCGGTAAGTGATGACCTTTCTCTCACGCATGCGTTGCGCCAATCCCGGCTTCCCATTCTTTTCGCGCCGGAATGCATGATACCCACAATGTTTGATTGCGATGCGCCCGGCCTCCTGGAATTCACTAACCGTCAGATTGTAATCACTCGCGTGTACGAGAAGCGGCTCTGGGCCCTGGGCGGGCTGGCCCACGCGTTCTACTGCGGGGCGATTGTGATGGGCTTTGGATTATTCTTTTCCAATCTCATTACCGGCGCCACCGCTCTGCAACTTTTATTTCTGGCGCTGGCCCCGCCGACGCTTTCCATGGGGCGCGGCGTGCTGCGTCTGGCCGCCATCATGGAACTTCTTCCGGAATGGAAATCGAGGCTGCTGGCGGACGGCTGGATCTGGACTTTTCTTGCGGCGCTCGCGCCATTCCTGGCTTTATGGAACACGCTGGTTGCGCTGTTCAGCAGAAAAATTCGCTGGCGTGGCATTCGCTACCAGCTTCTTTCGCCCGGACAAACCCGCATCGTTCTGCGCTGAAATTCCCCATCTCCTGCGGTTCGCTACGTATGAAATCCCTTCGTTCGCTAAAGATTCAACTCAAAGTACACCGTGAAAAAGCGAGAGCACCCAGGCGCTGAACAAAACTTAAAAGCGCTGCGCGACGCCGGTGTTTCCTGACAGGAACGGACAGTGCGCCGATGCGGCCATATTTGCCTGGCTGGCGTTAATGAACATGTCCGGTTTCCGCAGCAAAACGACAATCACCCGCCGAGCAACAGCGTCGGAAGGTCCATCGAGTTACCGGCAGATTTCCTCGGAGCAGAATCTTCCAACTTATTTACAAATGCTGTGATAGCCGGTGGATCGTGAAAATTTTTCAAATGCGTGGAAATCTTACAGGGGATCAAGTGAAACATGTACTGGGGAACGACTCAAGTCCTTCCGATTGTGTGTGCAAAGGTTTTTCTGCTGGATGGTAGGCGGCTTGCATAGTGAATGTGTCATTTTGAATCAGACGCAAGCCGATGGCGCCGAGAAGCGTAGCTTGTGTATATCCGAGAAGATGCCAGGGGCTCATTTCGTCCTCAGAGGCCACCCCAACCCGGTCTGCTGGTAGCCGTGCTCGGAAGGCAAGTAGAAGTTGCGTTTGTAACCGAGCTGGAATCGATTCGCACTTAATAAAATAAAATTGGTCCTTCAACCCGGGTTGGACTGAAAATCGTGAGGCTAACACTGATTAACAGACGAAAGCAGTCCGTCGAAACGCAAAATCAACCGTCACCTTTCCTCGCACAAAGTTTCGTCTTATGCGAGCGCAGCTCGGGCACGGCGCGCTTCCGAGTCGATGCAGACCCGAATGGCGGCATGCCCATTGAAAAAATTGCCGGCCTGCTCGCAGTGCATTGTTTGGTAAGAGGACAGGCGCCTGAGGATTATGAAATGATGATTGTTCCGAGGGTGTCACTTTTGGACGCCGCCGCGGAGCGGGCGCAGGAACTCCTGGCGGCTGGACGTGCGTTGGGAGCTGGAGTGAAAGTAAGCCGTAGAGAACAGGAAGTGCTGGACTGGATTCTGCAAGGCTGCGCCAATAAGGAAATTGCCTCGAAACTCAACGTCGCGGAACGCACCGTCAAATTCCACGTGTCTTCGTTGCTGGCAAAATTTGGAGTAACGGATCGCGTGGCCCTCAGCCGTGAAGCTTCGCTTGGCCGTCTGCCGGCCACCGCTATGTCCGGACAGCTTACTCCAGAGAATCTGTTTGGCTTTTCCGTTCGCGGTCACCAGGCCATGCAGGAAGCCTCTGCCTCTCCGGCCATGCCCGACAGGCCCGAAAGAGGAGCCGCTCCGCAGCGGGAAACCCCACGAAATCGCAATCGCCTTCTGCCTCTCTTGCGCGAACGTTTTGCCACCTAGCACGGTGGCGCTGCGCAAAGTCAAATCCTGAAGCGCCTCGCCGCCGAACTAAATTCAAACGGCCCATCCGGGAATCCGGATGGGCCGTTGATTTTTGGGGAGATTCTAAATATCACGCCGACGCAAGACCCAGCAAGAATTGCCGGCGGAATCTCGGTAACGTACGACTACTTCGCAGCCGAGAAGTTATCAGCAGCTTGATCCCAATTGACCACGTTCCACCACGCCTCGATGTAGTCCGGACGCCGGTTTTGATATTTTAGGTAATAGGCGTGTTCCCACACATCCAGTCCAAAGATCGCTTTCCCGCCGGCCATCAGCGGATTGTCCTGATTGGGCGTGGATTCGATTGCCAGCTTGCCGTCCTTCACCACGATCCAGGCCCAGCCGGAGCCAAATCGGCCCACGCCAGCCGCGCCGAATTTCGTCTTGAAATCAGCGAAGGATCCGAAAGAAGACTTGATGGCGTCCGCGAGCGCGCCCGAGGGTTCGCCGCCTCCGCCCTTCTTCATCAGCTTCCAGAACATGGAATGATTCCAGTGGCCGCCGCCGTTGTTGCGCACAGCCGTGCGAATATTTTCGGGCACGCGGTCGAGGTTCTTGAGAAGTTCATCGATCGACAGAGCCTGTAGATCGGCGTGTCCTTCGAGGGCCTTGTTCAAGTTGGTGACGTACGCGTTGTGATGTTTGCCGTGATGAATCTCCATCGTCATCTTATCGATGTAGGGCTCCAGAGCATCGCTGGGGTACGGGAGCGGTGGAAGAACGTAGGCCAAAGGGCCCTCCTTTTGTGACGTCGCAGCCTGCTGTGACATGGATACCTCCCTGCTATTTGGATGATAGCTCAGTGTCACTGGGCAATTGCATTCTAACTCCGACCATCAGGCGACACAACCGCAGGTACGTGAGAACCTGTGGATCGATTCTGGAAGGGCCGTGAGATCTGGGAGCGTTTATTGGAACTCATGGCAGGTGCGGAAACTTAGAGGAAAACCCCAGCCGATCAAGCGCCCACTGTGCATGCTCCGCAAGAGTGGCGTCGCCGGAAACGGCCAATTCCGAAAGCCGCGCGCAAATTTCCGCGTAACGCGCATCGCCGCGCCGCAGTCCGGAATTTCCGATCGCCACGCACGCATTGCGAACCAGGCCGCGCCACTTCGTGCGCTTCACCGGGCTTGCGCGAAACATCGCGCTGAATTCTTCCTGGGTCACGGAAAGCAGCCATTCCAGTTCTGGAGAGAAAAGCGAATGCTCCTCGCGCCGGCGAGGTTGGAAATTCGGCAGCACCGTCGCGGGCGCGCGGCGATTCCAGGGACAAACATCCTGGCAAATGTCACAGCCGAATACGTGTCTCCCCATGTGCTCGCGCCACTCCAGCGGGATCGCGCCGCGCAGCTCGATCGTCAGATACGAAATGCAGCGTCTCGCATCCAGCACGTACGGTTCGACGATGGCGCCCGTCGGGCACGCGTCGATGCACAGGCTGCAGTTTCCGCACAGATCCGGCGCCGGTATGTGCGCGGCATCCAGCGACGCCGCCAGATCCAACGTGGTCACAATGACGCCGAGAAACAGCCATGAGCCCAGTTCTTCATTGATGAGGCAGGTGTTCTTCGCCAGCCAGCCAAGCCCCGCGTACTTCGCGGCAACGCGTTCGATGACCGGCCCGGTATCGACGTACGCGCGCGCGTCAAAAGGCTCCGGGAATTCATCGCGCAATTGCTGGATCAGCAAATCGAGTTTGTCGCCAAGAACGCCGTGGTAGTCGTCACCCCACGCATAGCGGGAGATCCAGCCTTGCGGGCCCGCAGGCGTCGTGGCTGGCGCCGCCCGATCGGTGGAGGGAGGAAGCGCTGTGTTGTAGTTCAGCCCGCACACGATTACGCTTCGCGCGCCGGTCATGGCCAGCGCAGGCGAACGCCGCCGCGCGTCATGCAGGTAGCGCATTTCTCCGGCATAGCCGCGCTCAAGCCACTCGTCCAAATTGGCAAGCTCCGGAAAGTCGGCAGCCGGTGCGACCCCACACAAATCGAATCCCGCAGCGCGTGCCAACGCAACGGTTCGTGTAAGGACATTCGCGTCAGGCATGGCTCGATATTGCCGCAGATCGAAGCAGAAGGCGAGTTTCAGTAGGATAGGCTTCAGCCTGTCTGGCTTAGATGCCAGAAGGCCCAGACTTTAGACAACACAGGCGAATCCTTGCCGACCTGCACCATTCTCTGGGGCGCACTCATCCAAGACGTGGGAAGATAGCGATCGCACCAAAAACATCAGAAAGGCTCACGATGAAGAATCGCCAGCTCGGCAAAACAGGACTTGAGATCGCTCCACTGATTTTTGGAGGCAATGTCTTCGGCTGGACCGTAGATCAGGCCGCCTCGTTCAAGCTGCTCGACGCATTTGCCGGGGCCGGATTCAACGCCGTTGACACCGCGGATGTCTACTCCCGCTGGGTTTCTGGCCACATCGGTGGCGAATCGGAAACGATTATCGGCGATTGGATGAAGCGCAGCGGGAATCGCAGCCGGATCATCGTGGCCACCAAAGTGGGCATGGACATGGGTGACGGGAAGAAGGGATTGTCAAGGTCGCACATCCTGCGTTCCGCCGAAGGCTCCCTGCGCCGGTTGCAGACAGATTATATCGATCTGTACCAGTCGCACGTCGATGATCCAGACACGCCATTCGAAGAAACTCTGGGGGCTTACGCGGAACTGATCAAGCAGGGCAAGGTCAAAGCCATCGGGGCGTCTAATCACAAGGCGGAGCGGCTCGCCGCGGCGCTGGAAACAGGCCGGAGAACAGGACTGCCCGCCTATCAGACTCTTCAACCGAATTACAGCCTCATCGAACGCGCGGACTACGAGACCAACCTGGAGCCCGTCTGCGCGAAGGAGGGCCTCGGGGTGATCAATTATTTCCCACTCGCCGGTGGATTTCTCACCGGCAAATATCGCTCGGAAGCCGACGCCCTTGGCAAAGCCCGCGCCCGCAACGTAACAAAGTACCTGAACGAACGCGGCTTCAAAATCATCGCCGCGCTTGATCAGGTCGCCCAGCGATATAACGCCACTCCGGCCAGGATCGCTCTTGCGTGGCTCCTCGCGCGCCCCAGCATCACCGCGCCGATCGTGAGCGCCACGACTCTTGACCAGCTCAATGATCTGTTTCTCTCGGTCGAGCTCGCATTGGACAGCGACTCGATTAAATTTTTGGATCAAGCGAGCGCGTAACAGGTTGAAGTGGTGCAGGATTCAGCCTATGGATTTTGGTCCTTGCATGGACCGAACCCCACAGGCTGAAAGCTTGCGCCACTCACCCGCGAAATCCGCGTCCAACCGCACGCCGCCACGCCGGCGTGAAGGGAACACCGGCCCGCACCCATTCGCCAAACATCATTCGCATTTCGGGCCGGGTTCGCTGCACGATGCTGATCGGCAATCGCGCATGGAACTTGCCGCCGGTCTTTTCTATGAACTTCTATGGCTCCGCGTGCGTGCGGCTGTTACAATACCGCCCAGTGAGCGATTGGCGACAAATTCAGGCCCGCATCCGCAAGGCGCGAACCAGCGCGGATCCTCCCGGCCAGCTATCCGCACTCTACGAACGCACGCACGATGCGATGGTGGCGTTCGAGCTGGCGCAGTTTTTTGAGAAGGGCGGAGCTACGCCGGACGCGATTCGCTGGTTCACCACGGCTTACGAACGTTTCCGCCGCCCACAATGGAAACAAAAAGCAGAAGAGGGACTGGTGCGCCTGGGCGCGCCGGTTCCCGTGGCACCGGCCATCGCGCCGGGCATTTCCGTCAGCGAAATGACGGCAGAACCAGCGAACCGGTTGGAGCCGATCATCGCTGAATTTTCGGACGAGCAGTCCAACGAAACTGAGGAAGACATGAACGAAGGCGAACAGGAATCCGTATTTGAACAGCCGCCGGCAGCCGCTGCAACAGCAGGCGCCGCGGCACCACAGGCATCCGAAACCGGTCCGGACCGGCGGCGCAGGCGTCGCGGCCGGCGCGGCGGACGCGGAAGACACAAGGGCGTGCGCGCCGCGGCACCCGCGGCAGCGGCGCCGACGGCGCCCCCCGCACCACCGTCGATGTTTGACCGGGTCATTGAGCCCCGCCCGTTTCCGGTCGCTCGCCCCTCGGCATCCGCGGAAGTCGCCGAGCCTCGAGTGCGCGAATCGGAACCCGTGCGCGTCCATGAACATGCGCCCGCCAGTTCGATCGCATCGGCGCGAGTTCGATCGGGGGATCCCGCTCTTTCCTCGCGTATGGCGCAACTCGAATCACAGTTGCGGCGCCTTCTGGCGTGTTCGCTCCATGCGCTAGATCAGGCGGAAGAAGCCCCGGCCGGCCCCGGCGTGTTCCTGATTACGGACACCGACCAGACGACTTATTACTATGCTGAGGCCTGCCAGACGCTGCGCGTTGGAATCGGAAACATGTTGCGCAGCGGCCGCGGCACCCGCGAAGGTTCGAATCTGAAGGAAAAGCTCGCCGAACATCTGGGCATCAACGAAGCCCGCGTGGGAAAATATCTGAAAGACCATTGCGGCGTCCGTTGGCTGCAGCTGGATGATGGCGCGCCGCTCTTGGCGCATTTTGCCGTCGCTGTTTTGCGGCCGATCTCGAACGAATAATAGAGAAATCCACTCCGAGTCTCCGTTGCGGATACTTTGCATCGGGTTCCGCAAACCTTTTCGCAATGCAGTGCCCAATTTGGTCGACAAGATGCTTTTTTTCTGTGCGGGCATTTTTTGCGTCATCCCGCGTCGAGACAACGTCACCGTGCCGCGCATTAGTCGTGCGCGAATCCTTTTCCGCCGCGTGTAAGATAGCGGTTCCACTGATTGTCAAATTCCTGCCCCATCCGAAGAAGGAGGTCCAACAATAATGTCGGAAGACACTCCAGTGCCCAATACGCACACGCCACTTACGGAGGACGAGATCCGCAAGTGCACCATTGGAGCGCTAGCGCCACTCGCCGGCAAAATCGTGATTGTGGACTACGACCCGCAGTGGCCGGAAATGTTCCGGCGCGAGGAGGAAAGAATTAATGCCGCGCTCGGGAACCGGGTGCTGCGGCTGGAACACACGGGGTCGACGTCCGTGCCGGGACTCGCCGCGAAGCCGATCATCGACATGCTTCTGGTGGTAGCCAACTCTGCGAATGAGAGCGAATATCTGCCGGCTCTGGAGGGCAGCGGCTACGTCTTGCGAATCCGCGAGCCGGACTGGTACGAGCACCGCATGTTTAAGGGGCCGGACACGAACATCAACCTGCACGTCCTCTCGTCCGGCTGTCTGGAAATCGACCGCATTTTAATCTTTCGCGATTGGCTGCGCAGCCACGACGCCGATCGCGATCTGTACGCGCATTCCAAAATTGCGTTGGCCCAAAAGGATTGGAAGTACGTGCAGAACTACGCCGATGCCAAAACCGCTGTCATCGAGGAGATCATCGCGCGAGCCTTTCTCCACCGGAAGTGAACGCGGTCCAGATTTCGCAGGGAGCACCGGCCAGAGGGCCGTGGGCCAATTCTGTGTCGCCAGTCCCGGAGGGACGAAATAACGTAGCCCACTGCGGCAGCGGTGGAAACTGGTGTCAATTGTGAACCGAAAACCCCGGCAGGGGTGACACAGAGTCGGCCAAGCATGGTGAAGAATCGTTGTCCTGCTAAGCCCGTTGTGTCGCTCCTGGGCTTTCTTGATGATCTCGCACATTTCCCGCCACTGCCGCAGTGGGCCACGCTTTCTCGTGCCTACGGCAATTTCCGGCAACGCAGAATTGGCCCATTACCGGCCCGAGTGAGCCGTGGACAAGGCGCGCCTCGCGTGTCTAAACTCCTCTAGTCCTGAACACAACTCGAGCGAGAGGGAAATCGTGCGCACGCAAATCGGCATTGTGGGAGCGGGCCCTGCGGGTTTGGTCCTTGCCCACCTGCTCCACCTGCAGGGGATCGAATCCGTGGTCATCGAATCGCGCAGTCGGAAATACATTGAGGAACGCGTCCGCGCGGGATTGCTGGAGCAGGGGACAGTGGATCTATTGATCGAGACGGGCGTCGGCGAACGCTTGCAGCGCGAGTGTCTCACTCACCACGGGATCGCGCTGCGATTCAACCGCCTCAGCCACCGTATCGACTTTGACGATCTTACTGGAGGAAAGACTGTAACGATCTATGCGCAGCAAGAAGTGATCAAAGACCTGGTCGCCGCGCGGCTCAAAAGCGCGCCGTCCGATTATTTTTGAGGCTGAAAATGTCAGCGTGCAAGGTTTTGACTCCGCGAACCCCTCGGTGCGTTTTCTCGCCGGAGGCGAAGCGCAGGAATTGCAGTGCGATTTCATCGCCGGCTGCGACGGTTTTCACGGGATCTGCCGGCCCAGTATACCCACGGGGGTACTCACCGAATATGATCGCGAATACCCGTTCGGCTGGCTGGGAGTTCTGGCGCAGGCTGCGCCTTCCTCGGATGAGCTGGTGTACTGCTATCACCAGCGGGGTTTCGCCCTGCTGACCATGCGCACGCGCGAGGTCAGCAGGCTCTATCTCCAGGTGCCGCACGATGAGGACATCAACAACTGGCCGGACGATCGCATCTGGAGCGAACTGCGCACGCGAACCGAGGCCGACGACAAAGGCTGGAAGCTGAATGAAGGCGAGATCTTTCAGAAAAATATTGCCGGAATGAGAAGCTACGTAGTTGAGCCCATGCAGCACGGCAAAATGTTTTTAGCGGGAGACGCTGCCCATATCGTTCCGCCGACGGGCGCGAAAGGTTTAAATTTAGCGGTAGCCGATGTGCGCATCATGGCCATGGGATTCGCGGAATTTTACAAGACAGGAAAATCGAAAATACTCGACCGTTATTCCGAAATCTGCCTGCGCCGCGTCTGGAAAGCACAGCGTTTCTCGTGGTGGATGACTTCCATGCTGCACCGCTTCAATACCAACAACCCATTCGACGAACGCCGCCAGATCGCGGAACTGGACTACGTCACGAGTTCGCGCGCCGCCATGACCACGCTGGCGGAAAATTACGTGGGGCTGCCGTGGGATTGAATCTCTAAACTTTTTCATGTTGTAGTGAGCACTGCGGGATAGTTGACGTGGTGCAGGCTTCAACCTATGAATTTGGTTGCAGCGCGGTCGATCTTGCCGCTACAAAATGCCACAGGCTGAAGCCTGCGCCACTGCATCCCAGAAATTCGGTGATGTATTACGTCAATTTCATATTCAGCAGCTTTTCCGCATTCCCATGCTGCACGGCCTCAAGTTGAGCCTTGTCCAACTCCATGCCCGCCACGCCTTCGCAGGTGGTTACCAGCGGACCGAGCGGCGCATCGCTTGCGAACACGATATGATCCACGCCAAAAAAATCCAATCCGCATTCCAGGCCGCGTGACGCTCCGAACAGCGCAGTGTCCGCGTAGAACATGTGAAAATAATCGATCAGCGGGCGTTTCAGCGCCGGGATGATGCCGAAGTAGTCCTCGGTCTGCGTGCGCGTGCCCAGCAGCGATAGCCCGTCTTCGATGCGCTTGTCAAAGTAGGGAATCATTCCGCCCATGTGGTGAGTGATGATTTTCAGTTTCGGATGGCGATCAAATACTCCAGCGAGGACCATGCGCGACATAGCCACCGACGTTTCATACGGCCACCCGAAACACCACCACATTTCCAGCCGCGAGAGCTTCTCCGCAGAATAGTCAGCACTGGCCGCGGTCCGCGCGGGATGCAGCCAGATCGGTAAATCGTATTTTTCCATCGCCGCGTAAATCGGCTCAAATCTCGGGTCGTCCAGCGGCACGCCTTTTACGTTCGTGTAGATCTGAATTCCGCGCGCGCCGAGAGTCTGAATGGCGCGCTTCATTTCTGCCGCTGCGGACTCCACATCGTGGAAAGGAAGCGCCGCAACGAAGCCCGGCAGCCGGTCCGGATGGCGCGTGACCATTTCGGCCATGGCGTCATTCGCCAGGCGCGCGAGATCGCGCCCCTGCTCCGGAGTCGTAACCACCTCCAGCGGAGGATTGGGCAGCGAAATAATCTGGCGGTAATCGCCGAACGCGTCCATGGCGCGAAAGCGCGCTCCAGATTGTGCAATTCTGGATGGCGGCCATGCGCTTCACGAGGCGGAACTTCCGCCGAGGCTTTCCATGGATTTCAACAACGGCGGCGGCATGATGTGGGTGTAGATATCAACGATCATCGCGAATCACTCCTCTTATCGACCGGATGGTATCAATTCATACTATAAACATGGGCGCGGTCGCGGCTTCGTTGCGACCGTAGCCCAGCGACTCTTCGCTGTGTGGTTTTTGCAAATGTCAGTCAGTCTAAACGGACTGAACATCTACAAACCGCACAGCGAATACTCGCCGTGCTACGGCGTCGCGCACTCATGGTGAGTCATCGACGGCCTTATTCAATCTTAGCGGCAGTCGCGGGTGAGAAAAACCCAATTTAACTGAGCGGCCGGCCGCCATCCACGGGAATGATCGATCCGGTCGTGAAGGTCAGATGTTTTACGGCCGCAACCACGGCGGCGGCCGCCTCTTCCGGCGCGGCCAGGCGTTTCAGCGGCGTGCGGCAACCACGGAAGACGACGCCATCACGGAGATTCTGGCTTCAGCGAGAACAATCGCTGTCGTAGGCCTGTCACATAAACCCTATCGCGCCAGCTTCGGCGTGAGCGAAACTCTGCAGGATTCCGGTTATCGTATCTTTCCGGTGAATCCCAACGAGTCCGAAGTGCTCGGCGAGAAATGCTACGCCCGCCTGGAAGATATTCCCGAGAAGATCGACATCGTCGATATTTTTCGTCGTCCGGAATTCGTCCCGGAAATCGTGGACGCGGCGATTCGCATCGGCGCCCGCGCCATCTGGATGCAAGAGGGCGTGGAAGATGAAAAGTCCGCCGCGCGCGCCCGCCGCGCGGGACTCTTCGTAATCATGGACAACTGCATCGCCAAGGAAATTTACAAACGCCGCAAGTAGGACAGGCTGGAGCCTGTCTTACTCAACCTTGCGCATCTTGATTTTGCGAATCTCGGCCATGCGCGCGCGTAGGCGGACCTCAAAACCCTGATCCGTCGGGCGATAATAATTTTTTCCAGCCAGCGATTCCGGCAGGCATGTCATGTCAGCCACCTTGTCTTCCACGTCGTGCGCGTACTGGTAGCCTTTTCCATATCCGATATTTTTCATCAGTCCAGTGGGTGCGTTGCGAAGGTGCAGAGGGACGGGTTCGGCGCGCGTGTTCTCCAGATCGTTAGTGACGTCGCCGTATCCGGTATAAATCGCGTTCGATTTCGGCGCCAGCGCGAGATAAACGGCGGCCTGCGCCAAGGCAAGATTGCCTTCGGGCGGCCCGACAAATTCAGCGGCCTGCATGGCGGCAATCGTCACGGCCAGCGCGCCCGGTTCCGCGAGTCCAATGTCCTCGCTGGCCATGCGCACCAGGCGGCGAGCGACGTAAAGCGGATCTTCGCCGGATTCCAGCATGCGCACCAGCCAGTAGAGCGAAGCGTCGGGGTCGGAATTGCGCACGGATTTGTGCAGCGCGGAAATCAGGTTGTAGTGTTCTTCGCCGGATTTGTCGTACAGCAGAATCCTTTTTTGCAGCAGCTCGGCGAGCAATTCTTTGGTGATCGTCCTCGTTCCAGAGGCGTCCGGTTGCGTGGCGCGCACGCCGGCTTCCAGTGTGTTGTAGGCGGCGCGGGCATCGCCGCCCGAAAAAACGGCGATGTGCTGGATCGCTTGGTCGTTGATTTCGATCTTCTCGTTGCCAAGCCCTCGCGTGCGATCGGCAATGGCGCGGCGCAGTAGCGACTCAATCTCTTCCGTCGTCAGTGCCTGCAACACATACACGCGTGTCCGTGAAAGCAGCGGCGCGATGACTTCAAACGAAGGATTCTCCGTGGTAGCCCCGATCAAAATGATATTTCCAGCTTCCACATGCGGCAGAAAAGCATCCTGCTGCGCCTTGTTGAAGCGGTGCACTTCGTCGATGAATACGATGGTGCGTCGCCCGGCGCGCCGCGCATGCTCGGCGGCGGCCATCACGTCCTTGATTTCCTTGATGCCCGTGAGCACCGCGCTGAACGAAGCGAAATCGGAATGCGTCATTCTTGCGATCAAACGCGCCAGGGTGGTCTTGCCGCATCCCGGAGGGCCCCAAAGAATCATGGAACCGATATCGTCGCGTTCGATCTGTGTGCGCAGCGGTTTACCCGGGCCGAGCAGCGCTTGTTGTCCCGTGAACTCGTCGAGTGTGCGCGGGCGCATCCGTTCGGCAAGCGGCTGGGAGGCCATGCTGCTTCCGTCCTCGGGCTCAAGTTTTGCGAAGAGGCTCATGAACTTTTTCGCCGGCGCAAATCGCGTTGGCGCATGGCTTCATACAGCAACACGCTGGCGGCCATTGCGGCGTTCAGCGATTCGATTCCAACGCGAGCGCGTGCAGAAGCCTGTGGGATGCTAACGCGACCGTCGGCCACGGCAATGAGTTCCGGCGGCAAGCCTGAACCTTCATTGCCAATCAGCATTGCAGAGGGAAGGGTCCAGTCGATGTCCCAAGGAAGCAACGAGAGGGAAGTGCCCTCCAGCGAGCTGCCCGCGGCATGCTCCGGAGCTGCGACGGCCGCGTAAACTTTTGTTCCAGACTTTTGCAATCGGCCGAGCAATTCTGTCGCGGGCATTTCGTGCACAATAGGCAATCGCAGCGCCGATCCGGCCGAAGCGCGCAGCGCCTTAGGCGCGAACGGATCCGCAGTCCCGATTCCCTCCGAGGCACAGCTCGCTACACCGGTAGCCCCAAACGCTTCCGCCGCTCGAATCATCGTGCCCACATTTCCGGGATCTTGAACGCCAACCAGTACAACGAGCAGCGCTGTGCCGGTCACGCACTCATCGATCGTCGACTTTCGCGGACGAACTAGCGCGGCAATTCCTTGCGGAGTGCGCGTATCCGCGGCGGATGCAAACAGCTTGTCGGAAGTCCGCAGAACCGGCACGTCGCCGCTCAGGAGACCGGCAATACGGGAAAGATGGCGTGCACCGGATTCGCTCACCAGGAGCGCCTCGATCGGCAATCCCGAGCCGAGCGCGGCCTCCACCAGGCGAACACCTTCGACGCCGACGAAGCCGTCTTCGCCGCGATCGCCGGAAAGGGCGGCGCGAAATCGTTTCAGCCATTGATTCTCGCGGCTGGAGATCGCGGCGGTACTTCCCTTGGGAACGCGTGATGGACTTGAACCGGCTGGCGCAGCCATACACCCAGCCTAGCAAACCCCTTCGGAACGGTAAAGCAAGCCGAGCAGGTGATCTGATCGACAGATATTTAAGAACTTACCGCCTTGAACGCACCAGACGTCTATGATAGTTTCACTGCTCTGAGTTTTGATTGTCGTCGATTGCCACTTTGCACTTCGAAGAACGAGGGTCGCCACTTTGTCCGCTGAGTTGCTGAAGATTTCACCTGAAAATCCCGACCCGTCCGCCATTCGCTACGCCGCCGATTTTATTCGCCGCGGAGAACTCGTGGCCATTCCCACCGATACCTATTACGGGATCGCTGCGGACCCTTTCAATCTGGCGGCCGTCGATCAGATTTATCGGGTCAAGGGGCGTCCCGAAACACGCGCTCTGCCCATTCTTGTCAATGCCACGTCGCAGGCTGTATCACTTTCGCGGGATGTTCCGTACACGTTTCACAAGCTGGCCGCCAAATTCTGGCCTGGGCCGCTGACGATTCTCGTGGAAGCATCCACTGCCGTTCCGCTGAAGGTGACTGCGCAAACCGGCAATGTTGCCCTGCGATGGCCAAAATCCGCCATCGTCAATTCACTGATCGACCTGATCCAAGGGCCGATCACCGGAACCAGCGGAAATATTTCCGGCCAGCCGGCCTGCGCTTCCGCTATCGATCTGCTGGAACAAATGGGAGACCGCCTGCCGCTGATCATCGATGCCGGCGTGACCCCCGGAAATTTGGCATCCACAATTGTGAAGCTAGATGGCGATGATTGGGAAATCATGCGCCAAGGCATCATCACTCAGGAAGAAATTCGCGCCTGCCTCGAAGATGAAACCGAAGCCTGAGGATTTCGTGGCGCCGACGTCCCGGCGGCATTTTCTGCAACCCCTACGCGTCAAAAAAAACCGGAAATGATTCGCCACGAGGAACGTTGAAATGCCAGATTGCGCCTGAACGATGCCCGGTCGAGTTTCGTCCCCGCAGTTGCTTGCTACTGGGCTTCCGCGCTGCGCAAAAAATCATAATCGCCGGTCGGAGACAGCTGCACGTCGATGATCCGCTTCCGATGGACGCTGACGTTGTCCATAAACCATAAGCTGACGTACGGTAGATCTTCCGAGAGGATCTTCTGCACTTTGCTGAATAGTTGCCGCCGCTTTTCTTGATCGCTCTCGATGCGCGCCTGCTCGAGCAGGGCATCGATTTCCGGATTGCGATAATGGCCGCGGTTGGCGCCGGCCGGGGGAATCTTCTTTGAATTGAAAATGTAATCAAAAAAAGTGTCAGGATCGTTGTTCGCGCCAATCCAGCGCAGCGTGAACATCTCAAAACTACCGCGCGCCATGTCCGAAAACAGCGTAGCAAACTCCAGCGGACGAACGTCCAGGTCAACGCCCACCTTCCGCCATTGTTCCTGCAATACGGAAGCCAGCAACCGCGAAGATTCTTCCGTCGTGGTCTTCAGCATGAGCTTCACGCGCATTCCGCCCAGTCCCGCTTGCCTCGGTAATCCAGCTGAATCGAGCAAGCGTTCCGCCTGTTGTGGATCGTAGTCATAGCGGCGAATGCCAGGCTCGTAAGCCCAACTGCTTGCCGGCAGAGGACCGTCGGCGGGATGCGCGGCTCCGCGGTACAGGTATCGAATAATTTCGTCGCGGTTGGTCGCATAGGCCAGCGCCTGGCGTACTTCGCGCTTAGCGAGTGTCGCATCGTCCAGGTTGAAGGCGATGTACTGGTAGTTGGTTCCGGGAACTTCGGTTACCTCGAGTGTGGATTGCTGGCGCAGCACGGGAATCATGTCCGGCGTCAACGAATTCACCTCCAGGTCCGCGCTCCCTTTGCGCAATTCGAGCGCGCGCACAATCGCGTCAGGCACCACGCGAAATTGCACGCGCGAAATGTTTGGCGCGCCGCCAAAGTAGCCGCCATTCCGCTCCAACACAATGTTGTCATCCTGATTCGCGCTGACAAATCGAAACGGGCCGCTCCCCGTGAGCTTGCCGGAAAAATCCGGTCCTGAACCGGCCGGCACAATTCCGATAGCAGGCCGGGCGATGCCCCACAAAAATCCCGCATAGGGATCCTGGAGATGAAAGATCACCGTGGACGGGTCCGGTGCATCCACCGATCGAATCATGGCCAGCGAACCGCGTTTGGGCGATATGACCGTGCGGTCCAGGATCGAATCGAAGGTGTACTTCACGTCCGCGGACGTTACCGGGCGTCCATCGTGGAATTTCACGCCGCTGCGCAGATGGAAGATGTAGGTAACCGGGTCCGGCGTCTCCCATTTCTCAGCCAGGTCGCCGCGTGGAATTCTCTGCGCGTCCAGTTTCACCAGGCTGCTGAAGATCAAACTATCCAGGCGCTGTGAAACTCCGTCGGTTCCAATCCGTGGATCCAGATTGGTGGGCATCGATTCAACCAGAAAATTGACGACTCCCGGCTCCGTAGCAACGGTTCGGGAACAAGCCGAGAGTCCGAACATCACGATGAGCAGAAGAAAAGTAAGCGCCGTGAAGGAGGCGAGTGAACACTGGGCGATCGGACGGTTGCGGGAAGGTTTTCTTATTGCTTTACCTCCTAAGTCTCCGCGAATTCGTCTTTCAGCCCGCATAGCACACCTTACCCAGCACCACCGGCCTCTTCGCTCCGGTCGCGCCCGGCACGTTGGCAGGGCGCCGGTGCAGCGTTTCGCAAGCGAGCACGGCGAACGCAAACGCTTCCTTGGCGTCGCCAGGCACGCCAAGTTCACCCGCTTCGCGCACATGCACCGCATTTAGCCCGGATGCGAGCTGCGCCATCAGCAGGGGGTTGTGGGCGCCGCCTCCCGAAACGATGAGTTCGCCGATCCTCGCCTTCGGTCTGATAAAACGATGAAACCCATCCAAAATAGACAGCGCCGTCAAGATTGTAACGGTGCGAACAATGTCTTGCGGTCTCGCGCGCCGCGCGTCGCGCTGCGCCAGCACGGCGCGCACGTATTTCTCGCCGTACTGCTCGCGTCCCGCCGACTTTGGCGGCGCATCCCGAAAATATTTATCGCTCAACAGTGACCGAAGCAGCCCAGGAAGAAGATTGCCAGCCGCGGCCATCTCCGCATTGCGATCGAATCTCTCGCGTCCTTGCGTGAAGTACCGCACCAGCGCGTCGATCACCATGTTTCCCGGCCCGGTGTCGAAAGCGAAGACGTTCGCGATCTTTGCCGCCGCGGGAATTACCGTGACGTTCGCGATCCCGCCAATATTCAGGGCGACGCGTCCGATTCGCGCGTGCCGATACAACAGGAAATCGACAAACGGCACGAGGGGAGCGCCCTGCCCACCCGCGGCGATGTCCGCCGGACGAAAGTCTCCGACAGTGGTGATGCCCGTCCGCGCCGCAATGACGGACGGCTCTCCAATTTGCAGCGTCGAGGCAACGCGCCGGCCCAGAAAGTGCGCCGGCCGGCCCTGATGAAAGACGGTCTGCCCGTGCGAACCAATCACGTCCACGCGCGCGGGACTGACTCGAAATTTCCGGCATGCGTCGAGCGCGGCACTTGCGAATATTTGGCCCAGCAGAAAATTAAGCTGGCTGATTTCGCTTGTGGCGACGGGCCGGCCTTCGCCGAGGCTTAGGATTGCTTTCTGCACACTGGAGGGGAAGGGAAATGCAGCAAAGTTTTCCAGGGAGGCTTTTCGTCCATTCACTCGCACCAAGGCCACATCAATTCCGTCCGCCGACGTTCCCGACATGATTCCAAGCGCCAGCAAGCCGCGTCCGCGGGGGCGCTTCATAAAATTTGTTTCTTCAATTCATTGAGCAGGTTCAGCGCTTCGACAGGTTTCAGATTGTCGATGTCCGCTTCGCGCAGCGCATCCAGCACCCGCCGGTCAAGCGGCGTAAACAAAGCCTGCTGCGCGGGCGCAGGCTCGCCGGCCGCAGCGGCGCCCGGCGTCAAGCGCTCGCTCAGCTGGTGCTCGGACTGCTCATGCCGCTCCAGAATTTCCCTGGCCCGGGTAATCACTGCGGGCGGCAACCCGGCCATCCTGGCGACCTCAATTCCATAGCTCTTGTCGGCGCTTCCGGTTTCCACGCGTTTCAGAAACACGATGCCGGTGGAAGTTTCGCGGGCGGAAACGTGAACGTTTTTGATTCCCGGCAACAATTCAGCAAGCTCCGTCAGTTCGTGGTAATGCGTGGCGAAAAGTGTACGCGCTTTTGTCTCGCCGGACAGATGTTCCACCACCGCCCAGGCGATCGATAGCCCGTCAAACGTGGCCGTTCCGCGTCCCACCTCATCCAGCAGCACCAGGCTCGCCGGTGTAGCCGTATTCAAGATGGCCGCGACCTCCGTCATTTCCACCAGAAACGTCGATCGCCCGCGCGCCAGATTATCCGCCGCGCCAATGCGTGTAAAGATGCGATCGGTGATGGGCAGCCGGGCCTGGTCCGCTGGAACGAACGAACCCATCTGCGCCATTAGAATAATCAACGCCGCCTGCCGCAGATACGTCGATTTCCCGCCCATGTTCGGACCCGTAATCAGCAGGATTTGCTGCGTCGTGTCATCCAGAAACAAATCATTCGGCACGAAGCGCTCGCCCTTTTGCTGCAGCAGCTGCTCGATCACCGGATGGCGCCCCGCCACGATCATGATTTGCGTTTCGTCGGCAAACGCGGGACGCGTGTAATGGCGCGAAGCGGCCAGCCGCGCAAAATTTACCAGCACGTCGAGATGCGCAATGGCCGCCGCGGTTTTTCGCAGGCGTCCGGCTTGCTGTCCGACCCACAGACGCAATTCTGAAAACAAGCGCCGTTCGATTTCGGCGATCCGTCCATCGGCTTCCAGAACTTTGCGCTCGTATTCCTTCAATTCCGGGGTCGTGTAACGCTCGGCATTGACGAGCGTCTGCTTGCGCTCAAAATCCGCCGGCGCCAGGTGAAGATTCGCGTTGGAGATTTCGATGTAGTAGCCGAAGACCGAATTGAAGCGAATCTTGAGTGAACCGATTCCAGTGCGCCTCCGCTCGCGCTCTTCCATCGAGGCAATCGTCTGTTTGCTGTGCTGCGAGAGGTCGCGCAGTTCGTCCAATTCCCGGGAATAGCCCGGACGAATTACGCCCGGATCGGAGGCCAGAGCCGGAGGATCGTCCGAGAGCGCCGTCTCAATTCTTTCGCGCACGTCGGCCAGTTCGTCCATCTCCGTGTGTAGTTGGCAGAGCCGCGCGGACGGGCAGTTGGTCAGATATTTTCTCAAAAGGGGAATGCGCGCGAGCGATTGCCGCAGTCCGAGGAGATCGCGCGGCGATGCCACTCCCAGGGTCACGCGCCCGGCCAGCCGTTCCAGATCCTGCACGCCGGTCAGGTTATGGCGAATTTCCTCGCGCAGCACGGTATGGTTGGTCAATTCCTGCACGGCGTCGAGCCGCGCTTGAATTTCTTCGCGATTGACTTGGGGACGCAGGATCCATTGCCGCAGTAGCCGCGCGCCCATTCCCGTGCTCGTTTCGTCCAGGGTCGAAAGCAACGTCGGGGCTGCCCCGCGCGCGCCATCCTCGAAAAATATGGGCGCCACCAGTTCCAGATTGCGAACGGTAACGATATCCAGCACCAGCGCATCGGTCTGCTCGTAGTAGCGAACTCGATCCAGATGGCCCAGTGATCTACCCGAAGGGTTGCCACTTTCCGCGTCCATCGCTGACGTTTCGCGCAGGTAATGAACCACGGCGCCAGCCGCCGAGACCGCCTGAGGATGTCCCGCGAGCCCAAATCCATCGAGGTTCGCGACGCCAAACTGTTCCCGCAGCATGCGTTCGGCATAGTCCTGGCGGAAGATCCACTCGTCGATGCGCGTCTCGACGCCCTCGCGAAGTTCCGGGCGCGCTGCCTGGGATAGGTTCGCTCCGGGGTCTCCCTCTGCGCTCGCCGTCGCAAATAAGCTGGCCTGTCGAGGAATCAAAATTTCGCGCGGCTTCAAGCGGTGCAGTTCATCGCGCAACTTTTCGTCGGCATCATCGCCGGAAAACGCTGCCGCTCGAAATTCTCCGGTGGTTACGTCGGCATAGGCAAAGCCAATCGGCAGCCCTCCCGGCGGCCGAAAGATTGCCGCCAGATAATTATTCTCCTTGGGTTCGAGAACGTTGGCACTGGTCGCCGTTCCCGGAGTAATCACGCGCACCACTTCGCGGCGCACCAGCTTTTTCCCCGGTCCGGGCGCTTCCATCTGATCGCATACGGCAATCTTGTAGCCCGCGCGCAGCAACCGGGCGATATATCCCTCTGCGGCATGATAGGGAACTCCGCACATCGGCACGGGTTCGCCCTTTTCGCGGTTCCGCGAGGTCAGAGTAATCTGCAGTTCGCGCGACGCGGCAATCGCGTCTTCGTAAAACAGCTCGTAGAAGTCTCCCAATCGAAACAGGACCAGCGCGTGCGGATAGCGCCCTTTAATCGATTGGTACTGCCGCATTAAGGGTGTGGCTGGCTCGGTCATGTGTAATGGAGCGCCGGAATCGGGTGCGCTCCCCTCATCGGAGTAAGCGCAGTTTGTGGCGCTGCCGGCAACAGAAGTTTATACCGCGCAGCTTCGCTCCTGTCGAGCCATGCAATGGCAGCGCGCATCCTTCCGAACCAGACAGGACTCGGAAGGTTCGAGCTGTGAGCGCGGCCGTCCGAACGTTTTTTGAGTTTCGTGCGGCTGCGAAACTCCGTGGGCCGTCTCGACGTATACTTCTTCTCGATGCCAGGGCCTGTTCATCGCGAAGAAATTGAAATTAAACTTCCCGTGCTCGATGTCCCGGCCATTCACGCGCGGCTCAAGCAACTGCGCGCCCGCACAATGGTGCCGCGCACCTACGAATGCAACACGCTGTATGACACGCCGCGAGGCGATCTGCGCCGCCGCGGCCAGCTCATTCGCATCCGAATCGAACAACCCGCTTCCAGACCTGGCAAGAAGCGTCCGAGCGAGGATCTCAAGGCAATCCTGACCTACAAAGGACCGGCCCATTCAAAATATAGCGGCGCGATCGCTGCCGCGCAGTCCGCAATACGCCGCCGATTCAAGATCAAAGAGGAAGCCGAAGTATCCCTCGTCGGCCCTGATGAAATGGAGCGAATTCTTCGCGCGCTGGGGTTGCGTCCGTCGTTTCGCTACGAAAAATTTCGCACTACCTACCGCCTGCCGGGCGTCCGCGGGCTAGAGGTTGAACTCGACGAGCCCCCCATCGGCATTTACCTCGAACTGGAAGGCTCGGCCGCCAGCATTGACCGGGGCGCTCGTCTCCTCGGATACGCTGTCAGCGACTACCGGAAGGAATCCTATGGCGCCTTGTATCTCGCCGATTGCCGTCGGAGAGGACGCAAACCAGGCAACATGCTCTTTCCGCCAACAAAAAAATTACGTAAATGCCCACTCTTTCCTTGACAAAGATTTCAAGAGCGTTTACCTACTGAGTTGGAGTTTTTTGTGTGGCTATGAGCGAATCCGAAAAGTTGGAACCCTTTCCGACTAGGAATCGATCGGCAGTACGATGTTCCGGTTTGGCGCAGTTTGCCTGTTTTCACGCGCCTGTCCGCTATGCTTCAACAGTGAGCCGTAAGAGCCTCGGGTAGACCTGCATTTCCTCCACCTGCGGCCGGGCCACACCCTGGTTGCGGGTTTGCAGTCTTACGATCCCGCCAGAACCAGTCATTCGCGTTTATTCTCGCGATTTCGGCCCATAGATCGGGGTCCATAGAGTTGTGATCGAGAAACAAGTCTCAGGGGTGTGGCAAAGCGCATCTCACGGCTTGAGGAAGGAGGCAAAATGCTGCACGCTACGGATCTGCTGGGCGGAGAAGCTTACGATCGCGATGGCCATTTTGTCGGCCAGGTGAACGAATTGTTCATCGAGCCCGCCGATCAGTCCAACCGTATCGCGCGCGTCCTCCTGGGCCGAGGAAAATTTCTGCCCCTGATCGTGCGGTACGATCACATTGCCTTCGTCGCGCCGGGTGTCATCCGCTTGAATGTTGAGGAAAAGGATCTGGAGCACTACCAGCCCAATGAAGCCTGGCTGGCCATGCGCAAGGATTTGCTGGACCAGCAGATTATCGATACCAGCGGCCGCAAAGTCGTGCGCGTGAATGATATCGATTTAGCCGAGCAGCGCGTCAACGGTACCGTCGAGTTGCGGGTCACACAAGTTGACGTAGGACTGACAGGTGCGGCGCGGCGTCTCCTCCACGGCGTGGCGTCCCCGGGCTTGGTGCGCGGCCTGACGACCAAGCTTCCCACGCGCGTAATCCCCTGGGAATTCGTCAACCTGATCGAGCCGGATCCCCTGCGCCGCGTGAAACTGCGCATCACCCATCAAAAACTGGAGCGCATGCATCCGGCTGATCTTGCGGACATCATGGAAGATCTGTCGCCGCACGAGCGCCAGTCGATCATTGCTTCCCTGGACGAAGAGACCGCCGCCGAGGCTCTCGCCGAACTCGACAAGCGCCTGACCACCCAAATCGTTGAGAATCTGGCCCCTCAAAAAGTAGCCGATATTCTTGAAGAAATGGACCCCGACCAGGTGGCCGACGTTCTCGCGGACATGACGCCGGAAACTTCCAGTGAAGTTTTGCGCGAAATGCCAAAAGAGGAAGCCCGCGAAGTGCGGGAACTCCTCAAGTTTGAGGAAAATTCGGCCGGCGGAATGATGAATACCGATTTCATTTACGTGGGCGAAGCCGCCACCCGCGACGAGGTGATTGCCTGGATTCAGGACATGGATGTGGATCTGGAGCGCCTGGACACCGTTTTCCTGATCGACCGGGACGCGAAATTTTCGGGCGCGGTCGCCGTTGGCCGCCTGCTTTTCGCCGCGTCCAATGAGCGGATGGAAAGTTTGAAAATGGAGCCTTTGCTTTCCATCGCTCCGGACGCCGAAGATAAGGAAGTGTTCGAGCTGTTCGATAAATACAATCTGCACAGCCTGGCGGTAGTGGACGCGCTGGGCCGGCCCATAGGCGCAATCGAAGTGGATGACGTAGTCACGCGTATACGGCACCGCTAAAAAGTCAAACTTCAATGTGCCGGCGGTTCGAGATCTATTCCTGTAGCGCCCGCCTTCAGGCGGGCCAAGGTTTCTGACAAATGGCGGTTCTGGGAAAACCCGAAGACGAAAAACAGCAGTCGCTGCCGACTGAGTCGCAGACGCCGGCTCCGTTGGTAACTCGCTGGAAGCTCATCCCTGATTGGATTGCGCCGTGGCGTGCCCGCATTTCTGATTTTGGCCGGCGAACGCGACTGTGGCGGCGCCGCCTGCTCTTGTTTCTTGCCGTCGTCGGTCCAGGGGTCATCACCTCCAACGTTGACAACGATGCCGGCGGAATCTCCGTCTACTCGCAGGCCGGTGCGATGTATGGTTACGCCCTGCTGTGGTCGCTTATTCCCATGACCATCGCGCTCTATGTCACGGAGGAAATGTGCGCCCGTATGGGCGTGGTCACCGGCAAGGGTCTTTCCGACCTCATCCGCGAAGAATTCGGCTTCCGTCCCACGTTTTTCCTGATTCTGGCTGGACTGATCGTGGACATGGGCAACGTCTGTGCTGAATTTGCGGGCGTGGCCGCCTCCATGCAGCTCTTCGGCATTTCCAAGTATATTTCCGTGCCGCTGGCCGCGCTGGCGGTCTGGATTCTCGTTCTGCGCGGAACATCGCGGCAGGTTGAAAAAATATTTTTGGCCGCCTGCGTCCTGTATCTGTCGTACGTAGCGTCCGCATTTCTGGCCAAGCCGGACTGGCTGCTGGCCGCGCGAAACACGGCGATTCCCACGCTGCACCTCGATGGCGGCTATCTTCTGATGCTCACCGCGCTGATCGGCACCACGATCGCCCCGTGGCAGTTTTTCTACATGCAGGCGAGTTTTGTGGAGAAGCGCGTTTCCCCACGCCAATATCCGCAGGCTCGCATGGACGTGCTCTTCGGCAGCGTGAGCTGCATGGTGATCGTCTTCTTCATCATCGTTTGCACCGGCTCGACCCTGTTTGTCACCGGCCACCATGTGATCAATGACGCCGGAGACGCCGCGCAAGCCCTCGTGCCCCTCGCGGGAAAATGGGCGGCCATGCTTTTTGCCTTTGGCCTGCTGAACGCTTCGCTCTTCGCCGCCTCTATTCTGCCGCTATCCACGGCTCACGTGATTTGTGAAGGCATGGGATTTGAAGCCGGCATCGACCACAAATTTAACGACGCTCCCATTTTTTACAGCCTGTACACCGGAATGATCGTGCTGGGCGCGGCGGTCATCCTGATTCCTCGCGCGCCTCTGGAAAAAATCCTGGTTCTCTCGCAGGTAGGCAATGGCGTGTGGCTTCCTGTCGTTCTTATTTTCATGCTGCTGCTCATCAACCGCCGTGATCTGATGGGAGACTTCGTGAACACCCCGACGTTTAACGTGGTTGCTTGGTTCACAGCCGTCGCCGTCATTCTCCTCACCCTTGTACTGGTCTACGTCACGGTCATTCACCCGAACGCCGTGCCCGGAACCGCCGGTTAAATTCCCCGGAGCAGTGCGCCCAGCAGGAAAATATTTTTTGCGTGCGGCCTGACGAATTGATCCCGATATTTTTTCATTCCTTACAAAGATGAATGCCCGACCGCATGAGATTTTACCGCCCGTTCATCTCGCTTTAATCGACTCCGCGTATTTATCATTCCGCGCGCCGGAGCTCGAATCCGCAAGTGGCCTGCCTGTCGGCTTGCCAGCCCCTGCCGGCCGTGAGCGACGGTCCCCAAACTGATCCTTCTGAGAAGGAGCAACTATGCTCTTGAAGTTTGTTCGTGTGTTTGCCGCTCTTCTGACCACGCTGGCCCTAACTTCCATTGCGACGATCAACCTCTGGGCGCACGATGACGCCGACGATGCGGCGACGACCACGCCGATCAAGCACGTGGTCGTGATTTTCCAGGAAAACGTTTCCTTCGATCATTACTTTGGAACCTACCCGCACGCAGCGCCGAATGCCGACGGTTCCGTCTATTTCACAAAAGCCAAGGAAGCCACGCCGCGGGTGAACGGCCTGGAGAGCGCCGGCCTCCTGACCAACAATCCAAATGGCGTGAATCCTTTCCGCATGGACCGCGCCTTTCCCAATACGTGCGATCAAGACCACGTCTACGGCGATGAACAGTTTGTATCGCATGGCGGCTTGATGGATGGATTTACCGGGACGAAGCCCGGAAGCATCACGCTCTACAGTTGCAACGATGCTCACTACGGCAAATTCAGCGTGATGGGCTATTTTGACGGCAATACTGTAACCGCCCTGTGGAACTACGCGCAGCACTTCGCCATGAGCGACAATCATTACGGCACGACGTTCGGTCCTTCTACTCCCGGTCTGCTCAACCTGCTTGCCGGTAACACCTATGGCGGCACGATCATGAAAAATTCGCCCGCCGGATTTATTTCGGGAGGCTCGACCTTCGGCACGGTAATCGGCGATGCCGATCCGTTCGGCGACATGTGCTCGGGAGCCACCCGCGGCCAAGTCCAGATGACCACAAGTCTAAGCATCGGAGATCTTCTGAACGCCAAGAGTCTGACTTGGGGATCTTTCATGGGAGGCTTCACCAGCTGTACCGCTTCTCACATCGGCATCACCGGACTCAACGATGGCGGCAGCTACATCCCTCACCACGCGTTCACTCAGTACTGGGCTTCGACCTTGAATGCCAACCATGTGCCGCCGGCCTCGAATAGCCTGATCGGGAAATCCGATGGCGCGACCAATCACGAGTATGACCTGAGCCTGTTCTTCACCGCCCTAAAAGAGCACCGCTTGCCGGCCGTAAGCATCCTGAAAGCGCCTGCCTATCAAGATGGCCACGCCGGATATTCCGATCCCATCGACGAGCAGTTTTTCCTGGTCAATACCATCAACACCCTGATGCAGTCGGATGAGTGGAAAGAAACGGCCGTCTTCATCACCTGGGATGACTCCGATGGATGGTATGACCACGTGCTCGGCCCCATCATCAACCAATCCAACGCTCCGGAAGATCAACTCCTGGGCCCCAAGAACTGCGGCACTCCCAAACCCGTTGACTCCAAAGGAGACATTCAGAACGCCCGTTGCGGCTACGGTCCGCGCATTCCTCTGCTGGTCATTTCACCCTACGCACGCAAGAACTACGTCGATCACCGCGTCGTCGACCAATCCTCGATTCTGCGCTTCATCGAGGATAACTGGAACTTGGGCCAGATCGGAAACGGCTCAACCGACGCAGTCGCGGGTTCGCTCAAGGGTATGTTTGACTTCGACGCTCACCAAGGCGATCACGACTCCCGGTTGATCCTCGATCCCAACACCGGCGTGGTCGTTTCCGATCATGATGAGGATAACTAGTCGTTAATTCGTTTCAGTTCTCACGTTTCTAAGCCAGCCGTCCGGCTCGCTCATTCTGCTTGAGGGCGAGCCGCATTTGCTCGGATGGATATGGGTCTGTCCTGAGAAACAATTCGTGGGGTCCACAAGCCGCCGCCGGGGCCGCCATGGGGCTCATGCCCGCCAAACAAGTCGAATTGCCGCGATGGTAACCGGTGCCGTGTTGCGCCGTAACATCCCCTATGTTAGCTTTCCAAGATGCTCGCGAAACAACCTCTGGCCACTTCGTGGAATTCGCGGGAATAGTCGCGTGAAACTACCGGAATCTCTCAAACCCTCGGACTTGGACGAAGAGCGGCTGCTCCTCGACCTCGATGCGGAACGGCTCCCGCAGCACATTGCCGTCATTATGGACGGCAACGGCCGCTGGGCGCAGCGCCGTCATTTGCCGCGCGTCGCGGGCCACCGCGCGGGAGTCCAATCGGCACGCACGGTGATCGAAACGTGCGCCCGGCTGGGCATCCCGGCGCTCACGCTCTACGCTTTCTCCATGGAAAATTGGCGCCGCCCGAAAGCGGAAATCGATTTCCTGATGCGCCTGCTGCGCGAATATCTGCGCAAGGAAATTCCTACGATCCAGCGTAACAATATCCGCATGATGGTCATCGGACGCTCTGATCATCTGCCGGATGAAGTCCGGGCGGACATCGATAGCGCGATGGAGCAAACGGCAGGGAACACCGGAATGAAGCTGGCGGTTGCGCTCAATTATGGCGGCCGCGCGGAACTCGTCGACGCCTTCAACCGCATCCTCGACCGTGTGCGCAACAACGGCCTTGCCAATGCGCGCGTGGACGAGGAAATGATTTCGCAGCATCTCTACACTGCGGGCTTGCCCGATCCCGATCTCCTGATCCGCACCAGCGGAGAAATGCGCGTCAGCAATTTTCTGCTGTGGCAGATCGCTTACGCCGAAATTTATGTGACCGAAACGCTGTGGCCCGATTTCACCCGCGCCCAGCTCTACGAAGCCCTGGTCGATTTTCAAAAGCGCGAACGCCGTTACGGCGGTCTGGCGGAATCGCGCCGCCGCGTGATGGCTTGACTGTACCGCGGTCCCGGCTTTCCTGGCGAACACACCGGAATTTTGCACTTCTCCCGAAGGGTTATCGTTTCCCAAAGCGGCACATCCCTATTTATTCCCTGTGAATTCACAGTGAGATTGCGAGACATTGGAAGAAGGCGCCGCATTCAATTTCGTCACCGGGCATGGCAAGTGCTCAAACCGATCGAGTTCCGACCATGAGTAGGACCGAGTTCCGCTGCGGGCGAACGCGCCGACAAATATGAGGACCGGACCGGCCGCTTCACCCGCGGCGGTTCGCGGCTCTCCAGGAGGCGGGAATTGCTCGCTACCACTCGAGATGTGGATCCGAATCAGCTGGCGCAAGATGCCAGGAAAATGCAGGACAGAAAGGATCAAATGAAGCCCGGCACAGGCCAGCGAGTTCTGACGGCGGCGATCCTGATTCCTATGGTCGTCGCGGCAATCTGGTGGGGACCGAACTGGCTGATCGCGATTGTTGCGGCGATCGTGGCGATCGCCGCCTTGATGGAATTTTTTTCAATCTCGTCCCATCTCGGATTTCAGCCTTACAAGCTCTGGACATGCCTGGGCGCCGCCGCGATTATCGCGCAGCAATGGTACGCCTCGCGCCTGGCCAGCGTCACTCGCCTGGGCGATCTGCTGGACCGTTCGCCCCGGGTCACGATCGAAGCGGTGCTGTTCGGCTTTGTGCTGGGCGTGGCCGTAATTGCGCTGGGCAGCCAGCGCTCGATTAGCGAAGTCCTGGCGTCTATTTCCGTGAGCGCCGCCGGATTGGTTTTTATCGTTCTTCCGTTCAGCGCCGTGGTCCGCATCCACGGTGTCGATAATTTCGGCCCGCGCCTGCTCCTTTTCACTGTAGTGATGGTCTGGGTGGGCGATACCGCCGCATATTTTGTGGGCAGCACCATCGGACGTTGGAAATTGGCCCCTCAAGTCAGTCCCAACAAGACTTGGGAGGGAGCCGTCGCCAATTTTCTGGGAGCGCTGTTTGTCGCTGCCATTTTTGGCTACCGGATCGCGATTCCTCCAGCGCACATGCTGGGCATGGCTGTGGTGGGCAGCGTCGCGGGACAAATCGGCGATCTCTTTGAATCCGCCTGGAAACGCAGTGCCGCCGTCAAGGATTCCGGCACGATCTTGCCGGGACATGGCGGAATGCTCGACCGCATCGATGCGCTGATCCTGGCAGCCCCCGCGGTCTGGTACTATTTCGAATGGGTATTTTTGAAGAAATACTAAATGCGGAAGGTTGAGCGCGGGATTCTGCTCTTGCGCTTGTCTGAAGTTTCAACTATGGACCGCACCAGGAAACAGAGCGCCCCATTTTGAAGCAAATTGCCATTCTCGGTTCGACGGGTTCCATCGGACGCCAAACTCTCGCCGTTGTCGAAGCCATGCCGGAGCGGTTTGGCGTCGTTGCGCTGGCCGCCGGCAACAACGCCGAAGAGTTGGCGCAGCAAGTTTTACGACACCATCCGGAACTGGTTTCCGTTGCGACGGCAAGCGTGGCCGCGAACCTGGCCGAACGCCTTCGCTCGGCCGGACTCTCGAAGCTTCCAGAGATTCAACACGGCCCTGCCGGGATGATGGCGGTGGCGACTCACGCCGCCGCCGCCACGCTCGTTTCCGCGGCCGTCGGCGTGGTCGGGCTTGCTGCCACCTACGCCGCGGTACAGGCCGGCAAGCAGGTCGCTCTGTCCAACAAAGAGGTGCTGGTCGCGGCCGGCGAACTGGTAATGGCCGCCGCGCGGAAAGCCAAAGTCGAACTTCTCCCCGTGGACAGCGAACACAATGCCATTCACCAATGCCTGCGGGCGGGGCAGCACGGCGAAGTGAAAAAACTGATTCTCACCGCCTCCGGCGGACCATTTCGTAAAACTCCCATCGCCGAAATGGCCGCCGCCACTCCGGAGCAAGCCCTGGCTCATCCCAACTGGCGAATGGGCCGCCGCATCACCATAGACTCGGCAACGCTTGTGAATAAAGGCTTTGAGGTTATCGAGGCGCGCTGGCTGTTTGACATGCGCTCGGATCAGATTGAAGTCGTCATCCATCCACAGTCCACGGTTCATTCCATGGTTGAGTACGTGGACGGCTCGATTCTGGCGCAACTGGGGCCAACCGATATGCGCATGCCGATCCAATATGCGCTAACCTACCCCGAGCGTGCCGCATCCAATGAAGTAGCCCTCGACTGGGGAAAGCTGCATCGCTTGGACTTTGAACGGGTTTCGACGCGACGGTTTCCTTGTCTGCGATTGGCGCGCGAGTCGCTGCGCAAGGCTGGCGCGTATCCCTGTGCGTTTAACGCCGCCGACGAAGTGGCCGTCGAGGCCTTTCTCGAAAGGCGGATCCCTTTTTCGGGCATCGCCGAAGTCATTGACCGAGTGCTGGAGCGTACGGCCAACGTCCATCTCTCGGCAATCGCCGACGTGCTGGCCGCCGATTTGGAAGCGCGACGTATGGCCAGGGAAGAAGTAGAGTCCAGAGCCGCACGGACGGCGGTTGCGTAATCTGATTCCATAGCAGTTTTTGTACGGGAGAGACAGCCGTGTCAGATTTTCTTACGATGATTGTTTCGGTTTCGATTGTCCTCGGCATCATGGTGCTGGTCCACGAATGGGGACACTTCATCGTTGCCAAATTCTTTGGCGTGCGCGTCGATATTTTTTCCATCGGATTCGGCACGCGCCTATGGGGCGTCAAACGCGGTGACACCGATTACCGCATCAGCGCGCTGCCCCTCGGCGGTTACGTGAAAATGGCCGGCGACAATCCTCTTGAGGACCGCAAGGGCGACCCTGACGAGTTTCTTTCCAAGCCTAGATGGCAGAGGGTTCTGATCGCGCTCGCTGGTCCAGCAATGAACGTTATCTTGTCGGTCCTGCTGGTGGCGGGAATTTACATGTACGGCAGCAAGCAGCCAGCCTATCTTGACAAGCCCATGGTACTCGCGGGCGTGCTACCCGATTCCACCGCCCAAAAGGCCGGGCTTATGGCCGGAGACCACGTCATCAAGATCAACGGCAAGGATAATCCCACGTGGGACGAGGCGCGCCTCGAACTCCTCTCCTCTCTCCCGGGACATTCGCTTCCGATGATCGTGGAGCGCAACGGCCAGCAAATTTCCTTGTCCGTTCCCACGGGACAGTCCCTTGAGGACATTTACGGCTTCCCGCCGGACCGCCTGATCGTCGGTTCCGTTTCCGCAGGCATGCCGGCCGAGCGCAGCGGACTAAAAGATGGCGACGAAATTCAAAAAGTGAATGGCAAGGAACTGGCCAGCCCGGTCGAATTCCCATCTCTGGTGCAGGAATCTCAAGGACGTCCGTTAAATCTGGACGTCCAACGCGGCGATCGAACGATGCAAGTTGAAGTTCGCCCGCAGCAGGTCGGCGTCAATAACGGCGTCACGCGTTGGCAGATCGGCATTGGCATTCGCGGCGGAGACCTCGTGGAGCGGCGCCTGTCATTGATTCCCGCCGTCGTTGATTCCGTCAGCACGAATAGCTTGATGGCCCGCCAGGTCGCTTACGTGGTCGTTGAACTTTTTCGCGGGAATATCTCGCTGAAGCAGCTTGAGGGGCCGCTGGGCATTGCCAAGGCTTCCGGTGAAGCCGCCAAGGAAGGACCGGCTACGCTGTTTTCGCTGATGGCCATGATCGGTGTAAACCTCGCCGTCCTGAATCTGCTGCCAATTCCTCCGCTGGACGGCGGCCACATCCTGATGCTCTTCATTGAAGGCACCATGCGTCGCGACCTTAGCGTGCGCGTGAAGGAGCGCTTCGTCACCGTCAGCATGGTGTTCCTGTTGCTGGTCTTCGCCATCGTTATGTACAATGACGTGGTGCGGCTCATTCCGCATCACTAATGAAGGCATCTCTAGCGGCGTTGGCAGCTTGTCTCGTCGCTTGGCGGTCGCGGTTCCAGCCTCGTTGATCGCAGATCTAACCGCAGCAGCGCCAAGCCGGGCGTGAACCGCAGGCGCGACGCAAACATGCCCGGTCGTCCGTAAGACCTCATGCCCACAACAGCACATCGAGTCTCAACCGGCGAACGCATCAACGCCCACGAGCGTCCGGGGCGCCTGCAGGAAGCCCTCAACAAGCGCGGTGTGCGCCTGACGCGCCAGCGAAAAGTGCTGCTCCAGGTGATGGACAATGCCGAACGCCACCTGGACGCTGGGGCCATCCTGGATCGCGCGCAAAAACTCGATCCGCGCATTCATCGCGTCACCGTCTACCGGACCATCGATCTGCTGAAGCGCAACGGCTTAATTGACGAACTAGATTTGCTGCACCTGCGCGGCGACCAGCACTTCTACGAAAGTCACGGCCCCCGCGATCACATCCACGTCGCCTGCCTGAAATGCGGAACCGTCCGTGAGTTCGAGTCTCCGATCTACGAAAAGTTGAAGAAGCAGATTGAAAAAGACTGCGGGATTGAGATCACCACGGCGCGCACGGAAGTCGGCGGCTACTGCGAAAACTGCCGGAAGAAGTAGTTTCCGCCAGGCTTGAAGTTAATCTTTAGTTTTTGATCCCAACTCTTCAAGTCCGACTTTAATTCAGGCTAATGTAACTTGTTAAATTCCGCTTTTACGGATGATCTCTGAATTACACATCAATCTGAAATTTGAAATAGCAACTGAGGATTTACGGATTCTTTTGGCCGGTAGTTGCAGGGCCGGGCGAATTCAGTGGGTTAGACTTCAGTTTGTGGGTTTTGGCTACGCCTCAGGATCTCCGCCCTTGCCGCCGCCGCGAGAAAATCCACGGGCTGAAGTCTGTGCTGCCTAATCCCGCGAATAATTGCCCGCCGGCGTGCGCTCCGCGAAGAACTTCCGCGCCCGGTCAATGTCGTTGGCAATTTGCTCGCGCAGCGCGCCTACGCTCGAAAATTTCTGCTCGTCGCGAATCCTGGCATGAAGGCGAACTTCCATGCGTCCCGCGGAAATATTCTCCCGGAATTCCAACAAATGGCTTTCTACCGTGACTCCCGCGCCATTGAACGTGGGGCGAGTCCCAACATTCGTTACCGACGAATAGAGTTTTCCGTCCACAACCGATTCGGTGGCGTACACGCCCAGTTTCGGGAGCAACTCCTGTTCCGGTTCCAGATTGAGAGTAGGGAACAGGATCGTCCGGCCGCGTCCGGCTCCCGGCCGTATCTCGCCGGTCAGCGAAAACTCCCGACCCAGCATGGGAATCGCCTCGGCAACATTGCCGGTGGCGACGGCGGCGCGAATGGCGGTGCTCGAAACAATCAGTCCGCCGACTTCGACCGGCGGAATAATCTGGACGTCGAAGCCATCGCGCTTGCCAAATTCGTTCAGCATCCCTACGTCGCCCGCGCCGCGGTGGCCGAACCGGAAATTTGCGCCCACCAGGATGGCGCCCGCGTGCAATCCACCCACAACAATTCTTTCGATGAAGTCTTCCGGGGACATCATCGAAAGCGCACGGTTAAATCGCAACACCAACGCGGCATCCATCCCCATGCGCTCAAATCCCGCGAGCCGCTGCGCCAGAGTTTGAATCATGAGCGGCGCGCGGTCCGGCTGCAGGACCAGCATGGGATGCGGATCGAACGTAATCACCGCCGCGCGCTCGCCCCTTGCCCGGGCGCGTTCCCGCACGGATCGCAGGATTTTCTGATGCCCAACGTGCAATCCGTCAAAATTTCCGACCGTAACCGTAGCGCGCCGCGCGTTTGCGAAGCGCGACGCCCACTCCTCGACGGTGTTGAAAACCAAGAAGGCCATCAGATGCGAACCTCGAATTGCAGTCCATCGTAGGCCAGCGAAACATTCGAGTAGCCCAGGTTCTTCAACCGTGCGTTGGTTTCGGCGTGCGGCAGTTCATGCGCGATATGCGTGAACCACGCCCGGCGCGGCTTTAATTCACGTACCAGCGCCAGCGCCTGCTCCACCGTCTGGTGCATCGGATGCGGCTCGTCGCGCAGCGCGTCGAGAATCAGATCGTCCAGATCGGCGAGCAAGACCTTTGAGGATTCGGGAACCACGCTGAAGTCGGTGAGATAGGCCGCTCCCCCGAAACGAAAGCCCAGCACGCCCATTCCTCCATGCCGCGCCGGCACCGGAACGATTCGTGTGCCGATCACATCGAAAGGGCCGTCAATCGGGTGCACGGTAACCTGCGGCACGGTGCTGAACGGCGTGGGATCGTCAAAAACGTAGGAAAATGTCTGCCGCAGACGGGCAATGGTCTCGGGCGAGGCATACACCGGCAGCGCGGATTTTTGCCGCAAATTAAATGGGCGAATGTCATCGAAGCCCAGAATGTGGTCGGCGTGCGCATGCGTGAACAGAATCGCGTCCAGGCGCTGAATTTTAGCCCGCATCGCCTGGTATCGGAAATCAGGAGTGGTATCGATCACCGCGGTCTGTCCGTTGTGAGACAGCAGGATGGAAGGACGCAGCCGTTTATCGTGCGGATCTGTCGAGGCGCATACCCGGCACGGGCACGTGAGCGTTGGCACGCCCATTGAAGTGCCGGAACCGAGCACCGTAAGTTCGAGAACCGATGGAGGTGTTGCAGGCAGGGCGAATCCCCGATCATTTGCGAGCGGTCATTTTTCCGAATTTGGCGGCAATCGGCGTCAGGGCCGCGACTGGGCCTTCTCCTGCTTCGCGGCGGCCTTGGCCATTTCCATGAACGCCAGTTTCAAATTGCCAAGCACGTCCAAAAGGAGAGTGTCTTCTTCGGGCGCCAGATTCCCGCGAGTCTTTTCTCGCAGGACGTCCAGCATATCGATCATTTCGCGCGCGCCTTCCAGATCAAACACGGGCTGCCCGGTTCGCGGATCCGCGTACCCGCCCAGCAGCATTGCCGCATTCTGCCCCAGCGAGCGGATTAAATTCTCAAACGCTCCGGATCGCTTTGGCGCGTCGGCGGCCGGAGTTTCCGGAGCGATCGCCGTTGGCGCCGGCTCTTTTGCAGAGAGCGGGCCAGTTCCTGGGGCGCTAGGGACGGCAGCCGGCTTGGCGCCAGCGAGTACGGGCGCAGCCTCGCGCTCGCGATCCTGCTGCTCGGCGACGTCCTTGCGGAATTCCCCTTCAGGCGTGAACAGCCTGCGGTCTACAACCTTGAAACTTTCGTCTTGTTTGGATTCGGACAACGGAATCTCCCTCGCGGCATCAGTCCTATGGAATCAGGAGTTTAACATCGTCAGCATCTGCTCACAAGTGCCCTCCGGCAAAGTAACTCAGGATTGACTTAACTAGAATGCTTTACTACGATCCAGTCATCAAATCGGCCAACCTTGTCTTACTCCGGGAGCCTGAAATCACTGGGCCCGCGCGCCACAATCGATATTCGTTTGAAAGGGGGCGCATGAAGCGCATTGCGATTTGTTGCGATGGGACGTGGAATCGCCCGGATCAAATGCAGGGAGGCCAGGTATGCGCCAGTAATGTCACCAAGATCGCTCGCTGCATCCCCTCGTCGGATCGCGGCGTCCAGCAATTAGTCTTTTACGACAAGGGTGTGGGCACTGGCCGCTTTGACCGCCTGGCCGGAGGCGCTTTCGGGCTGGGTATTAAGAAAAAGATTCTGGATGTGTATCGTTTTCTGATGGCCACGTATGAACCGGGAGACGACCTCTTCTTCCTCGGATTCAGTCGCGGAGCTTACACGGTACGCAGTTCGTTTGGATTGATCCGGAATTGCGGGCTGCTCAAGCCCGAATTCGCCCACAAACTCGAAGACGCCTATTCTCTGTACCGCCGGCGCGACGACGCATCGCATCCGGATGCCGTCGAATCTGAACTCTTCCGCCGAAGTTATTCCACTGAGCCGAGAGCGAAGTTCATCGGGGTTTGGGACACGGTGGGCGCGCTGGGCCTTCCGGTAGGAGGCGTGTTGAAGTTCATTAACAAACGCTGGAGTTTCCACGATATGACCCTCAGCAGTTGGGCGGACAACGCGTATCAGGCGCTGGCCATTGACGAACACCGTAAACCCTTCCAACCCGCCGTCTGGAATCGCAGCACCAATGCCAACGGCCAGGTTCTCGAGCAGGTTTGGTTCGCTGGCGTGCATTCCAACGTCGGAGGCAGCTACCCGAGCACGGGCCTCTCGGACATCACCCTTCTGTGGATGCTCGATCGAGCTGAGGCTTGCGGCCTCGCGATCAATCGCGATCTTGTGGCCACGGTGGATAAGCCGCAGCCGGACCCGTTCGGCAAGTTGTATGACTCTCAAACGATCTGGTACAAACTGGCCGGCTTGGGCGATTACCTCCGCACCATCGGGCAGGGCGACATGGAAACCGTCTCCGGCAGCGCTATTGAGCGCCTGAACAATCCCGACTGCCAGTACGCGCCCAAGAACCTCGTGAATTATCTCAATACCTGCCGCCAGCCGTCCAAGTGATCGAAGATGGCTCTGAAGCAGCTACGCGGCAACGGCGGACCGCGGCGAGCCACACGGCCAGCCGAACTCCTTGTGAATTGCGCGCGCGTGCTTTAAAGTTTCCTTTCCATTCAGGAGCCGCCGCACACCGTGCCTTCCTCTCGATCGAAACGCCCCAAAATCCTAAAGCGCGGAAAAACTTCGCGAAAATCCGTGCCGTCTAAAAAGTCTGCGCGCCGACAAATTCACAGCGTGCGTAGCGCAACCGGGAAATTTTCCGGAAAACGCGTCGGAAAATTGTTTGAAGACTTCGTCGCCGTGCAGGCACGGCTTCGCGCGCCGGGCGGGTGCCCGTGGGATCGCGAGCAGGATCACTTGACCCTAAGGACTTACTTGATTGAGGAAACTTATGAAGTTCTCGATGCCATCGAGTCCGGGAACCCTCAAGAACTAGTCGAAGAATTGGGCGATCTGCTTCTCCAGGTCTTGTTCCACGCCGATCTGGCGCGGGAAGCCGGCTCCTTCGACATTGCCGATGTCATCACCGGGATTCACAACAAAATGGTCCGCAGGCATCCCCACGTTTTTGGCGACGTTAAAGCAGACACGGCGGGCGAGGTTCTGAAAAACTGGGCGCAGCTGAAAGCGAAAGAAAAGCAGGCGGCATCCCCGCTCGGCAAATCCTCGCAAAATATTCCTGCCTCCGCCCTGGACGGAGTTCCCCGGCATCTTCCAGCGTTGCTTGAAGCCTATCAGGTCACGCGGCGTGCCGCTCAGGTAGGATTTGACTGGGAGCATGTTGAAGGGATTTTTGAAAAGCTTGAGGAGGAGACCTGCGAGCTGCGGTCCGCCCTGGCTGGTTCCGATCGCCACGGCGTGGAAGAGGAAGTCGGTGATCTTCTTCTTTCGCTGGTAAACCTCGCGCGATTCCTCAAGATCGATCCCGAGGTTGCCCTCAAGCGGTCGAATCTAAAGTTTAAAAAGAGATTTTTGGAAATGGAAAGAACCGCATTAGGTTCCGACGCGCAGCTCTCCGATTTATCCAAAGAAGAACTCGAAAAGCTCTGGGGCGCGGCGAAAGTTAAGGGGCTGGAACAGAAATCATCGGGCCCTCATTCATGAAAACTCGAAGGCACTCCGATCCCGGCAGCCCGATATCCTCCACCGGGGAATCTCACGACGATGTCGTAATTCGATCGTGCCGCGGAATTCCGGAATTTGAAGAATGTGTGCACCTCGAACGCGCGGTGTGGAAGTCCTCGGACATTGATGTCGTCCCCATTCCCTTATTCGTCGTGGCCTCTGAGACTGGGGGCCAAGTGCTTGGCGCATTTCATGGCAAAGAACTGGTGGGTTTCACGCTGGCGATCGCCGGCTGGCGCGATCGCCAGCCATTCCTTCATTCCCACATGACCGCAGTCAAGGATGGATATCGAGACCATGGCATTGGCCGGCGATTAAAGCTCTTTCAGAGAACGGACGCGCTGGCCCGCGGAATTTCGCTCGTGGAGTGGACGTTCGATCCCCTGGTGACCAAGAATGCCTATTTCAATTTCATGCGATTGGGCGCGATCGCCCGGCGCTACCTGCCCAATGTCTATGGAATTACGACCAGTCCGCTTCACGGATCGCTTCCGACCGACCGATTGGTGGCAGAGTGGCATCTGCGCTCTCGCCGCGTGCTGCAGATTCTGGCGGGCAAGCCGGCGACGGTGTCCCGGCCTGAAAAGTCGGGGCGAATCACCATTCCGTCGAATATCGATGAGCTGAAAACCAGGCACCCATCAGGAGCCCGCGAGGTCCAGGCGGAGGTCCGGGAGCAGTTTCTGAAATTGCTCGGAGTGGGATATGCCATAACGGCGATCACTGCGGCGACCGGCGGCGCGGACTACATTCTCGAGCCCTGGAGAAGAACTTGAAGGTCCAGAAAATCGTTCTTCGTGAAATCAGGATGCCGCTGGTCACGCCTTTTGAGACCAGTTTCGGCTGCGTCACCAATCGGCGAATGCTGATCGTGGAGGCGCAGGCCGATGGCGTGTCCGGGTGGGGTGAATGCGTCGCGGGGGAGGGGCCATTCTACGCCCCCGAAACGGTCGAAACGGCCTGGCACATCCTGCGCGATTTCATCTGGCCGATACTCAAAGATCGGGAGTTTGAGAGGGCCGCCGAGATATGGGGCATGCTCGATGTCATTCGGGGCCACAATATGGCGAAGGGCGCGATCGAATCCGCTCTCTGGGACGCTGAAAGTAAACATAAGAATATTTCTCTTTGGAGGCTTCTCGGCGGCGTGCACCGTGAGATCGCCTGCGGCGTGTCGATTGGCATTAAAGAAACGGTTGAGGAGTTGATCGCCACGGTTGAAAGGGAACTGGCCGCCGGCTACCAGCGCATCAAGATAAAAATCAAGCCCGGGAAGGACATCACTCCCGTTGAGCGCTTGCGCCTACAGTTTCCCAGGATCCGTTTGATGGTCGACGCCAATTCCGCCTACCGGCCGGAAGATTGGCCGCACCTCAAACGCTTGGAAGCCTATTACCTGATGATGATCGAGCAGCCCCTGGGCTGGGACGACATTTTTAGCCATGTCGAGCTGCAACGCCGCCTCGACACGCCCATCTGCCTGGACGAGTGTATCCACACGGAAGAGCATGCCCGCGCGGCGATTGAACTCGGCGCCTGCCGAATCATTAATATGAAACTGGGACGCGTCGGTGGCTATACTCCCGCAAAGAAAATCCATGATCTCTGCCGCTCCAGGCAAATCCCCGTGTGGTGCGGAGGCATGCTGGAGTCAGGCATCGGTCGTGCCCACAATATCGCGCTCTCGACGCTGGAAAATTTCTCACTCCCCGGAGACGTAACGGCCAGCCGCCGCTACTGGGCCGAAGACGTGATCGAACCGGAGGTCGTCGTCACTCCACAAGGCACAATCCAGGTGCCGGACGGCCCGGGCATCGGCTACGCTCCGCGTGTCGACCGCATCGAATCCATCACGGCCAGGAAAGAGATACTGCAGTAGCGGAGTTCCCGAAGCGGTAGAGCCTTCGGGAACGGAAGGCGAGTTCCTAGCTGTAGGCCGCACTGCGCATCTTCGTCCGGACGCCCATAACCAGGGAGGCTCCTAAGATGAAGCCCCCAACATGGGCCCACCACGCGACTCCGCCCTGATCCGACATTCCCAGCGATCCGACGCCGCTCAAAAATTGCACCAGGAACCAGTAGCCCAGCATCAGAAACGCGGGAATCCTCACGGTAAAAAATAGCAGCAGCGCTGGAATCAGGGTGGTGACCCGTGCCCGGGGAAACAACACGATGAACGCTCCCATCACTCCGGAAATAGCCCCGCTGGCCCCAACCGTCGGAATCTTTGAACCAAGATTGAAGATGGTGTGCGCCAAGGCTGAGCCCAGTCCGCAGATCAAGTAGAAGATGAGGTATTGAAAATGGCCCAGCGCCTCTTCCACCGCCCCTCCGAAAACCCAGAGAAACAGCATGTTGCCCAACAAGTGCATCCATCCGCCGTGCAGAAACATGCTGGTGAACATGGGTGCGATCGCCTGGCCGATGCCGATGCCGTGGCGCGCGAACACCAGTTGCTCGCGCGCCGGGATGAGTCCGAAACTGTAGATCAACGCGCGGCCCATTTTGGGGGAAAGTGTGAGTTCATGGACGAAAGCCAGCACGTTGACCAAAATCAATAACCCATTCACGATGGCGGCGCGCGTACGAATGATGTCGACGCGTAAAGGGATCACGGCCGAATCCTGGCCGCTCCGAGCTGCTCCGGTCTGAATACCGGCGGCCTTCGCGGTCCGGTCTGAATGAAGGCATTGATGTCCGCCAGGTCGGCAATTCCGCCGCGGGCGCCCTTGCCCAGGCAGGAGAGGCCTGCAGCGGCGCAACTGAATTCAAGTGAACCTCGAAGGTCGTTGCCTCGCAAAAGCGAATACGCAAAGGCTCCGTGAAATACGTCGCCGGCACCGGTCGTATCCACCGGCTTTACTTCAAATGCCGGGGAATAATGAAAGCAGTGACCGTCCCAGGCCAAGACGCCGTCGGACCCCAATGTTGCCGCGGTCAGGCGATTGCCGAACCGCGCGGCCATGGCGGGAAGTGAAACAAACAGGTCATCCGTCCCGCATAAACGTCCCGGAAACTCCTTGGATGTTATGGCGTAATCCACATGCTCGAGTAACACTTCCACTCCTGGATAGAGGTTGTCCAAGTCAGCCGTCACGGGAATATTCGCCGACCGGGCCCACCGTGCCGCCTGAGTAGCGCCGGCGCAATCATGTCCGTCAACGTGCAATAGCTTGGTTTGAATAACCCAATCGCGGCTAATCTCCGCTGGCAAAAGCTCAAGTCGAGGATCGCGTTTCCAGAGTACCGTGCGCTCTCCCGTCGCCTCGTCCACCAAAATGAAGGAGGATTGGCTCTGGCATTGAGGCACGATGATCCAGTGGGCCTCGACGCCCGCCTTATTCATTTCTGTCTGCTGGAGCGCGCCAGAAGAATCATCGCCAATTTTTCCGACGTACCGTGCCTGGAGTCCCCATCGCGCGCAGGCCGTCACGGCCGTCGCAACCTGGCCCCCGGGTAGAACCTCGGAAACACGAAACTCCACCTTGGAGTTAAAGGCGGGGAAATGCGGAAGCCGCACCACGGTGTCCGTGGCATTTAATCCCACTCCGGCGATGTCGACGATGGAAGATTCAGACACAGAGACACTCTACGGAAATTCAATTTCTGTGCAAGGGAAAATGAGTCAGCGTTGCGTCTGATAATTTCTCAATTCTGATTTATGAGTGAACATAGTATTTCGCGGCGTGTAAGATGCTGTGGATATGCGGGTTGTGAGTGAGCTGTGATCTGTGGCTGTCGGTGCGCGGAAAGCTGAGCAGGAACTACTTCGCGGTAAGCGTGTGCTGAGACTGAAAAGCGCGGAGCAACAAACTTTGAATGAGGGGCCTTTCGTAAGAGTTGAGCGCGCTCTAGGCGCTCCCGGGTTCCGTGTGAATCTTTCCTTTTACTCCAAATTTGTTGGAGAATGTGTCGCAATCGTTCTCAGGCCGGCATTTGTTTGCGCTTCTCAATTGATTCACTGCGCGGGGTGTGGTAAGTAACGAATTCAAAATTTTTCGTCGCGCAAATCTGCTTGTGAGTTCGTCTCAGTCGGTCGGCGCGCCGACTCAATGAATGCCACTCAAGGAGTCTGAGGCGATTGTACTGCGCACTTATCCACTCGGTGAAGGGGATAGGCTGGTCAGCTTTCTCGATCGGCAGTCCGGCCGAGTGCGCGGTGTCGCGCGCGGGGCGCGGCTCCCAAAGAGCCGCTTCGGCTCCACCCTGGAAGTGCTGGCATACATTCGCATTTGGTATTTTGAGCGCGAAACCCGCGAGCTCGTTCGCATTAATCAGTGCGAGTTGCTGGAGTCTTTCATGGACGTCCAGCAAGACTACTTCTCGGCCGTAGCGCTCGCCCTGATCAGTGAGATTACGGATTCGGTCCTGGGAGAAAGGGAAGCCGCCGACGCGCAGTTCCGGTTGATTCTCCTTGCGGCCCGGGCAGTGCGCACATACGGACCATCTCAAGCAGTACTTGCATATTTTTGTCTGTGGACCGCGCGGCTCGGGGGCTGGCTTGGATCCTTGGACCACTGTTCAAGCTGTGGACGAGATTTGAAAACCGGGGGCGGATTCCATTCGCCGGGCTTCGCGGAACTTTATTGTCAGGACTGCCGTGGCGATTGGTCGAGGAAGATATCTAAAGAAGCGCTTGCAGTAGGTGGGATGGCACTATCCGGAACCATGGACCGATTGTTGAAGGAAAAGCCACCGTCCGAGCCAACGAAGGAAATTTTAAGTTATGCATTAGATGTCCTTGAACATCACATTGAAAAGAAATTGATCTCCAGAAAAACATTTGAAACGGGAGAGAGTGCAATTGCCGATATCTAAAGTAAAACAGAAGATTCTAAAAGGTCCTACGTTTCAAAACCTCATTCTCCAGTTACAAAAATATTGGGGCGATCTGGGCTGCGTGATACAGCAACCGTACGACGTCGAAGTTGGAGCCGGGACCATGCATCCGGAAACCTTTCTGCGAGTGCTCGGACCTGACCCTTATAAAGTGGCTTACGTCCAGCCGTCTCGTCGGCCCGCCGACGGTCGCTACGGAGAAAATCCCAATCGCCTGTTCAAGCACCACCAGTTTCAGGTCATTCTGAAACCAGCGCCGACTGACATTCAGAACCTTTACTTGAATAGCCTGGCCGCGATCGGCCTGGATCTGGCCGCGCATGATGTTCGCTTTGAGGAAGACAACTGGGAGGCTCCGACCCTCGGAGCTTGGGGAATGGGCTGGCAGGTGCTTTTGGATGGACTGGAGATTACCCAATTTACCTATTTCCAGCAGAGTGGGGGCATTGACCTCGATCCGGTCCCCGTCGAAATAACATACGGTCTGGATCGCATATGCGCCTATCTGCAGGGCGTGGACAGCGTTTATGACGTTCGATGGTCGGACGAGTACAGCTATGCCCAGGTGCGCCTCCTCGAGGAACAGGAGTTCTCCGCTTATAACTTCGAATATGCGGACACCGCGATCACCAGGAAGCTCTTTGATCTCCACGAAAAGGAGGCCTCGCAGCTGCTGGAAGCCTGTGAAAAGCAGACGGCAAAGCCCGACCGCCCGTTCCCAGTTCTCGCGGCCTATGACCACTGCCTGAAGTGCTCACACCTCTTCAATCTATTGGACTCCAGAGGCGTGATCTCAACCACCGAGCGCACCCAGCTAATTGGGCGCATCCGCCAGATTGCTTGCCGGGTAGCGGTCGACTTCCTGGCGCAGCAGGCGGAGTCACGTAGCTCCGCCGCAGTCGCGGAGGTGGCATGATGAAGAGGACGCAAGGGAATGAACACGTCGATTTTCTTTTTGAGATAGGCTGCGAAGAAATCCCGGCAGGCATGTTGCCAGGCGCGATTAAAGAACTTAAAGTTATTCTTGATAAATATCTGGCCGCCAATAATTTAACTCAGGGTTCGACGATTGAGGTCTACGGAGCTCCTCGAAGGCTGGTAGCACTCTGCCCGCGCGTGCTTACCAAGCAGCCTGACGAAACCCGGGAAGTTACCGGCCCGCCGAAATCCGTGGCCTACGACGCGGCAGGCAAGCCGACCAAGGCGGCCGAAAGCTTCGCGCAAAAAATGAATCTCCCGGTGGCGAATCTTGGCACCGTGACCACGCCCAAAGGTGAGTATCTCTCCGCGAAGCAGGTCATCGTTGGGCGGCAAGCTAAGGAAATACTTGAAGAAATACTGCCGCTGGCAATCGCAGAAATTCCGTGGCCTCGCACCATGTATTGGACCAGTGCTGCAGGGCCTCGCTTCATTCGCCCAATCCGCTGGTTGGTCGCCCTGCTTGGTGGAAAACCGCTGCGGGTGACGATAGGCGACGTGGTAGCCGGGAATGCCTCTTCCGGGCACCGCTTCCTCGGTAAGTCCAAGATAGTCGTAACGGGAGTAAAGGACTACGTCCAAAAGTTGCAGGCCAACTACGTGCTGGTGCGTCCCGAAGACCGCAAAAAGAAGATCGAAGGTGAATTGCGTCGTCTGGCCGCCGGAAAAGGGATGCGAATCCATGAGGATGCCAACCTCATGGAGCAGGTCACCTACCTGAATGAATATCCAACCGCCATTATGGGAGGGTTCGATTCATCGTATCTGGAACTGCCCGAGGAGATCCTGGTCACGGTCATGCGCGACCACCAAAAGTATTTCGCGCTGGAGCGGAAAGACGGGGCTCTTGCTCCGAATTTCCTGGCCGCGATAAATCTCGACAAAGATACAGCAGGTCTTATCCGCGCCGGCCACGAACGAGTCCTGAGGGCTCGGTTTGCCGATGCTCGATTTTTCTGGGAAACCGATCAGCAAATGTCGGCTCGCCGACTATCTTCCGAAGCTGGCAGCGGTGACGTACCAGGAGAAACTTGGGACGTACGGCGAGAAAGTCGAGCGCATGCGCGACCTGGCTCGATGGCTGGCGGAACAGTGGTTCGCCAGCGGAATCGCCCACGCGAGTGTTGCGGCTGCGGATCGGGCTGCGGAGCTTTGTAAGTGCGACCTGGTTACCGAGATGGTCCGTGAATTTACCGAATTGCAGGGCATCGTCGGCGGGCTGTATGCGAAATCTCAAGGAGAACCTGAGGAAGTTGCCTCCGCTATTTACGATCACTATAAGCCGGCCGGACTTGAAGATTCGATACCGAGCAACATCATCGGCCAAGCCGTGGCGCTGGCTGACAAATTCGATGCATTGGTCGGATGTTTTGCCGTGGGCCTTGTGCCATCTGGTTCAAGTGATCCTTTCGCTTTGCGGCGAGCGGCAATTGGCATAGTTAAGATATTAGTTGAGACAAAATTGCCCATTTCCCTCTCTATGATAATTGCTAAATCTGCTCGAACTTTTACCGGCAGCCAGCGCAAAATCGCCGTATCACCGGCCATCGAGAAGCAGGTACTTGAGTTTCTGTTGGACCGGGCTCGATTCGTTCTGAAAGAACGCGACGGTTTGGCCTATGATGAAATCAACGCCGCTCTGGCTGCAGGAGCCGACGACCTGGTTGACGCGATTCGGCGTATGGAAGCGATCCGAGCGATCCGTAAAACCAAGAACTTTGAGCCCTTGGCGGTTTCCTTTAAGCGCATTCGCAAGATCTTGGAGAAGGCTGGACCCGCGGCAGGGTGGAAGTTATCCGCGGTGCGTTCCGACTTATTCACGGAAGATGCCGAGCGGGAGTTGCACACCCACGCGGCATCAACCATGAAACAGGTGGAGCAGTACAAACGGGCCGGAAAATACCGTGAAGCGTTGCAAACTATCGCCGCGCTGCGGCCTGCCGTCGACCGATTCTTCGATGAGGTCATGGTAAACGCCGAAGAAGAGCAAATCCGCAAGAACCGCCTGACGCTGCTCTCTGGATTGCTTTCGGAATTTTCCACCCTTGCCGACTTCTCGGAGATCGTAACGGCCGAACCGACCAAGTAGTCCCCGATGCAGGCCGATCTCGGCTGAATGATGTCTCCGGCAGAACGATATCCGTCGGCGCGTCGACCTGCCGACATGCGCTTTTGTTAGCAGTTCATTCTCAGGGAGGAACTAAGTGAAATACGTATATTTTTTTGGCGCCAAGAAGGCGGAAGGCGACGGCTCGATGAAAGATCTTCTGGGAGGCAAGGGAGCGGGCCTCGCCGAGATGACTCGCATTGGCCTTCCAGTTCCCGCTGGGTTTACGATTACCACGGAATGCTGCGACTATTACTTAAAGCATGACCGGAAGTATCCCAGTTCGCTGCGCGCGGAAGTGAAGAAACACTTGAGCCAGCTCGAGCGCGTCACGAAGAAGAAGCTGGGCGATGCCAAGGACCCGTTGCTCGTCAGCGTGCGGTCGGGGTCAGCCCGGTCGATGCCCGGGATGATGGAGACAATCCTCAACCTTGGCTTGAACAGTAAGTCGGTTGAGGCCCTGGCGCAGAACACCAAGAACGAGCGGTTTGCGTGGGACGCCTATCGACGATTCGTGCAAATGTACTCTTCGGTGGTGATTGGCCTTCCTAAGGAAGAGCTCGAGGAAAAGCTGCGGGCCATGAAGGCTAGTCGCGGGGTTAAAGACGATACGCAGGTTCCCGCGGAAGGCTGGCGCGAGCTCGTTTCAGCATACAAGGAGTACTTTAAATCCAAGACAGGGAAAGCGTTTCCTGAAGATCCTGAGGAGCAGCTTTGGGGCGCGATCGGCGCGGTGTTTGGTTCGTGGAACGCCGAGAAGGCGGTCACCTACCGTCGTGTTGAACGTATCACTGGGCTGCTGGGCACGGCAGTCAACGTCGTCCAAATGGTATTTGGTAACAACGGCGACAATTCCGGTACTGGCGTCTGCTTCACGCGCGACCCGTCCACCGGCGAGAAAACATTTTATGGCGATTTTCTGATCAACGCGCAAGGGGAGGATGTAGTCGCCGGGATCCGCACGCCCATGCACCTGAAGGAAATGGCTAGCGCGTATGCCCAAGGTCTACAAGCAACTGGAAAAAGTGCGGCAGCTTCTTGAGAAGCATTACCGCGACATGCAGGACATGGAGTTTACCGTCGAGAACGGCACACTCTACATGCTTCAGACGCGGGTAGGGCAAGCGGACTCCGACGGCGACATTTAAGATCGCCGTGGATATGGCCAAAGAAGGACTCATTTCCAAGGAAGAGGCCATTGAGAGGATCAAGCCCGAGGATATCGATCGACTTTTTTATCCCGATTGTCGACCCGTCGACACCGCGGGCCGACTTTCCAAACGGCAAGTTGCCACGGGGATCAACGCCGTCCCGGGAGCCGCCTTCGGCAAGGCTGTCTTTACGGCCGAGGAGGCTGAGGCCATGGCCCTTGCCGGCGACAAAGTCATCCTGGTTCGGAGAGAAACGAGTCCCGAAGACGTCGGCGGCATGTTTGTTGCCCAAGGAATCCTCACCGCGACGGGTGGCAAGACCAGCCATGCGGCGGTCGTTGCACGAGGATGGGGCAAGTGCTGCATTGTCGGGTGCGAACAGCTCGACGTCGACTACGAAAAGAAAATCGCTCAGGCCAATGGGAAAACGATCCGGCAAGGGGACTGGATCACGCTGGATGGAAATGACGGCATCGTATACGAAGGTCAAGTAAAACTTTCAACTCCGGAATTACCCCAGGCATTCAATGTTCTGATGGGCTGGGCGGATTCCATTCGCAAACTCCACGTGCGCACCAACGCCGACACGCCGCACGATGCCCAGAAAGCGCTGGAAATGGGAGCCGAGGGTATTGGGCTAGTCCGTACCGAACACATGTTCTTTAAGGACTTTGAATTTCCGGAGCGCAGCATCGAGCGGCAGCTCGCAATTCAAGAGATGATCATCGCCGACTCCCCGATGGCCAGGAAGAAGGCGCTCGACAAACTCCTGCCGTACCAGCGCCGCGACTTCATTGGAATTTTCAAGGTCATGGACGGTTTTCCGGTGACCATTCGTTTGATCGATCCGCCGCTCCACGAATTCGTTCCTCATGATCCGGAGAAGCAGAGGGAACTAGCGGAAAAAATTGGGGTGGATCCTGAGCTGGTGGCTCGCAGAGTTGAACAATTACATGAAGCCAACCCGATGCTTGGCCATCGCGGTTGCCGCCTGGCGATCACCTACCCTGAGATTCTCGACATGCAAGTGCGAGCCATCATTGAGGCGGCAATTGAATGTCAGAAGAATAAGATAAAAGTGATACCTGAGATCATGATTCCGCTGGTGATGGATCGCAAAGAATTGCAGATCCTCACCGACCGCACTCGCAAAGTGGCGGAAGAGGTGATTCGTGAATCGAAGGTAAAACTTGCGTATCTGGTCGGAACCATGATTGAAATCCCACGCGCCGCGCTTCTCGCGGACGAGATTGCTCAAGTCGCCGAGTTCTTTTCCTTTGGCACAAACGATCTGACGCAGATGGGCATGGGCCTGTCGCGTGATGATGCCGGCCGGTTTTTGCCGGAGTATGTGGATGAAAAGAAGGCCGGGATCTTTGCGGATGATCCGTTTCAGACACTGGATGTTCGCGGCGTCGGAATGTTGATTCGGTGGGGCATTGAGCGCGGGCGATCCGTGCGGCCGAAGCTGGAAATCGGTATCTGTGGGGAGCATGGCGGGGACGCGGCCAGCGTTAAATTCTGCCATGAAGTGGATATGGACTATGTGAGCGCGTCCCCGTTCCGCGTGCCGATCGCGCGTCTGGCGGCGGCCCAGGCCGTAATCGAGGAAGAGGCAGCGAAGAAGTCCAGCGGCAAAAAGAAGAGCAAGCACTAGACGGAGCGGTTGCGGTCGAATCGAGCTGGTCGCGATTCGACCGCAATTCCGTTAGGGTATAAAGCATCAAGGGCGTTCGGGAATTTTCCCAGTCGAGGATATCAAAATTTTCGTGGATACGGACGCGGACCTGCGATTCATTCGTCACCTGCGGCGCGATATTCGCGAGTGTGGCAGAACGGTCGAATCGGTTATCGATCAGTATTTGGCTACAGTAAGGCCGATGCACATGGAGTTTATCGAGCCGTCCAAGCGGTACGCGGACGTGATCATTCCGGAAGGTGGGCATAACGAGGTTGGAATTGATCTCGTCAGCCAGAAAATCCGGTCGCTACTGGTGGCGGATGCACCGTGAGCTTTACGCGAAACCATTCTATTTCAAATTCAGAATTTGGGTTTCGCAATTCTAAACGATTGCTTTAACTCTCGCATGACCGCGCCAATTTGATGATCGAATATCTAATGTGTGGATTTAAATTTTGCGATCGTCCAGCCGTACCTCAGCTTTGCAATCAGAAACGCAGGTCTCGAGCGACTAAAACCAAGTCTATGGTTTGACATTAAGTTTAGGATCGAAATTACGAAACTGAAAGTGATACTTTTAGTTCGTTCGGAGCGTTTTAGGCTTTCAGAAGTTCAGCGTTTCAGGTCGGCATCTTCAGGAAGAAATACAGACCGAGGAATCCGAATACCGTGTCTGGGGCCCACGCCGCGAGCAGCGGCGGAAGTTGTCCCACGGCGCCCATCGCTTCGGTCAGCGCCGACGCTGCCCAATAGATGATCGCGATTCCGACTCCCAGCGCCAGGCCGCCGATGGCCCCGCGCGTTCCGACTAGAATCGAAAACGGGATTGCCAACAGAATGATGATTGGCGCGACCAGCGGGAAGGAAAGCTTCTTTTGCAGTTGTACGGACAGCCGCGCGACATCGAAACCGGCCTGATGCAAATCGCCGATATAACGCTGCAACTCCCACCACGTCATTTGATAGGACTGGCGGACTTCCCGGTTAAAATACGCCGGTGGCTCGCTCAGTTCGTTGAGTGCATCGGCCAGAAAGGGCGTATAGCGGACCAATTGCCCATGGTCAAAATCGCGAATCCAGCCGGATTCGAGGATCCAGACGGACTGCTGAGCGTCCCAGTGTGCGCGAGCGGCATAGACCCGGCGTCGGACTTCAAACGTTGCGGATCGAGCTCGAAGACGTTGAGACCTCCGAATAATTCATGATCGGGATCGAAGAGTTCGTAGTTGTAGATTTTCGACTTTTCTCCAAAAATCCACTGCCTGCTGGGCTGGTAATAGGTTTGGGCTGGCCGCCCTTTGATCTGGTTGCGCAACGCGTCCTGGCGCTGGTTGGCGTAGGGCAGGTAGGTGTCGTCCAGCACCAGCAGGCTGATGGCGAGAAACATGCCGGCGAGCAGCAACGGAAGCGCGATGCGATACAGGCTAAGGCCGCTGGCCTTGAAGGCGACGAGCTCATTATTCTTTGTCATCACTCCGAGCGTAACCAGGACTGCGACGAGCGCGGCTAGGGGCGCGAGTTGGTAGAAGAGGTAACAAGCGAGATACACAAAATAGAGGCCCACTTCGACCAGGCCGGTGCGGTGCTGGGCGATATCGTCCAACAACTCAAAAAAGGTGAAGACTTCGAAGAGAACGATGAAGCCCACCGTTAATAATGTAAAGTAATACATGAAGCTGCGCAGGAGGTAGACGTCAAGTAGTTGTGGAACTCCAGATCGCCCCCTAGCTCGATTTAGAATTCGTTCACCTACGGAACTCCCATGTTTTGATGCCTGGACTGATTTTTCTTCTCGCGAGAAAACCTTCCAAAAGCGCCACGCGGAAATGCGCTCGAAGAACGCTCCGGAACGGCTGCTGCCGGGCATACGCTCCAGCCGCGGCAAGAGAAACAATCCGAGACCCGCGGTAATCACGTTCGCCGACCAGATGCCTACCCAAATGGGAATGGTTCCCCCGCGGGCGATGCCGCGCCGATCGTGAACATGAGGTAGTAGCCGGTGATCAGGACCAAAGTAATCAGGAATCCGGCGGCGCGGCCTCCGCGCCGCGGGCGCGCTCCAATGGGCATGGCCAGCAAGGCAAAGGAAATGCATGCAAAGGGGAATGACAGCCGGCGCTGAATCTCGACGTCCGCATCCCGCTGGGTGTGGCGCTCTGCCACAACGCGCTCATGGTGCGGCCGGGAATGCCGGGTTCGGCCACGTGATCTTCCTCGGCTGCCTTTATTTCGACGGGCAAGTCGCGCCGCCGAATGCCGATAGCGTGTAGTGAGCGGGATCAGCGGAAGAGTACTCGTGATCGGTTCCGTTACGCAGGTGCAACTCCAGCTTGCCCTCGCTGCGGTCGGGAATTACAATCGCTTCCTCCGCCATGTCAGGCGCGAGACGCCCTTGTCAGTGTCGGCCAGGAAGCCCCTTTCCAACGTGTGGCGGCGGAATCGATGTCGTTCACGTACACAACCATTCGGGGAATCGTTCATCGAAGACCCGCGGAGCCACCTGGTAGGAGGCTTGCCCGGCGCGCAGGCGATCTTCCAGTGTACGAAACGTGCGGACTGAAAGCGGGCTGAGCCAGAGGGTCATCACCAGGGTAATGGCCGTCGCGCCGAGGGCCAGGAATCCGACGGGCACGAGTAACCGCCGGCGGCCCATGCCGAGAGCGGTCATGGCGATGAGTTCGCTGTCCGCCGATAAGCGGCCCAGGGCGATGAGCACGCCGACGAGAACGCCCATCGGGATGGTCAAACTGAGAATCGCTGGAAACGTCGAAAGGAACAGGATGCCTATCGTCGACCAGGAACCCGGATGGCGCACCACCAGGTCCATCAGGCGTACGAGTTGCGGAACGAAAAATACGAACGTGAAAATGCCGAGTCCCAGGAAAGCATGGGAAAACACCTGGCGGCAAATGTACCGGTCAATTAGGCGCATCGATCAGGAGAGCCATTCTAGCATGCAGGTGTTCGAGATGCGCGGGAGGCACCCGCGGTTGGTTGCCGCAAGTTTCCTTACGCGGACAGTGATCGCAGCACAGGTGAGTGG
>CAVOIX010000033.1:0-38080 GCA_963695945.1 uncultured Acidobacteriota bacterium | reverse complement strand
GCGTCAGGGAGGGATGGGGTTGCCGTCTAGGCTTGCGATTTTGTTTTATAAGGTCATCGCTTTTGAGTGTTCCAAAAGTGTATTTTCGGCGCAAACAAGCGGATCGTGTCCATGTAACGCTAGTGCGAAGGGTTTTCCGCGGCCAGGTTGTTCAATTCATTCTTCAGGGTTTCAGCGGCTTGCGGCGGCGCGCCGATGCGGCGAATTTCGCGATCTTGGTGTGCTCGTGGATGCCAAAGGCCATCACAAATTTGCGGCCATCCACATTGTAGTGGTACAGCGTCGGCAGCCAGATGCCCGGCGCCACTTCTTCCTGCACCATCGCGATGTGGCCGCCGCGGTATACCTTTCCGGCGATCCCTCCGGCAAACGGAATGTCCGTGGAAATGTCCGCCTCGAGTCGCGCGAATTGCGCCTGCGATTCATCCACCCACAGAACGGCGTGACAATGCTGAAAGATGGCCGCGAAACGATTGATCGGCTGGTAGTCCGGGTTGGGATCAAGGAGAAATTTCAGAAACGTGTGCGTTCCGCTCGAATCGGTGCGTGTTTCCTGGCCGGACCAGGTCACCAGAAATGCCTTGGTCGCCGCATCCACCAATTCGTCATGATCGTGGCGGCGCTTTTGAAATTTTGTAAGATCTTCCCTGTAGCGATCGTTTGGATTCGTCGCTAGACTGAGCGCGGCGACGGCGGCTTCCAATTCGCGGCGGTAGGTTTCTGGCGGGACCGGCGCTCCGTTCTCCGTCGTCTTCAATTTGATGTTGCCCGTGGAAGAAGGGACGATGCGCTCGGTGATGTCGGTGGTCACTTCGGAGTTCTCACCCTTGCGCGTGACGGTATGCTCGGTGCGCTCGAATTCCTGCAGCGCGCGGTCGTCGCGATGTTGGTTATCGATGGCGCGCATGATCAGGGAGTGAATCTGTTCCGGGCTCGGCGCGGGATTGCCTGTGACGATAGGTCCCTGGGGGCCTTGCACCGCGCTGACGTTCGGACTGCTAAGCCAAACCGCGAAGGCAGTTGCACACATTGCCAGCGCCACGATATGTCGTCGGTGACTCATGCTCGCCTGGCGCTGCCGAGTGTGACCGGGAAACTCCGCGTCGCCTAGGTCTGATTCTACGGCGGATTGGGTGGTTGTACCGCAGAGTTTCCAAACCGGCAGGAACGGGCAGCAGTTTGGCTACACGCTGTTCACCCACGACGCACTGGCTGGCGTCTGAAACCCAAAGACCGCGACGACATCGCCCTGGTGACTTGTAGGGCGCCGGGCAGCAGCGAAAATTGTGAGAGCAGGGAACGAACGGGGATTCAAGTGAGAAGGGGGCGATCCAGGTCGATTCGCCCCCTGTACTCTGGCCCGGCCTGTCGGAGGAAAGTCGGGCGTTACAGCCTAGATGTTATTGGTCAAACCCAGGTTTCGCGGAAAAGTTGTGGCAGTTTTGAAAGTGCGCAACTATAAGATTTTCCACAAGTTGGAAGTATCGAATACGCCGCGGCCGTCAGTCTGATGAGTGATCTAGTGCTTGCCTCGAGGCGGCTGACCCGCTCATCTCCATTGTTTGAGTGTCAGGGCCTCGCTTGGCCTGCCCGAACCCATATCCTTGAAAATCGCAAAAGTGTATTCGAGACTCCGTCCGGATTGAGTGAATAATCTTTTGAGTCACTATTCTTTTACCGGCGCCCTTCGCGTTTTGAGCACGGAGCGCATACAATTGCGGCTTCGATGCCACCGCGTCCAGCCGAGCCTCGCGCACCAGTCAGTGAAGCCGAAGTTCTGGCGCAACTCGCGCGTTCGCGCGGACCGCAGAGCCTGCGCGAAATTGCCGCGGCGCTGGGCTTGCGCCACTCCGGACGCCGCGCGCTGGTGAAACTGGCGCGAAAAATGAAACAGCGCGGAGAGATCCACGAATATCCCAACGGGCGCGTTGGATTGCCGAAAGAAAAACAGGCTTCGCAATTGGCCCAGCCGCAGAATAAAGGCGCGCAACATCAACCCAAGAATGTGCCGCGCCGGTCCACCCCCGAACCTCGTTCGCCGGAATCGCGCCAGCCCGTTCGACCCGAAATGAATCAGTTGACCGGGCGTCTCGTCGCCCATCGCGACGGCTACGGCTTTGTGGTTCCGGACACTCCGCGAAAAGATCTGGAGGGCGATCTGTTTATCGGGCGTGACGCGATCGGAGACGCCATGCACGGCGATCATGTGCTGGCGAGCATCGAGCGACGCAAGCGATTTGGTGATGGCGCAGGGCGCGCCGAAGGACGCATCTTGCGCGTGATTAACCGCGCACACACCACGATCGTGGGCTTATTCCGTTACGGTCCTCGCGGAAATACAGTCCTGCCCTATGAGGCGCGCGTAACTCAGGAAATTATTATTCCGCCGGGTGATGAACTGACGCCCGCACTGCAAGGAAAGTTCGGCGAACATCCGCCGAGGCGGGGACTGCGGCTGCCGGAACTCGACGGCGCCGTTGTAAACGTGGAGTTGACGCGCTTTCCGCGCGGCGGCGTGCCGGCTGCGGGACGGGTGATCGAAATTCTGGGGCGTCCCGGCGACTTCGGCGTGGACGTCGAGATTCTGATCCGCAAGCATCATTTGCCGCACGAATTCTCGGCAGATGTCTTGGCGGAAGCGGACGGCGTCGCGCATCCCGTCGGCGACGTCGAGCGCGCGGAGCGGCGCGACTTTCGCGACTTGCCCATCGTAACGATCGACGGCGAAACGGCGCGAGATTTTGACGACGCGGTGTACGCAAAGCGCCTGGAAAACGGCAACTGGCAGCTGCAGGTGCACATCGCCGACGTTTCGCATTACGTGCGCCGCAGCTCGGCGCTGGATCGCGAGGCGCGGCTGCGCGGCACTTCCGTTTACTTTCCAAATCGCGCCGTGCCCATGCTTCCCGAAGAGTTGTCCAATGGCATCTGCTCCCTGAAGCCCAAAGAAGACCGCCTGGTGATGAGCGCGATCATGGAAGTCGACGCGTCCGGTGAAATTGTGGCGTCGGAATTCGCGCGCGGCGTGATTCGCTCGGCCGAACGGATGACGTACACCGCGGTGAACGCCGTACTGCAGGGCGACCCCGCCGCATCCGCGCAATACGCGCACCTCGCCGACAACTTTTATGCCATGCGCGATCTCGCGAAAATCCTGAACGCGCGCCGCGCCCGCCTCGGCTCAATCGATTTCGATTTGCCGGAGCAAGTGATCGAATTTGACGAGCTTGGGCAGATGGTCGGCATCGTCCGCAGCGAACGCAACATCGCCCATCGCCTGATCGAGGAATTCATGCTGGCCGCGAACCAGGCGGTGGCGCGCTATCTCGAATCGCGCGGCATCGCGTCACTGCACCGGGTGCACGAAAAGCCCGACCCCAAGAAAATTCTGGAATTTGAAGCCCTGGCGCAGACGTTTGGCTACTCGCTGGGCGTCGAGAATCTTTCGGAGCGGCGCCTGGAAGTGAAGCACGGAAGTTCGCGCCCATCCCAGCGATACGATCGCGGGGCGCGCCACGGTCGCCGCGGCGCGGGACGCGAGAAGCCGATGACCGTGTCTCTTCCCGGCGTGATGGACATCGACATTCGCCCGTCGCACTACCAGCGCCTGGCTGAAAAAATCGCCGGCAAGCCGGAAGAACGCATCATTTCCTACCTGATGCTGCGTTCGCTGAAGCAGGCGCGCTATGTCGCGGACCCGCTGGGCCATTTCGCGCTGGCCTTTGACCATTACACGCATTTCACGTCGCCCATCCGCCGCTATCCGGACCTCATCGTGCATCGCATATTGAAGTGGGCGCTCGACAACCCCGAGGCGAAGCCCGCGGAGCACACCGGCCCCGGCAAGCGGGAATCGGTATTCGGTCCGTATCGCCGCGCGGAACTCGAAGCCATCGCCGTCGAATCTTCCGAGACCGAACGCCGCGCCGAAACCGCCGAGCGCGAATTGATGGCCTGGAAGACCGCGCAGTTTATGGAACAGCATCTGGGCGAGGAATACGACGCGTTGATTATTTCCGTGCAGAAATTTGGATTCTTTGTCGAGCTGACGGAGATTTATGTCGAGGGCATGGTGCCCATCGACCGCATCGAGGAAATCACCGGCGAGCACGTCTTCTACCGCGAACAGGACCACGCCATCGTTTCCGGAAGTGGACACGCAGCGGAACGTTCGCCGTCGCACGAACACGGGAAAAAGAAAAAATCCGGCCGCGGAAGTCCGCGCGGTGGGCACGTGTGGAAACTCGGTGATCGCATTCGTGTTCGGGCCGAGCGCATCGATCCCATTCGCAGGCGCGTGGAATTTTCGCCGTTACCGTGAGACATCCGGCAGCACGGTACACCGGCCCGAAACTGCAGCCTTCCGTTCGCGAATTCCTCGCACGGTCTCGGTCCATTGGTGATTAACTTCGTCGAAGTGGACAAGCCGAAGTCCGGAAATTAGCGCGCATCCGCCGTCGATCTCTCGCGACATTGCACGGCGCGAAACGTCGGGACACGACATGTCATGTCCCGACAATTTCGGCATGGTATCACTGTTTCAATCCGGGCAATTCTTACTTTGCCTTGGGCTGCCACAGGGCGATGGCCGCGCCGGTCGGATCGATGAGCACGCTGAACGTGCCCATGCCCATCACTTCGGTTACGTCCTTCATCACCGTGGCGCCTAGCGATTTGGCTTTTTTCGTTGCGGCGGCAACATCATCGACCAGCACGTAGGCCAGCCATGCTGACGGTGCGCCCGGAACGGGGTGCTTCATGATCCCTCCCGCGGTTCCTTCGCCTACTTTGATCATCGTGTAGCTGCTGCCCGGTCCCATCGGGACGTCTTCCAACTTCCAGTCGAACAGCGATCCGTAGAAACTTTTTGCCTTGTTCACATCCGTCGTGTTCAGTTCCACGTGCACGAAAGGGTTTGCCATGTGTTTCTCCTTTGAATTGGAATGATGCCAAACAGGATTCGCCTGCGTTCGTTCCTACAGTCGAACCGGATATTTCTATCCCCCTTGCCGCTCTCCAGATGAATCGCGTTGCCCAGTTTTGTCAATTCTCCGCCATTTTCCGCACTCCTTAGTCCGTGCTTGTTCTATAAACGATTGAAGTGGGCGAAAGTCGACAGATTCTTCCACTTTTTGTTCGGGGATCCGTTATGACGCCTCGAAAGGGTATGATCCTGTCGATTTAGCCGACTCCTGATCGTCTAATATTTGAACGCCGGAATTCGATGGGGGGCCGACGGCTTGCTTCAGAACGCCGCGGCGAACGGACTGATTCAAAAGGAGAATTCGGATGCCTAACTTTCTGCTCTTGCTGCACCAAACTCCTACCAGGTTCCGCAATCTGTCGCCGGAGGAGATTCAGAAAATCCTGGGCAGCTACATCGCCTGGCGCGAAAGCCTAATGAAGCGCAACAAGATGCGCGCCGGCGAGAAATTAACCGACGATGGCGGCCGCCACCTGCGCACGCATGACGGTAAAGTTTCGGTGACCGATGGGCCGTTCAGCGAGTCGCAGGAGATTCTCGGCGGATTTTTCATGATCGAAGCCGCGGATTACGGCGAAGCGGTGGAGATTGCAAGAACCTGCCCGCACCTCGGCGAAGGCAAGTGGATCGAAGTGCGGCAAGTGGATGCGGTGCACTAGCTTGCAATGCACAATCTGGCCGGGCGAACTCCGGTGCCCCGGGTCTAAAGCCTCGGGCTACCACCAGCGCGCTGTAGTCCGCCTGGGCAGAGGCGGGGCTTTTTCTGGGTTTTGTGCTTGATCAAATCATTATGAACCCGCATGGAGAATCCGTGGGGCAGCATCCGGAAAATGTAGACCAACTGGTGGATCACCTGTTCCGCCAGGAATTCGGGAGAATGGTTTCGCGCCTGGCCCGCATCCTGGGGGCACCGCGCCTGGCCATGGCGGAAGACGCCGTGCAATACGCCATGCTCCAGGCCCTGCAACTGTGGCCGTACCAGGGTGCGCCGGAATATCCGCAGGCCTGGCTCGCCAAAGTGGCCTACTATCGCGCGCTTGATATTTTGAAGAGCGAGCGGAGGCTGCGCTTCTACGACGACGAAAAAGAATTCGAGCTGAGAAATCGACTCGAGGAATTGCAATCCACTGGCTATGCGGAATCCACGCGATTTTCCCAGGAGGTGGCCGATGAGCGCCTCGCGCTTATTTTTGTCTGCTGCCATCCCGCGTTGCCGCGTCCCGCCAGTGTGGCCCTCACTCTGAAAGTCGTCTGCGGTTTTGGAGTCGAGGAAATTGCCCGCGCATTTCTTTCCACCGAGACGGCGATCACCCAGCGCCTGGTGCGCGCCAAGCGCCTGATCCGCGACGAAGCGCTGCGCTGCGAAGTGCCCGATCCCGAGCAACTCGACCAGCGCCTGGACGCGGTGCTCGAAGTTCTGTACCTGCTGTTTACGGAAGGCTACGCGGCCACGGCGGGAGATCGCCTGATCAAAAATGACCTGTGCGCTGAAGCCATTCACCTTGCCGGGTCACTTACGGAAAATTCCGCCACCGCCCGGCCGGAGTGCCACGCCTTGCTGGCACTGATGCTGTTTCAAGCGGCGCGTTTGCCGGCGAGAACGGACGCGCTCGGCGATTTGCTTCTGCTCGAGGAGCAGGACCGCAGCCTATGGGATCAATCGATGATTCATCTGGGGCTGCTGCAGTTGGAAAAGGCGGCGCACGGCGACAAGTTATCCGCGTATCACCTCCAGGCAGAAATCGCCGCGACCCATTCCACGACCGAGCAGTTCACGCTCACGAATTGGGAGAACATCCTGGTCCTCTATGACCTGCTGCGGGAAAAGCAACCAACGCCCGTAGTACTCATCAATCGTGCCGTCGCCGTCGCCCAGGTCGAGGGGCCGGCCGCGGGTTTGTCGGCGTTGCGGGAGATTCCTGTCGATAGCCAGGTCGGGCGTTACCCTTTTCTGCACGCAGCGGAGGGTGAGTTTCATCGACGGCTGGGGCATTCCCATGATGCGGAGGTTTCGTTTCACCGGGCGCTGGAATTTGCGCGCACCGAACCTCAACAGAGGTTCTTATTGCGAAAGCTGGCAGCCGTGCGCGGACCTGCGTAGCGCCAACCTTGAGGTAGGCATCTTGTGGACGGAGAAATGAAGTGGCGCAGGCTTCAGCCTGTGGACGTTTGTCCTTGCGAGGACTTAGCCCTACAGGCTGAAGCCTGCGCCACTTTGACCTGCCAGGCGCAGCGTCACTGCGAAAATTACCATTGCGGAAAGACTCCGGATTTTCAGTTTCATGGCTCGCTCCATAAGATGCAAAATTTCTCGCGGGCGCCCGCATCGCCCGGAGGAGGCTCCATTCTAGCTTTGATCCATCGCGCGTGGCGTTGACGGACGAAAGCCTATTGCATGGGTAAATAAGCTTGCCACCTCCCATCTCCCCGTTCCATTCGGCTCGTACTTCGATTATTGTAGGCCTCGTATTTGGAGGTGACCCGTGGCCGTTCGAAATTGTCCGCACTGCATGGCGGAGATTACCGCGCCGGAAACAGCGGCGCGCTCCAACGATATCGAATGCTCCAAGTGTGGGACGCGCCTGGAGGTCGCGCCCGGTTCTCGGACGATCGCAACGCTTGCCGGGCTGGCCGCCGGAGCGGTTGCGTGGCAGCTCTCGAACGGCTCTCCAGGCGATCTGGGTGCCGTGCTGCCTACGCTGTATGCGTTTCTGGCGTTCGGGATTGTTTCGGCCCTGGTGCTGATGTTTACCGCAAATCTGCGCAATGCACCTGAGCTTCCGGTTCCGCTGCCGGTCCACTCTACGGGCTCGGCGGGACATGGGACCAGCGGGCATGGCGGCGGGCAGCACAGGCGTCCCCCTGAAATCGGGGGCGCATTTCGCCCCCGTGATTCGCACCTCCGTCAAGAAGGCGCCTTGCCACGAGGCCCTGCTACCCTTCTCGAAGCCCTGCTATCCCATGCATTTGCCTCAGATACGAACCGTTAGTACTAATTCCGATGACACCATCGTACTATTGCCCGCCTAGGGAGCCCGCCAGCATACTGCCGTCATGGCTCGGTACTCTGAACTGTTGGGACGTCGCATCGTGGTCACCTACCGCGCCGGGGACATTATCCTTCCGGCGAACCGGCAAGATGGCTGCCGATTCGGGTAAGTCCATTTTCCTGGAAGAGAGCTACCAGCAGCAGGGCAGCGTCAAGACCTTCCGTTGGGAAATCCCCTACCCGTGCATCGTGGAACTGAGCGAGGCCCCGCAAATTCCCAAGCCATCGGCATCCGTGAACGAAGCTCGAGAAGAGTCTCCCGAAACCGCCCGGCAACCCGGCACCCTCGAACCCAAAATCCGCCCCGCATAGTTTTCTGACATTTGCCGATTTTCATCCGTTTTTGAGAGAACTCCTGTAGACTTTTCCCTTTTACGGCATTCCAGAAATTTATTCTCCCAGGAGGAGTCTCGCGATGAAGGTCGGACTGATTGGATTGGGATTGATGGGTCACCCGATGGGGGCCAATCTGTTGAAGGCGGGCCATGAGTTGACCGTGTGGAACCGCACCGCTTCGCGTGGCGATGACCTGGTGGCTCAAGGGGCGAAGGCAGCTTCAACACCGCGCGAACTGGCCGCGGCATCCGAGGCGATCATCACCATCGTCAGCGATCCTCCGGCTCTGGAATCCGTGTATTGGGGAGAGGACGGTGTGTTTTCGGGAGTGCGTCGCGGGAGTTTGATGATTGAGTCAAGCACCGTGAGCCCCGGTTTGGAAAAGCGCGCGGCCAAGGCTGCGGCCGATCTGGGCGTGGAATTTCTGGAAGCGCCGGTGACGGGCGGCACTTGGGGAGCAGAAAAGGGCGAACTGGTCTTCATGGTGGGCGGTGAAGCGAACACATTGAAGCGCGCCGAGCCGGTGCTGGGCGCGATGGGCAAGAAGTGGTTTCACCTTGGCCCGATCGGCGCAGGTCAGACAGTAAAGCTGGCGATGAATCTGCTGCTTGACGTGCAGGTCGAAGCGTTTGCCGAAGCGCTCGCGCTGGTCACCAAAGCGGGCGTGCCGGGGCAAAGCCTGTTCGAGGTGATGCAGTCCAGCATGGGACGTTCGGGCCTGCTCGATTTGAAGGGCGGCAACATGTTGAAAGGCGAATACAAGCCCAGCTTTCCTTTGCGCCTGATGCACAAGGATGTGGGACTGGCGCTGGATCTTGCCAATCAGCTGGGCGTTCCGTTACCGGCTGCTGCGGCTTCGCGCGAAGTGCTGAGCGCCGTGAAAGGCGCGACGACCGAGGACGTGGATTTTTCGGCCCTGGCGACATTTTGGAAAAAGAACTAAGCCGATTAATTCACGGCTTCGCGTTGGGCGGCAGGAAGCACATTGGCAGATCGCGCGACGTGCGCAGGCCCGCGGGAGCGTCGAGGATTGCGGGGATGCAGTTCACGACGACGGAGGCGGTGGCAATATCGCCGTGCGTGCCTCCGGGAATCGTGAGCGTCAGGTTGGGATTGCCGGCGATCTCCACGGTGTCGCCGGGGTCGGTTGCTCCGACGAACATCTGCAATTCCATATAGATTTTTTCCTGGCTGCCCGCGTAGCCGCGCGCGACCTGGTGCACGCCGGCCACTTGCCCGGCCGCGACTTCCAGAAACGGGGTCTTGACGCGCTCGCGCGCCACCACCGGTTCAATCGTCTCCGAAATGTCGTCAACATCCAGACCCAGGGCGTCGGAAACCATGGCCACCGATTCCGGCAGGCCGTGATGTTTGATCGCGCCGGCGGCTACCTGGGCGCGAAATTCCTCTACGCTCATTCCCGCCCCCACTTTTTTTGCAGCGGCAGGCGGCGTTTCGATGCATCCACAATGCGCACGGCGCGCGCGGATTCGATGGTCTGTGACGCCGCGCTGAGCGTGATCAGAAGCTTATCCATCACGAAACCGGGATTGATGCCCGTTCCGAGCAGGGCAACGCCCCACGTTTTTGCTTCGGCGTCGAGCTGGGCTGACAGTTCGGTATATTTGCGAAAAGGGTAGGCCAATTCTTCGCAGGTTGACACCACGCAGGCTTCCGCCGCGAGGCAGGCCATCAATTGATTCATCACGCTAGGCAGGTAGGAGGACGTGGAGTGGATGACCACATCCGGCGATTCGCCGAGCATGGCTTCGGCGTCATCGGTGACCGGCACGCCCCAGGGGGCTTCGGCTCCATCCACCACGTCGCCCAGGTCGCGCCCCGCCTTGGCCGGATCCGAATCGATCGCGCCGATGATCTCAATGGAACTTTTTTCGCGCATCAGCCGCACAATGGCCGCGCCAATCGGACCGACGCCGTATTGCACCGCACGAATTTTCTTTTTCAAGGGTCACTCCATCGCGAGCGGCGCTGCGGCTCGCACAAAATTTGAGCAAACACGATAAAGCAAACGCGAGACGCGTTCAACCGGATTCAAGTAGCATAGCCACTCTTGACGGTGCGGGTTTTGCAATTGTAGTTAAATCGCTGATCGGGCTTCCGACGGTTGTGGCGCAGGCTTCAGCCTGCGGGAGATCGTTTCCTGCAAGGACCAAGTCCCCAGGGGCTGAAGCCTGTGCTATGGGACTCGCTTGCCTAGCCTATCCTGCGGGCGGATAATGCCGAATAGGATCGAAATGAAACGGCAGAAGGCGCCAGACGACTGGGGAGGATTTCATGGCAGCGACAAAGCTATCGGAGCAGGAAATTGCGGCGGAATTGCGGAAACTCACAGGCTGGAGCGTTGCCAATGGAAATCTCCATCGCGTGTTTGAGTTCAAGGATTTTTCGCAGGCGTTCGGATTCATGACACGTGCGGCGCTGGCGGCGGAAAAAATGGACCATCATCCGGACTGGTCCAACTCCTGGAACAAGGTTACCGTGGATCTAAGCACCCACAGCGCCGGAGGACTTACGAAAAACGATTTCGAGCTGGCCGGGAAAATGCAGCAGATTCACGGTGGATGAAGGCCTGGCGGATGGAAGTGGCGCAGGCTTCAGCCTGTGGGTGTTCGTTCTTGCAAGGACTAAATTCCACAGGCTGAAGCCTGGGTCACTGAAGTCAGCGCAACCGAAACTCAAAGAAAAGCGCGCCGGGGATTGGGTTCTTCTGATAGGAGGAAATTTCGCGGAATCCCAGCGTTCGGTACAGTTGATGTGCTTCCTGCATGGAAGGGAGCGTGTCCAGCACCATCGACTTGTAACCAATGGTTTGGGCCTCACTTATCAACGTGCGCACAAGTTCGCGCCCAACTCCTTTGCCTCGAGTTGCGGTCGTCACGTACAGCCGCTTCATTTCGCAGATGTTCTGGTCCCATTCGCGGAGCGCTACGCAGCCGATGGCTTGCTCCAAACCTTCTGCGTCTTGTTGAATTGCCAGCAAGAGTCTCCCGCCAGGCGAAGCGTAACGGCCCGGAAGCAACGATACTTCACGCTCAAAATCTTGCAGGCATTGGACCACTCCCGGGTTCATCGCATACTCACAAAACAGTTTCCGCGCTTGTGAGAGAGTTGCGTCAGAGTCAGCGGGTACGACGCGCAGCATAGGGGCCTCTTACGAAGAGTGTGCTGCCATCGCTTTCGAGGAGCAATGGGTTTGCATTTACCGCGCGTTGCAGGCGATCCAAATTGTCTCCCAGCCCATGCGAAGCCGCGCGTTTGGTAGAAATTTCTTCCGACTCAGCACGGATAGAAATTGGGAGAAGCCACGAAAATGCCGGAAGCCGTAAACCAAGTTAGCGTCGAGACCGGAACCCTATGGGAGGGCTACCGGCGCTGGGGATATCTTGCCGCCAATCTGGATCCGCTCGGGTTTCTCGCGCCCATCGTACACCCCGAATTGGTTACCGAAGGGGAGGATGCGGCCGCCGCGCGAAAAGTGTACTGCGGAACGATTGGTGCCGAATTCTTTCACATCGACGATACGGAGCGGCGCCGCTGGATTGCCGGGCAGTTGGAATCGGAAGCCGCGCAACCGGATCGCGAGTTCATTCTCGAACGGTTAATTCGCGCGGAACTTTTTGAGCAGGTCCTGCAGGCCCGCTACCTGGGCAGCAAACGATTTTCGCTGGAGGGCGTGACCGCGGTGATCCCGTTGCTGGATCGCGTACTCTCGGCGGCGGCTGCGGCGGGAGCGGAGCAGGTGATGCTGGGCATGAGCCATCGCGGGCGGCTGAACGTGATGTCGCACATCGCCGGGCAGCGCGCCGCGGATATTTTCGCGGGCTTTGAGGATGTGGATCCACGCAGCGTTCTGGGTAGCGGCGACGTCAAATATCATGTGGGCGCAACTGGAGAATACCGTACACAGGAAGGCCGCAAGCTCGCCGTTCATCTGGCTTCCAATCCCAGCCACCTGGAAGCCGTTGATCCCGTGGTCATCGGCCGCGCACGCGCTAAACAAACCCGCGCCGGAAATCCGGGCGGAGCTAAAAAGATACTTCCGGTTCTTCTGCATGGCGATGCGGCCTTTGCCGGTCAGGGCGTTTGGGCGGAGACGCTAAATTTGGCGGACATCGACGCGTATTCTGTTGGCGGCACGATCCACGTAATCGTGAATAACTTGCTGGGATTTACAACCGAGCCTCGGGAACTGCAGTCCTCGCGCTTTGCGTCTTCCATTGCCAAGCGCCAGGCCGTGCCTATTTTTCACGTCAACGGAGAAGACCCGGACGCCGTCGTGCGCGTGGGACAAATCGCGGTGGATTACCGATCCAAATTTGGCGGCGACGTGGTGATTGACGTAATCGGATACCGCCGCCATGGCCACAGCGAAGTGGATGATCCGACCATTACACAGCCTCTGCTTTACGCAAAGATCAAGGATCACGCGCAGCTGTGGCAGATTTACGCGAAACAAATCGGTACCGATCCTTCGGCAACGGTCACAGCAATACGCAGCGAACTGGAGACCGCGCATAAGGCTGCGAGCGAGATGCAGAAAAAGCCGCGCTTGCGCAAGCTGCCTGCCTACTGGTCGCCCTACAAGCGCGGCCGGTACGACAGCGGCTACGAAGTGGACACCGGCGTTGCCCCCGCGGATCTGGCAAAGGTTGCGGATCTGCTGACCAGTTATCCGCCGGATTTTGCGATTCATCCGAAGGTTAAAAAACTGCTGGAGCAGCGCGCCGAGATGGGCCACGGAAAGCGCCCCGTGGATTACGGAATGGCCGAGGCGCTGGCCTTTGGAACTCTGCTGCTTGCCGGCACTCCGGTGCGCTTCACCGGGCAGGATACCCGGCGCGGAACGTTTAACCAGCGGCACGCGGCGCTCGTCGACACGCGCAATGAGGCGCAGTACGTGGCGCTCGAACACCTGGGACCTGAACAAGCGCGCTGCGAAATTTACAATTCCACGTTGTCCGAAGCCGCGGTCCTCGGTTTTGAATATGGCTACAGCCGGGACTTTCCCGAGGCCCTGGTGCTGTGGGAAGCGCAATTCGGAGACTTTGCGAACAGCGCGCAAATCATCATCGATCAGTTCATCAGCGCGGCGGAAGACAAATGGGATTTGCCGTCGGGCGTCGGGCTGCTCCTTCCGCACGGATACGAAGGGCAAGGTCCCGAACATTCCAGCGCCAGGATCGAACGTTACCTGCAGCTGGCGGCCGAGGACAACATTCAGGTGTGCCAGCCATCGACGGCGGCGCAATATTTCCAGCTGCTGAGGAGGCAGGCGCTGCGCCACTGGCGCAAGCCGATGATCGTGTTTACGCCAAAAAGCATGCTGCGGCATCCCGACGCGTCTTCGCCCATCGAGGAGTTTCAGCGGCCGCGATTTGAATGGGTGGTGCCGGACCGCGAGGTTGCCAGCGCGGATCGCGTGCTGATCTGCAGCGGTAAAATCGGGCACGAACTGCGCGCGGAACGCAAGCGGCGCGGCGATGCCGAAACGGCGATATTGTTTCTCGACCAATTGTATCCATTTCCGAAAAACGAACTGCGCGCGGAAATGGCGCGCCATCCGAACGCGCGCGAAATCGTGTGGGTGCAGGAAGAGCCGGCGAATATGGGTCCGCTCTCGTATGTGCTGCCGCGCATCCGGACGTATTTCCCGGATATTCCGGTGCGTTCGGTGAAGCGCTCGGCCAGCGCAAGTCCCGCGACGGGTTCAGCCAAAGCGCACGAACTGGAGCAGAAGACGTTGCTGACGCTGGCGTTCACCACGGGCCCGAGCTGAGAAACTAGCGAATTGAGTAGCACAGCGACTCTTCGCTGTGCGGTTTTGTATACCGTCACTGCGCTCCGGCTTCCGTTGCGATTGCAAAACCCGCACAGCGAAGAGTTGCTGTGCGACTAAATTCGGGTCGAGTATTGTATCGAGGAATTCAGCTGATTTTCCGGGAGGGAAAATTAGATGCGAAGAACGATTTTGCTAGGATTGGTTTCGTTGGCCGCAGTTTTCTGCGCGGCATCTTTCGTTTCGGCGCAAGTGAAGGTTGGCGACTACACCTTCGTCACCAAGGAAGGCGATTTCGTCGCCCACGATTTCAAATTTTCGGATGGGCAGACGCTTCCGGAAGTGAAACTGCATTACACGACGCTGGGCACCCCGCAGCGCGACGCCAACGGCCGGGTCACCAATGCCGTGCTCATTCTGCACGGCACGAACCGCGCCGGGCGGGTGTGGCTTGTTCCTTCCTTTGCGGGCGCGCTGTTCGCTCCCGGCCAGTTGCTGGACGCTTCGAAATATTATCTGATCCTTCCCGATCAACTTGGGGCGGGGCTGGGAAATCCACCAAACCGAGCGACGGTTTGCGCGCCAGATTTCCGCACTACGATTATTCCGACATGGTTCGCGCATCGCAGATTTTGCTGGCCCAGGGATTGCAGGTGAATCATTTGCACCTGCTGGTGGGCGGGTCGATGGGCTGCATGGAAGGATTCATGTGGGGCGAATCGAATCCCGATGATATGGACGCGATGCTGCTGCTTTCCTGTTTGCCCGTCGAAGTGGCCAGCCGCAACCGCATGGTACGCAAAATCATGGTGGATGACATACGGCTCGATCCCGGATGGAACAACGGCAATTACACCGAGCAGCCTTACGGATTGCGCGCCGCGCTGGGGCACTTGCTGGTTGTGGGCAGCGTTCCGACTCGCTGGCAGAAACAATATCCGACCGCCGCGGCTGCCGACAAGTACGTGAACGACTACATCGAACAGAACATGAAGACCACGGACGCCAACGATTTCATGTACCAGTATGACGCTTCGCGCAACTTCAACGCGTCGAAGGACCTCGATAAAATCCGCGCCAAGGTGCTGCTTATCAATCCGCAGGAGGATTTCTGGAATCCTGCCGAGCTGGGCATTGCGGAAGAGGAGATCAAGAAGGTGAAGAACGGGAAATTTGTTTTGCTGTCGTTTCCCGAATCGTACGGACACTACACATTTTTTCAGGCGGCGGCCTGGCAGAAATACCTCGCGGAATTTATGAAGTCGCTGGAGAAGTAGGTGGGACAGGATGAGCCTATCCTAACTAAGGCTACTCGAACTGCTTGCGAAACATTGCGAATTGCTGCTTCAAATCTGCAATTTCTTGCTGCAAGCTTTCGACTTGCTCTTCGAGGCGCACGACGCGCTCCCCCGTGCTGGCTACGCTCGTTACTACAACTTCCGCTGATGGCTCCGCCACCGCGACATCGCCGCTCAGCAGGTGCGCGTAGCGCGCTTCCTTGGTGCCCGGCTGCCTGGGCAGCAGTTTGACGATCGGCGGTTCGCGTTCTATCAGCTTCCGCAGCGTCGTCAGCACGATTCCCAAGTCATCGAATTTGTGCATGCGGTCAGCGCGACTGCGTAATTCTCCGGGTGTTTGCGGGCCGCGCAGTAGCAGCTCCGCTAGAACCGCGGTTTCGTGCCGGCTGAAGTTATAGGCTTCCCCCAAGCGGTGCTCGTACTTGCTGACGCGGCTAACCATGTTGTCCGCGGGCCCGGCCAGACCTTTTTTATCCAGAGTGCGCAAGGCTTCGCGCACCGAGTCTTCATCCAAAGTCATAACCGGATCGCGGTTGGATTTTTGGTTGCAGGCATTGACCAGCGCGTTCAGGGACAGCGGATAATATTCCGGTGTGGTGAGCTCTTTTTCGACCAGCGAACCCAGTACTCTGGTTTCTATTTCGCTCAGAAAGAGTATATTCACGTCACGGAATCATACAACATGCGCGAGGCGGCTCTCAAACCCCTGGCACGCAGGGTGTGCTTTCGCAACGACAGGTGACGATGATGAATGCGATGAAAAAGAAACCCGCGCCGGGCGACTATGCGCCATACGCCGAGCAGTACGTCTTGCTGGTAACCAGCGATGACATCGTCGAGACGTTGAAAACTCAGCTTAAACAAACCGCTACTTTATTTTCGGGCCGCGGCGAGCGCGATGGAAATTTTCGTTACGCGCCGGACAAGTGGACCGTGAAGGAAGTGTTCGGGCACATCGCTGACACCGAGCGGATCTTTGCCTATCGCGCCCTGAGGATTGCCCGCGGAGACCAAACGCCGCTGGAAGGTTTTGAACAGGACGATTACGTTCGCGGAGCCCGTTTCAGCGAGCGCAAGTTCTCCGATATTCTCGACGAGTTCGCCGACGTGCGCAGGGCCAGCGTGGCGCTGTTCGGCTCACTGGACGAAGAAGCTTGGATGCGCCGCGGCGTCGCCAACAAAAACCCGGCAACCGTTCTGGCGCTCGCGTACCTTATCGCGGGACATGAGCTTCACCACCGCAAAATCCTCGACGAGCTTTATTTTCCGGCTATCCCACGGGCTTAACGTTTCCCGGCCCCCGCCAAGTGTGTAAAAAATACAAGCTCGAATGACGCGCAATCCGGTCGAAAATCGGCTAAAAGTTCTATGTTGCCTGTTTGTAGGCAGTTACAAGGGTATGCATTGTCTTCCGTATTGGAAAGGGGCGTGCTCCAGTCCTAGAATCAGGGGTAGTGACTAAAGCTTCCACGTTTTCGAGAAAGGATTCGACACCGATGTTGACAAAATCAAAATTGAGATGGATCGGGGGTCTGGCCCTCCTGACCTCAGCGTTTACCTGCGGTCCGATGATCGCGCCCATGATGGCGCAAACGACGGTTCTTGGGGAATTGAAGTTTCAGGGCAAGTCCAAGGTGGAAAAGACTTCCGGAGTATGGATTGACGGCAAGTATGTCGGATATTTAGGCGAGCTGTGGGGTCCGAAGAGGATTCTATTGATTCCGGGCGACCACGAGCTAGTCGTTCGGCAGGCAGGCTATCAGGACTTCACTGAAACGCTTACTGTTGAACCTAAGGAATTGCTGGCGGTGCCCGTCAAGATGCAGAAGGCCCCGGATGAGACCATACCAAAAGTAACCGCCCAGCTGAAAGTGGACGTCCAACCGGACCGCGCAGCCGTTTTCGTTGATGACCGATTTTCCGGACACGCCGGAGAACTGGGCGGCGCGTTTCACGCCATGCTGCTCAGTCCGGGATCTCACCGCATCAAGGTTGAATTGCCCGGATACCAGAGCTTCGAAACGGAAGTGAACCTGGTGGCAGGCCAGAAGTCCGTGGTAAAGACCAATCTCTCGAAAGGCAGCATCCACCAGGCCGATGCGCTGATCGATCAGCCCACGCCTCCTGGCGAAAAATAAGCGCGCGATACTTTCGAGCAAAGCGGCCACCCGGCATTCCAGGGTGGCCGTTTTATTTGCGGAGCAATTCCGGCCGAAGGATCGCTAAACTCATTAGCTTTCCGTCCGGTGGAGATGCAGCGCCGCCCGCGCTACGGTATCATCTTTCGGATATGCCACTGCAAATCGTCAAGCGCCGCTCGCGCGGCTTCATCTGTGTGAATGCCCATCCCGAGGGCTGCCGGCGGAACGTCGAAAGCTGGGTGCAGTCCGTGCGCGGGAACATTCCCACCGGGCAAAACGCGCCGCAAAACGTGCTGGTGATTGGCGCTTCCACCGGCTACGGGCTGGCGTCGCGCATCGCCGCCGCGTGGGGCTATGGCGCCAGGACGCTCGGCGTATTTTTCGAGCGGCCGCCGGAAGGCGATAAGACCGCTACCGCCGGTCATTACAACACCGTGGCCCTGCACTCCTTCGCCAGGCGCGATGGTTTGTATGCGTCGAGTATCAATGGTGACGCATTTTCCGACGAAATCAAACGAGCTGCCGCGGAAACGATTCGCAAGGAAATGGCGCCGGTAAATCTGGTGATTTACTCGCTCGCGTCGCCAAAGCGCACTGATCCTCGCAATGGCAAGGTGTACAGTTCGGTGCTGAAACCGGTGGGACAGGCTTATACCAATCGAACTATCGAGCTGGACTCCGAAAAAGTGGTCAGCGTCACGCTACAACCCGCGAACGCCGATGAGGTTGCCGACACCGTTGCGGTGATGGGCGGGCAGGATTGGCAGCGCTGGATCGAGATGCTGCTCGAGGAAAAATTACTGGCCCCGGGAGCGCGCACGCTGGCCTATTCGTACATCGGGCCGGAACTGACCTGGCCCATTTATCGCGACGGCACCATTGGCCAGGCGAAGAAGGATCTGGAGCGCGTCGCCAAAGATCTGGATACCGCGCTGGCGAATCAATTAGGGGGCCATGCCTGGGTTTCGGTCAACAAGGCGGTGGTCACGCAAGCCTCCGCGGCGATACCCGTGGTGCCGCTGTACTTGAGCCTGCTTCCTCTCGCGATGAAAAAGAAAAATCTCGACGAAGGTCCGCTCGAACAGATGCGACGCTTGTTTACGGATTTTCTTTGCACCGGCGCCGGGCCCAAGCTGGACGACGCGCGACGCTTACGCCTGGACGACCGTGAAATGCGCGCGGATGTGCAGGCGGAGGTTGCGGGCCTGTGGCCGCAGGTCACCACGGAAAATCTTCGCGAAGTGACCGCCTTCGCGGAATTTCAACGCGAATTCCGCGGACTGTTTGGATTTGAAGTTGACGGCGTGGACTACGAGCAGCCGACGGAGACGGATCTGCGCTGGTAGGTTTATCGTGGCGCAGGCTTCAGCCTGTGGGGTTTAATAGCTGCAACGGCGAAAACCTAAAGGCGGAGGCCTGCGCCACCCCTGGGTTTGCATGTGTTGACTCCGGGGCGTACAGTACCGTGGATAGATTTGGATCGAACGGGCCGGCTCGAGATGGGCATCCGCGCACTTTCCCGCCTTCGATCCAGGTCGAATCCTGGAGTTCTTAAGAGGAGCGAGTCATGTTCATCTATCAGAAAACTCGTCGCTATTTACCTTTTGCTGTGGTGGGGATCGCGGCGCTGGTTTCTTTCGGCGCGGCGAGGGCCACCGACCTCAACCCTGCCGCCATCAAAGTCCAGATGCCGGACCAAATCAAGTGGGAAGACGATATGAAGAGAGGCGAAAGCACGGCGGTCCTGGCGGGCGATCCCGAAAAAGAGGGAATCTACGTCGAGCTGGTGAAATGGCACGCCCATCATATGAGCCATCCGCACTTTCATCCCAATGACCGGTTCATCACCGTGATTTCAGGAACCTGGTGGGTGGGAACGGGCACCAAATTCGATCCGGAAAGTACCGTGCCGCTGCCGCCTGGCAGCTTCGCCCGGCACTTTGGCAAGCAGGTGCACTACGACGGAGCGAAGGATGAGGATGTGGTTCTGGAAATTGTAGGCATGGGACCAGCGACGTCCACTCCCGCGGAAGTAAAATAAACGCAGCGCATGGTGATCTGGCGTCGAGGGAAAAGCCGCGGGTCTGAGGATTCGAGCCGCGGTGTGTACGTGACGCAGAATGCTTGTATCCCCCGTACTCAGAGACGGGGAGTCTACGGGGGCCCGGAAAACCCTTGGTCCCGGACGTCACCCACGCGCAACACTTAGGACCCCAAAACGATGGCCTGGTTTAAGCGGGAAAAAAAACGCATCGACCAACCCACGCCGCCCGACGAGCGCCGCGTGAAGACCGAAGGCCTGTGGACGAAGTGTGAAAACTGCCGGACGATCGTGTGGAAGAAGGATCTTGACGCCAACTGGCGGATCTGTCCGAAATGCGAGCACCATTTCCGGCTGAGCGCCACGCAGCGCCTCGAATTACTGCTCGATTCGCGATGGGTGGAGCATGACGCCTTACTCGCGTCGAGCGATCCTCTGAAATTCACGGACACCAAGCCTTACGCAGCGCGCCTGAAAGAAGCGCGCCGTAAATTGGGTAAGGCCGACGCCATTATCACCGCGGAGGGTTTGCTGGGCGGGCGTCCGGTCATCTGCTGCTCGATGGAGTTTGCCTTTATTGGCGGCTCGATGGGCGCGGTGGTCGGCGAAAAGGTGACGCGCGCGGTGGAGATGTCCATCGCCAAAAAATTGCCGCTGATCATTATTTCCTCCTCGGGCGGCGCGCGCATGATGGAGGGGACAATCAGCCTGATGCAACTGGCGAAAGTTTCTTCCGCGCTGGCGCGGCTTGACGAAGTCCGCTTGCCGTTCATTTCCGTTTTGACCGATCCGACTACCGGTGGCGTGACCGCAAGCTATGCGATGCTGGGGGACATCAACATCGCGGAACCCGGCGCGCTGATCGGCTTTGCCGGGCCGCGCGTGATCGAGCAAACCATTCGCCAGAAACTTCCCAAGGGATTTCAAACCTCGGAATTTCTTTTGGAGCACGGATTTCTCGACGCTGTCGTTCACCGCAAGGACCTGAAGAACTATCTCTCCACCTCGCTCGATTTTTTTCTGGCATAACGGCATGAACTACGAAGAATCCGTCCAGTATCTCTTCCGCCTGGGGCGCGAACTCGCCTCCCCGCGCGAGGCCAAAGCCGCAAAGTTTGATCTGCGGAACATTACCGTGGTGTGCGAGCACCTGGGGCAGCCGCAGCGCGCGTTTCAGTCCGTGCACGTGGCCGGGACCAACGGCAAAGGGTCAACTTCGGCCATGCTTGAAGCGATCCTGCGCGCCGCAGGCTCGCGCACCGGCCTGTACACTTCGCCGCATCTCGAGCGCATCAACGAACGCATTCGCGTCGACGGCAGGGAAATTTCCGACGAGGAATTTGCCGCCGCCTTCACGCGCGTGCAGCAGGCTATTGAGGAATTGCTCGCCGCGGGACGTCTCGCCGCACATCCCACATTTTTTGAATGCGTCACGGCCATCGCCTTCGTGCATTTTGCCGGCGCAGGTGTGGAGTACGCGGTCTGCGAAACCGGGATGGGCGGGCGCCTGGACGCAACCAACATTCTGCTGCCGGAAGTCGCGGTAATCACGCAGATTGATTTGGACCACGAAAATTATCTGGGCCACTCCATCGAGGAAATCGCGGCGGAAAAAGCAGGGATCATCAAGCCCGGCGCCCGCGTGGTGAGCGCCGCGGAGCACCTGATCGCGCGCGTCGTGATTCGCAGGCGTTGCGCGGAGCAATCCGCATTCCTGGTGGAGATTGAGAACGCTTTTTACCTCGAAGACGTCACCGCAAAGGATGGTTGCTTCTCGTTCACAGCGATTTCCTACGACACGAGCGTGCGCATTCCGATCGCCTTGCGGCTGGCCGGCCGGTTTCAAGTGCGCAACGCGCTTACTGCGCTAGCCACGGCGCGCATGCTGGCCGAGCGCGGCGCGCCCATCGATGACCAGGCGATTTCACGTGGCTTTGCCGCCGCCACATGGCCTGGCCGCCTGGAACGCATCAGCGAGCGACCGGACATTTATGTGGACGGCACGCACAATCCGGCCGGCGCCCGCGAGATCGCAGTCTTCTGGGAGCAATTCCTTCCCGGTCGCAAGATTTACTTGATCTATGGAGCGATGCGTGACAAAGCCGTCGACGAAATTGCCGGCCTGCTGTTTTCGCGCGCCGCCACCGTGATTCTTACCGCGCCCGCGCAGTCCCGCTCCATTTCCGCGCCGCTGCTGGCGGAGATGACTGCGCATCACGCGCGCCGCGCGGAGGTGGTTCCCGACCCCGCGAAAGCTCTGGCGCGCGCCCTTGAATTGGCCTCGCCCGACGATGTCATCTTCATTACCGGTTCTCTCTACCTTGTGGGAGAGTTGCGCCACGAGTGGATTCGCCGAAAAAGGAGTTTTCAAGATTCGCACCAATACCCTTGAGATTTTCTCGGAGCAAGCTTTCCCAAAAGGGTAGCATCAATCGGGAGTTTGCCTTAAATTAGGCATTAATGGACACTTTTTCGGCCGAACAGCGAAGCGAGATCATGCGGCGAGTTCGTTCCAAGGGGACAAGCCCCGAGGTCATTGTGCGTAGTCTAGTAAGGAGATTGGGGATCTCCTACCGTAGTTGCGACATGGTTTTGCCTGGGAAGCCCGACCTCGTAATTCGTGAAAAGCGAAAGGCCATCTTCGTGCATGGATGTTTCTGGCATGGGCATAGCTGCGATGCAGGGAAACTGCCAAAATCAAATCGCTCTTACTGGGAAAAAAAGCAGGCGGGGAACATCTTTCGGGATAAGAATTCAGTTCGAATGCTTCGACTAAAGGGATGGAAAACAATCGTCATTTGGGAATGTGAAACGCGGATTCAAAAACGTCTCCAGACAAGACTTTCTCGATTTTTGAAAGCGAGAGAATGATCAAATCATCGTTCCGGTGGTATGAATTTTTTTCGGGCGGCGGAATGGCCAGACTCGGCCTCGGTACGCAATGGAAATGCACGTTTGCAAACGACATTTGCGAAAAGAAGACAAAGGCATACCGCGCATATTTTGGACCCTCGCCAGAACTCCATGTTGGCGATGTGGGAAGTGTCACAACCAGAGATTTGCCGGGTACAGCGGACCTAGTTTGGGCGTCGTTCCCGTGCCAAGACCTTTCGCTAGCTGGAAATGGGGCTGGTCTCGACGGCAAGCGCAGCGGCACTTTTAGATCATTCTGGCGGCTCGTTCAAGGGATGAAACGAGAAGGCCGTGCGCCGAAGATAGTCGTGCTTGAGAACGTAGTCGGTACTCTAACCTCGCATTACGGCAGGGATTTTGAATCGATCGTAGCCGCGTTCGCCGAAACTGGGTACCGCGTTGGCGCTCTGATGATCAATGCTTCATATTTTGTGCCTCAATCAAGACCGCGACTGTTCGTGGTTGGCGTGAGCGAGGAGCTTTCCTTACCGCCGAAGTTGGTATCTCCGCTACCTATGCTGCCTTGGCATACGAAATCCTTAGTAAAGGCCCAAAGAGGCCTACCTGAGCGTCTAGCGAGAAACTGGATTTGGTGGACACTGCCCTTGCCGAAGAGTTCAGTTCCGACTCTTGCTTCCCGTCTTGAAGAGTGCCCGACCAGTTGCGGCGCTGTCTTCCGACTGGGAAGTTTTTGCTTCAATCTTAGTCCAAGATATGGGAAGGAAGTTGGCGGGCGGCATTGATTTATCGAAGCACGAAGTAAAGTTCGCTTTTAAAGGCGGAAGCTATGAGTATCAATACCATAAGGATTCGTGCAAGGAGAAATTGCAGAAAGATTCAGAAGCTGGCCATTTATTCTTCGACCACAGGGATTATTTGCGAAAGGTTGACCTCCGATATTGTCACGGAAGTGCAATGAAAGAATTCTTTAGCAGGTGGCTTGCCGAGTATCCAGTTCCGTATCATCAGCGTTATCGGAAGAATATTCCGTATCGTTGGGTTAAAAAACATGGGATTCTCCTCATGACCCTCACCGATGGCGAAGTAACATATCCTGAGACGATTACGAGATTCCCCAAATCAGCTGCCCGGTAGGCGTGCAGCGGCGAATCGGCATCTCACAACCGAAGCGCAAAAATGGGCGGCCTGCTGCAATCAAATCCAGTGCGCAACAGCCTAAACTCTGCTAAACTACTCACTTTGTTTAACTTTGTACAAATGGGTGAGGAGTTGTTATGGCCATGAAATGCAAGATTTGCGGCAAGGGGCCGTCGTTCGGGAACGTGATCAGCCACGCGAACAATACCCGCCGCCGCCGCTGGAATCCCAATCTTCAACGCGTCCGCGCTGTCGTCGATGGTGCTCGCAAGCAAATCCGCGTTTGCACTTCCTGCATTCGGTCCGGCCGCGTCACGAAAGCAGCCTAACTGGCATATTTTCGCATCGGAAGATTCATCGGGCGGGCTCCATTCGGAGCCCGCATTCGGTATAAGGAGACGGCGTGAGGATACGTGGGCGGGGATGGTTGTACTGGCCGCGGCCCTCGCGGTCGCGTCCGGGTGCAAGAAGGCTGCGGTGCAGCCAGATGCCGGCGTGTGGGGAGTGGTGGATGGCGCGCCCATTACCAGCGCCGAAGTCGATAAATTTTACCGCACGCAATTGAATCCCGATGCGCCGCAGCCTTCGCAGGATGAAGCGCTCTCGCTGAAGCTGAATGTCCTGGACGAGCTGATTAACAATCACATCCTGCTGGAAAAGGCCAAAGCACTGGGCCTGCAGGCTGCCGATGGCGAGGTTGAAGATAAGTTTACTGAATTTAAAAGTCCGTACACCGAGGACGAATTTCAGCGCCAGCTCAAGGCGCGCGGCTACACGGTCGACGACCTGAAAAACGATATTCGCCAGCAACTTTCCATTCAAAAAGTAATCAATCACGAAGTGGTGGCCAAGATCGCGGTCACGGACCAGGACGTTCAGGATTTTTACAATCAGAACCGCGCGCAATTCAACGTAACGGAGACGCAGTACCGCATCGCGCAGATTGTGGTCACTCCGCATAAGGATCCCGGCCTGCGCAATCGTAAGAATGACGACGCCACCACCGATCCCGAAGCCAGACGCAAGGCCGCGGCTCTGGAGCAGCAACTCAGCACGGGAGCCGATTTTGGACAGGTGGCGATGGATTATTCGGAAGACCCTGCTTCCACGGGATCGGGAGGAGATCTGGGCTATGTGCCGGAATCCTCACTCACTCAGAGCGATCCCGCTTTGAAGAAGGCTGTGATGTCCCTCAAGCCCGGACAGATCAGCGGCGTCATCACGGTGCAGGGTTCTTACCGTATCCTGAAGCTGGTGTCCAAGGAAGCGCCCGGACAGCGGGATTTGAGCGATCCGACCGTGCAGCAATCCATTCGCGACAACATTCACAACCGCAAGGAACAGCTGCTGCGCGCCGCGTATCTGGCTGTCGCTCGCAACAATGCCAAGATCACGAATTACCTGGCGCAACAAGTGGTCGAATCGGCGGGCAAGCTTCCGGTGGTGGTAGCTCCCAAGGCCGCGGACGCTGGATCCATTCCCCAGACGAAGTAGTTTTCCATTTCGAAGAGTTCGGTGGCGCAGGCTTCAGCCTGTGGAATTTGGTCGAGGCCGGATCGGCCCTTGCTCGCGCCAAAACCCACAGGCTGAAGCCTGCGCCACTAGGAATCACCGGTTAACCGACAATCGCGAGGATTTCTCCGGCGTTGACCGTCTGCCCTTCGCGCGCCAGCTTTTCGACCGCGCCTGATTTTGGCGAACGAATTTCGTTTTGCATTTTCATGGCTTCGATCACCAGCAGGCCCTGGCCCGCGCTCACTTGCTGTCCCACTTCCACGAGCACCCGCACAATTTTTCCGGGCATCGGCGCAGTCAACTGCTGGCGCCCCTCCAGCTCAACTCCTGCTCCACGCTTCCGCCGCCATGATCGAGGATCGGCAATCTCCACTTGAAATTCGCGGCCGTTCACCCGGACCAGCACGCCATTTGAGGTTTCCTCCGCGGTGACTTCAAGCGACCGGCCGCGGAGCAGCACCGAATAGACGCCGCGCGAAATTGTAATCGCGTCCGCTTCCACCGAACGTCCGTCCACGCTGAACGCAATGCGCGAATTTTCCTTGGACTGCGCGGAGAATTCCACGATTCGCCGGGTCCCACCAATCATGACTTCGTAACGCATGGTCTAGTGTTTGCCGCTCCATTTCGCCATGACATTTCCCGGCGTGGTCGCCCGGCCGCTATTCGGCGCGATTGACCTGCTCCAGCCGAGCTTCGCGCTTCCACCGCGATTCTGTTTCCACGGATGTCCCGTTCGGGGGAGTTTCGCTCGTCGCGTCCAAGGAATGCAGCAAAGCCGCAAGAATCGCGGCATCCTCGGCAACCGTATCCCGTTCTTCCGTGTGCATCGCTGCCAGGAGATGAGGAAGCTTTTCGTCCAGCCAGCGAGTGAAAATCTCTCCGCGCCGAAAATCCGGATCGCGAAGAATGCCGAGGAGAAGTCCGGTGTTTGTTTTTATTCCCGTGACGGAATGTTCTTCCAGGGCGCGGTCGATTCGCGCGATGGACTCGGCGCGGTCTTGGCCCCAGGCAATCAGCTTGCCGAGCATGGGATCGTATTCGGTGGAAACGCGGTAGCCTTCGTACACGCCGTCATCGACGCGGATTCCCGGGCCCGACGGAACGCGCCGCGTCAGGATCGTGCCGGGCGAAGGGAAAAATTGATTGGCCGGGTCTTCGGCGTAGAGGCGGCATTCAACCGCGTGGCCCGAAAGTTTTACGTCCTCTTGGGCAAAGGGCAATCGTTCCCCAGCCGCGGCGCGAATCTGGATTTTTACAAGGTCGAGCCCCGTGACCATCTCCGTCACCGGATGTTCCACCTGCAGTCGGGTATTTACTTCCAGAAAATAGAAATTGCGCTCGGCATCCACAAGAAATTCGACGGTGCCTGCATTCGTGTAGCCCGCATCGTGTGCCAGGCGAATTGCTGCTTCGCCCATGGCTCGGCGCAGTTCCGGCGTCATAATCGGAGACGGAGACTCCTCGATTACCTTCTGATGCCGCCGCTGCACGGAGCATTCTCGTTCGCCGATATAAACAATATGGCCATGCGTGTCGGCGAAAATCTGGATTTCAATGTGGCGCGGGCGATCGATGTATTTTTCAAGGTACAATCGCGCGTCGCCGAACGCATTCAGCGCTTCCGATGAGGCGTCGCGCCAAGCGGCCCCCATCTCGGAATCGCCGGAGACTACGCGCATGCCTTTTCCGCCGCCACCCGCGACCGCTTTCAGCAGCACCGGATAGCCAAGTCCTCGCGCGATGCTGTCCGCATCCTTGAGAGTTTCGATCGGGTCCTGCGTCCCGGGAACCATCGGGACACCCGCGCGGGAAGCGAGTTGACGCGCGGCGGTTTTTGATCCAGACGCTCCATGGCTTCGGGAGACGGCCCGATGAAGGTGATCTTGTTGGCCGCGCATGCGCGTGCGAGTTCTGGATTCTCCGCGAGGAATCCGTATCCGGGATGCAGCGCGTCGCAACCGGCGCGGCCCGCGATCTCCATCAGCGTGTCGATGCGAAGATAGCTTTCGCGCGAAGGAGCGGGTCCGCACCGGTACGCCTCATCGGCCAGCCGGACATGCAATGCGGCGCGGTCCGCATCGCTGAAAACCGCGGCGGACGTGATGCCCATCTCGCGGCAGGCGCGCGCGATTCGTACGGCGATCTCCCCTCGATTGGCGATCAGGATTTTTTTGAACATGATAAAAATCTAGCTCGCAGCGCATTCTAACACGCCGCCAGCTGCTGTCCGATTCGACCAATCGTCCCGCCGCAGTTTCGGTACGCTGAAAACCGCCGTGGACACGCGAGTCGCGGCGGACGATAATTCGTAGTTCAAAACATGGTCACACAAAGTTCACGGGAAGCCCGTCCGGAGCGCCTGCTTGGCGCATATCTTCTGGCGCTCTGCCTTTACCAGATCGGAATTTATTGTTGGCCGGGCGGTCCTCCGTTCATTCTTGACCCGCGAGCCGGGATTCCCGTTCTGCTGATCAATCACTTTTCTTTCGATAATAAGGTCATTTATCCGGTGGAATGGATCACCGCGTCCTGGCTGGTCCTCGCCGCGGCGATGATTTTCTACAAAGGAAAAATGTTGAAACCATACGCGATTGTGGAGCTTGTGCTGGCCGCGCCTACGGCCTACTACATCGGCCTCCTGGCTGTTCGGCATGGCGGAGATTTCGCTCCGGGATTTAAGGACCTGGTGCTGACCGTGCTGTTATTTCTCATTTTTTCGGTGATTCCGGTCGGAGGGGTTGTAATGCGCATCCTCGCCCGCAAGCAGACGCAATCCTGAGTGTTTCAGAAGTGCCTAGCAGAGCGCATTCCTCTAACGGATTTGTTGACACGGGGATTTGGGCTTCACTAGAATCACTCCGCCGCACCTGGGACCAGGTAATTTTTCACCCTGCATTACATCGGAACAGGAGATCGCCATGAAACGACTACCCGCCCTAATGGTCTTGTGCGTTCTTATCACGCCCCTGGTTGCGCGCGCGCAAAGTAGCGCTCCGCCCGCACAGCCGGCGGCAGCCGCGCCTGGCGCGGCCGCGCAGCAGGCGCCGACGGGACGCAAGAAGCGCGTAGCCGTGTTTGATTTCGATTACGCCACCGTGCGCACCAACTCCGCGGCGCTGTTCGGCACCGATATCGACGTTGGCAAGGGAATCGCCGATCTTCTGGTGAAGAATCTGGTGAACGACGGTACCTATAGCGTGATCGAGCGCAAGCAACTCGACAAAATCCTGGCGGAACAGAATTTTTCAACCAGCAATCGCGCCGATCCCGCGTCGGCTGCCAGAATCGGCAAGATTCTTGGTCTTGACGCGATCATCGTGGGCAGTATTACCGAATTTGGAAACGAAACCAAGAACCGCAATATCGGTGGCGGCGGAGGCAACTGGGGCGGATTCGGTGTCGGAGGGTTCGGCCACAAGGAAACCAAGGCCAACGTTCAACTGGACGCGCGGCTTGTGGACATCGACACGGCGGAAATCCTGGGCGTGGCGGAAGGCAAGGGTGAATCCAAGCGCAGCAGCACCAGCCTGCTGGGCGGCGGTGGAAACTGGCACGGCTGGGGTGGCGGCGCTGTGGACTTCGGTTCCGGCGACTTTCAACAGACCATCCTCGGCGAGGCTGTCAAGTCAGCAACCGACCAAATGACCGCGGGCGTGATCGCTTCGGCGCCCAAGCTGCAAGCGCGTGTCATCAAGGTGGAAGGCGTGGTGGCGGCCGTCGACGGCGATCAAATCGTTCTGAACGTCGGAGCGAAAACGGGAATCAAGGTTGGCGACCACCTGTCCGTGGAGCGCGTGACGAATACGATCAAAGACCCGACGACCGGAGCGGTACTTCGCAAAATGACCAGCAAGCTGGGAGAACTGGAAGTCACCGACGTGGATGATGTGTCGGCGGTCTGCAAGCCTGTTTCTGGCAACGGATTCAAGGTCGGCGATGTGGCCAGAACCGTAACGCAGTAGGAAAGCGCGCGAACTACGATCGAATTGAGTTAACGGCCGCCGCGAAATCCGCCGCGGCCGGATCCAGCGCCACCGAAGCCTCCGCCACCGAAACCGCGGCGTCCAAAACCGAAGAAGAATGGGTTGCTGACCTGCGTCAGCGGCAGCATCGGCATATCCCAGGTATCGCCGAGTCTGCCGTTCATCCAGAAATAATCACCGTAATTTCCATACTCTGCGTAAGCGCCGACCATCGCGTTTGCCGCCGCTCGCCGGGACGCTTCGATTTCCCGATCGCGTTTCCCGGTTAGAACATCGACGTCTGCCTGGTCGAGAGGATGTCCGGGCCGGATATCGGTTGGTAGGCTGGCCGCTCCATTGCTATTTGGTGGTTGTGCCTCGGCCTGTGGAGTTTTCGGCACGGGTGCGCTGTTCGACTGAATTTGCTGAGCGCGCAGTGAAAAAGCGATCAGGAACACGGCAATCGCTAAAATAACTTTCATGATGGGAAGCCTCCCGCTTTGAGGACTCTACACCCGAAGCCCCTATTTTGCTCACCCTGAATCTATCGGTAGATTCCTGTATTTATTTCCGGCCGTGTTTTTGAAGTAAGTTAACAGCTCATCAATGATTTATGTTTTGACAACTTAACGCGCGCATAGTATGAAGTCGGTGGCTGGTGCTCGTTGAATGTAGAATTGAGTGAACGTTTAAAAACTTCTCTATGCCTGATTCCTATCTCTTTGCGAGCAGGCATGCGTGTAGGGAGATGCAGATGAATCGAATGTCCCGGAAAATCCGGTCGGCGGCTATCCAGTGGTTCATTGCGGTGCTTTTATTTCTTGGCGTCTTTCTAACCTGTCGTCCATTGTACTCCCAGGGCAATGCCGGGCGAGTTCTGGGTGCGGTGGCCGACAAGAGCGGTGGCGCGATTGTCGGTGCAACGGTCACGATCATCGACGCGCAACGGGGACTGACCAGAACGTTGATGACGGACGCCGCGGGGCAGTACAGCGCTCCCAATTTGCTCCCGGGAGGCTACAAAATTCGCGCCAGCTTTATGGGCTTTCAAACTGCCGAACAGGACAACATCGTCCTTGAGGTGGGCAAGGAAATTCGTGTCGACCTGACGTTGCAGCCTGGTGAGCAGGTGCAGACGATTACCGTGAGCGAGGCGCCCCCTCAGATCGAGACCAGCAACGCGACTTTGGGTGGGACGCTGAGTAACGAAACGATTAACGACCTGCCGCTAAACGGCAGGAATTACGAAAATCTCCTTTCTCTTCGCCCCGGGGTCACAAATTTCGTTGGTGGCGGAGCTTGGACCCAGAGCACGAACGGAGTCCGTCCCGAGGACAATGTGTTCATCCTTGACGGATTGGATGATGACGAGGCGTACGCCGGCCTAAGCGTGGTCAACCAGGCAACCCTCGCGGGCGATGCCACTACCATTCTCCCGATCGATGCCATTCAAGAATTCAACACCGAAGAAAATCCCAAGGCGGAATATGGCTGGAAACCAGGGGCCACCGTGGTCGTTGGCCTCAGTCAGGAACGAACCGGGTTCACGGCACAGCGTATGCCTTTGGGCGTACCGACGCATTTGACGCTCGCAACTTCTTCGACGTAGCGCCAACACCAAAAGCGCCGGTAGCTCTGGAACAGTTCGGTGCAAGCGCGGGAGGGCCCGTCAAGAAAGACAAACTTTTCTGGTTTACTGCGTTTGAAGAGCAGCGCTACTCGGTGGGCAGCACGTTCGTCACTGGCGCACCGGCCACGGCATCGCTAGCCGGTGTTGATTCCAGCGCCGCCGGCTGCAGCATCCTAACGGCGGGAAATTGTCAGAATAGTCTTGTCGATGCGTGCAATGATCTGGGGCGCTCGAATGTTTCGCCGCTCAGTGCGCAGATTGCGGGGCTGCCTTCGGGCAGCTGTATTCCCACGCCGACGAACACGACACCCGGTGCCAATGAATCCCTCTTTCCCGCCACCGGCGCTTCGACGAACTATCCGCTCAACACCATTAGCAACAACCTGACCGCCAACGGACTGGCCAAGCTCGACTATCACGTCAACGACCGGCACAGTTTGAACGGTATGTTTTTCTTCGGCCAGGACAATGGGAATTTCAACGACGCGCCGAACGAAGTATTGCCGATCTGGGACACAGTGATTCACGTGCGGTCGGTGGTGGGAACCGGAAATTGGACGTGGGTGCCCAATTCCACGCGGCTAAATGAGCTTCGAGTGGGGTACTCCCGTTTCTATGACAGCTCATTGAGCGCGGATGAAACCGTCAACCCGAAGGATTATGGAATCAACACGGGAGTTACCAATCCGCTGGATTTCGGATTTCCCGTGATTCAAATTCAGCCGTTCGCGCTCAGCCAATTCCGGCTGGGAGCCATGTGGCCGAAAATTCTTGGTCCCGAAGGCGTGTTGCAAGCCTTGGACCATTTCTCCATCTTACATGGCAAGCATGCGTTCAAATTCGGCGGGGAGTTCATCTATAACGACTTTACAGGAACGATTACAACGGATGCCAAAGGCTACGTTAAATTCGCGTCCCTGGAAGATTTCCTTAGCGGCACTCCCGCGGCTTCAGGATCCAAAATTTTAACGGGAAACCCTGAACGGCACCTTCACAATTTCCAATACGGGGCGTTCTTTCAGGACGACTGGAGAATCACTCCCAAAGTCACTGTGAACCTGGGAGTTCGCTATGAAGTGGATACCGTCTTGCAAGAAGCCAACAATCAGGTGGGCAATTTCGATCCTGCCGTCGGCCTGGTGCAGGTAGGGCACGGGATCAACTCTCCGTACAACGGCGATCACAACAACTTTGCGCCGCGGTTTGGCTTGGCGTGGGATATCCACGGCAACGCGAAAAACGTGATTCGCGCGGGCGCGGGTGTCATGTATCAGCAGATGCCCTTCGCGGTTTTTGTTGCTCCTGGAAACGGAAATGGTTTGTTTACGATTCCGACGGGAGCTGCAATCTATCAGAACGGAGTTCTGACGACTCCGGCAGGGACAAACGGCACGATCGCAGTCACTGCAGTCAGTGTGCCCGGCGGTGCCGGTTCAGCTCTTGCTTCGAACTGGCAAAACAACGGGCCCAACGCGCCGCTCTTTCCGACGACCGCGGTAACGTGCGGTGACGGATTGAGCGGAGATCCCGCGCCATGCAACGTAGCTGCGATCGATCGCAATCTGCGCAATCCTTTTGTCACGACCTGGAGCCTGGGAATTGAACATGCCTTCACAAACAACCTCTCTCTGGAAGTGGCTTACGTTGGCAATCACGGGTCGAAACTCATCGGCATCCAGGATATTAATCAGCCTTCGGCGGGCTCAGGGTTTCCCGGAGCTGGATCGACTGCGGGAACAACTCTAGGCGAAGTCGCCTGGTGCAACGCGAACATTGCAACCGGCGGCAGTCCGTATGCGTGCGATCCTGGCGACGCCGATCCCGGGCTCGAGCAGGCAGGGCGTCCCCAAAACGGAAAGTTCCCGTACCTGGGTTTCATCAATCGCATCTCAAACCTGGACCTATCGAATTATCATGGGCTTCAAGTCAGTTTCACGCAGCGGCCCGTGCACGGCTTTGGGTTTGAGGCCGGTTACACTTATTCCCATTCGCTCGACGACGTTTCCAGCACGTATCAGGCTTTGATTCCATCGGACAGCACCAACCCGAATCTGCAGTATGGAAATACAGATTTCGACATTCGGCACCGTTTCACTTTGTCAGCCAGCTACCACATTCCGGGGAAGGACGGATATGCGCAGATGCTCCAGGGTTGGGTCATCAATTCCATCGTGACCATTTCCAGTGGAGCGCCCTGGGGGCCCATGGATATGTCGAACGACTTTAGCGGGACCGGCGATGTAAATAACAATCCTACCTACGGCCAGCGCTGGGATTTCGTTGGAAATCCCAATGATTTTCGGGCCGGTCGAGGTGAGTCCATACCGTGCTGGTCCGGTTCCGGCGCATCCGCGATCGGGGGGTGCACGATCCTCTCGGAACCCGCGGCTTGCATGACCGCTGCAACCGCGATTGGTACCGGTGCGATCAACACGCTGAATAATGTCGGCTGTTACATCAACGGAAACTCGGTGCTGATTCCTCCCGCTCTCGGAACCTTTGGCGCCGTAGGCCGCAATATTTTTCGTGACCTGGGCTACCGCGGGTGGGACATGTCGCTCAGTAAAAACACAACGTTCAAGGAGAGAGTTACGGCGCAATTTCGTTTGGAAGTGTTCAACATTCTCAACCATCCCACGTTCGGAAATCCATGGGGTCCATATCAATACGGGACCAACGATCCATCGACCGGCGCGTCAGGAAATTTCGGCTGTGGCTGCGTAACCGCTGATACGGCCGCGTCGAACCCTGTTCTTGGCTCGGGAGGCAACCGTTCAATTCAGCTGGGTCTGAAGCTGATTTTCTGATCCACAATTTTAATGCTGCTTGCTGAATCGTGAGAAACGCATCGGCCGAGGGCTGAGCGAAACAACCCATGGACTCGCACGACGGCTACAGAGGAATATTGCCGTGTTTCTTTTTTGGATTGGTATCGCGCTTGTTTTCGAGTGAGCGCAGCGCGGTGATGAGCTTCGCGCGGGTTTGCGAGGGTTCGATCACTGCGTCGATGTAGCCGCGTTCGGCGGCCACGTAAGGATTGGCGAAGCGCTCACGAAACTCGGCGACTTTCTCGCGGCGCAGGCGCTCGCGATCCGCTTCAGGAGCGCGTTCGATTTCGCGCTTGTAGACGATGTTCACTGCGCCTTCGGGTCCCATTACCGCAATTTCGGCTGTGGGCCATGCGAAGTTCGCGTCGGTGCGGATATGCTTGCTGGACATCACGCAGTACGCCCCGCCATACGCCTTCCGCGTGATCACCGTTAATTTGGGAACCGTGGCTTCGGCGAACGCATAGAGCAGTTTTGCGCCGTGCTTGATAATTCCGTTCCATTCCTGCTGCGTGCCCGGTAAAAAGCCGGGCACGTCTTCCAGCGTGATCAACGGGATGTTGAAGGCGTCACAAAAGCGCACGAATCGCGCGCCCTTCACGGAGGCGTTGATGTCCAGTACGCCGGCGAGCACGGCAGGCTGATTGGCGACTACGCCAACGGGCTGCCTCCGAGTCGGGCGAAACCGATGACGATATTTTTTGCGAAATGCTCCTGGACCTCAAAAAAATAATTGTCGTCCGCGACCGCGTGGATCACGTCCTTGATGTCGTACGGCTGCATGGGGGTCGGCGGGCACCATGGAATCAGCGCGATAGTGCCGCGCGGTCGACGGGATCGGAAGTGGGGCGGCGCGGCGGCGTCATCGAGATTGTTTGAGTGGAAGGAAGTGAGCAATTCGCGAATCATGGCGAGGCATTCGGCGTCATTCCTGGCGAGAAATGGGCGACGCCGCTGGTGGCATTGTGTGTCATCGCGCCGCCAAGGTCCTGCTTGGAAACGTCCTCGTGCGTCACCGTCTTGATCACGTCCGGACCGGTGATGAACATGTACGAAGTGTCGCGCGTCATAAAAATAAAATCGGTGATTGCCGGGGAATACACGGCGCCGCCGGCGCATGGCCCCATGATCGCGCTGATTTGCGGAACGACGCCGCTGGCCAGCGTGTTGCGCAGAAAAATGTCGGCATATCCCGGCAAGCGGGCGGCACCCCTTCCTGAATGCGAGCGCCACCAGGATCGTTTAGGCCGACACCGGCGCGCCCATTGCGCATCGCCAGGTCCATAATTTTGCAGATTTTCAGGGCATTGGTTTCCGAAGGCGAGCCGCCGAACACCGTAAAATCCTGCGCGAACACGTAAACCAGGCGGCCGCGAATGCAGCCAAAGCCGGTAATAAATCCGTCGCCGGGCACACGTGTTCCTGCATTTCCAGATCCGTCCGCAGCGGTGCGTGACGAATTTATCGAGTTCTTCGAACGACCCTTCGTCGAGAAGAGATCCGACTCGTTCACGAGCGGTAAGCTTCCGGCCTTTTGTTCGCGTTCACGGCGTTCGGCGCCCCCTCCGGCTTCCGCTTCAATGCGGTGCGGCGGCGAAGTTCGTCTCAATAATGCCAGTTTCGGGATCGTGGTCATAGGTTGAGGTTCCGCGGCTACTTTCGAGACTTTCGCATATGCGCGAAAGGATGCGCCAGCAATTTTTAGGGGAGTCGCTTCCGGTAACTTTTGGTGGAATAGGCGTCAGCCTGCGGGGTTTCAGCCCTTGCCAGTACCAAATTCCGCAGGCGGAAGCGTGCGCCACTGTCCCTACACATTAGTTTTCGGCGCATTCGAAGGCAATTCCTGATTTGGCGGGGGCGGAAACTCGGCGCGGCCCACGCCCAGGATGCGTACCGCAAGATGCGTTGCAAGGTATATGCAGCCAAGGAGGCGGAATGTGCCGATGACGAAATCGGCACAAGGCAAACGCGCGGAATGAATCTGCTGGATCGAAACCGCATGGATGGTGCTTAGCGCGAGGGCGAGGGGGCAGGCGAGAGTCAATGCGGCGGCGCCCAGAACCGCAGTTGTGGAGGCAACGATTTTTACAAGCATTTTCGAGTCATGACCGGAATCTCATCAATTTGCGGCTGTGCTCGAGGGGAAATTCGCACGGGCACCTAATGTAGGCCCGACCAGTCGTCCGCGACCAGTATCGAATTGCTGGGATTTGAAGGATCGTATTTCACGCTGGCGGGCTGGCCGGAAGCGATGCGCTCGAGGCACAGCCGCTCTTCCAGGCCTGTAACGTCCTGCGCGGTTTCGTAAGTGACGCCTGCGATGGAATAGCTGTAGCGAACCAGCCGGCGCAATCCACCGTTACCGATGGGGTGCAGTTGTGTTGCGGCGCAAAGAGATTCCCTCGGAGGTTCCGGCGGAAAGTTCCCTTGATTCGACCAGCTCGACGACCAGGCCTTCGCCGATCCGCCCAACCTGATTGAGGTGCGATCGGCGGCGCCGCTCTTCGTCCTCCGGGTCCTCGGACTTTTTAAAATATTCGCGCGCCCCGCCCCGGCAACGGCCACCAGCAGCCGCGGCCCCCACCGCGATTCGCCAATCGATTGCCAAATTTTTCAACGCTTTGTTTGGGCGCAATCACCGATTGATACGCCGGTTTCAAATCTTTCTGGGTCTTGCACCTCTTGTCCAGAGTGTTATGCCAGGTGGGGGGCACCGCAGTTCAGACGTGCCAGATTCTTAGTGGGATTTCACAACGTGCCGATTCCGGGAACGAACATTTCTACGACATCGCCGGCCTTCATCGGACCGACGCCCGCCGGTGTGCCCGTGGCGATTACATCGCCCGGCAGCAGCGTCATCACGCGCGAAACCCAAGGAATTATAACATGGATGGGAAAGAGCATCATGTGAAGGGGGCATTACTGTTTCCGCACCCCATTGAGTAAAGTTTCAATTGTGGCGTTTGCCACATCGAACTGCGTTTAATTACCGGGCCGAGCGGGCAAAAAGTCTCGAACCTCTTTGCGCGCGTCCACTGCTTATCCAGGGCCTGGTAATCGCGCGCGCTGACATCATTCAGCAGCATATACCCGGCAATTAGGGCAGGTCGGCGCCATCCGGCGCGCAGTGGCCCGGTCGCCAAATGGTCACCGGCGAGTCGCCCTGGAAATCGATGCGCGGTACTTCGGGCAGAACTTCATGGGATGTCCGGCGGGATGAGGATGACGGCGGCTTCAGGAATATCAACGGCTCCTTTGGAGGAGCATTGTCGAATTCCGCGGCATGGTCCAAATAATTGCGGCCCAGGCAGACGATCTTGCTGGGAGCAACCGGCGGCAAAAGCTTCACATCCCCGAGCAGCTAAAATTGTTGGTCTCTTCCCACTTGGCGAGGATATCGCCGGAAACCACGCGAACCGCCTCGTCGGAAACAACACCCTGAAAAATTTCCGCCTGCGTGCCGGAGCCTGTCTTTCCCTTACTTGAAAACGGCAGAGTTTCATCGAGGTGTTTTCCTTTTTGATGGATTTACAAAAAAATGGTTGATTGATATATGCCTGATTGCGGAGGCTAATGAGTCACCCTGGATCGAGCAAGATGGCAGTCGTCAGCCACGGAGCACATTCGCAAGACCCAGTCCAGAGCACCGCATCAAACCAGTAGGACGCCCGCGCCCAGCATGAAAAACGTGAAATGCCCCCATTCGGCTTCCCAGCAAACTGAAATGCAGCTCCGCTGCCAGATAAGTGATGGTCAGGAACGTCCAGGCCGTCAACCCCGAAACGAACAGTTTTCCCGGCTGATGCCGGAAGCGTCCTAACAAGATAATAGCCAGCACCATGATCAGTACCTTCGCCAGCCACCAGGTTGCGCAGTTCGGCGTAAGGTTCAAGCTCTTCAGACGCGCCATTGGCGACATCCACCCAGATGACGAAGACGCACGATAAATAAATCCCCGTGAGAATTCCGACGCGCAATGAAGGAATGCGCAGCCACTGAAGCCAATAACATTCTTAATAGTAATCGGACCTATTAGCTTTTTCCCTCAAAACTTCATCGAGATCTACGGAACGTCGGCCTGCACCGCGGAGCTTTTCGGACTTTCGTTTCCTGCGCGATCCACTGCGGATACGCGATAGTAATACCGCTTGCCGGACTGTACGGACATCTCAGATAATGTCGGTCTCGGCAATATTTCCGTGTTCACGCGCTGGCCTGGGTCCTCCCCGCTCGCCGCGGTAAACGCTGTATCCAGCAGGATCTGCTTCCGGGCTGATAGCCCATGATAGTTCAATGTTCGCCGGGGTGGGGTCGGGTACGGGAATGGTAGAGCCTTCGAGATTTGTGGGCGCGGCGGGAGGAAAGACATCGCGCGGCATGGCGATGGCTGGGGCAGAATCGGCGGATTCCACAAAATCGTTGCCGAATTGCGCCACGCTGCGCACGGTGTAGAGATAGGGCATTCCAAATTCGAATTGCATGTCG
>CAVOIX010000032.1:0-41133 GCA_963695945.1 uncultured Acidobacteriota bacterium | reverse complement strand
CCCAAAACCCACAGGCTGAAGCCTACGCCACTAGAATCCGCAGTTCGAAAATTGTAAAGTGTTTGGCTAACAAGAATCACCGCCGCAAATCTCATTCGGATTACGGAGAACAACGTGAAACGGAATCGCGAGGATCACCGTCCGGCAACAGCCGCCTCACTACTGACGCGGCGGCGCATGCTCCAGAGCGCGGGCGGATTGTTGGCAGCCGCGGCGCTGCCGGCGGGACGTCTGGCCGGCGCAACACCCTCATTCCCGCAGGATTCCTCGAAGCCACACGCCGCGGCCACCGATCTTACCGGTCAACTGGCACGCTACATGGTCCAGGCGCGCGACCGAGCGCTTCCAGCAAAAGTTACGCTCGAAGGCAAGCATCACATCCTCGATACGCTCGGCGCCATGGTTTCCGGCAGCCGCCTCAAGGCCGGCGAAATGGCCACGGCCTTCGTTCGCACGCAAGGCGGAACCGCCGAAGCTTCGGTGATCGCCTCCAACATTAGAACCACGGCAATCAATGCCGCCCTGGCCAACGGCATGTGCGGGCATGGCGACGAAACCGATGACGTCGAACTGGTCACCAAGACGCATCCGGGAATTTCTTCCGTGGCCGCCGCGCTGGCCATGGCGGAGCGCGAAGGCCGATCGGGAATGGAACTTCTTCGCGCCGTCGTGCTCGGGTATGACGTTTGCGCGCGGTTTCTTTGGCGCTCGGCGGACAGGAAATCGTGCGCGGCACGCACCGCAGCGCGGAAGGTGTGGGCGCAACGATGTCCGCCGTGGCTACCGCCGCATCGCTCGCCCGGCTGGACGAAACGGGAATGCGTTACGCATTGTCCTACGCGGCCCAGCAAGTTTCCGGATTATGGAGCTGGACGTCGGACGAGGACCACGTGGAGAAGGCCTTTGATTTCGCGGGCATGGGCGCGCAACGGCGTGACGGCCGCCATCATGGTGCAGGCTGGATTCACCGGGGTGCACAATGTATTTGACTGCGAACACAACGTACTCGAAGCGCTGTCCAGCAAACCGCAGCGCGATGAATTGCTCTCCGGCCTCGGGAGCCGCTACTGGATCGCCGAAACATCGATTAAAACGTACTCCGTGGGCTATCCCATTCAGCCGGCCCTCGACGCATTCCTCACGCTACGGCGCGAAAATTCTCTAAGTCCGGAGAATGTGGACCATATCGTCGTCCGGTTGCCGGCGGACGCCGCGGGGATTGTGGATAACAGCGCCATGCCCGACGTCAACCTGCAATACGTGATCGCCGTCGCGCTGATTGACGGCGAGATTTCGTTCGCAGACAGCCACTCACGCCAACGCATGGCCGATCCCAAGGTTCGCGCCGTGAAGGAGCGCGTGAAACTGATCGCCGATCCCAAGCTGGTGGATCCCGCAGCGCCGCGCAGCGGCCTGGTGGAAGTGACGCTGAAGGACGGCCGCACGGTGACGCATTTCACGAAATTTGCGCCGGGAACAAAAGAAATCCGCTGAGCACCGAAGGCCTGAACGCCAAGGTGCGCGACCTGATGGCCCCCGTTCTGGGCGCCGAGCGCACCGCGAAACTCATCGAGCGGGTGAACGCGCTGGAAGATGTACGCGACGTGCGTGACTTGCGTCCGCTGTTTACGGCGTAAGTAGCACAGACTTCAGGCCGTGGGGTTGGATTGCAGGTTACTCCAGGCACGATCCATCGTGCCGCGGCCAAACCCCGCAGGCTGAAACCTGTGCCACGGTAGTCCCGCCCGCCTGAACTGTGCTACTGTCCGCGTAGTTGCCTCTCCTTACAAAGCTGGAGGTCACCATGCGCCCGCTGCGGAATTCCCTGCTGCTAGTTACTCTCATTCTGATCACCCAGGGAATTGCGCTCGCGCAGTCCTCCGACGAGCAGCGTCTTGCCATCACCCGGGACGTCACCACTGATTTCGCGCATGGCGAACTCGCGTCTGTCCGGCAGCGCTTCAGCGATGACCTGAAAGATTCCGTGACCGAGGACGATTTGAAATCCGCTCGCGAAAAATTGATCGAGGCAGCCGGGGCGTTTCAGTCGCAAATTTCACAATCTACAAGGACCGTACAGGGCGAGCCGATCTACGTTTCGAAAAGCCAGTTCGAACAGTTCAAAGTGGAAATGAAGCTGACGTTTGACGACGCCAATCACATCACCGATTCGCGGATCGCGCCCGTCTCTGACCTCAGCCAGGAAAGCATGGAAACCGCGGCCAAAACCATCGCGGACCTTCTGCGGCAGGAACATTTCGAGGAGTTAGATTCCAAATTCAACCAGCGCATGAAAGAGACGATGCCCACGGCAGTCTGCAAGGCTCGTGGACCCACATCATGACGCACCTCGGCCCGTTCAAGAGCATTCGCTCAGCGCGGAAAGATCCCGAGTCTGACCTCGTCAACGTGCGCTGCGAGTTTGAAAACGGGCCGATGATCATCCGAGTCGCTTTCGACCCTGCCGGAAAAGTGGCCGGCCTGTGGATGCTGCCCGCGGAGAAAGAGAAGGATTCGCAGATCTAAGTCGGATAGCCTTCAGCCTGTCGGGTTTTAAATTTTGAACCGGCGAGAGATGTTTTCGATCCGCCGGCGAAAATCAAAAGCGGTCAGGCCGAAGCTGGTCCTACTTGGAACTTCTCGCCATGAAAGCGTCGACTGAAAAATAGTTGGACTGTTCCACGGTAAGCAGGATGAAAACGAAAAGCAGGTAAATCATCTGGTGAGAGACGACAGTCCAGTCCGACCGCAGCGCCGTGCCGAAGAGCAGGACGGTGACCAGCAATCCCTCCGCGAACAGCGCCCACCGCGACAGCAGGCCCAGTATCAGCAGAATTCCCAGTAAGCCCTCAAAATAAGGGAGGACCGTCAGGAAGAGATGCACCCATGACATTGGCAGGAGATTGCCTTCGAAGATTTTTTCCGTGACCGGTACGAAATCCTTGCTGATGCCCCAGGTCCTCACGACGTAGTGCATGAGCATGTCGACGCCCAGCGACAGGCGCAGCACGAAGTAGCCGAGCGCGCGGCCCAGGGAGTTGTCTCCTGTTTGTCCGGCGTATCGCGCGGGCTGCGACGCTCTTTCGGAAACGCCCGGATCGATGCGTTCTTGTGAGCTGGCTGGATTCATGGCGTCACTTTCCGTCTGGCGAATGGTCTTCTCGCCGTGTCTTGCGGCACACGATATGACATTCGCATGTGGGGGTCAACGGCGGAACTTCACGTCGGGCAGCGCAGACTTCAGTCTGCGGGGGAGGGTCGCGGGCGGCTTACAGTGCGGAACCAAAAATCCACAGACTGAAGTCTGTGCTATTGAAACCCTCAGGCGGAAGTTGTTGGCCTTTGGTTTCTTCGCCCAGGGGCACTAGCGCCAGGCCTACCACGAACGCCAGCGCTATCATGGCCACGGGAATTCCGAACGTCTGGAAATGGCGGATTCCCGCGCCCACCAGGAACGTGAAGCCGGCGGCGAAGAAGCGGCCGAGGTTGGTGATGAAAGCGAAGGCGCTGGCGCGGCATTCCGTGCCGTATTGTTCGGGGAGCCAGAAGGAATAGACGATGAAGTTGGCGCCGCCCAACCCGAGCAGCGCGGAAGTCACCAGGAACCAGGCGACAGCGTTCTGTTGCATGTAAAACACGCGGGCGAAAGCCAGCCAGATGGCGAACATCATGATCACGTAGAAAATGGCCAGCGTCGCGCGACGGCCCAGCCAGTCGGCAAGAAACGGGACGATCAGCGCGCCAAGGACCGTGGTCACTCCCAGCAGCGCCGTGGAGTACGAGGCGAGGCGCGCGCTCTCCATGGCGGTGTGCCCGGTTCTTTGCGCGATGTAGGTCATGGCCGTGGGCGCGTACACCGATCCCGCCCATAGTCCGGCGAGTGACACGATCAGGTACAGCGAATTGACGATCGTGCGCTGCGATATTGCGGAGAAAAAAGTTTCAGAAACGCGCGGTGCATCGTAAATTTCGCACCGAGTTCCTGCACTTTGCTTTCCCAGCGCTCAGGTTCGTGCACGTTGTTGCGGATCAGTCCGATAAGAGCGCCGGCACACCGCCCAGCGCGAACATAGCCCGCCATCCGTAATGGCTGCCGATAAAAATATTGGCGATGCCGGCCAGAAAAAATCCGATGTAGTAGCCGGTGTGCATCAGCGCCGCGCCCATGGTGCGCCGCTCCTCCGGCCAGTCTTCGGACACCAGCGACGCGCCGATCGACCATTCGCCGCCGATCCCCACTCCGGCCATGAAGCGAAACACGGCGAGACTCCAGATGCCGGTGGCAAATGCGGCCAGCAGCGTGAACAGCGAAAAACACAAAATGCTGAACATCATGGTGCGCACGCGGCCGAAGCGGTCGGCGATCGGTCCCCACACCAGCGCGGTGCCGTAGCCGATCAGAAAAGCGTGAAAAACAGGCCGCCATAGTAGCCGACGTTCGCGGGAGTCGCGGGAATTCCGGAGCGAGGCAGGAGTTCCGTGAGCGCGGGGACCAGCACCAGCGAATAAATGAACGAATCCATTCCGTCCATGCTCCAGCCACCCCAGGCCGCCCAGAAGCTGCGGATCTGATTGGGCGTCAGCTTCGGCTTGGCCGCAGCTGGAACAGGAGTTTGGAATGTGCTCACGCGAGTCCGAGCACGTAGGCGGCGTTGAGGTCCAGGATTTTCTCGGCGTCCCCGGGTTTCAGATCCGAGTGGCTGATGTATTGGATGGCGTGATCGAAAAGGACTCCCGCTTCATACGGGAAATCGGTGCCCAGGCAGATGCGGTCGGCGCCCATCGAATCGACCGCGGCGCGCAGGGCCGGCGGGTGGCCGTGGCCCACGCTGCAGTACCACATGCGCTTGGCGGTGATCGTCGGCAGCTCCGGCAGCGGGTGCTCCCACTTGGAAATGTTGTCCAGGCGCTGAAACACCATGGGGATCATTCCGCCCAAGTGGGAATTCACGATTTTCAGTTTTGGATATTTCTGCGGAATGCCCGCTTCGATCAGATGCATGATCGAGACGGTATCTTCCATCGGCGCGCCGATGGCCCAGCGGAGGTTGAACGGAACGACGAAAGGAGAATCGAGGCCGTTTCCCGACGGGTGAATGTACAACACCGAGGCGCGGCGATTCAGTTCTTCGTAGAACGGAGCGAAGGCGGGATCGGCGACGGAACGGTTGCCGATAAATGTGGTGATGGTCGCGCCGACAAACTTCAGTTGGTCAAGCGCGCGTTCGAGTTCCTTGAGCGCCTCGTCAACGTGCGGCAGCGGCACCGCGGCGAAGGCTTTGAATCTTTTGGGCCAGCGGCTGACGGCTTCCGCGTACAGGTCATTGGCTTTTCGCGCGGCGTTCACGGCGTGCTCTTTATTTTCAAAGTTCGGGGCCTGCGGGCAGATATCGAGGATTTGCATCTCGACGCCGTTGTCATCCATTTGGGCGAAGCGCTTGTCCATTTCCTCCTGACCCATTCCCGCGCCCTTGTTGCGCTGCGTCCCGGTGTCCACGTTTCCGTAGCTCTGGCAAAGATCGAGGTAGTCGGTGGTCCAGAGATGCGCGTGAATGTCGATGCGCATGCCTTTTTTCGCCTGCGCGCCGAGGCGCACACCTGCCAGTAGACCTGCCGCCGCAAGAGAGCCTGCGCGCAGCACTTCACGCCGCGTGAAACCGCTTCCACATCCCATGTTGGAAATGCCTCCCGGCGGCCCGCGGTTCCGGGCCGCTACACCGCGAGATTATGCTAAGACCGAGAACGACTGACAAATCCGCGATACACCCATTCGAAAACAATATTGTACGATGAAATGTTTAGGTAGCACAGGAACACCTGGCGGTAAGCGTTCGCGGCGAATCTGCGGTTTGAAAACCCGATCAGCGCTGCGAGGCTTTGCCTTCAGCGACCCTGGAGTTAAATTCCGCGGATTTGCGACGCGGAATCGTCAGGGCGTTCCAGTCGGGTCCGGCAAAGTGTTTGGCGATGAAGACAATTTGCCCCACGTGATAGGCGTAGTGGGCCACTTGGCGATGAATGGTTTGCATTACGGAGTGCGCTTCGGTGCGGATATAGGCGGTACGAGTGAGATCCTCTTCGCTCAACGGCGCGAGCGCCTCAAAAGCCAGTTGCCAGCCCGATTCCCAAAGCGCCAGAAGTTCTTCCCGTGATTTCGGCGGCTCTTCAAATTCAGAGTCGCGGTCGCGATCCGGCTTTTCTCCATCACTGTTGAGGAAATCGGTCCAGCGCGAGCGCATGTTGCCGGCGAGGTGCTTGACGATGATGGCGATGGAATTGGATTCGCCGTCAATCGTGGCGGATAGCGCTTCGTCGGAAACCTGGGAGATGGCGCGGTCGGCCAGCCGCTTGTAATAGTGGAGGAGGTCGATCGAATCTTTCAAGCAAGATGTAGTGAATTGCAGAGCCATGCACGGATTTTGCAACTGACGCAGTAGGAAAATCAAGCTAGGAAGTGGATTTCCACAACGAATTCAGTAGCCCAGGCTTCCGCCTGCTGGTTTGTCCTGAACCTCCGGAAAGTAGCACTCGCACGCATTAAACCCACAGGCCGAAGGCTGTGCTACTCGACCCATTTTAGGCGTAAAATAGGCCCATGCCGAAGAAGCCAGCGCCGACGATTGAAGTAACCTGCCCATGCTGCGCAGCCAAATTGACGGTGGATACCGATCTGGCCGTTGTGCTCGCTCATACCGCGCCTGTGAAAGCCGCCCCCGACGTGGATATCAGCGACGCCGCGCGCATCCTCGCCGATCAGGCCCAGAAGCGCGAGGATAAGTTCCGCGATTCCTGGAAGGCCGAAAGCCAGAAGGAAGACGTGCTCAACCGCAAATTCGAGGAAGCGCTGAAGAAGGCCAAGGACCAGCCCGTCGAAAAACCGCTGCGCGATTTTGATCTCTAGTGGCGCGGGCTTCCACCCGGGGAATTTTGTCCATCATTAGCGAACACCCACAGGCGGAAACCTGCGCCACGAATCCGATCTGTCATAATGCGGGCGTGTTCCGATTCACTCTTCGATACGCTTTCATTTGTCTAGCCGCGGCAATCTTTCTGCACGCGACTGCCGTAGGTCTTAAAAGCACTACTGCTCAGATAACGGCACCCCCGACAAAATCCGAAAAGCTGCCGCGGCCTGTTCCTCTGGGTCGCGGCCTAGCGCTTGAACGCGATGCCGCTTCGAACGAACTGCGGGCCGTCACGACGGGCACCACCGCGCCAGCGGTGAATGGGACGATTCGTTCCCATGTGACGCTCGTGCAGGTGCCCTGCACGGTTACGGCGCCCGATGGAACGCAGGTGCGCGGCCTCAGCCTGAGTGATTTCCATCTATTTGAGGACGGCGTCCGGCAGGAAATCGCTTCGTTCGACGCTTCAGCGACGCCCGCCAGCGTAGTGCTGGTGATCGATGCCAGCCCCAGCATTTTTCACCAACTGGAGGAAATGCGCGGGGCGGCGCGCGCCCTTGCTGAAAATCTTTCGCCGGCCGATGAGATCGGCGTTGTCTCATTTTCCGCCGAGGCCCATGTGTTGCTGCCTTTCTCGAAAAATCGCGGGCTGCTGGCGCGGGCCATCGATTCGCAATATCTCGCCAAAGTGGAAAATTCCTCGGAGTCGCGAATTTATGAATCGGTATTTCTGGCGGCGCGCGAATTGTTTCAGGGACGCACGGGGCGCAAAGCGCTGGTTTTGCTGACCGACGGACAGGACAGCGGCCTGGGCCTAACGTGGGATCCTCGCAGCGCCCTGCCGAACACGGGCGCAGGTGCGTCACGGCTGGCATTTGATGACGTGGCGCGCGAACTGGGCGCGGACGGCATCGCGCTGTTCATCGTTTCCACCGAGAATCGTCCGCGTGCGATGACTCCGGAGTGGCTGGAAGCCCATCGCGGCGAAATGCTGGTCACGGCCGAAGCGCGCAAGGAAAACATGCCGAACTATACGCTGTATCTGGCGGAGCTGGCACGACGCGCCGGCGGCCAGCTTTATTTTCTGCGCGAGGTTGGCAACTTGAACGAGATTTACCGGCGCATCGCGCTGGCGATCAGCGCGCAGTACACGCTCGGCTTTTACCCGTCGGAGGGAACCGCGCGGCCTGGTTGGCGGTCTCTGCGTGTCGATCTCGCTAGCGAGCCCAGCTCCCCTGCCGGCTCAAAACTAACTTATCGCGGCTCGTATTATGTTTCTGCGTTTCAGTAGGACAGACTTCGGCCGGCCTGCCTTCCGATGCAATGAGCGCCAATCCAGACCGGCTCGAAACCGGTTGGGCAGCGGGATTTTCGGAGAGCCGCGCAGGCCGCTGAATCACTGGTGATTAAAAAAGTCTGCTTTGCTCGCGACTTTGAAGTTCTGAGTGCCGCAGGCTCCGCTCTTTATTTTGTCACGCGCTACTGTCCAGGCATGTTTTTTAACCTAAGAAAATCTAAACCAGGCTGGCCGAAGCCCATCCTACTAACCCCCATGATTACTGCCACGTACGCTTTTCAATGCGTTTCGTTGACTTCGGATTTTGCCGCATGCTAGCGTGAAATCTAAGCCTGCCACGCCGGCGCTTTTCCGATGTGGCCGGGCGTTCTGCTTGCTACGCCGCGGTGTGTGCCGGACCCTCAGGGCCCGTTCCAGGCGGCTGTGAATCAGCCATTTCCCGGCTTTACCTTTCCCAGCCGAGACAATGGAAAGAGCAACTAACGATGGCCTATAACAAGACCAAGCACCTCAACGCGGCGCAGAAGTATCTGCAGCAGGGCAAGATGCCGCAGGCTATCCTCGAATATCAGCAAATTCTTAAAAATGAGCCCAAGGATCAGGTCACCCTGATGACGCTCGGTGACTTGTTTGTGCGCCAGGGCGAGACTTTCCAGGCCCTGGAATATTTCGAGCGTTTGGCAAAGATCTTCTTGAGTGACGGCTTCACGACCAAAGCCATTGCCATTTACAAGAAGGTCGCCAAGCTTGCTCCCGAGGAAAGCCGCCCGCTGGAACGCCTGGCCGAACTGTACGTGCAACAGGGCGTATTGAGCGAGGCGCGCCCCCTGTTTTTGCAACTGGCTGAAATGCAATTAAAGGCCGGCCGCCAACCGCAAGCCGCGCTGCTGTTGCGCAAACTCCTGGAAGCCGAACCCGAAAATCTGCGCGTGCAGATCCGCCTGGCGGAGTTGCATCTTTCGATGGGCCAGCAGAAAGAAGCCATCGAAACGTTCCACGGAGCCATGGCAAAAACCTTCGAACAGGCTGACCACGCGGAAGCCATCCGCATGGCTGATCGCATCCTGCAACTGAATCCGTCGCACCAGCCGACCTTTGTATTGAAAGTGAAAGCGCTGACCGCATCGGGCAAAGCCGCCGAAGCCGGAAAGCTCCTTGATAGCCTGCCGGATCGTGACGACGGCGGCGAGACCACTTCGATGTTGCTGGCCCTTTACATGGATAGCGGGCAGCCGGCGAAGGCGGCGTCCCTCGCGGAAAAAGTTTTTGCGCGCGATCCCAAGCAGTATGCCGTGCCGCACCGCGTTGCCGGCGCGTTGCTGGAAGCCGGCGATATCGACCGCGCCCAGGCCATGCTCGCTCAAATTCGCGACACCATGATCGACGGTGGCGATCATGAAGCCCTCGCGCAGACCATCTCGCGCCTGATTGAACGCCGCCCGGGCCAGCTTGAGCCGCTCGAATGGCTGGTCGACCTTTATGGACGGGCGAGTGATTCCTTCCGCTTACCGGATGCGCTGGCGCAGCTGGCCTACGCGTACGAGACTTCCGGCGAAAAGGAAAAGGCGCTGGCCACGTATGAAAAATTGCTGGAGCGCACTCCCGAGGATGAAACGACGCGGCGCAAGTATATGCGCTTGCGCGCGAAGGCCGGCCTCGAACCGATTTCCGGAGAAATCGCCCCAGCCGTGAAAACGGCGCCGGACGAGCCCCCGCCACCCGCGGCTCCGGTATCCTCCGAGCCCGCCCTGGATGAAGAAACGCAGCGCTACATTACACAGGCTCTGACCGATGTGGATTTGTTCTCCAGCTATGGGCTGACGCAAAAGGCGATCGATCTTCTGGAATCAGTGCTGACGCGTGCGCCGCGCTACACTCCGGTGATTGAGCGCCTGCTCGATCTTTCCGTGGGCGCGGGAAACGATCGCCGCACGGTGGAACTCGCCACCGTTCTCGAAAGTATTGCCGCTGAACGTAATGACCGAGCCAGTGCGGAGCGATTCGCCGAACTGCGGCGCCGGTTTCAGCGCGCGGCCGGAATCACGCCGGCGGAAGAGCCCGCCACAACCGCTCCGCCGGCGGCCGCGACGGTTGCGCCTCCGGAATTCAGCGTTCCTGTTATCGAAGCGCAGCTGGACGAACCCGTTATGGAAGCGGCGCCCGCAGCATCGCCCGCGTCTTCGTCCGCGCCACCAACCGCGCCGCAACCGGTACAACCGTTTGCACCGCCTTCCGCACCGGCACCCGCGGAACCCATCGGCATTCCCGTACCCGTTGAATCGGTAGTGCACGAGGTTGATCTCTCCGAGGAATGGGCAGCCTTATCCCAGCAGCTCGAATCGGCCATGCTTGAGGATTCCACTACCTCCGCGCAGGAAGTCGAGCCAGTGCTCGAGGCCGCGGAGGTTGATTCCTCGGTGCTTCCGGCCGATGCGGAGCGGCTGGAGGCGGAAGTTCCGGCGTTCGATCTTGAACTCCAGGCGGCAGCCCCGCTTGAAGTCGTCGAGAACGACACGGTGACCGCGGATTCCCTTTTCGCGGACCTGACCGGAGATCTGGAATCCATTACCTCAAACCTGGGCGGATCCGCTGAGACCGTACACGCGAGCGTGCAGAGTTCTGTTTCAGTTCCGGTGGCTGCGAGCACTCCTCCAGCCCGCGCCAGTTCCGGGAACGGCGTCGCGCCTTCTGGCGATTCCGGCGGCGGCATTGGTGGACCGCTGGGCGACCTGTTTGAAGAATTCCGTTCGGAGCTCGGTGAATCGAAAGACGACGAAGACCTCGAAACTCACTACAACCTGGGAATCGCTTACCGCGAAATGGGCTTGCTGGAAGAGGCCATCAGCGAGTTCCAGAAAGTGGCCAGTTCGGCGGACAAGGGGCCCGCTTTCCGTTATGCCATGCAATGTAGTACGCTGCTGGGCTTGGCATTTATGGAGAAGGGGCAACCGGCCATCGCTGCAATCTGGTACGAACGGGCCCTCAAGACGCCAGGACTGGATCAGGAATCGATACTTGCGCTGCGGTACGATCTGGGAGTCGCCCAGGAATTGGCAGGCGACACGCATGCCGCCTTCAGCAGTTTTTCGCAAGTCTACGCGATGAACATCGATTATCGTGATGTGTCCGAGCGAATTGCCCTTCTCGGGAAGGCGCGGTAGAAACAGCCTGAATGAAATCTTTCCTGCGGGTTCTGCTCAGCCTAGATATCTTTCTGCTCGGAGTGATGCTCATACTGGTACCCTGGCTCGGGTTCTGGGATCATAATTTTTTTCTGGACAAGTATCCCGCCCTGATTCCGATTATTCTCCACCCTTCCGTGCGCGGGGCCGTAACCGGACTTGGGGCTCTGGATGTATTGCTGGCCTCCAGCATGCTGCGGGGGCGGACGGACGTCTCCTTTGCCACCCGCACCTAAACCCATCCTGTGCTATGTGACCGACCGGCACGCGTTGAACGCAGCGCCAGTCTCAGCGGATTCCCCGCGAAATGCTCCCGCGGTGCAGGAGGCGAATTTACTGGGCGACGCCATTCGTCGCGCTTCCGCGGCGGGCGCCGACTGGATTCAGATTCGCGAGAAAGATCTGGGCGGAGGCGCGCTTGTGGATCTGGTGCGGTCCGCAGTGAACGAAACGCGCGCGAATGGCACGCGCGTTCTAGTCAATGACCGGCTGGATGTTGCACTGGCTGCGAACGCCGCGGGAGTGCATCTCGGCGAAAATTCCCTGCCGGCCGAAGCCGTGAGCGCGTGGCGTCAATCCTGCCGCCGGACTGATTTTCTGATCGGCGTGTCCTGTCATTCTCTGGAGTCCGCACGAGCGGCTGAACGGGGCGGAGCGGACTATGTTTTTTTTGGGCCGGTATTCGCGACGCCATCGAAGGCCGCTTTCGGCGCGCCGCAGGGGCTCGAGCGGCTGCGAGAAGTCTGCGCGTCCGTCAAAATTCCGGTTCTGGCAATCGGCGGAATCAATTCTGAAAATACCCGCGAGTGCGTAGCGGCGGGAGCTGCCGGAATTGCAGCGATACGATTATTTCAAGGTCCGCAATAGGAGCGCCTTCAGCAGGTCTGGTTTAGAGTTCAGTGCAGGCAACCTTGCCGCGCTTAATCAAAAAGACCTGCTTTGCTTCACGAAATTCGGGCTAAAAAGCCTGTCCTGCTAAACCCACTCCACACCAAGGTTCTTGAGCTTTTCGCGCAGGCCGTACATGTCCAGGCCCAACTCGCCGGCCTTCAACCGCTCACGACTTTTGGCTTCTTTGGCCAGGCGCGCCTCGCACAGCTTCACCACCTCGGCCGCGTCCTGGCGCGGGACCACGACGACGCCGTCGACGTCTCCGACGATCACGTCGCCCGGATGAACGAGCGCGCCCGCGCATACGATGTCGATGTTCACGTAACCAGGGGTTTCCTTGGCCGTGCCTTGCGCGGAAATGGCGCGCGAAAACGCCGGGAACTGCATGGCCGTCAGGTCGGCGACATCGCGCACGCCGGCATGAATTACCAGTCCCTTGATTCCATGGGCCTGGCAGGAAGTGGCAAGAAGCTCGCCAAAAAATCCGTCGGTGGAATCGGAATGCGTGGACACCACCAGTACGTCACCCGGTTTGCAAACCTCGATAGCGGCGTGGAACATCAGGTTATCGCCTGGATGGCACAGCACGGTCACGGCTGGATTGCCGATGCGCGCCGTCGGATAAATCGGCCGCATATACGGCAGCATCAAGCCGGTGCGGCCCTGCGCTTCGTGCACGGTGGCGGTGCCAAACTCTCCCAGCTTCCGGCATAGCTCCGGGTCGGGCCGTTCAATGTTGCGGACGATTCTTGGCTTCATAGGAAAATTCTCCGTTTGATGGTGGCGCAGGCTTCAGCCTGTGGACTCTTGGCCTTGCAAGCACAAAACACCACAGGCTGAAGCCTGCGCCACAAAAAAAAAACCGTACCGAACCGATCTACTGAACCAGAGCTGCCGGATTGGTGACCGTCATGCGCCGGATCTGATCGACAGTAAATCCGCCATCGAGCATCTTTTGCGCGAACATCGCGAAACCATCGGACACCGGCGGGTTGATCGTCTGGCCCAAATCCGTCGAGAGCACGCAGCGTTCCGGACCCACCACGCGAATCGCTTCGAGCACAGCGTCCCATGGGGCCTTTCCCGTGTGCATGGTCGTGAAGCAGTGCTCGATGAACGCGCCCATTTCGGCGAGCTGCTTCTGTTCGTCCGCAGTCAGATTTTGGGACGGAAATTCCGCGTGGGTCACCAGAACTCGTTGCGTTCCCATTTCGCGCGCTGCTTTTACCAGCTCAAAAATTTCCACGCGCCCGAGGTGGCCCGTGGCCAGAATCATATTGTGCCGGGCAATCAGCTCGATGCAGCGGCGAGTCGTTTCCGTAATTTTGCCTTCGGAATCCACCACCGTGAGCGGCGGCGGGGCGATTCCCTGCGCTGCCAGCTCGCGTTGAATTTTCGCCCAGAAAGGAAGTTTGGTGCTGGGTCCGTCGGCGCGTCCCGCAGTTTCGTTCTGCGCGTCCACCGTGGGAAACCAGACAACCTTGCAGCCGGAGCGCCCGGCAAGCTCAAGGGCCACGGGATTCAGGCCGCCTACCGAATGATTCAGCGTGATGGCTCCGTAGGCGGCGATGCCCGGCACGGCCTTCGTGACGACCTTGGCGCGCTCCGCGGTAGGAAAATAATGCGACTTGAGGACAAAACCTTTCAGTCCGCGGATCAGAAATTCTTTCGCCAGATCCAGATCATCGACGCGCCGCTCGATCACGTCCGGCGCGACGTGCACCTGCAAATCGTAAGCGCCCTGCAGGCACTTCCACGCGGAGTCCGAAACCGGCATGGCCTTGGATCCAGCCGCTGCCTCGCCCGTGCTTGCCGATGTTGCCGTCATATCATTGATTCCTTTCCAGGCTTTCGCGGACCGCCAGGATTCATTTTCCTGCGCAGCCGCTGGCGAAAGCGTTCTCGCCAGCAAACGATGGCATATCAATTGAATTTAAACGGATTCCTAAAAACCGCAATCATTCCATGACCGCAGCAGGCACAGAATATACCCCATGCTTACGATATTCCACTAGCGGCGTAGGAACATTTCGATGGTACGGCAGGCGAAGGGTACGGCAGGCAATTGTTTTCATCGCGCGGCTACACCAACTGTGCGACGAAAACCTGAACGAAGCGGGCGCGCGCCTAGGACTCGAAAATCACTTGCGCCAGTGCGGTGTTGCCGTCATGGGTGATGGTGACGGCGATATTTTTTACTCCCAGGCGGTCGGCAATCGCGCGCGTCGCTCCCGACAATTTCAGCGTAGGTTTGCCGCTCGGCTCGCGCACCACTTCGATATCCACCCAGCGCACCCCTCGGGCCCATCCGGTCCCCAGCGCTTTCATCGCCGCCTCTTTCACGGCGAAACGCCCCGCGAAACGCTCGGCACGGTTGCGATGCCGTTCGCAGTAAGAGATTTCCGAGGGCGTGAACAGACGGTTGAGAATCGCGCGGCCCCGGCGGGCGATGGCCGCCTCCATGCGATCAATTGCGATGATGTCCACGCCCAGGCCAACGATCATTCGCGCTCCTTGTTGGGCGCATGCCCGCCGCGGCGTGGTGCTCACGCAACGCAGCGCTTGAATTATAGCGCCTTCATCACGGGCAGACAGAGCTAACGCGTTGCGCTAAAGTGGTAGTCGACACGGACCCATCCGATGGCGCGAGCGATCAAAACTCGATCTTCAGGACGCGGCCCCGCCGGTCGCCGGGTAGGTTCCGCGGCCTTGCGCAACGCCGGCAACGCGTGGACGATTCGCCGATTGCGCGGCTTGCAAGTATTGGAGTCACGCGCGCTAGGAAGGCTCGGCTGGCTGGCACACGGATTCAGCACGCGGCCAGGCGGCGCGAGCGTGCTGGGCGAAACGCCAGCGTTGAATCTGGGATTCACGGACTGGGATGAGCGCGAGCGGGTCACGGAAAATCGCAAAAAATTCAGTGCGGTGCTGAATGCGCGGAAATGCCGCTGGTTACGATGCGCCAGTTTCATTCCGATGTGATTTATGTCGCTTCCGAGCCTGGCGGTGATTCTCCCAAAGCCGATGCGCTGATCACCCGCACTCCCGGTTTGCTGCTGGGTGTGCAGACCGCGGACTGCGTGCCCATCCTGCTGGCGGATACGCGGCGGCGCGCAGTTGCGGCGATTCACGCCGGCTGGCGCGGCACGCTTGCGCGGATCGTTCCAAAAACTCTCGGCCGCATGCGCATGGAATTCGGTACGCGGCCGCGGGATGTGGTTGCCGCGATCGGTCCGGCGATCGGCGGCGGCTGCTATGAAGTTGGACCGGAAGTGGCGCAAGCCTTCGCCGCTCAGTTTCCGAGCGCGGCGGACTGGTTTGACGGGCCGTTTGAGCAATTGGCCCTTGGCGAGGAACCGCTGTGGCTGCCCTGGCTGACGATGATGCCGCCCGGACACGTGCCGCCCCCGCCGCGCGTGCAGCTCGACTTGCGAGCGTCGAATCGCTGGCAGTTAATGGATGCCGGCGTGCCTGAAAAGCAGATGGACGTGAACGATCTATGCACCGCGTGCCGCACGGATTTGCTGTTCAGCTATCGCCGCGAAGGTGCAAAGACGGGTCGAATGATGGCAGTGATCGGGGTTAAGTAGCATAGCCTTCTGCCTGTCGGGTTTAGATTTGAGTGCAACGGAAATCTAAGCCAGAGAGGCGAAACCTACTCTACAAGGAAATTAGCGGACTCGACGTTTCCATCGATGCGAGCTGCCCGCAGGCCGCAAACGTCTTGCCCGCGCGAGTAGCGCACGAACGTCGGCACACCCTTATCAACGAGGATGCGTTGAAATTCCTCGATGCTCTCCGCCGCCGGCGCGCGATATGGCAACGCTCCCGGATTCCAAGGAATCAAGTTTACCTTGGCGCGAACGTTGGCGATCAGGCGCACCACGCGGCGCGCATCCTCGGGCGTGTCATTCACACCGCCGAGCAACACATACTCAAACGTGAAATATTCCCGAGGCCGCAACGGATATTTGCGGCAGGCCTCGAGCAACGCCGCCAGCGGATACTTGCGGTTGATGGGCATGAGCGCATCGCGCTGCTCATCGCTGGACGCGTTCAGCGAAATGGCCAGGCTGGGCCGAATTTTTTCCTGCGCCAGCCGCTCGATGCCCGGAACGATGCCGCTGGTGGAGAGAGTGACGTGTCGCGGCGCGAGCGCAACGCCCTTGGGATCCAGCAGAATGCGCACCGCAGCCAGGGTCGCGTCATAATTCAGCAGCGGCTCGCCCTGGCCCATCAAGACCACGTTGGTCTGTGGCGCAAGCTTGTCGCGGTTTTCTTCCAGCGCGACCAGCACTTGTCCCACGATCTCGCCCGGCGTGAGATTACGGATCAGCCCGAGCTGGGCGGTAAGGCAAAAATGGCAGTCCACCGCGCATCCCGCCTGCGTCGAAATGCAAATTGTCTGGCGGCCTTCGCGCGGCATGAAGACGGCCTCAATGTGCGCAGGCTTCGCGGAGTTGTCCGCAGGCGTGCCGCTCTTCGAGCCGCCAATGGAAAAAAGATAGCGAATCGAACCATCCACCGAGGGGAAAGTCGCGCGATGCGCGGCGGCGTGATGCGCGTTTCCCGCGCCAGGCGTTCGCGCAGCGCGGACGGCATATTGGTCATGGCGGCAAAGTCAAAACGCCTCTCGGAGTACAGCGCGTGATAGAGTTGCGCCGCGCGATAGGGCCGCTCGCCCAGCGAGGCGACGTACTCACGCAATTCCTCCGCGGATTTTCCAAGCAATTCGACCGGCACGCGCAATCTCCCTGAAGGCGTTCCATCATAGTAACATGCGCACCAGCCGGCCATCGCAGGGCCAGGGAACGCCAGCACAAGCGCGCAGCTCGGCGCCCGCGTTACGCGATCGGATTCAGTAATTTTATCGACTGGTATGCGATAACGAGTTACTGACAACGGCGAAATTCTGCTTTCGCGACCGCCCGACTCTTAGTACGATGATTGATGAGATCCGCGTGCACGAACGGTGCGGAAATGGGCCGTAATATGGTGGATATCAAAGCATCTTGACCACGAACCACTCGTCGTGCATTTTGCGATCCCCGTATTTATCTATGGGAACGACGAAACCGGCGCGCCGTACCAGGACATCACCCAAACTGTGGCGATCAACGCCAATGGCTGCCTCGTCGAACTTACCACCTCGGTCGTCAAGGATCAGGCGCTGCTCCTGACCAACATGAAGACGAATGAAGAAATTCCTTGCAACGTGGTGACCATTGGAAACCCGGCCAACGGCAAGTTCCCGGTGGGACTGCGCTTCGCACAACCCTCCCCGCGATTCTGGGGGCTCGCTTTTCCGCCGGATGACTGGGATCCCGCGACCCGCAAGCGCCCGACTCCGGGATCGCGTTGAGCATGGTCGGGGAAGTTGGCCCATCACGTAACTACCTGTTCCAACCTGGTTGAGCATGACTCGGAAAAGCCGCCGTTTGAAACGAACTCGCACTAGGGTCGCGCACAACGCCGTACGTATGCCACAATAGATTTATGAATCAACCGGAACGCGATATTCAACGAGCGGAGCTTCCGAACGGTGTGGTATCGTCACGGAGAAGATGCCGCACGTGCGCTCGGTTTCCATGGGCATCTGGCTGGCCACAGGATCGCGCGCCGAAACATCGGATCGCAACGGCATCGCCCATTTTATCGAGCACATGGTGTTCAAGGGCACGCACAAACGCAGCGCCGAGGAGATCGCCCAGTCCGTGGATTCCGTGGGCGGAATGCTCGACGCGTTCACCGCCAAGGAAATGACCTGTTTCAACGCGAAAGTGCTCGACGAACATCTTCCCGTTGCCGTGGATGTGCTTTCCGATCTGGTGCTGCCATCCCCGATTTGACGCGGAAGACATCGCCAAGGAAAAGCAGGTGGTCCTCGAAGAAATCAAGATGGAAGAGGACAACCCCGAATATCTGATCCACGAATTATTCACCCAGAATTTCTGGCGGGGCCATCCATTGGGGATGCCCATTCTGGGCACTCCGGATACCGTTTCGCAATTTTCGCAGGACGCCGTCGCCGAATGTTTCGGCGAATGGTATGCGCCAAACCGCGTGGTGGTCACCGCCGCCGGAAATCTGGAACACGCCCGGCTGGTGGAGCTGGTGGCGCGTGAATTCGAGGGAGCGGAGCGTTCCGCGATCGCGCGCGAAACCCACGCCGCCCACGAACCAGGCCTGCGTCGAACAGCGCGACAAAAAAGAACTGGAGCAGGTTCACATCGTGCTGGGCGTGCCGTCCTATCCTGCTGGCCCATGAACGGCGTTATGCTGCGTCGCTGCATGAACGTCATTCTCGGCGGCGGGATGTCTTCGCGGCTGTTTCAGAATATTCGCGAGCGGCAAGGGCTGGCCTATGCCATCGAGAGCGACCTCTCTCCCTACACCGATTCGGGCGTGCTTTCGGTCTACGCGGGAACTTCGCGCGACTCGGCGGCGCAACTGATTCGCTCGGTGTGCGACGAATTTCGCAGCGTTCGCGCCGAACGGCGTGAGCGCCGAAGAATTGCGCCGCGCCAAAGATCACCTCAAGGGTTCGATGATGCTCTCCCTCGAATCGACCAGCTCTCGGATGTCCAACCTGGCGCGCCAGGCCATGTACCTGCGCCGGTTTATTTCTCTCGATGAAATGCTGAGCTCGATTGAAAAGGTGACGCGCGAGGAAGTGCACGCCATCGCGCATGATTTTTTTGACCCGGACCGCATCACCCTCACCGTGCTGGGCAGCCTGAACGGCTTTCGCGCCACGCGCGACCTGCTGGCATAACTTCGCACCCTGACAATTGATTGGGCAAACCCAGCAAAAACCCTCGGTTGCCATTCCGAGCGACGCGAGGAATCTCTCGCCTCTGCGGCCAAACCAAAGAGAGATTCCTCGCTTGCACAGAATGACAGGAAGGCCCAACAAACAGGCTCAAGCCTTTCCGAAGTGATTTGTTGATCGGAACGCAATTGCCGGATTGACGCGGACGTTCCGGTTTGTCATGATTCGTTGGGCCTGCGCGAGATGCGCTGGTCCGCCGGGGGAAATTATCAGTCTGCGCATAACGATTCTGGGGTCGGGCAGTTCGGGCAACTGCACCTTGCTTGAGACGGATACGACCCGGCTTCTGGTGGACGCGGGGCTCGGAAAGAAAGAAACGCTGCGGCGCCTGGCCGCGGTTGGACGCGACGTCGATCGCCTCGACGGCATCGTCATCTCCCATGAACACAGTGATCATATCGGTTCGCTTGCGCAGGTGCTGGGCCAGTGGCGCACCACGGTTTATCTGAACGAAGCCACGCACACCGAAGTGATGCGCATCCTGCCGCAAACCTCGCACAAGCGGCTGGATCGCGTGGAACACATTCGCGCCGGGCAGAGATTTATCGTTGGCGACATCGAAGTCTCTCCCTTTGCGATTCCGCACGACGCGGTCGATCCCCTGGGATTCACGTTTCGCGCGCATGGAATGAAGGTGGCCATCGTCACCGATCTGGGCTATTTGCCCGAACTGGTGAAAGTGCACCTGCGGGATTCCGATTGCCTGATGCTGGAATCGAATCACGATCTGGATATGCTGAAGGTGGGGCCGTATCCCTGGCACATCAAGCAGCGCGTGATGAGCCGCACCGGGCATCTGTCGAATCACACGGTCAGCGAATTTCTGGCCGATGCGGAAGCCTTTGACGCGCACGCGCGCTATGTGATCCTCGCGCATCTCTCCGAAAACAACAACAATCCGGATGTCGCGCGAATTTCAGCGGCCGAAGCGCTGGGCAGGCGCACCGGCGGCGCGGCGTTTTCCGGCGAATTGATCGTAGCTTCGCAGGACACCCCGCTGCATACCCTGAATCTTTAACGCCCCACGTGTTGTCCGGACCCGCCGAACGGCTCAATGCGGTACGGACGTCTCGTAAACGCGGTACCAGTCATCGGCAATCTCGCGCTGCGCCTGATCGAGCGTCAGGCTCCCGGAACAAACTTCGGCGTGAAGATAATTCTCCACCTTGTCCTTGGAATGCGCGCCGCCATCCGCGATGGAAGTCTCAAACGGTTCGGGCCAGAGATTTTTTGGGTCGGTGGGGTTTCCGCCGAGTTCGAGCGGAATGAAATGATCTTCCTCGTAATCACGCAAGCGAGAATCGGAGTAGCCGTATTCGCCGATCTGTTCGACTTTCAGGCGGTGCGTGTAGCTTTCCTCGGGCCGAATGGATTTCGTGCTCCATCTGGGATTGCAGATTGTCTCGCGGATATTTTCCTGGGTGATGTCCGCATTGACCGCTCCGGGAGTGCGCGACGCGTCCGGATAAATGTCCGGCGGGCCGGTGTGCGCAGGAACTGCTTCGCTGGTGTGCGGCACGCTGCCCGGCGATGACGACGATTGCGTGTGAATCAACCACGCGACAGCGAGAATTACCAGAATGAGGATCAGGAGAGTAGCAACGCTTCTGCGCTTTCGCATCGCGTAGAGTTTAACTCAAGCGGGAAGCGGATTTGGTGGCGCAGGTTTCAGTCTGCTGGTTTCGTGTCGCGAGCCTAGAAATCCACAGACTGAAGTGCGTGCGGCCGCTCCCCGTCGCGACACAACATGTGGAATTCGGGTATCATCATTGCGTGGGCTTTTCCCGCTAATTTCTATTGAACTGCCGCGCCGCTACCGGATGGCGTGTGCGCCGAGGGAGTTTCGATTGATTTCACGATATACGCGCGACGAAATGGGACGAGTCTGGACTGAGGAAGGCAGATTCCGCCGGTGGCTGGAAGTGGAACTGGCTGCAACCGAGACGCTGGCCGAAACCGGAGTGGTTCCGGCGGCCGCCGCCGCGAAAATTCGCGAGAAGGCGCGGGTCGATGCGGGCGTAGTAAAGCGCATCGCGGAGCTGGAAGCCAAGGTCAAACATGACGTGATCGCGTTCACCATGGCCGTCGGCGAAACGATCGCCGATCCGGACGCCGCGCGCTGGCTGCACTACGGCCTGACCTCGAATGACATTGTGGACACCGCGCAGGCGCTGCAGATTCGCGAAGCTTCGCGGCTGATCGAGCATGGGCTCATCCGTTTCGGTGAAGTTCTGGAGCGCCGCGCCCACGAATTCAAGCACACCCCGCAGATTGGACGCACCCACGGCATCCACGCTGAGCCGATCACCTTCGGACTGAAAGTGGCCAACTGGTTTGCCGAAAATCGCCGCAACCTCGAGCGGTTCGGGCAGGCCGCGCGGCAAATGGCGGTGGGAAAAATTTCCGGCGCCGTGGGCAACGCCTCGCATTTGGGGCCGGATGTGGAAACGGCCATCTGCAAACGCCTGGGGCTCGATGTGGCTCCCGTGGCATCGCAGGTCATACAGCGCGACCGCCACGCACACTATGTTTCCACGCTGGCAATTCTCACCGCGACGCTGGAGAAAATTGCTCTGGAAATCCGGCACCTGCAGCGCACCGAAGTGCGCGAGGCTGAGGAGCCCTTTAGCGGCGAGCAGCGCGGCAGTTCCGCCATGCCCCACAAACGCAATCCGGTTTCCAGCGAGCAGGTGTGCGGCCTGGCGCGGATCGTGCGCGCCAATGCCACCGCGGCCTATGAGAATATCGCGCTCTGGCATGAGCGCGACATCTCGCACAGTTCGGTGGAACGCATCATCCTGCCGGATTCAACTATCCTGGCGGATTATCTGCTCTACCGGATGACCGACATTGTTTCCGGAATGCGCGTTTTTCCGGAGCGCATGCGCCGCAATCTGGACGCCACCGGGGGCCTGGTCTTCTCCGGCCAGCTGATGCTCGATCTGATTGAAGCCGGCGCGCCCCGCGAAGACGCCTACAAATGGGTGCAAGAGCACGCCATGGGGGCGTGGGAAACGGAAACAAATTTTCGCCAGCGCGTGGTCAGCGATCCGCGCATCAAAATTTTTCTGGATCGAAACGCGCTGGAAAATACGTTCGATCTGAACCGGCACTTGCGCTTCGTGGACGCAATTTTCGACCGGGTTTTTAAATAAATCGCCATGTGCACGAAGGCCGGATCGCAGTTCGGTCCGAATGTTTCAATGCGGCGCAGAAAACTGTTTCTTCTTGAACCAAGCCCGCGACGCGAACTTCATCTCGCCTTGACACGCCTCTGACAGCCGCCGAAACTGAAATTCCCTTTCCTCTTTATCGACAAATAATCGATTGTGGGCGGAATGCAACGCTGTTTCCTCTTGTCCGCCCCGCAATCGGCGGGGGAAAACCGTGCCATCGATTAGCTCGCTCAAGGGAACCATTCTGGTCGCGGATGATGATGAGGACGTTCGCGAACCGCTGATTGAATTGCTGCGATTAAACTGCTACCACGTGATTGCGGCCGAAGACGGCGATCAAGCGTTCAAAAAGGTTTGTTCGCAGACCGTGGATCTAGTCCTCCTGGACGTCATGATGCCCGGACCCAGTGGATTCTCCGTGTGTCGCGCAATCAAGGCCCGGCCGGAGACGCGTTTTCTTCCGGTGGTCCTGATCACCGGACTGGCCTGCGCCGAAGACCGGATTCGGGGCATTGAATCGGGCGCCGATGATTTTTTGCACAAACCGGTGAAAAAAGAAGAATTGCTGGCGCGGGTGCGTTCGCTGGTGCGGCTGAAGCGGTATACGGATGAACTGGAAAATGCGGAAACCGTATTGTGCTCGCTGGCCCGCAGCATCGAAGCAAAAGACCCCTACACGGAGGGGCACTGCGACCGCCTTTCCCGCTACACCGTTGCGCTGGCAAAAAAGATCGGCGCGTCGGTTGAGGATCGCAACGACCTGCGACGCAGCGGAATCGTCCATGACATTGGCAAGGTGGCTGTCCCCGAGTCCATCCTGCTGAAGCCCGGGCCACTGGATGCCGCCGAGCGCAAGATCATGGAGGAACATACGATTGTTGGCGAACGCATTTGCGCGCCGCTGAGGTCGTTTCGCAACGTCCTGCCCATCATCCGTTGGCACCACGAAAAGCAGGATGGCACAGGCTACCCGGATCATTTGAAGGGCGCAGACATACCGCTCACCGCGCGCATTCTGCAAACGGTGGACATTTACGACTCGCTCACCACTGATCGCCCCTATCGCGGCGCGCTTGCGCAGGAAAAGGCCCTCGAAATAATGTGGGAAGAAACTCGCCGCGGCTGGTGGGATGCGGAACTGGTGTCGGCACTGCAGGGATTACTTTCAGAATCTCCGCTGGCACTATGCGCAGTGAACGCCTGAACCGAGGGGAATCTCAGGTCTACGATTTCGATCGAGATTTTTCTCGGCGCCGGCGTCTCGGCGCCGGCCGAGGTTGAGCCGCGCTGCGGCTCCGAAAACCGCGAGCCGGACGCGGCGCTACAATTGCGACGGGCTTCCTAATCAGTTGATGCGTTGCGTCAGACGCGCTGAATGTAACGCGCTTCCGAGGTATCCACTTTTACGGTGTCGCCGGTGTTAACAAACGGGGAACCTGGATTGTCAGGCCGGTCTCGAGTTTAGCCGCTTTCATCACGGCGCTGGCGGTGGCTTTCTGCACGGTCGGCTCGGTGTCGACCACTTTCAGATCCATCGTATCCGGCAGCACGACGCCGATGGCTTTGCCTTCGTAGAACTCCAATTTCACAGTGGTGTTGGGAATCAGGTAGTAGACGGCTTCGCCCAGGATCTCGGCATCCAACTGAAACTGCTCGTAAGTCTCCGAATTCATGAAGTGGAAGCCTTCGTTGTCCGCGTACAAATATTCATGTTCAATCTCGTCGAAAATGGCGCGCTCGATGTCTACTTCAGCACGAAACCTGTAGTCGATGATCGAGCCCGTACGCAGATTGCGCATCTTCGTGGCCATGGCGGCACGTTTGTTTCCGGGCGTACGGTGTTCGACGCTGTGCACCGTAAATAGTTCGCCCTCGTGGCGAATAGTCATTCCCGGGCGCAGTTGTGTTGCTCGCATTCGATTCGCTCCTAATGCCTACGGGGTCTTGCGGCAGGCGGTCCCATTCGGCTGCAAAATTGATGCGCGCAGTTTGGGCGGTGTAAGGGATTGCCGGACCAAAAGTGCGCCGCCCACCGAAACAAGATTATAGACGCCGGGCGGAGGGGTGGTCAACGTACACACGATTCGGGTACTGCCTCGAATTTGGTTCTGGATTACGCGCCCGGTGCGGAGGGCGCTCGCGGTGGAGTACAATCTGTGCCATCTGAGGAGCATCGAGAGGAGGAAATAAATGGCGGAACCGACATACGATGAACTCAAGGCGCGCCTGGAAGAACTGGAGAAGAAGGGTGTGCGGCGGGGCGGTGAACTGGACTTCAAAGTCGGAGAAAAGGGCGGCGTAAGTGTGTACGGCCTGGGGCGATTTCCGGTCACACTTTATTACGAGCAATGGAACAGACTACTGGAAGCCGCTCCGAAATTGCGCGAATTCCTGGAAGAAAACAAAAGCAGGCTAAAGCTGAAAGAAAAGTAGCATCCGCAATCGGTGGCGCAGGCCTCAGCCTGTGAAAGTGATTCGATGCATGCTTACCGGAGTTGCGGCCAAAGTCCACAGGCTGAAACCCAGGCCACCAAGCCCTTCGCAGAAACTCATGAAAAAGACCGCCGCGAAAGTTTTCCAGGCCACATTGGAACGCGTTGACTCGCCTCTGAAATGGGTCATGGTCCGGGTGCCGTTCGATGCAAGAAAAGCGTGGGGACGACGCGGGCAAGTGAAAGTAAAGGGCGAAATCAACGACTTCGCGTTTCGCACTTCACTTTTTCCGGATGGCAAGGGCGGCCACCGGTTGCTGGTGAATAAGCGGATGCAACGCGGCGCAAAAGCCGCTCCGGGAATGGCCGCGCGATTCCGGCTTCAGCCCGATACGGATGAACGTGTTGTCAGGATCCCAGCGGAACTTCATCGCGCGCTGTCCGGGGAAAAATCCGTGCGCCGGTGGTTCGACGGCCTCAGCTATTCCGCGCGCAATGAGATTTGCAAACCGATTGCCGAAGCGAAAAATCCTGCGGTTCGCCTGCGCCGCGCGGAGAACACCGCGGAACGCCTGCTGGCCACCATGGAAGCGGAGCGCGAAATTCCTCCCGCGGTTCAAATGGCCCTGGCGGAAAATTCCCTGGCGCATGAAGGGTGGCGCTGCATGTCAGCGGCGCGGCGGCGCGGCCATTTGTTCGGAATATTCTATGTTCAGAGTCCCGAGGCGCGCGCGCGGCGCATCGCCAAGGCAATGGAAGACGCGGTTTCGTTTGCGCAGAAGAACAAGCGTAAAAAATAATCGCGGAGCGATTTCAGCTACGGCCGCTTCTTCTCGCGCTCCGCTTTTCCTTCCGCCATGATCTTTTCAATCTCATCGGGCGAGCGCGGCAGCCGAGCGGTCAGCTGCTTGTAACCGGTGGGAGTGATCAACACATCGTCCTCAATGCGCACGCCGAGCTTTTCGTCGGGAATGTAAATTCCCGGCTCGATGGTGATGACCATGCCGGGCTCAAGCGGCCGCGACGGCCCGCTGGGATCGTGCACATCCAACCCGACGTGATGGCTGAGCCCGTGAATGTAGTAGCGGCCCAGGGAGTGTCCGTCCAGATCCTTGCCGTGGGAGTCGATATAGTCCATGGCGATTTTCTGAAGGCTGGTCGAATCCTTGCCTCCCAGGGTCATCCCCGGTTTCAGCGCGGCCAGCGCGGCGTTCTGCGCGCCCAGAACAATTTCATAAATTTCGCGCTGGCGCGGAGTGAATTTTCCATTCGCCGGGACCGTGCGCGTGATGTCGGAAGCGTAACCCGAATATTGTCCGCCAACGTCCATCAGCACGATGTCGCCGTCTTCGATTTTGCGGTCGAGCTTGTTGAAGTGCAGCACCGTCGAGTCGATGCCCGTCCCGACGATCGGCGAGTAGGCTTCGGTCTCGCATCCGGCGTAGGCGTGGATCTCGACCATCTTTGCGGCCACCTGATATTCATACAGGCCCGGCCGGATCATTTTCATGGCCTCGAGATGCGCGTCCACGGAAGGATCGATGGCCTTCTGCATCAGCGCCAATTCGCCCGGTGATTTGATCGCCCGCAGGGTGCCCACGGCGGATGAAACGTCCTTAACCGAGGCCTGCGGCGCCGCGTCCTTCACCCATTTCGACCAGTTGGCCGCATGCGGGTAGCCTTCATCATGCGGCCCGGGCAATTCGGTGTAGATTTCCGGATAGTCCTTGGCCAGAGCGGTCAGCGTGTCATGCAGCTTCGCAAATGTTTCGACGCGAGCGAACCCCGTCTTGTCCAGAATGCCCGGATCTTCCGGCCCCATGCGCGGACCGTTCCAGCGCTCTTCGGCCAGATCGCGCGGCGGGAGATACAGAATCTCGCGGGGGCCGCTCCAGTTTTTTTGCGCGGCGGATTCGGGCACCAGCAACAGCGCGGCGCCCTCCTCGTCATGCCCGGTCAGGTAATAGAAATTTTCTTCCTGCAGGAAGACGTAGGATGGATTCGCTTCTTCGTGGCCGGTGTAGCCGAAGAGCACCACAGGAGCGTTGATCGCGGCAATCAGCTTCGCGCGCCGCTCGGCGAACACGCTCAGCGGCTCGCGCTCCCAGGCCTGAAGCATGGGCGCGACGCACGCCACGAGCACAACAGCAATCACACCGCAGAGCAACGATTTACGCGTATTCATTGGGCCACCTCGCGCCAGGACTCCTTCAAAAACATATCATGACGATCAGTTCGGCGAGTTTCCCCGTTGTCTTGGCACAACATTTCATCCTGAGGTCGATGCCAACAGGCCCGGTTTTCGGTGTAGCGAACGCCGCCTTTCAGAACCGTAACGGCATTTACGCCGTTCCCGAACCGCCGCTTTCTCCGTGTCTTGGACGTCCAATCCCAAGCAACGTAATCAGTGCCAGTACCGCCGGATAGCAGGAGATGACATAGCGAGGTTCGGGCGCTTCGACCGTGGTCAAAAACGCCGTTCGGATGATCATGTAGGCCAGCAGCAAGCCAATTCCCCACAGATTTGGTCCGGTCGGCGGACCAATTGCCCCGTTTGCCTTCGCGGAGCGCCACGCAAACCACACTCCGACAATGGCCAAAGCGATGTAGATGTACCCCAGCACGGCGAACGAACCGGTAACCAGGACATTCACGCGAGACTCCGCCCATTGCTCGCGAACGGGCCAGAATTTTCCGTCAATGTCCATCAGTTCCGTCCGCGGAGTAAACCAGATGGTCAGAGCGCGTTCGAGCGGCACGCGGACGTAAGTGCGCAGAGGATGCCGCCGCGTCCTCTCCCGCGCGATCTCGGCGAACCCGCGGTCCATTTCCGGAGAAATATCAAGCTCGGGACTCTCGTCATATTCGGAAAACAGCTGCGCGATCCGGGCTTTTTCGCGGGGCGAATCAAAAGCGGTGGCGGGAAGGTCGTTGACGTCCATCGGCTCCTCACCGATTTTCCAGACCGAAAAATAAAGATCGCGATATCGCTCAAGCCACGTTGCTGTCCAGGCATAATACCCAACCGGTGCGTACTCGCCGGGAAGGACGGCGTAACGAGGTGCAACAAACTGTACCTTCTGCAGCGTAACGAGATTTCGGACCGCCCAGGGCAACAGTGGTACCAAAAACGCTCCGGCCATCGCTGCCGTTAGAAGTAGCGTCTTTCGCGCGCCACAGGCTCTCAACCCGCGAACCGCATACGTCAGGACGGCTACCGCCACCAGCAACGGCATTTCAGGCCGCACCAGGGTTGCCGCACCGGTGAAAAAAGCTCCCAGCAACGCAAATGCGAAGGGGGTCAGATGACCGTGGTTGTCGCGCAGATCCAGCGCGGTGGATTCCTGCCGGAGTCCTAGCGCGAAACAACACAGTGCCAGTGTCGACAGGAAGGTCACCAGAGTCTCGGTCAGCACCACGCCTGTGTAATTGGCTACAAATGGGCAGGTTGCGGCCAGCCAAAGAGCTACGATCCATACTCGCCGGCGCATGGACGCCGGTGCTAACGCCGCCGCGAGGGTAGCCGTCAAAAAGCAGGTAATTACGTCGAGAACGGCCTGAGACAACAGTACGGCCCGTATCGAGCGTCCAACTAACAGTCCCACGCCGGCCAGAAAGGCCGGGTATCCCGGCGTTCGGAGGTCCGTCGGAACGGAATAGCCGTTGTTCCAAAATCCATAAACGTGATGTTCGGCCCAGGCGCGGGCGAGTTGAATGTATAAATCGCTGTCGCCGGCCGAACCTGGAAATCGCAATACGAATAGCAGCCGCAGGCCCAGTGCTACGATGAGTGCCAGGAACACCTGGACGCGAAGAGCCGTGACGCCGTTCGGCCGTGCGGGTATGATCGTGGCTTCCCGGCCGAGCGGTTGAGCGGCAGGTTGATTGGTCATCATCACCGTTTTGACAGGCGGTTCGCTTGAGATGAAAGTATGAAGCCGCGCAAGCCCATATTCTACGACGCGCAACGCCGCCGGTGGCGGCGCACCAGTCGAATTCTGGAAATCAGCGGCGCACTTTTTACGCTGCTGGCCATCACGTTTTTAATCAACATTCTTGTAAGTCCCCGTCTGCCCGTTCCCTTGCTGCCGACTAACCGAACCGCGCTGCATCCGTTCCTGGAAAAAACCCGCGCGCGAATCACCCTGAAGCGAACCGGGCGGCAACGCCGCGTGGAATCCCTGGGCCAGATGCCGGCGGCGTACGATCCCGTGCGCGCCGCATTTTACGTCAGCTGGGATCCGACTTCTCTCGCCGCGTTGCAGCAGCATTTTCGCGATATTGACTTGCTGATTCCCGAGCGCCTGCATTCGATCACGGCGACCGGCCGCCTGGATATCGAGCCTGATCCGAAACTCGCGGCCTGGGAACAAACATTGCAGCAGCAGAATCCGCCGATCAAAATCCCCACCATGCCGTTGCTGAATAACTCCGACGGCACCAACTGGCTGACTGACGAAATGTCCACGATGCTCAAGAGTCCCAGCGCGCGTGGAAATCTGGCGCAGCAATCCGTTCAATATCTCACACAAAATCATTTCGCCGGACTGGTTGTCGATTTTGAGGAAATTCCCGACAAGAGCCAAAAGGATTTCAGCCAGTTCATCTCGGAGCTCGCCGGGGATCTGCACGCCTCAAATCTGAAACTCATGGTTTGCCTGCCCGCGGCGGACTGGATCTATGACTATGCAGGAATTGGAAAATCCGCCGACGCCGTGATCCTGATGAATTACGACCAGCACTGGCGCACTTCCGGTCCGGGCCCGATCGCGGCGCAGGATTGGTTTGTGAAAAACATCGACGCCATCACCAAGCTCGTGCCGCCCGGAAAGCTGGTGATGGGCATCGCCAATTACGCGTATGACTGGCCGAGCAAAGCGGGATGAAGGCCCACGAACAGGCCAAGGTCGAAAGCTTCCAGGAGTCCATCGTTACCTCGGTGGAATCGGAAGCGCAGGTGCAGTTTGATTCCGATTCGCTCAATCCCTATTATTCGTATTCGGACGAGCACAATTTCGTTCACCGCGTTGGATGCTGGACGGCGTGACCGCCTACAACGAACTGCGAGCCGCCGAACGCGTGGGCGTGCAGGGCACGGCAATCTGGCGGCTGGGCTCCGAAGACCCCTCGGTTTGGTCGGTCTGGGACACCGCGCGGCCGACCGATGCGGATCGCGCCAAGCTCGAAGATATGCCTCCGGGCTACGACCTGATTCTCGAGGGCGACGGAGACATCTGGCGCTTCGCCGATACGCCGCAAAAGGGACAGCGCTCATTCGATTTGATCCCGCGAGCAGCAACATTGTCGAAGACAACTATGAAAAAGTTCCGTCCTCGTATCGCATCTTTCAGATGGGCGCCGCGCCGTACAAAATGGCGCTGAGTTTCGACGATGGGCCGGACGGCAACGTTCACGCCGAAAATTCTGGATGTTTTGAAAGAAAAAAAAGCGCCGGCGACTTTTTTTGTGATTGGCAGCAGGCCAATGACGCGCTGGGACTGATCAACGCGAATATGACGAAGGACACGAAATCGGCAACCACACGTATACGCACCCGCGCTGGAACGAAATTTCCCGCACCCAGATTGACGTGGAACTGAACGTTACCGAGCGCCTATCTGAACAGCACGCTGGGCGTGAAGACCCTGCTGTTCCGCCCGCCGTACGGCATCGACCACCAGCCGGAAACGGCCGATGAAGTTGCGGAATTGCCGATCGCGCAATCCATGGGCTATTTGATTGTCGGCGCCCGCATCGATCCGCATGATTGGGGAGAACCCGACGGATTCCGCCGGCGCCGGCTTCGATGATCGTGCAGCGCGTGCTGGAGCAGACGCAGCACCAATGGCGGCAATATCGTGCTGTTGCATGACGGCGGCGGCAATCGTACGCACACTGTGCAGGCATTGCCGGAAATTATTGACGGCTTACGGGCGGCGGGCTTCCAGACTCGTTCCGGTTTCGGAGCTTGTGGGGCAGACCCGCGCGCAGTTGATGCCGCCGCTACTTTCCGAGAACGCCTGGTGGCTCATGTTGACGGATTGATTTTTACTCTCTATGAATGGTCGCGCTTGAGCGTGGCGTTTATTTTTGTTCTGGGCATCGGCCTGGTGAGCTGCCGCGCAATCATCGTGGGACTTCTCGCCGTTATCGAGAAATTCCGGCCCTCGCCGCCGGACCAGCCGGATTTCCAACCCGTCGTGAGCGTGCTCATTCCCGCCTACAACGAGGAAGACGTTATCGTCTACACGGTCAATTCGGTTTTGGAGTCCGACTATCCCAAACTGGAAGTGATTGTGGTGGATGACGGATCGAGCGATGGCACCGGCGAATTGCTGGACGCGCAATTCGGGCGCAATCCTGCCGTGCGCATCATGCACCAGCCAAATAGTGGAAAGCCGGCGGCGCTTTCCCATGCCCTTGCGGAAGCCTCCAGCGGAATCATCGTCACGATTGACGCGGACACGGCAATCGAACCCGACGCCATCAGCAAACTCGTTCGCCACTTCGTGAATCCGCGAGTCGGCGCGGTCGCCGGAAACGTCAAAGTCGGCAATCGCATCAGCTGGCTCACGCGCTGGCAGGCTCTGGAATACGTCACCAGTCAGAATCTGGAAAAGCGCGCCTTTGATTTGCTGAATTGCATTCCGGTCGTTCCGGGAGCGCTCAGCGGCTGGCGTGCGGAAGCCATCAACGATTCCGGCGGCTTCAGCGCGGATACCGTAGCGGAAGACACCGATCTGACGATCACCATTCGCCGCTCGGGCTGGAAGATCGACTACGAGGAAGAAGCGATAGGCTGGACCAACGCTCCCGAAACGGCGTCCACACTGATCCGCCAGCGCTTCCGCTGGACCTTCGGCACGCTGCAGGCCTTCTGGAAACATCGCGACACCCTGGGGCGCACGAAATACGGCACGCTCGGCTGGATTGCGCTGCCCAACATGTTTTTGTTTCAGCTGCTGCTGCCGCTCTTCTCTCCGGTGATCGATTTGCTTTTCCTCGGCTCGCTGGCGTTGTACGGCGCGTCGCAATTTCATTTCTCGCACCTGCCGCAGTTTTATACTTCAGCGGATGTACAGCGCTCGCTGGTCTTCTTCATCGGATTCATGCTCATCGATTTTCTGACGTGCATCGTCGCGTTCACGCTGGAAAGGCATGAAGACTGGTCGCTCTTGTGGCCGCTCCTGCTGCAGCGTTTCTACTACCGGCAGATGATGTACGTACGTTTTGTTCCGCTCGGTGATGGGCGCTGTGCAGGGCCGGTCGGTAGGCTGGCGCGGCGTCGAGCCGGAAGTTGCCGCGCCTCCGGTGGGGGATGTGGCCAGCACGGCGCGCCCAACGCTTTTCCTCTAAACAGGATAGGCTTCCTTCCTTTGGGGTCGCCGCACAGCTCACACTTAGAATCAGTTCTCTTTTTTGGCGCGTTTCTGGAAGAAGTGAACTCTAAACCCGCACTCTTGAAAAGCACAAGTGTGCGGCACCCGAAATTCAAAACCGATTTAAGGTCGGGCCACTTGCCCGACCGCACTTAGACCGGACAAGCTGAAGCCAATCCCACTTCGCGGTATACTCTTCTGATGCCAATGAGAGAGGATTCCCCGCGGATGCACGGCACGACGGTCTTGTGCGTGCGCCGCGACAACAAGGTGGTAATCGCCGCGGACGGCCAGGTCACCATGGGCGACCACGTGATGAAACATACGGCCAGAAAAACGCGGCGCCTTTTCAACGAAAAAGTCCTGGCGGGTTTTGCAGGATCGACGGCCGATGCGCTTTCGCTGTTTGAACGCTTTGAAGGCAAACTGCAGGAGCATCAAGGAAATCTGGCGAAGTCCGCGGTCGAACTGGCGAAGGAGTGGCGCAAGGACCGCGCATTGCGACACCTGGAAGCGCTCCTGATCGTGGCTGATCCCAAGTCCACGTTCCTCGTCTCCGGCAACGGCGACGTGATCGAGCCCGACGACGGTATATGCGCCATCGGTTCGGGCGGCCCGTACGCGCTGGCCGCGGCCCGCGCGCTTTCCAAGCACACGAAGTTGTCCGCGAAGGAAATCGCGCAGGAAGCCATGAAGGTAGCCAGCGAGATCTGTATTTACACGAATGCGAATTTCACGATCGAGGAGTTGTAGCTCCGGCCTTCAGGCGGGCAGTACACGACCGGAATTATTGGTCAACTATGTTGGTTTAGAAAGCCGCTGGCGGGACGCCGGCGCCACAAAGGATTGGAAGGCGGTACGTAAATTATGGTGATCTATCTTCCCGGGGATCATCACGAACCTGAAGTCGCGATTGAGCCGTCGTTTGACGAGCTTACTCCGCGCGAAATTGTCATCGAGCTGGACAAGTACATCGTCGGCCAGGCCGCGGCTAAGCGCGCGGTCGCCGTCGCGCTGCGCAATCGCGTGCGCCGCCAGAAACTGACACCCGAAATGGCGGAAGACGTCCTGCCTAAGAATATTCTGATGATTGGCCCGACCGGAGTCGGCAAGACCGAAATCGCCCGGCGCCTCGCGCGGCTGGCTGGCTGCCCGTTCGTCAAAGTTGAGGCCTCCAAATACACCGAAGTGGGCTATGTGGGCCGGGACGTGGAATCCATGGTGCGCGATCTGGTCGAGACCTCCATCGACATGGTGCGCGAGGAAAAGCTGGACGAAGTAGCCGAGCGCGCCGAACACGCGGCCGAAGAGCGCGTGCTCGACTTGCTGCTACCTGCATCTCCTCCTCCGTCCACCGAATCCCCCGACCCGACAAACTCGAATTCATTTCTACTCCGCAGATCGAAGCGCCGAAGCGCGACCAGATGGATCGCACCCGCGAAAAACTTCGCGCCCAGCTGCGCGATGGAAAACTCGACCAACGCCTGGTGGATGTCGAAGTGCGCGAGCGCTCCACGCCGGCGTTTGAAATTGTCTCCAGCCAGGGCGTTGAGGAAATGGACATCAACGTCAAGGACATGCTTTCCGGAATATTTGGACAGCAGAAGAAGCGCCGCAGGATGACCGTCGCCGAAGCCTTCGATTACCTGATCCAGGAAGAAGAAAATAAATTAATCGACATGGACCAGGTAACGCGCCTGGCCGTCGAACGCGCCGAGCAGATGGGCATCATCTTCATCGACGAGATCGACAAAATTGCGGGGCGCGAATCCGGCCACGGCCCGGACGTCTCGCGGGAAGGCGTGCAGCGCGACATTCTGCCGATCGTTGAAGGCACCACGGTGAACACCCGCTACGGCATGATTCGCACCGACCACATTCTATTCATCGCCGCGGGAGCCTTCCACATCAGCAAGCCCTCCGACTTGATTCCCGAACTGCAGGGAAGGCTGCCGATCCGCGTCGAGCTCACCGCTCTGACGGAAGCGGATTTCGTGCGTATTCTTACGGAGCCGAAGAACGCGCTCATCAAGCAATACGTCGCTTTGCTGGACACGGAAGGGCTGAAGTTAAATTTCACCGAAGATGCGATCGCCACGCTGGCACGTTACGCCGTGATGGTTAACGAACAAACGGAAAACATCGGCGCGCGCCGCCTCCACACCATTCTCGAAAAAGTATTGGATGAAATTTCGTTCGAGGCGCCGGATATGAAGAAAAAAAATGTGAAGGTGGACGGCCCGTACGTTACCAAGCAGCTTGCCGATATCGTAAAGAATCAGGACCTCAGCCGCTACATACTCTGACGCGATGGTGAAAGCCTCGTTGGTGAAGCGATGAATCGCGCCGCCGCGCCATGGGCGTTGGCGTTTTGTCTTCTCGGGTGCCTGCTGCTGGCCGGATGCGCGGCACCCGGCGATCCGGTCGCCCGGCATCCGATCGTTCCCGCCGCCGTCGCCGACCTGTCGGCCCAGCAATACGGCAACGGTTTCATTCTCAAGTTCACTCTGCCCGCGCGATCTATCGATCGCGAAGCGCTCCCGGAACATCCCATTATTGAAATTTACCGCGCCACGCTTCCTCCCGGCAGCGCGACGGACAGGAAGACCGTCTGGCAGTTGGCGTACACCATACCCTCCGAGCAAGTGGACCATTATCTGAGCGGAGAACAAATCGAGTTCCACGATACGGTTCCGCCGGAAACTTTTGCTCAAACCACCGGCTCATCGAACGCTTACAAAGTTCGAACGAGAGCCGCGAAAGCGCGGGCATCGGCCGATTCGAACATTGCCAGCGTGCGGATTTATCCGCCGCCGGATGCCCCGCGAAATATTCGTGTGGACGTCAAAGAGTCCGCGCTGGTTGTTCAGTGGGAGGCAGTTGCCGCGCCGCGTGGAGCGGCCTCGCTCAGCTACCGCGCTTACCGCGGCACGCTCGAATCGGGGCAGGCCAACCCTCCCCAGGACGTTTCGCAAGCCAAACTGAAAACTCCGCTCGAACTTGCGGGATCGTCAACATCGACGGAATATGGCGACATGCAATTCGAATTTGGAATGCCCTATCTCTACACCGTGCGCAGCGTGGCGCAATTCGGCAACGATTTTGTGGAATCCGCCGATTCTGCCCCAGCCATCGCCATGCCGCGCGATGTCTTTCCTCCCGCCGCGCCCACAAATCTCGAAAGCACGATTATTCCCGCAACCGACCTGACCCCTGCGTACATCGAACTATCATGGGCCATCAGCCCGGAAGCAGATCTGGCGGGATACAACGTTTACCGCGGCGATGCGGAAGAGAACCCAGGCGAGCGCGTGAACACGGAAATATTGCCGAGCCCGACATTTCGTGATATGTCCGTACAGTCCGGCAAGCGGTATTACTATCGCGTATCCGCAGTGGATCGCGCAGGAAACGAAAGTCCGAAAAGCTCCGCGGTGCAGGCCGACGTTCCGTAGATCTCGATGAAGTTTTGAGGGAAAAAGCATGGAGGCCCGATCACAATTCACGGGCATGCATTGGCTTCAGTGGCTGCGCATTCCTTCATTGCGCGTCGGAATTCTCACGGGGATTTATTTATCGTGCGTCTTCGTCACCTGGGTGGATGTCGCCAATCGCGTGTCTGAGCTTGAACCTTACGCCGAACTGCGCAACCTGGTGGCTGGCGCGGTACTGATCATGGTGCTGGCGATTCCCGCGCTACGCTTCCGGCATCAGCCGGGAAAACTGTTCGTTTCGGGGTTGACGGCCTGGACGTTCCTGACCATCACTTATCTGGCAGCGGAGCTGCATTTCAGTTTGCTGGGAAGCCGAATGGGGGCATTTCACGTTTTCATGCTGGGCGCGGTGTCCTACGGGTTCGTTGCCGTGCTGGACTGGGTCTTGCGAATGTGCTCCGTGGTGCGCCATGAACATTTTGCCCATTCCAGGGACGCATCAGCCTCCGCAATCAGGCATAATCACTAACTATTTTTGTAAATCCATCAAAAAGGAAAAAGAGACTCGATGAAACTCTGCCGTTTTCAAGTCAAGGGAAAGACCGGCGCCGGCACGCAGCCGGAAGTTTTGCAGGGTGTGGTTTCCGGCGAGGCGGTTCGCCAGATTTCCGGCGATATGCTCGCTAAGTGGGAAGAGACCAACAAGTCCTGGCCGCTCGGGGACGTGAAGCTTTTGCCGCCGGTCGCGCCCAGCAAGATCGTCTGCCTGGGCCGCAACTACGCCGACCACGCCGCCGAATTCAACAACGCTCCGCCAAAGGAGCCGTTGATCTTCCTGAAGCCGCCGTCGTCCCTCCTTGCTCCGGACGATCCCATCGAGCTTCTGCCGGAAGTACAGCGCATCGATTTCGAAGGCGAGTTGGCGGTGATCATTTCGCGCCCCTGCCACCGCGTGCCTGAAGGTTCCGACCTGCGTCCGTATATCGCCGGGTACACGCTGCTGAACGATGTCAGCGCGCGCGATTACCAGGCCCTGGACAAGCAATGGACGCGCGCAAAAAGTTTTGACACCTTTTGCCCGCTGGGCCCGGTAATGGAAACGGAGTTCGACGTTACTAAGGGGAGTATTGAAACTTTACTCAATGGCGTACGGAAACAGTACGCTCCCTTCACACTGATGCTCTTCCCCATCGATGTTATAATTCCGTGGGTTTCACGCGTGATGACGCTGCTGCCGGGCGATGTAATCGCCACGGGCACACCAGCGGGCGTCGGGCCGATGAAGGCCGGCGACGTCGTGGAAGTGGTGGTTCCCGGAATCGGAACGCTGCGGAATCCCACTGTGAATCTGGCAGTGTGACCTGGCATAAGACTCGGAGAATGCGCGCGAGACGCCAGGCAATGCTTTGAACCGGGGTTTGGATCGGCGATCGCGCGCAACTCGAAGCGTTGAAACATTTGGCAATCGATTGGCGACTCGTGGTGGGGGGCGCGGTGCTGGCGTTGGCCGTTGCCGGAGTGGCTGTGCGCCAATATTTTCAGAAGCCCGAAGACCCTGAGGACGAAGAGCGCCGCCGCCGTTCTCAACTGAATCAGGTTGGGCGCATCGTCGAAGGCCTTGTTGTCGAGCTGGTTGAATCACAGGGAACATTTCTGCCGGCAACCGGCGAGGGAAACTCGCAGCGCGGCAAAACAACGACATCCGAGCTCGGTAAAGGTGGTTTGCGCCGGCTGGTTCGATACAGCTACTCCATCGCGGGCGTCACCTACGAAACCGCGCAGGACGTTACTGGCCTTGAAGAGCGCCTGTGCCTCGAGCGCATCGCTTCCGGCCAGCCGGCCGGCGTGAAGTACGATCCTTCAAATCCCAGCAATTCGATACTTGTAGCGGACGACTGGTCCGGCCTACATTAGGCGCCGGTGCGAAGTTGCCCTCGAGCACAGCCGCAAATTTGATGAGATTTCGGTCATGACTCGAAAATGTTTGTAAAAATCCTTGCCTCCACAATGGCGGTTCTGGGCGCCGCCGCATTGACTCTCGCTTGCGTGATTGCCCTGGTGTTTAGCACCATCCAGGCGGTCTCGATCGAGCAAACTTCCTTCCGCGTGTTTGCCATCAGCGCCGATATCGTACTCGGGACATTCCTCCTTCTTGGCTGCATATACCTGGCCACGCATCTCGCCGTGCGCATCGTGGGCGTGGGCCGCTCTCTGAATTTTCGCCCGCCAAATCAGGAATTGCCTTCGAATGCGCCGAAAACTAATGTGTAGGGACAGTGGCGCACGCTTCCGCCTGCGGAATTTGGTACTGGCAAGGGCTGAAACCCCGCAGGCTGAAGCCTGTGCCACCAAAACCTGCCGGAATCGCCTGCCCTAAAAATTGCTGGCGCATCCCTTCGCGCATATGCGAAAGTCTCGAAAGTAACCGCGGAACCTCAATCGATGACCACTGACGCCAAGAACCGGGATTTTTTAGCCGAACTGCGCCGCCGTAGTGTCGAAGCCGAAGCGGGGGCGGCGCAGAACGGCGTGAGCGCGAACACAAGGCCGGAAAACTTACGGCGCGCGAGCGCATTGAGTCTCTTCTGGACGAAGGGACGTTCGAAGAGCTCGACAAATTCGTCGCCCACCGCTCGGATGAATTTGGGATGGACGAGCAGAGGACGCCCGGCGACGGATTTATCACCGGCTTTGGACGGATTGGGGCCGGCTGGTCTTCGTTTTCGCGCAGGATTTCACGGTGTTCGGCGGGTCGCTTTCGGAAACCAATGCCCTGAAAATCTGCAAAATCATGGACCTGGCGATGCGCAATGGCGCGCCGGTGATCGGCCTGAACGATTCAGGGCGGCGCGCGGATTCAGGAAGGGGTGCCTCGCTTGCCGGTACGCCGACATTTTTCTGCGCAACACGCTGGCTAGCGGCGTCGTTCCGCAAATCAGCGCGATCATGGGACCCTGCGCCGGCGGCGCCGTTTATTCCCCGGCGATCACCGATTTCATTTTTATGGCGCGACGATATCGTACATGTTCATCACCGGGCCGGACGTGATCAAGACGGTGACGCACGAGGACGTTTCCAAGCAGGACCTGGGCGGCGCGATGACCCACAATGCGACACAGCGGCGTGGCCCATTTCATCGCCACGACGATGCCGAGTGCCTGGCCATGATTCGCGAGTTGCTGAGCTTCCTTCCCTCAACAATCTGGATGATGCTCCGCGCCGCCCGCCTGCCGATCCCGTCGACCGCGCGGACGCCGCGCTCGATTCCCATGGTTCCCGCCGACGCAGCAGCCGTACGACATCAAGGACGTGATCCACGCTGTCGCCGACGACAACTATTTTTCGAGGTCCAGGAGCACTACGCGAAGAACATTGTCGTGGGTTTCGCGCGGCTGGGCGGACGCCCGTCGGCATCGTCGCCAATCAGCCTGCCTTCCTGGCGGGCGTGCTGGACATCAACGCCCCGTCAAGGGCGCGCGCTTCGTGCGCTTTTGTGACGCCTTCAATATCCCGCTGATCACGCTGGAAGACGTGCCCGGATTTCTGCCGGGCACGCAGCAGGAGATGGAACGGAATTATCAACACGGGGCGAAGCTGCTCTTTGCGTTTGCAGAAGCGACGGTCCCCAAATTACGGTGATCACGCGGAAGGCTTATGGCGGCGCCTACTGCGTGATGTCCAGCAAGCATATCCGCACCGACGCGAACTTCGCCTGGCCCACGGCGGAGATTGCGGTGATGGGGCCCGAAGGCGCGGTGAACATCGTCTACAAGCGCGAAATCGAACGCGCCCCGAAGCGATCGCGAGCGCTTGCGCGGCGAGAAAGTCGCCGAGTTTCGTGAGCGCTTCGCCAATCCTTACGTGGCCGCCGAACGCGGCTACATCGACGCGGTGATCGAGCCGTCGCAAACCCGCGCGAAACTTATCACCGCGCTGCGCGCGCTCGAAAACAAGCGCGATACCAACCCCAAGAAAAAACACGGCAATATTCCTCTGTAGCCGTCGTGCGAGTCCATGGGTTGTTTCGCTCAGCCCTCGGCCGATGCGTTTCTCACGATTCAGCAAGCAGCATTAAAATTGTGGATCAGAAAATCAGCTTCAGACCCAGCTGAATTGAACGGTTGCCTCCCGAGCCAAGAACAGGGTTCGACGCGGCCGTATCAGCGGTTACGCAGCCACAGCCGAAATTTCCTGACGCGCCGGTCGATGGATCGTTGGTCCCGTATTGATATGGACCCCATGGATTTCCGAACGTGGGATGGTTGAGAATGTTGAACACTTCCAAACGAAATTGCGCCGTAACTCTCTCCTTGAACGTTGTGTTTTTACTGAGCGACATGTCCCACCCGCGGTAGCCCAGGTCACGAAAAATATTGCGGCCTACGGCGCCAAAGGTTCCGAGAGCGGGAGGAATCAGCACCGAGTTTCCGTTGATGTAACAGCCGACATTATTCAGCGTGTTGATCGCACCGGTACCAATCGCGGTTGCAGCGGTCATGCAAGCCGCGGGTTCCGAGAGGATCGTGCGCCCCCCAGATCGCGGATGCGCCGGAACCGGACCAGCACGGTATGGACTCACCTCGACCGGCCCGAAAATCATTGGGATTTCCAACGAAATCCCAGCGCTGGCCGTAGGTAGGATTGTTATTTACATCGCCGGTCCCGCTAAAGTCGTTCGACATATCCATGGGCCCCCAGGGCGCTCCACTGGAAATGGTCACGATGGAATTGATGACCCAACCCTGGAGCATCTGCGCATATCCGTCCTTCCCCGGAATGTGGTAGCTGGCTGACAAAGTGAAACGGTGCCGAATGTCGAAATCTGTATTTCCATACTGCAGATTCGGATTGGTGCTGTCCGATGGAATCAAAGCCTGATACGTGCTGGAAACGTCGTCGAGCGAATGGGAATAAGTGTAACCGGCCTCAAACCCAAAGCCGTGCACGGGCCGCTGCGTGAAACTGACTTGAAGTTCATGATAATTCGATAGGTCCAGGTTTGAGATGCGATTGATGAAACCCAGGTACGGGAACTTTCCGTTTTGGGGACGCCCTGCCTGCTCGAGCCCGGGATCGGCGTCGCCAGGATCGCACGCATACGGACTGCCGCCGGTTGCAATGTTCGCGTTGCACCAGGCGACTGGGCCTTGAGTTGTTCCCGCAGTCGATCCAGCTCCGGGAAACCCTGAGCGCGCCGAAGGCTGATTAATATCCTGGATGCCGATGAGTTTCAACCCGTGATTGCCAACGTAAGCCACTTCCAGAGAGAGGTTGTTTGTGAAGGCATGTTCAATTCCCCAGGCTCCAGGTCGTGACAAAAGGATTGCGCAGATTGCGATCGATCGCAGCTACGTTGCATGGCGCGGGATCTCCGCTCAATCCGTCACCGCACGTTACCGCGGTCGTCGGAAAGAGCGGCCGCGTTGGGCCCGTTGTTTTGCCAGTTCGAAGCAAGAGCTGAACCGGCACCGCCGGGCACACTGACTGCAGTGACTGCGATCGTGCCGTTTGTCCCTGCCGGAGTCGTCAGAACTCCGTTCTGATAGATTGCAGCTCCCGTCGGAATCGTAAACAAACCATTTCCGTTTCCAGGAGCAACTAAATC
>CAVOIX010000031.1:0-61457 GCA_963695945.1 uncultured Acidobacteriota bacterium | reverse complement strand
TCCAGGTTGTCATACAGGCGCCATCCATCCAACCCTATTCTGCTCGCCACGTTCCGGCGTGCTTGCGCTGTCCCATTCGACACGGACAGCGACGATGCCATACAGACTCCGGTGCGTTCACGTCTCCTCACGCCGTCTGCTGTCTCGCGGCCTGTGGGTTCATACTTTCGGCGAGTTGGGTCAGCTTTGCATCTGCCTGTTTTTCCTCACCCAGAGTTTCTTCCAATAAACCGGCCACTTTTTGAAGACCTAAATTGCGCGCGAACGCTACGAGTGAGCCATAAATTGCGATTTCATAATGCTCGACCAGGTTGCCGTTAACGATAAGCGCTGAGTCGCGGAGTGCGGACGGATCAATATTGGAAACCGAATCTTTTGCAGCTCCCATCATTTTATCCAGGATATCGTTGCTCTTCGTTTTGGGCTCCGACCCAATAGACGCGAACACCTCCTCCAGTCTCACGACGTGTTTCATGGTGTCTTGCAAATGTTGCTTAAGGGTCGCCTGTAGCTGAGGGTAGGTGGCGTTCTCAATCATCGTTGGCAGTCCCTTTTCCACGAGCTTCTGCTCGCAATCGTAAGCATAGGCAAGTTCAATTTCGAAGAGTTCACGCAATGATTTAACTTTTCCGAACATGGTTGACTCCTTTTCAATAGTGCGCGTGTGCGTAGGCTCCGACGCACATTACGGAGCCAATCCCCTTTGTAGTCCGATGATAGATATCACGCAAGCCAGAATCCGGCATTGGATACAGGATGTACGGTAGGGCGAGGCGTTTTACTTCTCGGTTAGGCTCGCTAACGTATCGTTTAGCAGTATTATGAGTTCGTCGGAGATTAAGTGTGCCAACGATGCGGGCAAGAGAGCGACAACGATATAGAGAACTGCTACTGACCAAGCTGGATGAATTAACCCGTTCGGAAGGTCGAAGTGTGTCTTTGGTCCCAGCAGCGGGCGAACGTCATGGTGATCTCGCTGACCAAGCGAATTCGGACACCGAGGCTGAACTTCAGATCCAGTTGCATCAAGCTGACGGCCAACTCATACGCGCGATCGAGGAAGCGCTGGTTCGTTTGAAGAACGATGCGTTTGGGAAGTGCATCACTTGCGGGCGGACTATCTCCAAGGCCAGGCTAGACGCCGTCCCCTGGACGCATCACTGCATTGTCTGTAAGGAGATCCACCTTGTCTGAAAAGGTTCTACTACACGGAGACTCGCGAACACGAGGTTCCTCATGAAATCCTATCCAATGTTCAAATTACTGTTCATTTTGGCTTCGCTCGCACCAACTGCATATGGCCAGTCTCAAATCAAATCCTCGGCACAGGAAGTGAAGCGAGGAAAATACCTGGTCGAAGAAATTGCGAAGTGCCCTGAATGCCATACTCCCAGAGATAAAAATAATCAATTAGACCGTGACCGCTGGCTCCAAGGGGCGCCGATTTGGATTCAGCCGGTGTTTAAGACTCCAAACTGGGCTGACCAGGCGCCTGCTCTCGCCGGACTTTCAAACTACACGGACGACCAGGCAACGCGAGTTCTGGAGAAGGGTGAACGAGCCAATGGAGGTGGCACCGTACAACCACCAATGCACATCTATCGGATGAATCATGCTGACGCGCGTGCAATCATTGCCTATCTTAGGTCCTTACCGAGCCACCCGTGATTAGTTCTTGCGGCACCGGAGGAAATCCTATGACATCTTCAGCATCTCAAGTTCTGAAAATGTTTGGAGAAATGGGAAGGAACGAGCTGGACCTTCATGTTTTATTTGAATCTGCCGGCAACGATCCAAGTGGTCGAACACAGGTACTCGATGCAGTCGAAGAATTAAAAGCAATGGGGCTGATTGAATCGCGAGGCCAAGATTTCTATTCGCTGACGGATACCGGCAAAAAAGAACTCGCCAAGCAGGTGGAATCTTCTTCATCCGCTTCGTAGGGGTAATGTCGGTCTATAAATCGCGGCCTCCCTGAAGTGAGGCATGTTGGATTAGATTGCGCTGAAGACCTGTCAAACTAGTTTGGCACCATAATAGGAATAAATTTGTGAGAGTTCGGTTGGATCTGACATGTCAGGCCAATTGTCTTTGTTAAAGCCCGGAGCCTTTTCCAGTAATTCCTTGTTGGCGTTCAGAACGAACACGGCATTTACAGTGTCATATATGAGGCTCACCCAAGGAACGGCAAATAGCTTATCGCCCATCCCCAGGAAGCCACCAAACGAAAGGACTGCGTACGTCACCCTGCCCGAGATTAGATCAATTGTGATTTCCTGAATTTCACCAACGTCCTCTCTATCGAAATTCTTGACCTTCGCGCCTATAATTTCATGTTTTACGCGCATGATCCGATCGAACTGTTGCGCCGTTTTAGGCTGCATTCTTCGCCCCCCGCTCTGTTGCTTGCAAATAGTCACGCCGAAACGATCTCAAGTCGATACCCGAATGGCTGTAGTGCCGAGACAAACTTTCGCGAAATCGGCCGGAGTTCAGCTGTTCGAACTGTGCTGATTGGTTCGCTTGCTTGTCAGTATTCACTGGATTTCGATTTCAAGTGCCATCTCGATTGGGCTTGATTTGCGTTCGCCACTCGCAACGCGGCCCACATAAGAAGCGGTTTATACTTGAGCACGGTACTCCAATATGCTTTACCCCTTCTTTGCGAGTTTTAGCCCTTTATCAATATTTTTCTTGGCCGCACCAGGCCCTTTGATGCCCAAGATTTTATATTCTTCACCTGTAAGGTCGTGATAGTTAACGAAGAATTCCTCAAGCTCTTTACAGAATTTGTTCCCAAGATCATCGATGTGACGAATATCGTCCCAAGAGTGAGTTCCAATCTGCACGGCAATAACCCGATCGTTCCGCTCGACTTCCTTGCCATCCTTTTGCTCGCCCTGAATAATCCCAATCAACCGGCACTGTAAAATGCAGCCGGGGAATGCCGGTTCATCCATTAGAACGAGAACATCGACAGGATCACCATCGTCTGCTTCGGTAGAAGGTACAAACCCGAAGTCATAAGGGAAGGCCATGCCTGCGGGCAGGACCTTCTTCAGCATGAAGACTTTTTGATCCGGATCGAATGCATATTTGTTTCGGCTTCCTTTGGGTGTTTCGATGACAACCGTTACGATTTTATCGTCATCCTCATCGAAGGGCTTGAGCCGAGACGGATCAGCAAGGCTAGCTTTGGTGTGATTCCCATTCTTGGCCATGTTTTATCACCTCACAATATGACTCCGAGCGAGTCATTGAAGTTGCCTGCGCTTCATTGCCCATCACGATTCTTTAGATTTGAATATCGATCCGTCCGGACTCACAACTCAGCCTTTAGCGTCGCGCTGAGTCAAAAGTGTTGATATCGCTCGGCGAACATCCACGCCATCCTCGCTAGTCTGTAATAAGTTCTAGCGGAACGCTGTACTGTGGTAAACGAATTGGGATTCTCGTGAGGCTTGGAACAGCAGCCGTTCGGCAAATTATAACTTATCTTACCTGGAAATGACTTTAAACAAAGAGACCGGCAAAGGGACCGGCACATTGATCCCCGCAGCACTATTTAAGATCGATAAGAAATCGGGTGAGATAACAATCGAAGCATTCACAAATCCTTGGACGCTCTCGAACATTGAGGACCGGACCAAAAGATAGAGCGCTATGCGAGACGTAATTGCGCTACTGAGGCGTGCGCCGATCTCTCGCCTATATCCGGGACGATAATTAGCTCCAATGTTGTCAACCCATGAATCTCGACGGCGTAGTCTTCGAGTTCTTGCGTCGTACTGGGAGGACTAAAGTTGTACTGCTGACGAACAATTTCACGGTAGGTCTGGCCGCTGTCAGGAGACCAGCGAAGCACAAACTCTTGCGTACGCTCCTGATTATCTTCTAGAAAAACTAAACGAATGCCTCTGATCTTTTGCGGCTGGGCAAATACCAGACGGATTGTCTGTTTCCCTGGTTGAGCCGCCCTCCAACCCAATCCAGTATTTGGGATTAACGCCGACTCGATGGGATGCTTAGTGTCTTCGGACGAAACTTCTGCTTGGGCGAGATCTTGCAGTTTTAGCCAGTTCTTGTCAGCGGTCGAAAGTTGAGGATGATCCTCGAATGTCCGCTTGCGCATGGGTTTTACCTCCATGGCTCAGTGTTAGGATCAATTCTATCCTTTAGGAAACGATTCACGCATTGCACCAGATTAATCAATCCGTCCGATTTCGGTACCACCAGGTCTACGCCCGTTGCTGGGCACGCAGCGGAACCCAACGCCTTGTCAAACATCGTAAACAGCACGACAACAGCTTCTGGAAGGGTTCTCTTGAGCACAGCGGCGGCTTCTAGACCATTCATTTTTGGCATGGAGAAGTCTAGCAAAATCAAATCGGCTTCCAATTCCCTTGCTTTTAGGACTGCTTCGAGACCATTCTCAGCCTCGCCGCCGATCTTCCAGTCCGTTAATGCCTCCAAATAATCGCGAATTGCAGTCCGAACAATATGGCTATCGTCTACGATTAGGACGGATCTTGGCATGCTGTGACGGTTCCCCAAATGTCCGTTCGCATTCTGGGAAATGAGTCACGGAAACACGAGCTAGCGGATAAGGTACGATTTGTTGCTTGGGATCGCAATACAAGAGAACAGGTAGCTTTTGATTATGACTTCTCCGGTGCGAAAACTGGTCCCGAAACGAGAATATGTCTTCCGGTTCTACTTGGTCTAGGGAACCGCGCCAAAGCGAAGCGCGGCAGGCTGCTCCAAAGTCAGGTAATATTTGAAGTGGCCTACGATGCGGCCCTGGGATGTTCTAACGAAAGGACGAAGTTTTGATCCAAGGAACTCTGGAGATTCAATTGCAGCATCGACACGACCTATTGGGTCCGCACACCTATTGGCTCACTTTCGTGGTGCCCACAGGGTTGCAATCCGATGATCGACCCCGTATGAAGATCATCGGCCAGGAATCGCTACTTAGTTATCTTGTTCGGACACAACCCGCGGCGATGTCGATAGGAAGACGTGCTCAACGCGCGCAGAAATGGCTATCGCAAATCCACAGTACAGGACATCTTTTTCTGAATAATTGGCAACTCAACGAAGAACAATACAAAGCTTCATAAAACTAGAGCGCGCTGCGGCAAGTGAACCGCGATACCCCATCTGTCTTTTCTCAATTTATCGACTCTCAGAACAGCGCCTTCTTCTTCGCGGCCGGCCGGATCGTTCGTTCGAACATTTCGCGTAATGTAGATGACCATCCCAGGAGAGTAGTGTTTCATTGAAGTCGCGAAATATAGTCCATCCCAAGACACATTTAATGTTGTACGTATTTCCTCGGCGAATTGTGGTTCGGCCGGGCGAATCCGGATGATCTGTGATTGGTCAATCCGCGACGAATTTCGGCGATCTTCGGGCGCCTCTTTCATCTCTACATTGTCTCGTGAAAGCCGAGGAGTGGAACTATTTAAAAAACAAAGAACCTAAGAGGAGAACTACTAGTTCAGCTTTTCCCGCCTGTGCAGAGTTTGCAAAACCTGTGACCACAATTCTGACAGACGGCTGTGAATTTACGGGTTCGCTTCCTACATTTGCAGCATTTCAGTAGAGTCATTTTAATTTTCGACTTCCTTCAAATATACGCAGTAGATGGGCATCTCTTTGGGAGATGTACGATCCACTTGCACATGATCGACCCGCCAAGCCTGTGTGCCGCGCTTTCGTATGTCGCCCTTTACCGGCAGAGCGACAGTGCCATCCAAATCAAGCTCGGTTTCTTGGTCCGCGACACTTTCGCGGTGATTATCGAAGTCACATAGTGTGTCAGAATCTTCTTGTAACATCTGGCACCGAGTGATACTTTTTCGCCCATGAAACGTATTGATCTGCCATCAACTCTCAGGGGTCTCTACGGGCGTGTAGCAAAGAAGTTGGGTGTCGACCCGTCATACGTAAGTCGGGTAGCCCGTGGTGAGCGGCGTTCCGCTAAAATTACAGAAGAACTCAATCGTGGCATTTCCAAAATTCTATCGAAAACGACGACGAAGAGGTTGCGCAAAAGAAGTTAGTCAGGTCCTTTTGTGGTGCATCACGCTAATTTCCGCCTCTACGCGAGATTCGTCGAAGTTCAGAATCATTGTGATCGATGCACCTGGGGCGCCGCAGTACTCTTGAACGGTTCTTAGATAGTCCTCGCGACTCAAATTCTTCAACGCCAATCGAATCTTTTCCGTAAACAATTCTTCCAAGTAGTGGTCCATAATAATTCGCCGTCGAGAATCTTAGCAAGACCTCATTGGCGAAGACAAGGCGAAGATGCTAGACTGCGTTCGCTATGCCAGTTCGATGCTGCAAAGTCACGATGCACGATATGGAGGGCGTGGCCCACACCGTCGAGGTGACTGCCGGCAGTTTGTACGAAGCCGTTGCCCTGGGCATGGCCGCGATACGCAGCGATGAATGGGCCAATGGAATTGCTCAGGGCATGAACCCGGTAACCGTTCAAGTGTCCAACGTCGCGGTCAAACATGAAGTTAGGCTGATGGACTTTACGAAATGGTTGGAAAAAACTAACGGGTCGCCGCGAGAGATGGTGGAGCGGAAGAGGATTCGAACGATACTCGGATGGAATGGATAATGGCTGGGGAGGGACTCGAACCCTCGACCTTCGCGTTATGAGTGCGACGCTCTAACCACCTGAGCTACCCAGCCACGGATCTTATTTAATACCATATTTTGATAGAGCTTTCGCCATCTTCTTGAGCCCGGCTTCAGCCTGGGCTCTGCTCGGAATGATGTAGAAGGCAAGTGTTGTCGAGACGTTTGCGTGCCCGAAGAACTACCTGGACTGTCTTGGTGTCAACACCAAGATCATTCAGGCGAGTGCCTAACCCACGGCGGAAGGCATGCCAACCGCACCATTTCCCGCGGATATGCTGAGGTATATCTCGGCGCGCAAGATTATCGAGGTTCAAGGGCTTCAGCGATTTATTGCTACGAAAAATCCAATCGTCTGCTCCCGGCGGAAAATCCTTTTTGTACTTCGCGAGAATCTTTTGCAGTTGCGGAACAACCGGTATGCTAGCTTTACGCGCTAGCGTTTTTGGTGGTCCGATGTAACGGCCAATCACCTTTTTCTGACTATGGACATAATTGCCCGTAATCTTCCGCTCGACCGTAATCGATTCTCCATCGTAGTCTGACCACTTGAGTCCGGGTAATTCCGAATGCGATAAGCCGGTGAACGCGGCGACGGCACACACCGTTCGAGCCGGGTCTTTTAGCTTTTCCAGCATTTCAGCAACATCTTCAAGCGTGTAGGCCCGTTGTCTTTGTGTGTTGGTGCTGCCGCCTACCTTAATTTCCGCCATTGGATTCGTGCCGTGATAGGCCCGGTCTGCAATCGCCCACGCGAATACACCGCTCAAGAAATTCTTGATCCGCAGGTGCCGTCGATGCGAAAGTGTTTGGGAAATTGACTCCATGAGGCGGCGGCAATCTTGTGGCGTAAAATGAATTAAAGGCGTCTTTGCAATCGGGTTGCTTTTGACATGGCCTTCGAATATGTAATGATATCCTTGGATTGTTGAAGGCTCGACGTGAAGTTCATTGCCCGCGGGAACACTGAGTCTATAATCCAAGCGCGGGAAATAGCTGTTTTCGATGAATTCTGAAAGGGTCGATCCTACGCCGGAAGATGTACGACCTTGATTGACCGGCGCCAGGAATTCCGTTATGCGCTCGCCCATGAGATCTCGAAGCCTTTTCTCGTCGGTCGGTGATAACGGAGACTTGAAGGGGTGAGTAGCGTATGGCACCAAAGGTCTGACGGTGCGAATACGCCGGCCATTGCGGTCTTCCCAATAGCGAAACACCCATTGGTTTCCGCGGCGCTGAATTGAACCCTTTTGGTAACGCGGTCTCATAGGAAATCCCAGACTAAGGTTATGGGGCCTATTATGGGACCTAATTTAACAGAAAGTCAATTAAATTGGGGTGTTTTGGTGTGGCGATGAGGGTCTCATAATCCCTAGGTCGTGAGTTCGAGTCTCACCGCCGGCACCATTCGTTGCTTCGATTCCTTTCACTTCATCAGCGATCCACGGGGAGCAGACTTTGGCAAAGATGACGGGCGGCCGATTTATCGCGGAATTTCTAAATGCACAAGGAGTGACGGCGTTCTTTTTTGTTCCCACCATGCTCAGCCGCGCGCTCGCGGAGATGGACAACATGCCCATCAAGCGCGTGCTCACGCACGGCGAGAAAGCCGCGGCGTACATGGCCGATGGTTATGCACGCGCTTCCGGACGTCCTGGGATTTGTGCGGCGCAGGCCGTGGGCGCGGCGAATCTTGCGGCCGGCTTGCGTGATGCGTACATGGGACACAGCCCGGTCATCTCTCTAACGGGCGGCCGGTGGGGCCACCAGAAACACAAAATTAATTATCAGGAAATGGACGACTTCCCGATTTTCACGCAAGTCACCAAGGCCAATTTTCAGGCGGACACCGTGAGCCGCATTCCCGATCTGCTGCGGCAGGCGTTCCGCGAGGCCACCACGGGCACGCCCGCGCCGGTGAATGTTCTGTTCGCGGGGAAAGAAGGCGACATCGAACATGACGAAGCGGATCTGACGATGATCGCGGAAGCGGCGTACACGCATGTTCCCGCGTACCGGCCTGCTCCGGAAGCGTCGCGCATGGCTGAGGCCGCGCGCATTTTGAAACAAGCGCAGCGTCCCGTGATCGTGGTTGGAGGCGGCGCGCGATTGTCGGGGGCGGGCGCGGAAATTTTGAAACTTGCCGAAGCGCTTGCGATTCCTGTGGCCAGTTCGTTGAATGCGCTTTCGTTGATCCCGGACAGCCATCCTCTTTACATCGGCGTTCCCGGCACGTACTCGCGATCCTGCACGAATAAAATTCTGGTGCGCGCCGATCTCGTTCTTTATATCGGCAGCCAGACCGCCGGGCAAGTCACGCAGTTCTGGAAAATTCCCCCGGCCGGCACGCCGGTTATTCAGATTGGGATCGATCCTTCCGACCTGGGCCGCAATTATCCGAACGCGGTTTCGGTGCTGGGTGACGCGAAGGTGGCGCTGCAGGCGTTGAACGAAGCGGTTGCCGGAGGCAACGGCGGCCGCACCGCGAAGTGGGTTGAGGAAACCCGGGCGGCGGTAAACGAATTTCGCGCGGAAGTAAAACCGCTGCGGGATTCCGACGCCGTGCCGATGCGTCCCGAACGGATTATGAGGGAATTGGGAGACTGGCTGCCGCAGGACACGATTGTCGTGTGTGACACCGGCCACGCGGGGATGTGGTCGTCCCAACAATTGTGGGTCAATAAACCGTGGGATTTTATGCGCGCAGCTGGCTCGCTGGGATGGGCTTTCCCCGCGTCGCTGGGCGCGAAAGTCGCCATGCCCAAAAAACCGGTAGTGTGCTTCACGGGTGACGGCGGGTTCTGGTATCACCTGCAGGAGCTGGAGACCGCGGTGCGCTGTGGAATTCCGACCATTACGGTGGTTAACAACAACAATGCGCTGAATCAGGAGACTATGATTTTCCGCCAGGCCTATGGCGGAAAGCCTTCCCCGAAAGAAGGCGAGATGTGGCACTTCTCGACCGTGAATTTCGCGGCGATTGCGGAGTCCATGGGCGCACTGGGAATTCGCGTCACCAAACCCGCCGAGATCCGCTCCGCGCTCGATCGCGCCATTTCCAGCGGACGCCCGGCGGTGGTCGAAGTGATGAGCGACATCGAAGCGCTGGCGCCGAACCCGTGGGAAAAGTAGCCGGTTGATCCGCTTATTTTTCCGGAGTCGACGCGCGGGATGCCAGGTCGCGATCTTCCTCCGCGCCTGCTTCGAGGCGGGTTAGCTCGTCGCAGAATACAATCTTGCCCTCGGCGATCTCAAACAGGGCGAACACACGGATGGCGATTCTGCCGCCCGCGATTTTCTCGGCTTCGGCGCGGTGAATGCTCACGACGTTCGCGCCTTCTGCAACAGCGCGCTCCAAGGTGATCTTCACGTTCTTCAGCGTGCGCTTGAGTTCGCGAACGTGGGCGACGAAGCCCTGGAAATCAATCTTGCGTCCGTCGGTCCTCTGGACGTAGTTGGGACTGAAGTGGCGGGCGATCGCGCCTTCATCGAACGCGTCGGACGCAAACACTTCCTGAAAAGCCCGCTCGACCAGAAGTTTATTGCTCCCTTCCTGACCGGCGGACTGGCCTGCGACGCTCTCCCGCACGTGATCGTTCATTGAGCGGTGATAGTACTCCAGTTTTCTTCGAAAGAGTGCGGGTTACGATAACCGGGAAACGATTCAGGCATCCGCGGCGAGTTCAACGGAGAGATCGCTCGGCTGAGGTATAATTCTTCGTCGCTCACGATAATTTCTAATCTCAGCAACTGGTTTCCAGGGAGACGCGTGTCGGAGAACTATGACGTCATTGTGATCGGGGGCGGGAATGCTGCGCTGTGCGCGGCGCTTGCCGCGCGCGGAGCGGGAAGCAGGGTTCTCGTGCTGGAGCGTTCGCCAGAGCATGTGCGCGGCGGGAACACGCGGCACACGCGCAACATCCGCTGCTCGCACGCCGCCGCGGACCAGTTTTTTTCCGGACCGTATTCGGAAGAAGAACACCTGCAGGATCTGATTGGCGTGACCGGAGGCCCGGCGAACCTCGATCTGGCCAGGATGGCCATTCGAGAATCGAGCAGCCTTCCCGGATGGATGAGCGAGCATGGTGTGCGCTGGCAACAGCCGCTCGCGGGTACGCTTCACCTGGGGCGAACGAATCGCTGGTTTCTCGGCGGTGGCAAAGCCCTCCTGAACACCTACTATCAAACCGCCAAGCGCATGGGAATCGAAGTGCGCTACAACGCGATGGTTGAGGATCTGATTATCGAGAACGGCCGGTTTGAGGCCGTACGAATCAAGAACGACAATCGTGAACAACTGATTCGCGGGCGCGCCGTGGTCGTTGCGGCCGGCGGTTACGAAGCCAACATTGAATGGCTGAAGCGGTACTGGGGCGCTGCGGCTGAAAATTTTATCATTCGCGGGTCGCCTTACAATGACGGGACATTGCTGGCTGCCTTGCTGAAGCATGGCGCCAAGTCCATGGGCGACCCGAAGGGTTTTCATGCCATTGGCGTGGATGCCCGCGCGCCGAAATTTGACGGTGGAATCGTCACGCGCCTGGATGCGACTCCGTTCGGAATCGTTGTGAATCGAGAGGCGCGGCGCTTTTACGATGAAGGCGAGGACATCTGGCCGAAACGCTACGCGATCTGGGGCACGCTGATCGCTGGGCAGCCCGGGCAGATCGCCTATTGCATCGTCGACAGCAAAACGATTGACCGGTTTCTGCCGCCGATGTTCAAGCCGTATCAGGCCGATACGCTCGAAGCGCTAGCCGTCCAACTGGGTCTTGATCCGCGCACTTTTGTCGACACCCTGACGGAATATAACGGCGCGGCAGCTGGAAACACGGAACTTCGGATGGACTGCCTGGATAAAAACAGCACGCGCGGCATCACGCCGCCGAAAAGCAATTGGGCTCTTCCCATCGACCGGCCGCCATTTTACGGATTGCCGCTGCGGCCGGGGATTACATTCACTTACATGGGTGTCGCGGTGGATGAATGCGCGCGCGTGATCGACGAACGCGGCGGGCCATTTCAGAATGTGTTCGCGGCGGGAGAAATCATGTCCGGAAATATTCTGACCAAGGGCTATCTCGGAGGATTCGGGCTGACCATCGGATCTGTATTTGGCAGGCTTGCGGGCAAAGAGGCGGCGGCGAATGCCCGGACTTGACGTGATTCAGGAGGCCAGCCGGCAGCTGGTTATCTGCAACGCGTGCCGCTACTGCGAGGGGTACTGTCCGGTCTTTCGCGCGATTGAGACGCGCCGCGATTTCAATCAGGGCGCTGTCTTTTATCTCTCCAATCTTTGCCATGATTGCCGCGCCTGTTATTACGCCTGCATGTACACGCCGCCGCACGAATTCGCCATCAACATTCCGCAGATTCTGGCGGCTTCGCGCGCGGAAACTTACCGGCGCTGGAGCTGGCCCGATTTTCTCGGCCGGGCGTTCAAGAATCGCAGCCTAACCGTATCCCTGGCCACGGGCATGGCGCTCTTGGTCGCGGTTCTGGCGCTGCTGTTCATTCCATCTGGGAATTTATTCGCCACGCATCTCGGGCCGGGCGCGTTTTACGAAGTTGTGCCGTACGTCGCGATGGTGGCGGGCGCGCTGATTTTGTTTCTTTACGGGATTGCGGTGTGGCTGCGCGGAGGCGCGCGCTTCTGGTCGGAAACGCGCAGCATATTCGATGCGCGCGGAAACTGGAAAGCGGTGGCCGTCGCGGTGGGAGACGCCCTGGGGTTGCGATACCTGAAGGGCGGCGGACCGGGATGTTTCTATCCGGACGAGCGGCCATCTTCCGTTCGGCGCTTGTATCACTCGCTCACGTTCTGGGGTCTGTTGAGCGACTTTGTTTCCACGACTTTGGCGTTTATTTACCAGGACGTTCTGCACATTCTTCCGCCGTACTCGCTCGCCAGCGCGCCGGTTATTTTTGGGACCGTGGGCGGCGTGGCGCTGATCCTCGGAACCGGCGGGCTGATCTACTTCAAACTACGAAGTGATCGCGACCCTGCCGACGCCGGGGCTTCCGGCATGGATTACGTTTTCCTGGTCACGCTCGCGCTCACGGCGATTACCGGGATGTTGACGCTCCTGCTGCGCAGCACGCCGGCGATGGGCAGCCTGTTGGTGCTGCACCTTGCGTGCATCGCTGCGCTGTTCGTTTCCGCGCCATACGGGAAATTCGTCCACGCTGTTTATCGAACGCTGGCCCTGGTGCGCTACGAAATGGAACAGAGCCAGCCGCATCAGCACGTCGGCCACTGATTCAAATTTTACGCGCAGAAGTCGGATCGGCTTCAGCCCGCACGCCTTTGACTTCTGCGGCAATACCAAAATTTTTGCCCCGCGCGCCAAACTTCAAAACCACAGGGGCTGAAGCCTGCCCTGCGAAAAAAACAAAAATCGAAACCAAAGAGTTGGCGCTTTCGTCCCACTTCATTATATAAAGCCCGGTACGGGTGTATCGGGCTGTTCCTGAAAAACAACTACAGGCGTACGGCCAGGGGAGAACTGAAATGGGGCGATGGACACGCGCGATGATGTGGTCTCTGGCGGCGCTCGTATGTTTCATGGTACGGCCGGCGGGCGGGGGCGCGCAGAGCGCTTTCGGCAGTTCGTTGCAAGTCGATAAGAGCAGCATTGGCGGCGTGGTGGTGAACGCCAACGGCGCAAAGCCGGAAGCCGGCGTCTGGGTGATCGCGGAAACAAAGCTGCAAGTGCCTTTCCGCAAAATCGTAGTGACCGACGATCAGGGACGCTTCCTCGTGCCCGATCTGCCGGATGGTTCGTATCAATTGTGGGTGCGTGGCTATGGGTTGAAGGATTCCGAACGCGTTCTCGCCGAACGCGGCGCGAAGGTGAAATTACATGTGGCGAATGCGGACAATCCGCAGGAAGCCGCAAAGATTTATCCCGCCAGCTACTGGACATCGATGATTCATCCCCCTGCGAAGGGGGACCTTCCTGCCGGCTTCGCTACCCAGGAGCAGTGGCTGGCCGAGTTGCGCGGCGGATGCAACCAGTGCCATCAATTAGGGATGACGGTCACGCGCCGCTACACTAGCGCGGACGATTGGGATTCCATTTGGCAGCGCAATCAAGCCATGAATCAGGCGGCCAACCGGCTGGGCAGGGAATTGTTGGAGAAGACGCTGGTCGATTGGGCCACGCGCATCAAGAACGGCGAGGTGCCTCCCGCTCCGCCGCGACCTACGGGAATCGAACGCAACTTTGTGGTGTCCCAGTGGGATTGGGGAACGCGCGAATCTTTCTTCCACGATGTGACTTCCACCGACAAGCGCAATCCCAGTTTGTATCCCAACGGAAAAGTGTATGGGGCCGACCGCACCGGCGGCGGCGTGCTATGGGTTCTCGATCCGCTGAAAAATACCGTCGAACCGCTGCAGGTGCAGCCTCGAAACTCGAAAGGCTACAACGCAAAAGTGGATTACTACCACGATCGCGAATCCGAGGAAGCCTGGATGGCCAGTCCCCACAATCCCATGCTCGATGAGAATGGCCGCGTGTGGATGACCGAGCCGGTGCGCCCACCGGGCGCGGCGAATAATCCGAAATGGTCGGCCAGCACCATCGCTATGGATACGACGGACCCAGCGGCGCATGACATCGCCGCCAAGGCGCTGCTTTCTCGCAACCATGGCATGCAACTCGGATATTACGATACCAAGACGAACAAATTTGTCGGCGTCGACACTTCTTACAACACCCATCACTTGCAATTCGATTGGCAGGATCGCATCTGGACCGACGGCGACGTGCTTGGGGAACTCGATACCACCAAAATCGATCCGGCAAATCCGGAAGGTACCGAGGCGGCCGCGCAGCATGCCTGGATGCGCGTGGACATGGACTCCAAGAAAGTCGTTCCGACGAACGGATACGCGACGGCGGTGAGCCCGATCGACGGCACTGTTTGGCTGTCCGTGCCCGTCGTGGACGGCGCACAAAACAAGCTCTACATGCTCGATCCAAAAACGAACAAGTACAAAGATTATCCGCTGCCTCTTCCCGGGCGCCTCTCCCACGGTATCGATTTCAGTACCGATGGCACTGTATGGTTCTCCGCGGGAAGCGGGCACCTGGGACGGCTCGATCCCAAAACCGGGAAATTTAAATATTGGGATCTGCCGGGGCCGAAATTTGCGGGCACGGGCGCGGAAACCGGCAGCACCGAATATCCTTACTTTTTGTGGGTCGATCAATTCGACACGCTGGGGCTGGGCAAGGATACCGTCATCGTCACCGGAACCACTTCGGATTCCATGCTGATCTTCGATCCGAAGAAAGAAACGTTCACCGTGTTCCGCATGGCCTATCCGATGCCTTTCTACACGCGCGGCCTGGATGGCCGCATCGATGATGCCAAGGCGGGTTGGAAAGGCCGGGGCATCTGGGCAACGTATAGTTCCTACTTGCCGAAATTCACGGAGACCCGGCTCGGTTCGGTCAATCACATTCAGGTGCGGCCGAATCCACTGGCAAATTGAAAGAATTGTTTTTGTGGCACAGGCTTCAGCCTGTGAATCTTTGTCCTTGCAGAAACAAAATTCCACAGGCTGAAGCCTGTGCCACTGGAATCCCGGGTCGAAAATGGTGAGCGGCATCTGAACTTTAAATTTCAAATATCAGATTTGAGATTTAGACCTGAAATCCTTGAGGAAAAATATTTGAGATTTTTAATTCATGCCCGTTCCCTGATGAGACCGAGGTTGGCTACACGGCGCCGGCGTTTTGCGACCATCACGGCGGCACTGGCCCTGGCGCTTGTCCCGCTCCTGGCCACGAGCGCTTCCGCACAGAACACGGAGAAGTTCAAAGCGCGTCTCTCGCCCGTGCCGATCAGTGTCGCCATGATGTCCACCATTGCGGGAAGCGGATCTCTGACCGCGACACTCGCCGGCAAGCAGCTGACAATTCAGGGAACGTTTGACGGGTTGCGCTCGCCCGCCACCACCGCGCAGATCCGGCGTGGGCCAAAGGGCATTCGCGGACCGGCGATTCCTAATCTCACTTTAACCGTGACCAATGCAGCCAAGGGCGCCATCAGCGGGACGCTCGAGCTGACGCCGGATCAGATTGCCGACCTGCGCAACGGTCTGTGGTACGTTCAGGTTCAATCCGAGCGGGCTCCCGACGGCAACCTATGGGGCTGGTTGTTGCCATAAGTCCCAGGCGTTTGCAGGCACGAATTTTGTAGCGTAAACCCTTAGGCTGACAAGCGCCGCGACGATTCACGCTCATCCGAGAGTGGGCGCCAAATGGCACGCAACTTATGAACCCTTCAACCATCACCAAGCTAACGCAGCGCAGCAGGCGAATCACAACCGGCATAGCATCCGCAGCCGCAATCGTACTTTGCGGCGTCGCAATTGCCGCGATGCCCGCCCAGCAGCCGGCCCGGACCGGTCCTTTCACGGCCGCGCAGGCGAATGCCGGCCGCGCCATCTACGAGTCGACCTGCTCGGCGTGCCATCTCTCCACCATGAAAGGCACGTTCGAAGCGCCTCCGCTATCCGGCGCCAATTTCATGAACACCTGGCGCAACCGCGCCGTAAGCGAACTGGTCGTGAAGATCCGGGCGACGATGCCGCTCAGCAATCCCGGCTCGCTGACCGATCAGGACGCCGTTGATCTGGCCGCATTTATTTTGCAGTCGAACGGCGCGCCGGCTGGAACGCAATCACTCACGGTGGACACGCTGGTACCGATCGGCGCTGTCGCGACCGGGGGCGCACCGGCGGCCGCATCCCAGCGTGGTGAAGACGATTCCGCGCCCAGCGCCGCTGTGCCACGAACCGCGAGCGTTCCCTTAGGGCTGCTCGTTACGGGCGAGGTGAAGAATTACACTCCGGTGACGGACGAGATGCTGTTGAAGCCGGATCCCGCGGATTGGCTGATCGTTCGCGGCGGTTACCAGGGCTGGAACCATAGCGCGCTTTCGCAAATTAACCGCGACAACGTGAAAGACCTGCGGCTGGTGTGGTCCTGGAACATGCATGACAGCACGGCCGCCAATGAACCCACGCCGCTGGTACACAACGGGACCATTTATCTGATCAACACCGACAACATTTTGCAGGCGCTCGACGCGCGCACCGGCGACCTGATCTGGGAAAACCACATGCGTCCGCCCAAGAGCCAGGCCAGCGGCACGGGCGCGATGCGCAACATGGCCATCTACCAGGACAAAGTTTTCGCGGAAACCACGGACGCGCACCTCTTCGCGCTCGATGCGCGTACCGGCAAGACGGTCTGGGACGTGATGGTCGGAGACAGCGCCAAGGGATATGGCAGTTCGAGCGGTCCAATCATCATTCACGGCAAGGTGATTCAAGGCGAGAACGGCTGCGATCGTTACAAGGCGGATGAAAAAGAGCAGGGCTGCTTCATCAGCGCGTTTGATCCCGCCACCGGGAAATTGCTGTGGCGTTTCAACACCATCGCGCGCCAGGGCGAGCCGGGCGGCGACACATGGGAAAATCTGCCCAACATGTTGCGCGTTGGCGCGGAAACCTGGATCACCGGCAGCTACGATCCCGAGCTGAATCTGACCTACTGGGGCGTGGCGCAAGCGAAGCCGTGGATGCAGGTAAGCCGCGGCACGCGCGGCGCGGCGCTGTACTCCAGTTCCACGCTCGCGCTCAATCCAGACGAGGGAAAACTCGCCTGGTACTTCCAGCACGTGCAAGGTGAGACGCTGGACATGGACGAAGTGTACGAACGCGTGCTGGTGGACATCGGCGACCGCAAGACGCTCTTCACCATCGGCAAGGCCGGCATCCTCTGGAAACTGGATCGCAAGACCGGGGAATTCATCGGCGCCAAGGAAACTTTATTCCAGAATATTTTCAACGTGAATGAGAAAACCGGAAAGCTCACCTACCGTCCCGACATTCTCGAACAGGAAATCGGCAAATGGACTCCGGTCTGCCCCAGCACCGAGGGCGGCCACAACTGGCAGGCCATGAGCTACGATCCGGCCACCGAGCGGCTGATTATTCCGCTCAGCCAGAGCTGCATGGAAATGGCCGGGCGTAAAGTGGAGTTCACCGATGGATCGGGCGGCACCATGGGCGACCGTCTCTTTTACGAAATGCCGGGAACGGACGGAAATGTCGGCCGGCTCGCGGCGTTTGATGTGAAAACGATGAAGGAAGTTTGGAACGTGCAGCAGCGGCCATCGTTCCTCACCGCTGTTTTATCGACTGGCGGAGGCATTGCGTTTGTTGGCGATCTCAACCGCGTTTTCCGCGCGGTCGACATCAACACCGGCAAGATGCTTTGGCAGACTCGCCTGGGAACTTCCGTGCAGGGATTTCCCGTAACATTTACCGTCGGCGGCAAACAATATGTTGCCGTCACCACGGGCCTCGGCGGCGGCAGCCCGCGTAATGTGCCGCGAACAATTCTGCCGGACATTCGATATCCCACCAGCGGCAATGCTCTATACGTGTTTGCGCTTCCGGACAAGTGAAGTGGCGCAGGCTTCAGCCTGTGGTTTCAGTTTCAGCAAGCACTAAAACCCACAGGCTGAAGCCTGCGCCACCCGATCGCAACAATTCTCCCTACCGTCAGATTGACAAAAACGGCGGGCAGCGTCTCTTCAATTCCAGTACAATGTTTCGCTGCAAGATTTTTTTTGAACGAATCTAGTGCATTGAGCCAGTACTTGGGGGATACGGATGGGGGACTCGGGAGCATCTACGCGCAAGCTGACGATGGCCGATATACATGCCGCGGCGGAACGGCTGAAGAATTGGGGACGCTGGGGCGCGGAAGACGAAATTGGCACGCTGAATTACACGCGGCCGGAAGACATCGTCGCGGCAACGCGCCTGGTGCAAAAAGGAAAAGTTTTTTCTCTGGCGCTGCCGTACGACCAGCACGGACCGCAGGGCGGCAAGTCAAAGTATCCCGCCATGGGACGCTTCAATCCGATTCACCTCATGCTGCGCACCGGAACCGATGCCTATTCGGGTGTGCTCGACAGTAGAAAGATCCGCGGCTCCGACGATGTGATTATCATGCCCACGCAGGCCGGCACGCAGTGGGACGGCCTCGGCCATATTTTTTACGGCGATCACATGTGGAATGGCTACGATTGCCGCAACGTGACTTCTGCGGGCGCGCAGAAATGCGGCATTGAGAAAACGAAAGATCGCATGGTAGGCCGCGGCGTGCTCTTCGACATTCCTCGCATGCTCGGCATGCCGCATCTGCCCGATGCTTTCGCCATCACCAACGAAATGCTGGACAAGGTCGAAAGACATTTTGGCGTCGAAGTGCGGCGCGGAGATTATCTGCTGGTGCGCACCGGGCAAATTGAAGCGATGCTGGCCGCAAAGTCGTGGGACGGCTATTCGGGCGGCGATGCCCCGGGCCTCGCGTTTGAAACGCTGGACTGGCTGCACAAAAAGCAAGTTGCAGCGGTGGCCACCGATACCTGGGGCGCGGAAGTGCGTCCTAATGAAACGGACGAAGCCAACCAGCCCTGGCACTGGATTTCCATCCCCGTCATGGGCCTGACGGTCGGCGAAATTTTTGATCTCGCGGAACTCTCCAAAGAGTGCGCCGAGGACAAGCGCTACGAATTTCTATTTGTGGCGCCGGCGTTGCCGGTGACGGGCGCGGTGGCTTCGCCGGTAAATCCGCTGGCGATCAAGTAGTGATTGGTGATCTGTGACTCGTGAACTATCGAATCAGTTTGCGGAATTACATTGTGAGCATTTTTATTCTGGAATCTTCAAGCTTTAAGTGACTCCACATCGGCCGGTCAGAACAGAGAGATGACTGTGACGAGCACACCCGCGGCAGATCCAGCGAACGCCATGACCGTATCGCAGGCGCTGGCAAAACTCCTGCGCGCCTACGGCGCCGAGTACGTTTTTACTCTCACCGGTGCGCCGCAGGATCCCCTGATCGACATGCAGAATCACGAAGGCGTAGAAGTCGTTCTGGGGCGCAGTGAACGTTCCGCCCTGGCGATGGCTGACGCCTACGCGCGCGTGACCGGCAAGCCCACATTTGGCGTGGTGCAGTTTGGTCCCGGGTCGACGTATCTGCCGGCCTCCATCATCGATTCGTTCTGGGCGTCGAGTCCTCTGGTTTCCATCAGCGGCACGACCAATACGAAAACGCGTTTCCGCTACGAATATCAGGAACTTGAGCAGACCTCGATGTTCCCGGCAATCACCAAGTGGGCGGGCGACCTGCCGCAACCTGAACGCATCGCCGACGTGTTGCGTACCGCCGTACGCGCGTCCGTTAGCGGCGTGCCCGGGCCTACCTACCTTGGCATTCCGGCGGACTGGTTTTCAAAAAAACTGACGATTCCGCAGGACATTTATGCGGAGCGCTCTTTTCTGCGCACGAATCTGCTGCGCGTTGCGCCAATGGCGTCTGACGTAGAAAGCGCCATCGCTCTGCTGGCCAGCGCGTCCAAGCCGGTGCTGATTGCCGGAGGCGGCGTGATCCTTTCCGAAGCCTGGCAGGAGCTGACCGCGCTGGCCGAGGCGCTGAGCATTCCTGTCGTAACCACTATGGCCGGCAAGGGCAGCATCGCGGATTCGCATCCGCTGGCCGTCGGCGTGTGCGGACGATATTCGCGCAAAGTGGCGAATGACACGCTGGCCGCAGCGGATTTCTGCCTGGCGATCGGCACCAAGCTGAGCTCGATGGGAACGAACGTGTTCCAGTATCCGGGCAAGGGCACGCGCATCGTACACGTGGACCTCGATCCGAACTCGCTGGGACGGACGTATCGTGAAGAGTTGTCGATCGTCGGCGATTCCCGCGAAGCGTTGAAAATGTTACGCGAGGCGGCGCTCGCCGCGCGCGTGAACGGCAGCAAGTGGGCCGACTGGACCAAGCAGGTGCAAGGATCGGTCGCTTCGTGGCAGCAGGATCTGCTGCGCGTTTCAGGCGAACCCATGCACGAAGGGCGCCTCAATCCCTATCACATCATGCGGCTCATCGATCAGCATGTCGGCGGCGACGATTTGCTCGTCGCGGACACCGGCTACATGGCGGCATGGGCGGTTACGGTGCTGCAGCAAAAAACGGCCGGACGCAATACCTTGAGGGCGGCGGGCTCTCTCGGATGGGCGTTTCCTGCGGCCTTTGGCGCCAAACTTGCCGTCGGACCGAAGCGCCGCGTTTTCGGACTCACCGGAGACGGCGGACTCGGCTATCATCTATCCGATCTGGAAACGGCGCTGCGCCTGAAACTGCCCGTCACTCATATCGTGATGAACAATTGTTCGCTAGCGTTCGAATATCACGTGCAGAAATACGTGCACGAAGAAATGTGCCCGGAAGCGAGTGAGTTCCTCGACGTGCAGTTTGCCGATGTGGCCAAAGCGTTCGGCGCGCACGGCGAACGCGTGACCTCGGCCGATCAGTTCATTCCGGCCTTGCGGCGCGCGGAAGAATCCGGCAAGCCAGCGATTGTCGACGTGGTGGTGAGCCGTGAGTTGCCGCCGCCCGTGACGCGCTACGAAGCGGCTGGCCTGCGCAAAATCTGAAGACCATGCTTACAGAGCAAGCCGCGGCGATCGGCGCGCGGCTGGACCGGCTTCCAGCGACACGCTCGATCTGGAAGCTTGTCCTATTGTTGTCTCTCGGCGGCTGCTTCGAGTTTTACGATCTTTTTTTTACCGCTTACATTGGCCCGGGTCTCGTCCGCAGCGGGATGTTTTCCAGCACGTCAGTCTCTTTTTTCGGGTTTACAGGACTCGCCAGCTTTGTGGCCGCGACATTCGCGGGACTCCTCATCGGGACGCTTCTTTTCAGTTTCACGGCAGATCGCCTGGGACGCCGCATCGTTTTCACCGGATCCCTGCTCTGGTATTCGGTTGCCAGCGTGGTAATGGCCTTCCAGAATTCCGCACCGCACATTTTGATCTGGCGGATCATCGCCGGAATCGGCATCGGCGTGGAGCTCGTGACCATCGACACCTACATCGCCGAAATCGTACCCAGGGAAATGCGTGGACGCGCCTTTGCTTTCAACTCCACCGTGCAGTTCTGCGTGGTGCCGTTGGTCGCTCTGGCCGCGTGGTTGCTCGTGCCGCGCCAACCTTTGGGGCTCGACGGCTGGCGCTGGGTTGTGCTGATCGGCGCCGCCGGCGCCATTTTTGTGTGGTTCATCCGAAAAAGCGTTCCGGAGAGTCCCCGCTGGCTGATCACGCACGGAAAATTGCAAGAAGCGGAGCGCGTCGTATCCGCGCTCGAAGCGCAGGTTGAAGCTGAATTGGGAACGAAGCTGCCCGATGCCGTTCCCGTGGCCAAGGAAGAGGCCAAGGGAAGCTTTGCCGACATTTTTCGCGCGCCGTATCTCGGACGCACCTTGATGCTGACTGTCTTCCAATTTTTTCAGACGGTTGGATACTACGGATTTTCCTCCTGGGTACCCACGCTAATGATTGCCGCCGGCATTGCCACCACGGGCAGCTTGCGCTACTCATTTTTGATCGCACTCGCGTCGCCGTTCGGCCCGCTACTGGCCATGACTATTGCGGACCGCACCGAACGCAAATGGCAGATCGTGGTGAGCGCGATTTCCATCGCGGTGTTCGGCTTGCTCTTCGCCGCGCAGAGAAATCCGGTGTGGCTGGTGGCCTGCGGCGTGATGCTGACGTGCTCCAACAATTGCATGTCCTTCGCGTTCCACGCCTACCAGTCGGAGCTGTTTCCGACGCGCGTCCGGGCCCAGGCAGTTGGCTTCGTTTATTCCTGGAGCCGGTTGAGCGCCATCTTCAGCAGTTTCCTGATCGGATTTTTCCTGCGCGATTTTGGCGTCACTGGAGTGTTCGCCTTCATCGCCGTGTCCATGCTGGCGGTCGTACTCTCCATCGGAATTTTTGGTCCCCGCACTCGCGGCCTGGCGCTGGAAGTAATTTCGCGCTGAGCGGGTGGCGCAAGCTTCAGCCCATGGCTTTTGGTTGCCGCACGATCGACCCAGCCTCTGCCAACACCCACGGGCAGAAGCCCGCGCCACTTCACACAAACTCCGCACTAGGAGCGCGACCGCGAACGCAGTAACCTATTCTTTGGCTGGACGCAGCCTGATGGCAACGAATTGGGGACATCATGAGAAAGCACAGAGCTATCTCCTACCTTCTTTTATTGGGATTCATTGTGCTTTTTGCCGGAATCCTGCTGGCGCAGAACACACCCAACCGGGCTTTGTTCGTGAATGGAAAATCCCAAGGAATGGTCATGCAGATGGGCGGCCACGCCTATGTCGACGTGGAAACCGTCGCACAGTTCACCAACGGCTCCGTCACTCTGGAGCCGGGCCGTGTCGTACTGAGTTTTCCTGCCGGGGGTTCCAACACGGCAACAAACTCCAGCCCAACATCCGGTCCCGCCGCTCCCCCGGGATTGTCTAGAAATTTCGCGAGCCTGGCGATCGCCGAGCTAGCCGAGATGCGCGAGTGGCGGGGCGCCGTCGGCACGATCCTTACTTACGGAGTTCCGGTCGTCGGAACGTGGCCGCAGGACTACCGCGATCGGGTGGCAGCCAACCTCGATCAGGTGGCGTTATCCACAACCACCGCCGCCGATCAGGACGCCATGCAGCTCATGCGCAGCGAATTTTCAAATCTCTCGCGTTGGGCCAGCGAGGTGGTGTCCACGCGCCAGTCCATGAATGCCACGAATACGGTGCGCCCGGATACTTTGCAGAGCGATCCGACCTTGGCAAAGATTTCCGATTGCAGCCGCTTCCTGAATTCCATGCTGATAAGCGGATCGTTTTCCGACGATCAAAGCTGCCACTAGGCTCAAGTCGCACCGACTTCAGTCTGTGGATTTTGAATTTTGCTGCGACAAAACCCCACAGACTGAAGTCAATGCCACTTCACAGTTGCAGTTTACGCGGTGACGCAAGTCAAACGGCCATCTACAATCCCGGTAATTGTCACGTCCACGAATTGATTGGCCGGCCACGAGCCGGACACGCGCGCGTCGAGATAATTGCTGGACACGCCGCGGGTCCACGGCCCGGCGGCATCTTCGCCGCTTCCGTTCAGGGTGAGAACGCGAGTGGTGCGCCCGATTTGAGAGATTTGAAATTCATTTTTTTTCTTTTCGCCAAGCGCGCGCAATTCGCGCGCGCGGCGCGCGACGATCTTTTCCGGAACCTGGTCCCGCGAGCTCGCCGCCACCGTTCCGGGACGGGCCGAAAATGAAAATACGTGCAGATAAGTCAGCGGTATCCGCTCAATGCACGACAGCGTAGTTTGATGGTCCTCTTCCGTCTCCCCGGGAAATCCGGCGATCACGTCCGCGCCGATCGCCGCTTCGGGCAGACACTCATGAGCAAGTACCACTCGCCGCGCATAGTGCTCGGCGCGATACCAGCGGCGCATTGCTGCCAGCACGCGGTCCGAACCCGATTGCATTGGCATGTGAAAATGCCGGGCCATTCGTTCGCTCGACGCAAAAATCGCGATCAGATCCTCGGTGATGTCCATTGGTTCCACAGAGCTGACCCGCAGGCGCTCGACGGGAGTTTCCTCCAGGATGCGCCTTAGCAATTCTCCGAGGGCGGCGCGCGGCGCGAGATCGCGGCCGTAATTGCCCAGATCGATTCCGCTGAGCACCACTTCCCGCGCGCCACCATCGCAGAGTTTCCGGATTTCGTCGATCACGCCGCGCGGCGCAAGGCTGCGGCTGCGCCCGCGCACCTGGGGGATCACGCAGTACGAGCAAACTTTGTTGCACCCATCTTGAATTTTCAACACCGGCCGCGTGTGTCCTGCCTCGCCGCCCTGGACGGGCGCCACCAGCAGTTCGCGCAATTCGAGAATATCGCCGGTCAGAATGTTCGCAGGACCACGGTCGCGGGAACATTCCACATTTGAGATCGTTGACAGCGGCACAAATCCTGAGACTGCGGCGGAACACTCAGCGCTCTGCGACGCGCGCGTGCTCTGCGGCTCCAGTCCCATCTCGTGAATGACGCGCGGAATTTCGGGTTTGTGCGAGTTTCCCACTACCCAGGCAACACCCTCAAGCGCGGCCAGTTCTTCCGGGGCGCGCTGCGCATAGCAGCCGGTGACCACCACGCGCGCCGCCGGATTTTCGCGGTGAATCGTGCGGATGGATTGCCGTGCCTGCAAGTCGGCTGCGGCCGTCACCGTGCACGTGTTCACCACGACGACGTCGGCGGATTTTGCCTCGGCGGAGGCGGCGAACCCGCGCTCCAGCAATTGACGTTCGATCGCGGCGGCGTCCGCCTGCGTCGCCCGGCACCCGAACTGTTCGATGAAAAAAGTCGCCATTTTTCTGCTCCAATGCAGTGCAGAACGGTCCGCCGCGCGCGAAAGATTATATCAGGTGAATATTCCACAAGCGGTGCGGAGCGTTTCTCCGCGACGCATCGACCGTTCACGACTGATCACCTGCAACGACACCCGGGGTTGTTCACGCCACCCACTTCGGGTATCTTCACTGGCGACGGAGACTCATGGTCGACATTCACTGCCACATTCTGCCGGGCCTGGACGACGGCGCGGACAAGCTCGAAACGTCCATTCAGATGGCGGAATCGGCAATCGCGGATGGCATCACTCACGTGGTTGGAACCCCGCACGCAAATTCCCACTACAAATTCGATCCGGAACTGATCCGCCAACGCCGCGACGAGCTGCAAGCGGCTATCGGCGACCGGCTCAAACTGGCCACCGGATGCGATTTTCATCTGAACTTTGAGAATTTGCAGGACCTGGAGAAAAATCCGCACAAGTACACCATCAACCAGAAAAACTACTTGCTCGTGGAATTCGCCGACTTTTCTATTCCGCCTTCGATGGACGCTACCATGCACCACCTCCATCTAATGGGATTGTCGCCCATCATCACCCATCCCGAACGCAATGCCATGCTGCGCACCAAGCCAGAGCGAATGTATCGCTGGCTGCACCAGGGGAGCTACGTGCAGATCACCGCTCAATCGATTCTCGGACGTTTCGGAAGCGCCGCGCAGCGACGAGCGGAGCAGTGGCTGGACGAGGATCGCGTGCATTTCGTTGCCAGCGACGCCCACAATGTGGCCGGCCGGCCTCTGCAGCTTCGCGCCGCCTTTGATGTCGTGGCCGAGCGGCGCGGCGAAGAAGTGGCTAACGCGCTGTTCCGCGATAATCCTCTGGCCGCATTTGAAGGCCGCGGTCTGCCTTACGAGCCGGAGGCCGCGGATCCCAATGCGAAGACATTCCGCAAGCGCAAGCGATTTTTGTTTTGGTAGGCGTGCCGGTTTGCCGGCAAACGCTTGGCTTTGGTAGCTGGCGTTCGGCTGGCTCGCCTGGGCTGAATCTAAACCGGCGGGCGGAAGCCTATCCTACCCGAACTCCGGATGCCTCTCGACCAGCCAATGAGAGATCTCGCGGTCGAGTTCCGAAAGATGTCCCTTAAAGAAGTGATCCCCGCCGGCCACGAAAGCGACTTGGGTTTGTTCCCGAACTTGAAGTGGAAACTGCTCGACCATTGCGCGCAGTTGGTTTGGCGGGCCGAACTGGTCGAATTCGCCGGAAACCAATAGCTTTGGCTTCGCGCACTGTTCCAGATAGGCAAAGCTGCGGGTCTCCAGATTTCCCACGGGAAGTCCGAGGCCTATGAGTTCCGTTACGCGCACATCGCTGCAACCGGCCCGCAACCCAACCCAGGAGCCAAAACTGAAGCCCGCGACGAGCAGCGGCACCCCGGGATATTCCGCAGCCAGAAAATCAATCGAGGCCTCTACATCCTGCGCTTCGCCCGCTCCCTTATCGTGCGCACCCTCGCTCAATCCTACTCCGCGAAAATTGAATCGCAGCACGGGCAGCCCGAAGCGATGGAGCGTCTTGGCTGCCTGGTAGACCACTTTATTGTGCATGGTCCCGCCAAACAGCGGATGCGGATGGCAAACAACGGCGGCCAGCGGCGGCGCCACCGCGCCTTCGCCGCCCGTCGACCAGAGGATAGCTTCCAAGCGGCCAGTCGGGCCTGCTAGTACTAGTGATCGATGGAGTTGGTCTGGCATTCGAAGCCATCCATTGTAACCGCACAGGAGCGCTGCAGGACAAATCGGGACGGCTGGTCGGAGAAAAATTAGAATATTTTTGTCCGCAGGTCGCGTTTCCCGTTGCGAATTCTATTCCGCGATGCTACGTTGTGCTGGCTGGATCCTGGAACGCCCTCTTCCGGGGGATTCATGGAACATTCGACAGAACGCCGGGCATCGCGGCGATTTACGATGACTCTTCCGTTAACGGTCCGATCCGAAGGACCAGGCGGGAATGAACGGCGAGGTCAAACGCGAGACGTCAGTTTCCGCGGCCTCTATTTTTTGATCGAAGCCGACTTCGCGCCCGGCGCGCCCATCGAATTTATTCTCACCCTGCCTCGCGAAATCACCATGGCCGGCGACGTTAATATCCGATGCTTTGCGGAAATTGTGCGCGTCGAACCGCACAATGGCAGGCGCGGTGTGGCCGCGCGCATCGACCGCTACGAGTTCCTGCCGGCCGCGGGATCTTCCGTTTCCTGAGTTTCGGAATTCAAGCGCTTGCGCGGGCTTCGCCATCTCCCGTTGCGATCGCAAAAAACGAGAAACTGAGCCCTGCCTTTTTCGTTTCCACTACTTTTTTGTTTGCCGCGGGTTTCGCAGTAGAATTGTCTTTGAAATTCAAGATCAGGAGGAACCATGGATACGTTTGACGTCAAATCGACGCTCGATGAACTGAAAGAAGATGCGCTGCTGCCTCATCCCGTGCGCCTGCGCGACATGATCCTCAGGACGCCGCTCGACGCCGGCGAGGCCCTCGAAATGAACCGGGAGTTTCAGAGCTATCTGACCCATTACGGCGAGACGCAAAAACTGGCCCTGGAAATTCTGGAGCGGCTGGTGACGCACAGCGCCGAGAAAGCTTAGTAAAATAATCACGCCTGCTGCGAATCGCGATGCGCGGCGCGAGCGCCCTGGCACGAACATGGAATTTTCAAGCCTCGCTCCTAACCATGCCCCGAGAAACGATTCTGATCGATGCCGATGACACGCTCTGGGAGAATAATATTTTCTTTGAGCAGACCATTGAGGAATTTCTCACTCTGCTGGAGCCTTTCGGCTATCCCCGCGAATATGCCCGTCACATTCTGAACGAAACCGAGCGCCGTAACATTCGCCAGCATGGCTACGGAGTCCGCAGCTTCGGCCGCTCGCTGGAAGAAACGTATATGAAGCTAGCGGGGCACCAGGCCGAGCGCGCCACCGTCGAGAACATCCATCATCGCGTGCAGGAACTCGAGCGGACGCCGCCCAATATCATCGATGGCGTCCTGGAAACTCTGGCTTATCTTTCCGACCGGCACCGCTTAATCCTCTTCACCAAAGGCGAAGCGGCGGAACAGGCGGCCAAAGTCGAACGCTCAGGGCTGCAGATTCATTTCGATGCCATCGAAATCGTCCCCGAAAAAGACGCCGCCACGTATCGCGCTCTGGTGAACCGCCACCACGTGGTCAAATCACATGGCTGGATGGTGGGCAACAGCCCGCGCAGCGACATTAATCCCGCGCTTGAAGCGGGATTGAATGCCGTGTTCATTCCGCATCCCGCAACCTGGGCGCTCGAACATGAAGAAGTGCGCAGCGGGGCAGGCCGTCTGCTGATCCTGACGAACTTCCGCGCGCTGCGCGAACATTTCTGAATCTAAAAAATAAAACGAAATTTCCACTGCACGGTTCTGGATGTCTTATCAATGAGATTTTTATATTCACATGTACAGCTATTTTAAGTGGCGCAGACTTTAGCCTGTGGGCGTTTGTTGCAGCGCGGTGGACCGTCCTTCCAACAACGGCCATAGGCTAAAGCCTGCGCCACCCAAGCGTCAGAACGACGGCCTCCTGGAGCGAAACGGTATGTGCACGACCGCTTCCAGGTCCACGGGTTCGCCGCGCCTTTCCGCCGGGCGGAATCTCCACTGCGCCAGCGCCTCCATCGCATTCGCGTCCAGATTCGAATCCACGCTGTGAACCAGCTGAATGCTGTCGACGCTGCCCTCCTTGCGAATGATCGCGTAGAGCACCACTTCACCATCGACGTGTGAGCTGCGCAGCTCCGGCGGATATTTCGGATCCACTTTTCGTACCGGAACCGGCCCTGCCAAATCCGCATCCCCGTCTCCTGCGCCGGATCTCGGGTTGCCCACGGGATCGGTTTCGTTCAGCTCGGCAAAATTTAAAATCCAGCTGCCGGACGCGCTCGTCAGGTTCGGCATGTTCACGTGCAGGGTGTAGATGCGCTTCGAGCCCAGTACTTCCTGTGGAGTCATCCCCAACTTCGGAGCATTCGGTGAGGCGCCTTCGGCATCCGAAGCGAGCGATCGCGGGCGCCCGGGCGAAATTGCTGCGCGCGGAATTGGCCGCGAAGGCAGCGCGTTGCGGGATTCACGCGAAGATGGGCCGATGCCCAGCCCGGACGTTGAACCTGTGTTCGCAGGATTTCCGCCGCTGATGAAAATGCCATCCGGACCGCGGCCGCCGCCCCCACTTGCGCCGTTCGCGTAGCTGCCCGTCGCAGTTCCCGCAGTGCCGCCGGGCTTGCCTCCGTCCGGAGAAATGGATACGCGCGCGGAAAGATTTCCAGCGGGCAGTACCGGAGGAGGGGCGATCGGGGCCGGCGTTGCGGAAAGCGCGATCAGCGTTTCGTTCGCTCCCGATTTCCGGGCAATCTCCGGCGCGGCAGCACTCGTCTCTGTTTTTTGCGCAGCCGCGCGCGGAGCGGACATCGGGTTCACGGGCAGCAGCGGTTTTGCCGGAGAGTGTGTGGACGATGCAATGTCGATCGCCCCGGCCTGTTTTTCCAGCGCGGAAATTTCCGGCGCCGCGATGCTCGATACATCGGAAGCTGCGCGAGCCTTGGGCCGCAGTGACGTCAGCTCTTTTGCGGTGAGCTGTAATTTCGGGCGTTCCGGCTGCGAACCCGCCAGCTGAACGATGTTGGGCAGCGCCGGCAAAATTTTTGGCGGCTCCGGTGGCGCTTTCGGCTGTATGAGCGTCTGTCGCGGATGCGTCGGATGGAGCGGCTCGGAAAGTATCGTTTGTCGCGGATAAAACGCATCGGCGCCGCGAGCAGGGGGCGTCTTTGCCACATCTTTCCGCGTGGCGGCTTTGGGCGCACGCACCGCTGGGAGAATCGCGGGAAAATCCCGGGCGGGTCCATACCATGTGATTTCCGTCCGCGCCTGCGCGGCGGAATGCGCGGTCGGATTGTTCCAGATGGGAGGGGGAAACAGGCTCACCAGAACCTGCAGGACAATCGCTGTCGCGAAGGCGAATTTCGGGAATCTTTGGTCGATGCAGCAGTCGCGAAAGTAGGGATCGCCGGCAAATTTCTTAGGAGCCGCCGGGCCCCGTACCAGCGCCTTGAGGCTCGAGACAAATCCATCCAGCGTTCCGGTTTTCTGAAGGGCGAGCTGCGGAGCCGCCATCTCCGGCGAAGAGTCGAACGCTATGCTGCTCCTCTCATGCAAATGAGCAATCTCAAGCAAACGGAATGGCCCCCTGCGAAATTATACGCCCTCGCCTTGCGTCGCACAGACTTCAGTCAGAGAAGATTGGTTGCGATGCACCGCAAATTCGTTGTTTAGAAATATGGCGGCGCGGATCTCCCTGTGGAAAAACTCCAAGAAATTGCCGGTTCGAGCGCCCAATCTGGAAACTCGCGCAGACGCAAAGCGCGGAAACTTATTCTTCTCATTACCCTGGAAAAAGCAGGCATTCCCGGCGAAGACCGGGTTCGGAATGACCAACGTTCAGTTTTCCCATACCCCGCTCGCACACGAGCGGCGCGACGGCCCCGGAAGATCGGACACGCCGAGGTTTGTCCTACTAATGGCTTGCCGTGCGCCGCTTGATTTGCCACGATAGGGGGCTTAAAGACTGTCCGGACCGGAGTGCCGCCTTTCGCTTGCCGGAGAATGTGAGTTGCCATGGCTACCTCTTCGTCCCCAATTTCAAAATCCAGCCGCTTCCCTCTATGGGCAAAGGTGCTTCTTGGCCTCGTTGTCGTTGTGATCCTTATCATTTTGGCGGTGCCGTATTTTCTCAATGTCGATCGCTATCGCGACACCATCGCTGACGCGTTAGCAAAACAGACCGGGCGCAAAGTAACCCTGGGCCCCATCCACGCGCGGCTCTTTCCCGGCGCCGGCGTAAGCGTCGCGGACCTGCACATTGGAAACCCCGCTGATTTCCCTCAGGGCGATCTTGTCAGTGCGGATGAGATTCGCGTCAACGTGGCGCTCGCCCCGCTGATGCACGGGACGATTCACGTCAACTCCGTGGATCTTGTGCATCCCAAACTCATTGTCCTCACGGACAACGCGGGAAAAAACAATTACACGTTCACGCCCGCCGATTCGACGCCGCCGAAATCCGCGGAGTCCTCCAGCATGACGCTCGACCAGATCGACAGCATCAATCTGACCGGCGCGGAAGTGGTGATCGGCAGCGTCATAAAGGGCGCGGCAGCCCCGCTGGCGGACACGAAGGGCATCAACATCACGCTGCATAATTTCGCGGTAAGTCCGATGCGCATGCATGACTGGCAGGCGGAGTCGAACCTCGCCAGCGTCACGCTTTCCCTGAGCGGCTGGAAAGATCCCATCGCATTCCATACCGGCCAGTTCACTTTGGCCGGGGGGAAGCTCGATGCGCAGTTCGTGGCCGATCTCGCCACCGCTGCGGACATCAAAGGGACAATGAATGTTCCGGACTTCGAGCATCCCCAGGTGAATTTTGAAATGAGCGCGTCGCAACTGGATATCGACAAGTTGATTGATGTCGCCGGAAGCAGTTCAGGTATTCCCTCCGCGCCCACCCCGGATGGAGGCTCGGCCCCGGCGAAGGCGACCGCGGCGCCGGCGCCGGCGAAAGCGCCGTCGAAAATAAAATCGGCACCCGCTCCTGCCGCTGCTCCGGTCGCGACTCCCGCGGCTCCTGACGCGAAGAGCGAACTCGTCGCTCGAGGACACATCAACATCGAAAAAATCACCACCAAGCCGTACACTGTCGGACCGGCGAACGTCGAAATTCGCGTGTACACCGATCGCGCCGAGCTGTGGCCGATCTCCATCGGCATGTACGGCGGTACTCTGCAATTGTCTTCGCGGGTGGACCGCGTAACCGATCCGGCGCGTTTCACGGCGAACGTACAGATGCGTAATCTGGACGTCGCCAAGGTGTTGGACGTCACTCCGTCTGCGCGCGGCAAAATGGGCGGCACCGGAGAACTTGATTTGCAACTGCTCGGCAACCTGAGTCCGGCATGGAAAAAGACGCTTTCGGGCACCGGGAAATTCGCCGTGCGCAATGGGCATCTGCCGGGAGTCAATCTGGCGGGCGCCGCGGAATCGGTGATGAAGATGGCGGGAGTCGGCGGAGACACTCCGTTTACCGTGCTCGACGGAGACATCACCATCGCCGACCAGCGTGTTTCCAGCAAACAGATTCACCTGGATTCTTCGGCAGGCATCGTGGACTTGCGTGGTAGCCTTGGCCTGGACAGCACGCTCGACTATCAGGGTGATGTCACGGTAAATCCCGCGGCGGCGCTGGGCAAGGGAGCAGTAGGCAGCGTCGTTGGCGGACTGATCGGAAGCCGCGTCGGAAAAATTACCGTGCCCTTCGCGCTCGCGGGGACAATTGAGAGCCCCAAAGTGCAGCCCGGCAAGGGTGTCCCGAGTTTCGGCGCACCCACCACGGCGACGGGTACTGCGCCCGCTGCCACGCCGCAGCAACCCACGGTACAGGATGACGTGAACGCGCTGAAGAATTTGTTCAAGAAAAAATAGAATTACGTAGAGTAGTCTTTAGCCTGTCTGGTTTAGTGAGCCGAAACCGGAATTCAAACCCGGCAGGCTGAAGCCTATCCCGCCGAAACCGCAAAGCTATGCCGCAAGCGCCAGCCTGTAAAAACTAAGCGCCGCATCGCCCTGCTCAACGACCCGCACAATCTCCAAATCCCCGACTCGTTCCGGCAGTCCCCGTTTTTTCAGATGCTCCACGATCACGCGTCCGTCCGGCGCAACCAGCGGCGATTCGCCGAGCGCTTCCAGCGCGCTCTCGTATTCAATGTCGGCGGCATACGGCGGGTCGAGAAAAATAAATTGCGCGTGCACGTGGCGCGCTTCCAATTTCTCAATGGCGCGGGTGACATTCATCCCAAGGATCTCCGCTTCGGCGCCGATTCCCAATGCTTCCACATTCCGGCGAATCAGCGTCGCAGCGGGCGCATGCTGCTCGACGAAGATCGCGTGGCGCGCTCCTCGGCTCAGTGCTTCGATTCCCACCGCGCCCGTTCCGGAATAGAGATCCACAAACGTAGCCCCTCGCACATGCGGCTCCAAAATATTGAAAAGCGTCTCGCGGAGACGATCGCTGGTCGGCCGCAGCATTTGCCCTTTCAGGCTGCGCAGCGTCCTGCTTCGGAATTTTCCGGCGATCACGCGCATGCTGTAAACCTCTCGAACCACGGATGCACACCGATAGACACGGATACGGAAAATACCAATGAGATGGAAACTGTATGGAAGTATTTTACAATGGTTGAATTTCGATGGGGATTTTCGCGTGGAAAAGCCGGCGTTCGAAGTATCATTGTTGTTTTTTATCCGTGTTCCTCTCTGGGCATCCGTGGTTCCAACGCACTTATCCCACGGACGCCAGTTGGTAGCGCCGCTGCCATTCCACGGGAAGCCGTGACAGCAGCCGCTGGCGCGCGGATTCCGCTTCCGGAGGCTCCACCAGAGCCAAAGCTTCGCGCCTCGCCTGCTCCAGCAGCGCGAAATCGCGGATCGGATTGGCGATGTGAAAACCAAGTTCACCGTGCTGGCGCGTGCCGAAAAATTCGCCGGGGCCGCGTAATTTTAAATCCGTTTCGGCAATCTCGAAACCGTTTGTCGTGCGTACCATCGTTTCCAGCCGCACTTGCGCGTCATCTCCCGGATTTCTTGGAGCAATCAGAATGCAGGTGCCCTTTTCGCCGCCGCGGCCGATGCGCCCGCGCAGCTGGTGCAGTTGCGAGAGCCCAAAGCGGTTGGCGTGCTCGATGACCATCACCGTCGCGTTCGGCACGTCGACGCCGACTTCAATCACCGTCGTTGCCACCAGGAGATCGATTTCATGGCGGCGGAACTGATCCATGACGCCTTCTTTTTCCTCGCTCTTCATACGGCCGTGCAGCAGCCCCACGTGCCGGTTGGGAAAAATCACGCTGCGCAAACGCTCGAATTCCACGATCGCCGCTTTCAGGGAGCGCTGTGATTCCACGGATTTCGATTGCTCGATCACCGGATACACGACGTAGGCTTGCCGTCCGGCGGCAATCTCGCGGCGCAGAAAATCCCACACCCCCGGCAAATTCGCCTCGGAGGAAACTCGGGTCACGATCGGCACGCGCCCCGGCGGCATCTCGTCGATCACCGAAACATCCAGATCGCCGTAGAGCGTAAGAGAAAGCGTGCGCGGAATGGGCGTCGCCGTCATGACCAGCACATCGGGCGCCGTCCCTTTTTCCATGAGCCCTTTGCGCTGCAGCACGCCAAAACGGTGTTGCTCGTCCACGATCACCAGGCCCAGGCGCTTAAACTCCACCTGCGGTTCGAGCAGCGCGTGCGTTCCCACGACCAGTTGCGCCTCTCCCGTTCGCACGCGCTCCAGCGCGGCTTTTTTCTCGGATGTTTTCAGCCCGCTGATCAGCAATTCCACACGGTAACCGGCGCGCGTGAATATTTTTCCCGCCGCGAGGCAGTGCTGCACGGCCAGAATTTCGGTTGGAGCCATTAGAGCAGCCTGGTAGCCGTTTTCGATGGCGATCGTCGCGGCCTCCAGCGCCACAATCGTCTTGCCGCTGCCCACATCGCCCTGCAGCAGCCGATTCATCGGCACGCCGCGTTCCATGTCCGTGGCGATTTCCGCGATCGCCCGTTTCTGTGCGCGGGTGGGCTTGAAGGGAAGAATGCGCTTGATCGCTTCGCGAACCGCCGGCTCGCGAACGCGAAACGCGATCCCGGCCTGCTGCTGCGCGGACCTTTTGCGCATCGCCACGCTCAGTTGGTAGAAGAAAAATTCCTCAAAAATCAAACGCAGGTGGGCGGCCGAGCGAAAGGAATTCAGGGCCTCCACCGATTCCGTGGGCGGCGGAAAATGCACGAACCGCATGGCCTCGCTGCGCGATGGAAAATTGTAGCGCTCCAGAATTTCGCGCGGCAACGGATCGGGAAGCGAGCCGGCAAATTTCTCCAGCGCCAGGTACACGATGCGCCGCATGGTGCGCGAGCCGATCCCGCCGATGGCCTCGTAAATCGGCACGATGCGGCCGACCTCGGTCGAATCCGAGCTATCCTCGTCCAGCAGTTCATACGCCGGATTGATCATCTCGATCCGGCCCGGCCGCATCGGATCCATCTCCGCCTTCCCATGGAGTACTAATCCCTGCCCGGGTTTGAATGTTTTCTCCAGATAATGCCCGTGAAAAAATTTGCACGGTAGAGAACCAGTCTCATCACCCACCAGCAAGTGGTACGTGCCGCCCTGGGCGCGCGAGTAGCGCACCAGGCTGCCGCTCTGCACCTGCGCGCGCACGGTGTACACGCGTCCCGGAGCAATATCGCGAATTTTTGCAAAGTGAATGCGGTCTTCGTAGCGGAAGGGCAGGTAGCCAAGCAGGTCTTCAAACGTACGCAGTCCGCGCTTGGCCAGAATTTCCGCGCGGCGCGGTCCCACGCCTTTCAGGTACATCAGCTCAGCTGTGGGCGTCACGGACATTTGTTCCCTATATCATCGCATGCGCGCGAGTGGGACAGACTTCAGTCTGTCGGATTTTCAGTTGCATGAAAAAAGTAAAGAAACTGCATAAAGCGCGTTTTATCGCGACGACTGAGCGGAAAGGCTTCAGCTGTGGAATTTAGTTCTTGCAAAGACCAAAACCCATAAACTGAAAAGGCTGCGAAAAAACTCCAATTTTGTCATTCCCGGGGATGTTTTCGCCGAGGAATCCCTCTTTTGGGTAATGGGCTAATTCTGTGTTGCCAGTCCCGAAGGGACGAACTAACGTAGCCCACCGCGGCAGCGGTGGGAATTCGTGCCAATTCCGAGCCGAAAACCCCGCCAGGGGTGACACCAGATCGGCCAAGCGTGATGAAGATAGTTGCCTAGGTAGGCCCGTTGTATCGCCCCGCCGGGGCTTTCTGGATTTTCTCGCCCGTTTCCCACAGCTTCCGCTGTGGGCTACGTTTTGTCGTGCCTACGGCACTTTTCGGCAACACAGAAGTAGCCCACTACCCTCTTTTGCGTGAACGTAGTGTGGGGAGAGATTCCTCGCTTCGCCCGGATTCACAAATCTTGGGGCTTTTTCCGCAGCGCCAGAGCCTGCCCCACTATCCTATGAACCACGGACGACTCCGCGACGCTTGCAATCGCTCTCGCCATGAGAAAAGATGGCTTCTTTGCATTCCTGCCATTTGTCTTTGCGCCACTGGAGGCGTGATTGCCGCTCGAACGACCCGATACGCTCGAAAAGCTCGACTGGAATGACGGAAAAGTTCTCCTGCTCTGGATTCTTGCGGGCATTGTCGGCGCAGTAGTTGCATACACGTTCTTCTTCCGTGCTTTCCCAGAAGCTTCCGTCGAATTTAAAGTTCCGCGGTCGGATGCCCTGGACATCGCCAGGCAGTTTGCGACAGCACAAGGCGCGCAGATGAGCGGCCACGATTCCAGCATCGTCTTTGATGTGGACGACGAAGCGAAAACCTATCTCGAGCGCGAGGTTGGCCTGAAGGAAGCCAACCAAATGATGGCCAGTCAGGTTCACGTCTGGTATTGGCAGACCAGATTTTTCCGTCCCCTGCAAAAAGAAGAATTTGACGTGCGGGTCGATCCTGCCGGCGCGATCGTCGGATACCGGCACGAGCTGGAAGAAGCCGCGCCCGGAGCGAGGCTCGAACGCGCCGCGGCGCAAGCAACGGCGGAGGCTTTCCTCCGCGATGTGCTGCACGCCGATCTCGCGCTTTACGATTTTCGCGAGGAGGAAGCCAACCTCACCGAGCGTCCGGCCCGCCGTGACTGGAGTTTTTCGTGGCAGCGCCGCGGATTTCGCGCCAAGGACGCTTTCTATCGTCTGAACGTCACGCTCGCCGGTGACCGCGTCAGCGGTTACAACGAATATCTCAAAGTCCCCGAAGCGTGGAACATTGACTACGAGCGCCAGCGCTCCTCGAACAACCTTCTCGAATTCATCGCGCTCATTCCCTACGCGTTCCTGCTGGGCAGTTGCCTTTATGTCATTGTTTCGCTGGGACGCCGCGGCCTGCTGGATTGGCGCATCGGCCTGGCAATCGGCGTATTTCTCACCCTGATGTATTTCGTCATGACCATGAACCAGTGGCCGCTGGATCGCGCCGAGTACGACACCAACACCCCGTACTCCAGCTTTTTTCCTGGGCCAGGTGGGCAAGGCAGCCCTGTTAAGCGTCGTCAGTGCGCTGCTCGCGGTGATTGCCGTGGTGCCGGGAGAGCCGCTTTACCGTCTTCTTCAGCCCGGTAAAATCAGGCTGGATGTTGGCCTGCGCCTGGCCGGAATTCGCACCAGGGAATTCTTTCGCGCCAACGTCATCGGCATTTGCCTGGCCGCCGTGCATATCGGCTACATCACCGTGTTCTACATCATCAGCCGCCGGTTCGGGGCCTGGGCGCCGCAGGACCTCAACTACGAAAACGTCGTCAGCACCTATGTGCCCTGGCTTTTCCCTCTGACGATCGGCATCTACGCCGCGACCAGCGAGGAATTTCTGTTTCGTCTGTTCGCTATTCCGTTTTTGTTGCGCACCACGAATTCGCGTTTCCTGGCTATCGTTCTTCCCGCATTTTTCTGGGGATTTCTGCACAGCAACTATCCGCAGGAACCCGCTTACATTCGCGGCCTGGAAGTCGGCCTGATCGGCATCGTCGCCGGGCTGGTGATGCTGCGCTGGGGAATTTGGGCCACGCTGATCTGGCATTACACGGTCGACGCATTTCTGATCAGCACTTCGCTGCTGCGCTCGCACGGCGCGTACTTGCGATTCTCCGGCGCGATAGTCGGCGGCGCCGCACTGATCCCTCTGGCCATCGCCGCCGTTTCCTACATCTCGCGGGGCGGATTCGTGGTCGATCCGTCTGTATTGAACAGCGCTCTTCCATTAGGCGGGCCGCCGATGGGCGCAGCGCGAATTGAAACAACGGAGGTAGAGCCGCAGATCTCTCCATCGGTTACCACTCCGGCCGCGCCGGTCGTTCGTGCCGCGATGTCCGCGCGCGCACTGGCGGTCTTGATCGGGTGCGGCGTGCTCGGTGTTGCCCTGCTGGCTGGCGTCAAGCGGGAGACCGTCGGAGATTTCGTCCGCTTTCAAATCAACGCGCGGGCAGCCACTGACCTCGGCGATAGCGCTTTGCGCCAGATCAATGTTGATCCCGCCACTTATCATCGCGCCGCGACGGTCACCTATACGTTTGACGATTATGTGAACGAATACCTGCGCCGCTCGATTGGAATTGCCGCCGCCAACCGCATCTATCGCGACCTGGTTCCTTCCGCCTTCTGGACCATTCGTTATTTTCGCGATTCGCAAAACGAAGATTACATGGTCGTACTAAAGACCGACGGATCGCTTCATTCCATCCATCACACGCTCGATGAAAAAGCCCCGGGCGCGAACCTTTCCAAAGAGGAAGCCCAGGCGCGCGCGGAAACTTTTTTGCGCGAGCGCAAAGGCGCGAATCTTGCGGACTGGAACCTGGTCGAGACACATACCGACAAAAAACCCGCCAGAACCGATCACTCCTTTGAATGGGAGCGGAAGGCGGCGCTCGATGCCGCCGGAACGCAGGGCGCTCATATCCGGATGCAACTGCTGGTGCAGGGCGATGAAGTTTCCGGCTATCGCATTTTCATCAAGACCCCCGAAATCTGGCGCGAAGCGGAAAGCCGCACCACCGCCATGCAAATCGCGCAGTCGTTTGGCCGGGCCGCCGGAATCGGGATTGCCTTGATCGCCGTGCTGGTGATTTTTTTTCGCAATCTGAAATCTCCGGACGTCGCCCGTGTCCCTTGGATCTCGCTCGGAAAATTATCAGCGTTGATGCTGCTGGCGGGAATCTCGATTTACGTGAATCGACTGCCGCAGCTGCTGTCGAATTACACAACCGCCGCGCCGCTCGCAACTTTCTACATCATTCTGTTCATCACCATGATTTTCGTTACCGCCGTGTACCTGGCGGGCGGTGTTCTGTTGCTGGGCCTCGCCTGGTTTGTCGTGCAGCGCGCCTTCGGCGCGGGAAGCATACCGGTCTGGCGCGAAATCGATGCCCGCTACTATCGTGACGCGTTCTGCATTGCGCTCTTTGGCTCCGCCGCGGTAATGGGTCTTAACCGGCTGCCGGCGCTGTTCGCGCGCTGGCCGCTCCTGCGGCATTCCCTGAGCGCGAACGTGCCGGACGGACTGGACCTGCTGAACCCCGCGCTGGGAAGCATCTCTGCGTCGGTTGTCGCCGCGTTTCTTACCGTAGGTTTGCTGGGGTTGGCGGCGGGGCTCATCGCAGCGTACGTGCGCCCGGCATGGATGCGTGCCGGACTCATGATCCTCTACGCAGCGCTGATGGCCACAAACGTGGCGACGCCCGGCGCGTTTTTCCGCGACGCAGCGTATCACCTGGTGGCCATCGCAGCGCTATGGTACGGAGTTACGCGCATCGCGCGGTTCAATGTGCTGAGTTACTTTCTGCTAGCCGCAATGATCGTGCTGGTTCCCAGCGCCATCGAACTGCTGCGTCAGCCGAATCCATACTTCCACGCCAATGGCTACGCGGTGGTAGCGATGGCGCTGGCAATCCTGGCATGGCCGCTGCTGAAATGGCAGTGCCACCAGTAGGACAGGCTTCGGACGGTCGCTTTTGTGCCGAACCGGCAATGCATAAACCAGACATGAAAAACTGCCGATTCTAACTGCCGCTTCACGTTGTGGCCTGGTTCAGCGATCTTCAGGTGGGGCTTCCTTTTTTCTGGGAATCGCATTACTGAGAAAATACAAGCCAACTCCCGCGGCAATCACCGCGATTCCAATCACAAGTTCGTTCGTCGATCCCACCAATTCGGTGCGATTGCGGGCGAAAGCCGCGATCATCAGCGCCATCGGTGGAACGCCGATTGCAATGACGCCGGGAATTCCGCCCGGCACGCGAAACGGCCGCACCAGATCCGGTTCGCGAACCCGCAGAGCAACGAGCGCCCAGAACTCCAACAGAATGCTTAGCCCGGTCAGCAGCACGTCAAGGATCAGGCTCTTCTCAAATCCGAGCGGAAAGCACGCCGCCCACAAGATCGCGCACGCCAGAATGGCCACCCACGGCGCGCCGGTGCGCGCGTCGCGCCGCGCGAAAACCCGCGGCAAGTAGCCGTCCTCAGCCATCACCAGCGGCAGCCGGGTGAAGGAAAGCATCAGCGCGCCAAACGATCCAATTGCGCCGATCACTCCGGCGAGGGCAATGGCTATGGCCAGTGTTTCGCCGCCGATAATTCTCCCAATGTCCACCCACCCGCCTGTCGTCCAACGATTCGGATCGATCCCGGTGTGCGCAATCGCTCCCACGGGGATTAAATAGCTCACAATAACCAGCAATACGGCGGCAAACATTGCGCGCGAATAAGTCCGCCGCGGCCGCTCCACTTCGCCCGCAATCGTCGAAAGATTGTCCCACCCCATGTAGTTCCACATGGCGATCAGCACCCCGCCCAGCAAATCCGCGTGGCGCAGGGGCACCGGAGCATCGCCCGACGCCGCAAATCTTCCGCTGCCCAGCGCGAGAATTGTGAGCGCGACGAACGGCGCAAGCAGCGCCACGTTCATCCACACGGAACCTTCGCCGACCGAGCGCACTCCCAAAATATTCCACGCCGTGCAGATCGCGATCATCGCAAATCCAAGAATCATGCCGCGATGCCCGGCCACAACTCCCGGCGCAAACTGTCCGATGTAGTCGATGCAAAGATTCGGATACAGCGCCATTTCAAACACGCTGCCCGCCAGCGTCAGCCAGGTCTCCTGAAATCCCCAGAAGCGCCCCATGCCCCGGCGTACCCAAATGTAAAACCCTCCCTCTTCCGGAATCGCCGTCGCCAATTCGCTCACCATCAACGCGGTGGGCAGGCTCCACAGTAGCGGCGTGATCACCAGGATCAAAAGTGTTGCTGTGTAGCCGGTCTTTTGGACAATGTCTTCGAGCCCATAGGGTCCGCCGGCGACCATGAAGTAGGTGGCCGCGATCATGGGCACTACCGAAATTTTGGCGACAGACGCCGGGGACGTATTCTTGTCGATGGATTTTGCGCTAAGCATTTTCAGTAGGACAGGCTTCAGCCGGTCGCTTTTGGGTCCGGGCGGCAGCGTCAAAACCGGACAGGCTGAATCCGTTGCGGCCAAGCCGTTACCGAACGGGCGGTAGTCTAATATATTGGCAATGAAACAGTTAGAGGATATTGTGGGTTACGGCCCGGAGCGATAGGATTTTACTCACCTTTTTCATTGCCCGGGCGTCTAATGGGGTGTAAGAGTTTCAGTTCGCACATGCCTACGACACCATGGCTGCCGACGAAATGACGATTGCATGGTCTGGGAACGCCTCCGGAGATCCCGCGCGTGGATCGACTTCCATAGGTGTGACGGGGCGGGAGCTTTCCGCGTCCGAAGAACGCCTCATAATCGAACGCGCCCAAGGCGGCGACCGCGAGGCCTTTGAAGAACTGGTGCACCGTTTCGATCGCGATGTCCTGCGCATTGCGCTGAACATTCTCCGCAAGCCCGAAGATGCCCGCGACGTTTATCAGGAAGCATTCCTCAAGATTTATAAAAATCTTCCGCGCTTCCGTTTTGAATGCAGTTTTTATACCTGGACCTATCGTATCGTCACCAATGTTTGCCTCGATCACCTGCGCCGCCGAAGTAGCAGGCCGGAAGATCAAGCGCCCGAGTACGCCAATCTGAACGGCGATAAGGCTCCCGGGGATTTCTTTGACCGTCAGCAGGCCACCGGAGCAACTTCCGATCCTGAACGCCGCATGCAGGGAATCGAGATCGGCCGGCGAATTTCCGGCGCCCTCGATCTGTTAACGCCTCGCGAACGCATGGTATTCGAGATGAAGCATTACCAGGGCTTGAAGCTCCGGGCCATCGGGGAGGCCCTCGGTACCACGGAAGAAACGGTAAAAAATTCGCTTTTCCGCGCCACGCGTAAGCTGCGAGCGGAATTGGAAGGACTGCTGTGAGCGACCGGCGTAATGAGGTGCAGCAGAACACTCGGAGCCTATCCTGCCAAGAGGTGGAGCCTCTCGCAGTTCTCTATGCTTGCGATGAACTAGATGCTGATTCCCGCGCGGCGCTGGATGCCCACGTTGCTGTCTGTTCAGCTTGCGCTGCGGTTCTCGCGCGTGAATCTCGCCTGCTGCTGGCGGTTTCCGCTGTCGAGCAGCCGGCGGATTCCCTGGATCGCTCCGGCCTGCTTCTCGCGCAGTGCCGCAGCGAACTTGCCGAAGCCCTCGATGATCGTGCTTCCCGTGTCCACCAATCGGCGTGGCGCGCCATATTTTCTCCCGTGGCATGGTGGGGCGGTCTGCGCAACGCATTGGTCTATCATCCGGCGATGAGCATGGCGGCGCTGGTGGTGGCGGGATTCCTGGCGGGCGTCGCCGGGCAGCGGCTGCCGGTTGCGCCATCACAAGTGGTTGCGACGCGCCCGGCCATGACGGTTTCTGCCACTCCCAAGATAACCGACCAGCAATTGCAGAGCGCCGGAAGCGCTCACGTGGCCTGGGTAACTCCCGCCGGTTCGGGTACTCCAACCGTGCAGGTGCAGCTCATGTCGCAAATGCCGACGAATATTGTGGGCTCTCCGGATGATGCGGACGTAGAACGTGCGCTCACGTTCGTGCTGCAGAACAGCGAACGGTTCGATCCCGATGCGCGCCTAGATTCTCTGGACGTATTGAGGACGCGCGCCGCCGACCCCGACGTACGCCGCTCTCTGTGCGCCGCGGCGCGGCTGGATCGCAACGCCGGCGTGCGCATGAAGGCCGTCGATGCGCTGCAGGGATTTGAGCAGGATCCCGCGGTTCGCCAGACGATTCTCGACGCATTGCAAAATGACGACAATTCCGGAGTGCGCGTCGAAGCCATCAATCTTCTGGTCAGCGCCCTACAACCCGAGAACGGATCCCTAACCGCGGACCAGCAAATCCTGGATGTGCTGCGCGATCGTCAGCACAATGACCCCAACAACTACGTCCGCCTGCAAAGCGCCGCAGCACTGCGTGGCCTAAGCGGCCGGTAAGGGACCACGCAATCCAACTCAGCACATTACCCTGACAAGCATTGAAGCTGGGCAAGGACTCGAACTCGGGTGCCGCGCCCTTGAGATTCTAAAGGATGCAGGTTTAGACGCTCCCGCATCGCGATTCGACATTCAATCAAAAATCGCGCCCCTGACCCCCAACTTATTTAATACGTGAGACGTTTGACCTCCCAAGGCGTCCAAAACTACAGCAAGCCAGACTTCGAACAAGAGCGGGTGTCGGCCATGGTAGCGCGACGCATCTCAGCGCCCTTAGACGCCAGTCTGTTCCAGGTCGAGTCACGAAAGATTGTGCCACCCGGTACTCATGAAGAATTGGCGAAATCTCGTTGCTGGAGTCGTGCTCTCCCTGGCCACCGCCGCATCGCCGATCTTCGCTCGCGCGTATGCGTATCCCGCCACTCCTCAGCCAATCGATCCAGCCGCATTTCTCATCGAAGAACCCGAGGTTCCGCCTCCCGCTGAAAATGTCCCGCAAGTGTCCGCCGAAAAATCAGGGACCATTGCCGCCAAAGACGGCGGCACCCTGCGCCTGAATCTGCAACTTGGCAACGTTCATGTCTTCACTGACGAGTCCGCCGAAATTTCCTACCGCGCCGTCGTGGAGACCGACTCCCGCGACGCCGGCTCCGAAGAATTTCTGCGGCAATTCAACGTGACGGCTCGCCAAACCGCATCCGGCGTGACCATCGACGCCAAGGTTCCCTGGCAAACGCTGCACGGAAGGTTCAGCGCGGAGATGGAGATTCACATCCCGCGCCGCTACAACCTCGATGCCACTACTGGCGGCGGGAACATGGACGTGGCGGACATCGACGGGCGCGTCCGGCTGAGCAGCGCGGGCGGAAATATTACCGTGGGGCGCGTGGGAGGCGATGGTACAGCGCCGCCGGCCGGCAAATCCGCTGTGAGAAAAAGCGGCGGCATTCAGCCTGACTTATCGGAGGCGGCACGCATCGAAACGCAGGGCGGGCGAATTTCAGTCGGCAATGTCGCTGGAACGCTCCGGGCCGATACGGCGGGAGGGCATGTCATGATTGGTGACATTGCCGGTGATGCCATAGTTCGTACCGGGGGCGGACAAATCCATGCCGGGCATATCGCTGGGACCGCGTCGCTGGATTCGGGCGGCGGAAACATACAAATTGAGAGCCCCGGTTCAAGCGTAACGGCGGATGCGGCCGGTGGTTCGCTGACCGTGAGGCAAGCGGGCGCCCCGCTTCAAATCAAGGCAACCGATAGCGACATTACCGCATGGCTCAGCGCCCAGAAGGGGCTTAGGTCGGCTGCCGATTCTGCCTCCACAACGTCACGGCAGTCCTCGCAATTGTCGTCCACCGGCGGTGATATCGTTCTGTATCTCCCGCGCAAACTGGCCGCCACGATCGACGCCACGATCGATCAAGCGATTGGCCGCCAGATTGCTGCCGACCCATCACTGCCCCTTAAAATCAGCGCTCGCGACTCCCTCGGCGGAGGGCGCATCCTTCATTGCGCAGCGCAGCTTAACGGAGGCGGCGAAGTCGTACATCTCAGGACGACCGCCGGAAATATTGTCCTTCGCCAGGGCGATCCTGACGCTGAACCTGCGGCGTCCGCCTCTTCTGCCGTCCGGGCTCTGGGCGGGATGAACCCCATAGCGGCACAAAACATAAATTCCAACGGCCGCGACGCTTTCGCCGACGCGGACGGATTCTTTGCCGAAATGCGCCGCCGGATCCTGGAGTCATGGTGGGGCGGAGTCCCCGTGAAAGCCGAGGAAATGCAGAAGCACCTCGAGCATTCCGTGGCTCCCGTTTATCCGGATGTCGCACGTCAGGCGGGAGTTGAAGGCAACGTTGTGCTGCGCGTCTACGTTTCGGGCAACGGCCGAGTAACGGGCATTAAGGTCCTTGACGGACCTCCGATTCTGGCGCGCGCCGCTGTCCAAGCCGTGCAGCAGTGGCGCTATCAGGGCCCAAGGATCGACGGCCGCCCGGACAATGTGGTAACCACGCTGATCGTTTCCTTTCGCCTGCACTAACCAACGCGTCCGGTAAGTTATTCTTTTCACTACAGATAGTGACAGCAACCGGCAGGCAGCCACGGTTTCCCATCTAGCTTTGGCCCGCCTAGTGGCATGGGTCGCTTAATTTTCGCAAAAGAAGAAGGTCATTACCGGTTATCAGGAGAATTGCGTCGTCAAGGTTAGTGCCTAAGGGGGTCTGAGGAAAACATTTCCCATTTTGTAGCATGGGTGTACCCGGACGGTACATGCCGCGGGAACTGAATTTCCACTCTGGGCGTCAGGCCAGTGGAACCACTTAACTTAGCCCCCTCCTCAGATTGGTATGTTTCTTGCATAGGATGATACCGTACTTGCATATAACCAACTGAGGGCGCAAATGAGTGAAATTACGAGTCATCTGAAGTGCGGTATGCCTGGCTGCGGAGGCGCGGTTCCGGCGGAACTCGAAGGCGAAGTTCTGTGCGTTTCCCACTTCCTCTCGACTGCGGAAAACGCATGCGCGGCGCTCCGGCGGGAGGCCGTTTCCAGCGGTCCGGACACTCCGCGTCGCATCGAGATCCAGGACTACGTGACTTCGTCGGCGATGAAGCTGGCTCGCGTCGGGACGGGCACCGCGCGACTGTCTGACGAAACGAAAAAGCGGGTGCTCACCACGTTCCTGACCCTGATGATTCTGCGCGAGAATCTCGACCGTACGTCGGAGTGTTTCCGGCCTCGACGTGCGCCGAACAAAGTCGCAAACCCATCGGAACTGGTCGCCGCCTAGCGGCGCAATTAGAACTCACCTGATATGCCGAGCGTGAGATTCGCACTGCTGCTTCTCACCATTGCACCCACGCCTGCGCTGCTCCGCTTTGCTTATTTCGAATTGCCGAGCAACGTATCCAGATCCGCGCCAACTCGTGTGTTGCTGCGGTCGATTTCGACGGCGCCCTTCAGGTAGGCTCCATCTTCAATCAGGATGCGAGCGGTAGCCAGGTCTCCGATCACGGTGGATCCCTTCTTCACTTCCAGCCTGTCCCGTGCGCTGATATCTCCGGTCACCTTGCCCGCGACCACCACCTCGCGTGCCACCACTTCGCCATCCACGGCTGAACTCTGCCCGATTGTCAGGCGAAAGCCTCCGATGGATATCGAGCCTTCCACCTTGCTTTCCAGCCAGAGGTCTTCGTTTCCGGAAATTTCTCCTTTGATGACCAGTCCGGGACCCAGGTACGCCGGCTTGCGATCCGTGGCTGCGGGCGTTGTTGAAAACGTGTTTGTTATGGGACCCGATGGCGTGTCCCTTCCTGGCGAATTTGCAGACATGATTGCCTCCCAAGAATTCCGATTCAAAAAATATTAGTTTCTAGAGTAGGGAAGCAATCCGAGTGAAGCAAGGAATGGATTCCGCGGGGTTGCCAGTTCTGTAACACCAAAGGAGAGAAATAAGTTTTCGAGCTAAATTTCCCGGGCAATCTGCCGATAGTCAAAAGCAGGAGGGCCTCAGATGAGCAGTCCCATTAGTGGTATTACACAAGCGCAGGGAGTTCCCCAGACCGACGCAACTCCGCCCAAGCCCACAACCGCCGCGGCGAAGACGCCGCAAACTGCAACCGACACCGTTAAGATCAGCAGCGCCGCGGTCCAGACGGCTGCCCAGGAGATCAGCGAAACGCCTGCGCAAACCGTCCGGGAAGCCGCGAAAGGCGACAATCAGGCCAAGCGACTTCTGGCCAGGGAGCAGGCCGCCACGCACGTGACTCAAAAATAAGCGCTCGCTTTCGATGGAAATGGGCGACTGATCAGACCCTCGCTTGACACCGAAGGGCGCCTGCTTCAGCCGCCCCTTTTCTTGGGACGCTGATGAATTGCCGTTGCGGTCCGCAAACCGCAGCGTATGCAGAGCGCTAAAGGGTTGAGCCGACACAATTCCACACTGGCCATTGGATTCGCTTTCCAACGGAGCGGGCGACGGCGTTGCCGGTCTGGCCTTAGAAGCTGGAGTACCCTTGGTAGATCCAGAAGCCCATGGTGGTCAGAAACAGTGCGCCTGATACCAGGGATAGCGCGATGATGGGACCCTTCAGGCGCGAAATCCGCGCGATCAAGGCCTGTTGTTCGTGATAGTAGTGCTGCTCCGCATCGTCGAGAAAGATTTGATCATCTTCGCGAGTCGAAAGCACGCCGCGATACACAATTGCGATAATTAGAGCCACCGTAGTGACTCCCCAGGAACTGGACAGTAGCATCAGAAGCACAGCTTTGACATCGAGCACGGTTCCTCCTTGGTGGACAAGCGGAAGGGTTGAGGCCCATTAACTGACAATTCGCCGCACGATGCAACTGCCGCGAAAGGTCCTGTGCCCGTCTTGGCAATATTGATCTGGGTTCAGTCCGAAACCGGGATTTACTCGCGTTCGATGGTGACGTTTGAAGCGGGCACTTCCAGGCGCATCAGGCGATGATTTCCGTCCACAAAAACCATGATTTCCAGGTCCGGAGTGCTGACGCGCAAGGCTTCGTAGTTTCCGTTCCCGGCCTGCTGCGGGCCCAGCGATTCCACGGAAATCGTGCCCGGAACCATGTCCTGCGGAATGACCACTGGAAAATCCTGCTTGCCCCCGGTCTTCCAATCGTACAGCCGTACCAGCACGCCGAACTGGTAGTAGAGATTGTTATCGAGCACCGCGACGTGCGGTGAAGGGAACACGAAATCCTTGCGGAGCGGCGCCGCGCCGCCGAGATCGGCCGTGCATTTTGCGGTCCCACCCGTAAATTCGACCGAGCCACTGGCCTTCTTCTGCGCTTCCGCGGACCACTCATAGTGGAGGGGCGCTCCGTCGGCGGAGAGCTTGAGCTGGCCCGAAGCTTTGATTTCCGGCCCGCCCGGCGCGCGCGCCGTGGTCGAGCTATGTTCGACCCAGGCGTCGCCCGACGGCGAAATCTCGAAATCCTCGGTGCCTATGGCTTGACCATTGATCGTGATGCGAAGCTTACCCTTATCGCCGGCGAATATGGACGGCGCGCCCGCAGGTATCGCGGCGCGCATGGCAAAGGAGTGGGCGCCGGGAACTGAAAAGAGAAAGGGTGTGCTGCTCGCGGGCGATGCCGCGTACGCGCCTAACGCCAGCGAACCGGAAATTACCGCCGCCAGGAAAAAACTCAAATTGTTGCGATGGCCATTCACTCGAGTGGCGCTCCGGGCAAAGTTCCGCCGGCGTGCGTTTGTACCGAACGCCCGAAAATTCCGAGCGTTAGTATTTGTTCGACGACGCGCATGGGTTCTCCGCCACTCTCGACGCGGTAATCCGCCTGCCGGTAATGCGGCAAACGTTCCTCGTAGAGTTTACGAAAACTTGCCTCATCGCGGAAGAGCGGACGGTCGCCCATGAGTACACACCGCTGCAGCAGGTCCTCCGTCGAGCAATCCAGCCAGATGACCGCGGAACCCGCGCCTCGTTGTGGCGCGCCCAATTCGCGAATCAACGCGGCATTGCGCGGCTGTGCGAACGTGCCGCCGCCCAGCGCCAAAACCAACCGGCTATTCCGCGACGACGCGGTTCCCAGAACGCGCGACAGGCATTCATGTTCCAGGTCGCGAAATACAGCTTCGCCCTTTTGCGCAAAAATTTGTGAAATGGAAAGACCCGATTGGCTCTCGATCTCCGCGTCGAGGTCAGTGAAGTGCCAGGCCAGTTGAGAGGCCAGCAGGCGCCCAACCGTGCTTTTGCCCGAACCCATGAATCCCGTCAGGCAGACCATGCGGCATTCCGGGACAGGCCCTTTTGCGGGCGTGTTTGATGGGGATGAATCCTGCAAGCGATTCCGCGAGCGTTAGTCACGCTGGAGAATCTTAATTGTACCACTAAAGGAAGAGAGCTCGACCTTGGCATGCCCTTCATTCATCGTGCCGAAGAGGCTGTGCCCCCATTTGGAAGCGGGATGCGAACTGCCGTGGGTGTCGGGCTTGAACGTCGCCTGATTGATAACGTCGCCCTTCAGCGAAGTGGCGTTCACGTCGAAGGAATCGCCGGAGGAGAAATGCACTTCGATCGCGCCGCTGAAATTCTTCATGATATAGATGCCGCGGCTCGAAAAACTTCCATCGAAGAAAATATTTCCAGAGGAGGTCTGCACGCGCACGCTGTCCAGCGAAGGTTGAATCATCTGCACGTTGCCGCTGATGGAGTTGGCCTCCAGCTTACCCGAGCAGCGGCTGCAGAGCAGCGAACCGTCGATTGTTTTGACCACCATGTAACCGGCCACGTCGGAGAGCTGCAGGTTCGCGCCCACCGTGTCAAAGGTCATGTCGCCGTGCACGCTGTCCACCGTCACGTTGCCGGAGTCGGTGCGGACGTTGAGTTCGCTCTCCACCGGCACGGTGATTTCAAAATCCGTCTTGCAATCCTCTTCCGACAAACCCTCTTGCGTTTCGCGCGTGGACACTTCCACGCGATTTCCGGCCTCTTCCGTCTCCACCACCGTTTTTCCGCTGGGGTTGGTCCACGCGACCTGCACTTCATTCTTGGCCCAGGCCTTCACCTGGATGCGCCCGGTGGAGTTGCGCACGGTAATCTTGGGTTGTTTCTGCACCGCAAAATGCTTTTCCATGCGGTCCGCATGCGCGGGAGAGGCGGCGAGCATGAATCCCGCCATCACCGCACTAAGTGCGCTCACTCGTACTGTGTTCCGGGCGCGGGCCGCATTTGCAGCCCGCAGGTATGAAGTCGCGTTCACTGCAGTCCTCCTGTCATACTACGGTTCGTAGCGGTGGCCAACAGCTCCGCCTTCTGCTGATAGGCTCCGTACAGATACTCCCGCGCCATCTCGTTGTCAGGTTGTTCGCGTACGCTCTTTTCACACATCGCGATAAGGTTGTCAACGATTCGCAGGTTGCGCCGAATGGAGTTGGTTACCTCCGTATCTTCTGGCTGCAGGCCTGGAACGGAATCATTCCCGACGGTCAGAACCTCTTCCTTAAAGACGCTGTCGGCGGCCGGGACGGGTGAAGCATCCTGCTGGATTGCCAACTGGGAATCCACCGCGGTATGCGCAAAGCTAGAGAGATAACCGACCGCCGAAGCTGCGGTCAGCACGATTCCCAGGAACGCGCCGGCTAGAGCCGGGCGCTGCAAAGCAGTCCACCAGCCATGGCTCGCCTGAGCCGATGTGACGGGGGCCGTTTCCGCGTCATGGATCAGCCCTTCCGCTTCAAGCTGGTTGCGCAAGGAAATCCACACGCGCTCGGGAGTAGCAATCTCTTCGGCGCCCAGGTCCAGAGCCGCGTCGCGAATGGCGCTAAAGTCCGCTGCAAGTGCACGACACTCCTTGCAGGTCTCCAGATGAGCTACGGCGGTCTCCGGCAACGCGCCTACATCCTGCTGTTCTAGAATTTGTTCGAATAGTTCACACTGCATGTTCGTTGTCCTTACTTAATTCTTAACTTAGCTCTTAAATTTCCCAACACTGAATCTTCCCAAATAGCGTTCACCCGAGATTCCCAATCTCAAATCTCAAATCTCAAATCTCAAATCTCAAATCTCAAATCTCAAATCTCTTCCCGCTAATCGGATCCGCCGCCCTTGGCCGCCTGCCGCTCTTGCCGCGCCAGATCCCGCAAGGTCTCCTGCAGCAACTCGCGCAATCGCATCCTGGCTTTATGCAACTGCGATTTGGAATTTCCGATCGAGCATTCCATCAGCCCGGCAATCTCGTTGTGCTCAAATCCCTGTACGTCGTGCAGCACAAACACCTGTCTGTACCCAGGCGGCAATTGTTCAATAGCCCGCTGCAGATGAACTCGATCAATCGATCCGGTAAGCAACAGGTCGGGTGCGCCAATCTCTCTGCGCGGTCCGCTCGACTCGTCCTCCGGATCGGTCGATTCCTCAAGAGACGTTTCCGACAACGTCTTCTTGCGCAGCTTCATCAACACGACGTTGACTGCCAGACGATGCAGCCAGGTCGAAAATGCCGACTCGCCTCGAAAGGTGGCGATCTTGCGAAACAGTTGCAAGAAGGCGTCCTGAGTCAAGTCTTCGGCTTCGGCCGTGTTTCCGACCATCCGCAGACACAAGGCATACACCCGCCGATTATGAAGCCGGTAGATTCGCTCAAAGGCGCCAGCATCGCCCTGTTGGGCGAGGCGTATTGCCTCAGCCTCGGTCATTTCGCTGGTTTCCGATCGTCTCGTGCGGGTCACCGTACCCGTTCGGGACGCATCCACCGTTTGGGATGCGACCCTTGCTCCTTAAGTTGCACGCGTCTTAGAGCGACTGTGCTGGATATAACGCAATTTCCGGGCTCGGAAAACTACAGGGCCTGACTGATAATCAGCTGGTTTGCAAGTTCTATTCACGATCGAATGACGGCGTCGGTCCAGGATCAGTCCCCAGATACGAAGGAACCAGGGTGACGAGCTTCTTGCGGAATGCTTCAAGCTCCTCGGGGGAAGGGCGCAAAAGAACGATTTTAGAATGATCGTCGTTTCTCCCATGCAGGTATTCAGATCATAACCAATGACTTCCAGCAATTGCCAGGCGCGAACGGGAACTTCAGACAGCCCCCCTGAGATCTCCGCCAGGACCCCACGCTGCTCCCGTTGCAGGGACTCAATGATCTCATCAAGCGAGTGCAGTTTGTGAAAGAACCGCGTCCGCTCGCGGAAAAGAACTTTGGCCAGCAGGTAGTATTCATGAGCGCTAGCTTTTGGGCCGTCGAACCCCGGAAATTGGATGGCGAAAGCGGTTTTACGTTCGGCACCGTCCCAAAATGGGTCCCGTGCTCCTCAATGGTGCGAATCACATGGCACACGCGTACGGCGAGGCGATCGAATAGGCCCGGCCATCACCACCGTCCTTTCTCGGGCGTCTTCAAATTCACCGCGTTTGCAAAGAGAGAGAGCCTCGTCCAGGGAAATGCTCAGTATGACGTTGGATGATTCCAGCTCAGCTCGGGTGGCGTCAAAGAGCTGATCCATTTCGTTGGGGATCCAAGCGAACCAATCCTCTCGGACAGTACGCGAACGTTGGCCTGCGCGTTTAGCGCGCGTGATTCCCAAGGGCCCCCCCACCGAAAATCCGTGCCAAAACTCAGCCTTGCAAAGCCCGCAGCCTGACCTTCAATCGCATGCTTGCCGAAGCGCCAGCGCGCTGAAGCGGTTCGATTCTATATTACCAAAAAAGGAATTCTTGCTACGGTTCTGAGTGCGCGATTGTACCATACCGCGCAAGTTTGGGGCTTCCTTGCCAGTAGGATCATCAGCCGTTATACTCCCCATCACCTTGCTATGGGAGAGCCCTCTGTTACCTTTTGACCCAGTCGATCAGTTTGTGCAGCGCCAGAAAAAACTTGCTGAAATCGAGGCGCGCGGCCACGAAGCCTATCCCAACAAGTTCGATTGGACCGCGAACCCGCCAGAACTGTTTGAAAAATATGGAATGCCGATGCAGCTACGCTGGAGGCCGCTAAACCGGCCGTTCGCGTAGCCGGTCGCATCGTCAACGCTTCGCGTTCATGGCAAGGCAGGATTCGCGCACATCCTGGGTTCGGGCCAGCGACTGCAGATTTACGTGAAGCTGGATAATGTGGGCGCCAAGTCCTACGAACTATTCCAATTGCTCGATCTCGGGGACTTGGTCGGCGTCGCCGGGCATCTGTTCCGGACCAAGACTGGCGAACTCACGGTCTGGGTCACCGAAGTGACTCTGCTCAGCAAGGCGCTTTTGCCTTTGCCTGAAAAATGGCACGGGCTGTCCGACGTGGAAATTCGATACCGGCAGCGATATCTCGATCTGATTTCCAATGAGAAGGCTCGGCGCATCTTCATCCGCCGCGCGCAGATCGTCCGCGAATTGCGGCGCTTCTTTAACGCCCGCGGGTATATCGAGGTCGAAACCCCGATGATGCAGCCGATCGCTGGCGGCGCGGCTGCCCGGCCCTTCGTCACCCACCACAACGCCCTTGATTTGAACCTGTACCTGCGCATCGCGCCGGAACTTTATCTGAAGCGCCTGGTGGTCGGCGGGCTGGACCGCGTGTATGAAATCAATCGAAATTTCCGGAATGAGGGCATCTCCACTTCGCACAACCCCGAATTCACGATGCTCGAGTTTTACGAAGCCTATAGCGATTATCACGACCTGATGAAACTGACCGAGGAGCTTTTTACCTCGCTCGCGACCGAAGTGACTGGGTCGACGTTCGTGAAATACGGCGAGCACGAAATCGATTTCTCGAAGTTTCAGCGCCTCTCCATGCGCGAAGCCGTCTGCCGTCATTGGCCGGAGGGCGCCGCGCCCGCGCCGACCATCGCGGAGCTGGCCGCGCCCGGAGGTCCCTTGGCTGCGGGCCAGAGATATAACTCATGGGCGCAGTCGAAGGCACGTGAACCACTGCTGGGTTTGCCGAGCATGAAGGATGGCGAGATCACCGGACTGTTGTTTGAAACGGTAGCGGAAGCCAAATTGATTCAGCCCACCATCCTGTACGATTACCCGACGGAAATCTCGCCGCTATCAAAATGCCGCAAGGACGATCCGTCGCTCGTCGAGCGTTTTGAGATCTATGTTGCCGGCATGGAACTCGGTAACGCTTTTTCCGAGTTGAATGATCCCATCGAGCAGGAACGCCGTTTCCGCCAGCAGGTAGAATCCGGTGGAGAAGAAGCGCCGCGCGAAGTGGACATGGATTATGTCCGCGCCCTCGCGCATGGCATGCCTCCCGCCGCCGGCGAAGGCATCGGCATTGACCGCCTCACCATGCTGTTCACCGATTCGCATTCCATCCGCGAAGTCATCCTGTTTCCGTTACTGCGTCCCGAAGCGGTTGCTTCTCCCGAGCAGGATTCAGGCGACACGAAATGAAGTTTGCGTGGCTGGTCGCGCGGCGCTATTTGCGGTCGCCTTACAAGCCCGCGGTGTTGCGCCTGGTAACGCTATTCTCGGTGATCGGAATCGCCGCCGGCGTGGCCACCCTGGTGATCGCCCTGTCGATGAACACCGGCTTTCGCCGCACGATCCAGGACCGGTTACTGGGCGTTTCCGCCCACGTCAACTTGCTGCATCCTGGCGGAGAAGGCATCGAGGATTACACCGCGCTTGCCGAAAAACTTAGCCATGTCGCGGGAGTGCGCAGCGTGGCGCCTGCGATTTATCTGACCGTGCTGCTTTCCGGCGGCGGCCACGCGCGCGGCGTGGTGGTGAAGGGCATCGATCCGGAAAGTGAACGCCGCTACGATGACGCCCTTCACCGCATCGTTTCCGGGGCTGCGGATTTTAATCCGGACGCGGACGGATTTGATTCCATCGTCATCGGGCACCTCATGGCGGACGAACTGAACCTGCGCACCGGCGATTACGTCACGCTGACGAGTCCGGAGGGGCGGCTCACGCCCTACGGGATGGTGCCGCGCTCGCGCCGCTTTCGGATCGCCGGCGTTTTCGATTCCGGCTTCTACGATTACGACGCCAACTGGGTGTTCTCAAAGCTGGCGTCGGTACAAAACCTGGCGGGCGTCGGCGACGTGGTGAGCGTCCTGGAATTCCGAGTGCAGGACGTGGACCATGCCGTGGAGGAGGCGCGATTGATCGCGGCCGCCGCCGGCAGCAGCTTCACCACCACCACGTGGGAAGACCAGAATCGCGCGCTGTTCCGCGCGCTGAGTCTCGAAAAACTGGTCACCGCGCTGTTCATCGGCCTGATCACGTTCGTCGCGGGATTAAACATTCTGGTGGTGCTGTCCATGAGCGTCACGGATCGCGCCAAGGATATTGCCGTGCTGATGTCCCTCGGCGCCTATCGCCCGCAAGTCCGCAATATTTTCATGTTGCAGGGGCTCACTGTCGGAGTGATCGGCACCGTCTCTGGCCTGATCGCCGGTTACACCATTTCGTGGGCCGCCGGCGCCTACCATCTGATCGCCCTCGATCCGCAGGTGTACTCCGTGCCTTACGTGCCGTTTCAATCCAGCGCGACGGACGGAATTTGGATCGCGGCAGCGGCGCTGGCGATCAGCGTTGCCGCCACTCTGATTCCGGCGCGCGCCGCCTCGCGGATTTTGCCGGTGGATATACTGCGGTACGAGTAGCCTGGAAGGTTGCCTCCGCGGTTTTGAAGTGATCGCCGGAAACCGCAGTGACTAGAATTGTTGTGCAATGAAGAGATCGATGGGCTCAACCAACCAGGGCGATGAGTTTTGCGCGGACGTCGGTAAGTTCATCGGCGGTGACTCGGTTTTTGCGTTGTGCCTCTCGAACGCGCCAGTCCAGGTTCTTTGCCTGATCCGCTAGAGGCACACTTGCCATTGCACCGGATATCAGATCGAGTTCGAGGCGCGCCGCCCGCATCACAGAAGTAGGAATCCGCATCGCCGCGCGGTTCCCCCATTTTCTCACCGTTGCCTTCACGGTTACTCTAGGTATCCACATTCTATCTACAGAATCGCTGAGGATGCCGGGCGTGCCAAAAATGTAGATACAAGACCGCTTTCGCCCGGGGTTTCCGGTCCAAATCCTGCGGACGGAAAGCCACGAAAGCCGTCCTCGATTTCCGGCGTAATGGACGTATAATCCTTGCTCAAGATTCGCGAACATTTTGTAGCGCCCCAAACCTGATAGTGGAATCTGGAATTATAGTGATGCGGCATCAACGGAGCCTCGTATGACGGAAATCACCAGGCGTGGATTTGTGAAACGGGCGGCACTGGCGCCTCTGGCGCTCGGGCCACTGAAATCCCTGGCCCAGCAAGCGGCGCTTGGCGACCGCTTCGATTTTGTGTTTGCCGGCGCGGGGCACAACAGCCTGATCTGCGCTGCGTATCTCGCCAAGGGCGGCTACAAGGTTCTAGTGCTTGAGGGCCGCCCCACGATTGGCGGCGGCACCAAGACCGCCGAAGTTTGCCTGCCGGGATTCAAGGAAGACCTGTGCTCCAGCGTGCATTCGGGAATCTCCAACAATCCGCTGATCCGCAACAACGAACTGAATCTTCGCGACTACGGTTACGGCGAATACATCGATCCGGATCCGGTCATGCACATTCCGTTTCTGGATGGCGCGTCGATCACCGTTTGGCGCGACCTCGACCGAACGTGCGAAACGATTTCCAGGTTCTCCAAAAAAGACGCCGCAACATTTCGCCGCATGGTCGCCGAATACAAGGCATATACCGCGGCCACAAGTGCGGTCCAGAATGCGCCAGCGGGCAGCGCTCCCAAGATTCCGAAAGCCGGAGTCTGGCAGCGGCGCCTGGCCCTGTCCGGCTACGATCTGGTCTGCGAACTCTTTGAGAGCGACTACATGCGGCGCGGGAGTCTGTGCTGCGGCCACTTCGGCTCGGTTCCCGGCGGCGATCCGAACACCGGCAGCCAGGCCTATTCTCTGGTGGTGCAGCAACTCAGCGGGCGCGTAATTCCCAAGGGCGGCTCCGGCACGCTGAGCGTCGCGCTCGGGCGCTTCATCGAGGCGCACAATGGCGTGGTCCTTACCAATAAACCGGTGACGCAGTTGCTGATCGAAAACAACAAGTGCGTCGGCGCGCAATGCGCTGACGGCAGCACCTATCGCGCCGAAAAATCGGTGGTCTCCACCATCCACATCAAAAATCTGGTAAACATGGCCCCGCGCGAATTGTGGGGCGAAGATTTTCTGGAAGGCGTGGAGCTTTTTCAGCCGGAGCACGCCATGCTGAGCCTGCATTACGCGACCAAGGAGCCTCCCAAATATCCGCTGGCGTCGGGTGGCACGATTTCCACCAACGAAGCGGCCATCGCTCCTCCGCTCGATTACTACCTGCGCATGAATTACATCGATGCGCGCGGGGAAATTGACTTCAACGATCTGCCCGGATTGCAGATCGTCAGCCCGAGCGTGGCCGATCCGAGCCGCGCCCCGGCCGGTTTTCACACCATGAAAATCGAGAGCAATTTGCCATACGGACTGAAGGAAGGTCCAAAGCACTGGGACAACATTAAGGACGAGGTCGCCGACGCGCTTCTCAATCACCTGCGAAAGTTTGCGCCCAATCTGACGCCGGACAAATTCCTTGGCAAATTTATCGAGAGCCCGCTGGACATCGAACGCATGAATCCGTCCATGTGGCGCGGCAGCACGCACGGCGGCGCCATGATTGCCTCGCAAGTCGGCAGCATGCGTCCGGTCCCCGGATGGGCCAACTATCGCATGCCGATCGCGGGACTCTACCAGACCGGAGCCTGCACCGCTCCGGGTGGCGCAGTTACAGGTATGCCGGGACGCAACGCCGCGTCCGTGATCCTCAAAGACTTTGGCAGCAGCCTGGAAGAAGTGGTGGCCAAGAAATCAAGTTGAAGAAATCAAGTTGAAGTCGCAAACAAAATTGAACGCCTATCTGTTCCCGCGCCGCTGAAGCAGGAGTTGGGTGAGTCCGCCGAACGGTTCCCTTTGCTTGGATTTGCCGGCTCCTCGTCTCAAAGCTGCCGTCGAAGACCAGATTTCTCCCCGCTGGTCCGAACTTTTCTTCTTGCACACCAGGTGGATCTTCCGGGAGTCAAACCGCACGGAAAAGGCGTTCGCATTGCCCCCAACGAGGGTAGGGCGATGGAAATGCTTGAAAAATGTCCGGAGTTGTAAAAATGGCAAAGGCATGACGAATTTGACCCATTATGAAATCCCGGCGAGCTAACGCCGTCTCCGCGAGCTTCCCTACCGTGATGCATGGACAAGAAAAATTCGATGGAGATTGCCGCCATTTGGCGTCCCGGTTGCACCTATAATCGGCGTAGCGGCTGGAAGCGGCAGGCAGGCTTCCAGAGGCCGCGCGGCGTCGTCTCCGGCATGCTACAATCGCCGCCCTATCAATAAGTTAGAGAGGGTGGCGGCGGATGCCAAATTAGGACACTATTTGCACAGGTACTTACAGGGCCATAAAGTGAAATCGTTTGTCCCGGTGGCATAGTGAACTCAGAATGGCGAGCTGGAAATTTGCACGGTACGCCACCAATGTGCATCTAAAGAGTTAGGTGGGTGCAAAGTTATTGGAGAGGATTTGGGACCCGATAGGGACGGTCCCACCAGAAATTCTGATCGAATATGCCGGCACACACTACAACTTCGGCGAGCACTCCAGAAAGTGGCGCACCGCTGTCCGGCGGACTGATTGAGACGCGGGAATTGCGCAAAACTTTTGGTGCGGGTGCGGCCGAAATCGTGGTGCTTTCCGGCATTAACGTGAGCGTCGCGTCCGGCGAGTTAATTGCGGTGATTGGCCCATCGGGAGCGGGGAAAAGTACTTTTCTGCATTTGCTGGCCGCGCTAGACACGCCAACAAGCGGTACAGTATACTTCGAAGGGAAAGCCATAGAATCGTTTCGGGAAATGGAACTGGCGGATTATCGCAACCGGTCCATTGGTTTTGTCTGGCAGAGGCATCATCTATTGGCGGATTTTACGGCCGCCGAGAATGTGGCGATGCCCCTGCTGATGCGTGGCGCAAAGTACGACCAGGCGCTCGAAACCTCCGAACGCTGGCTCCGCGAAGTCGGACTTGGAGCGCGGTTAGGTCAGCGTGCGGGGGAGTTATCCGGGGGGGAGCAGCAGCGCGTGGCCATTGCCCGCGCACTCGTTCAACAGCCTGCCCTTTTGCTGGCCGACGAACCCACCGGAGATCTGGACGAGCGAAACGCGATGAGCGTTTTCGAGTTGATGCAGAGGCTGCATCGGGAGCACCGCCTCACCTCGATTCTTGCGACGCACAATACAGTTCTGGCTGGTCGCGCTGATCGCGTGCTGCAATTGGAGCACGGGACGCTCCAGCCGGTTGAGACGTAGACCCAAAGCCCCTGGTTCCCGTACTGAGGGAGAAACGAGTTGACCCGTGTTTGAACGTTACACAGAGAAGGCCCGACGCGTCATATTTTTTGCGCGCTACGAAGCCAGCCAGTACGGTTCCCCGTACATTGAGACCGAGCATTTGCTGCTTGGCTTGATGCGCGAGGACAAGGCGCTGGCCAACCGTTTCCTGCGTTCCCACGGCTCGATCGAGTCCATCCGCAAAGAGATCGAGCAGCGCATCACCATCCGCGAGCGCATCTCCACGTCCGTTGAGGTTCCGCTCAGCCAGGAATCCAAGCGCATTCTGAATTTCGCCACGGAAGAAGCCGAGCGCCTGGGGCACCGCCACGTCGGCACCGAACACCTGCTGCTGGGAATTTTGCGCGAAGAAAAATGCTTCGGCGCGGAAATTCTTCAGGAACGCGGACTGCGTCTGTCAACGCTGCGCGAAGAACTGGCCCGCAGCGCTGGCGAAAAAGCTCCAGCCGCGCGTCCCAAAGAAACCTCGCTTCTTGCTGAATTCAGCCGCGATCTTACGCAAGCCGCGCTCGAAGGCCAACTCGATCCGTTGGTCGGCCGCGAGCGCGAACTGGAACGCGTGATCCAGATCCTGTGCCGCCGCACGAAAAATAATCCCGTGCTGATTGGCGAACCGGGCGTGGGCAAAACGGCCATTGTCGAAGGCCTGGCGCAGCGCATCTCCGATAGCGATGTGCCCCCGTTTTTGGCCGACAAGCGCATTCTTTCCCTCGATCTCTCTCTGATCGTGGCCGGCACCAAGTACCGCGGCCAGTTCGAAGAACGATTGAAGACCATCATGAAGGAACTGATGGAGAGCCAGAACTCCATCGTCTTCATCGACGAACTGCACACCCTGGTCGGGCGCCGGTTCGGCGGAAGGCTCGCTGGACGCCGCCAACATTCTGAAACCCGCGCTGTCACGCGGAGAAATCCAGTGCATCGGCGCGACCACGCCGGGCGAATATCGCAAGTCGGTGGAAAAAGACCGCTCTCTCGAACGCCGCTTCCAGGCCGTGAAAGTCGGCGCGCCCTCCGAGGACGAAGCCATCCAGGTTCTCGAGGGCGTTCGCGAGCGCTACGAAAAATTCCATGCCGTCAGCTATACGGACGAAGCCATCCGTTACGCCGTGTATCTGTCGAGCCGTTACATTCCGGATCGTTTTCTGCCGGACAAGGCCATCGATTTGATCGACGAAGCCGGCGCGCGCGTGAAACTGCGCCAGGCCACCCTGCCCGATGAAGTGGCCGAAGTGCAGAAGCGCGTGAAGTTCATCACCCACCGCATGGAAACGGCCATCGCCAATCACGAATTTGAGAAGGCGCGCTTTTATTCCGAGGAAGAGCGCAAGGAAAAAGAAAATCTCCGCGCGGTTCGCGAGCGTCTGAAGCTCGACGACACCAACACGGGCATCGTGACGCGCGAAGACATCGAGGACGTGGTGGCGCGCTGGACCGGCATCGCGGTCACCTCTATCAAGGAAGACGAACAGCAGAAACTGCTGCGCATCGAGATCGAACTGCACAAACGCGTCATCAGTCAGGACAAATCCATCACCGCGCTGGCCCGCGCCATTCGCCGCAGCCGCGCCGGACTGAAAGCCCCGGGACGCCCTGTGGGCTGCTTCCTGTTCCTCGGGCCAACCGGCGTCGGCAAGACGGAAGTCGCGCGGCGCCTGGCGGAATTCCTGTTCGGCAGCGAGAAATCGCTGATCCGCTTCGACATGTCCGAATACATGGAGAAGCACTCCGTCTCCAAGCTGATCGGCGCGCCTCCAGGCTATGTGGGCTACGAAGAGGGCGGCCAATTGACCGAACGCGTGCGGCGCACGCCGTATTCCGTAATTCTGCTGGATGAAATCGAGAAAGCCCATCCGGACGTGTACAATATCCTGCTTCAGGTATTCGAAGACGGGCAATTGACCGATGGTCTGGGAAATACTGTCGATTTCCGCAACACGATTCTGATCATGACGTCGAATCTCGGCGCGCGCCACCTGCAGAAGCGGTCCACCATGGGATTCCAGTCGGCCGCGCGAAGAGGGCACCGCCAAGAGCCTGGACGAACTGGTGCTGAGCGAAGTGAAGCGCGTGTTCAATCCGGAGTTCCTGAATCGTCTGGACGAGATCATTCTGTTCAACCCGTTGAGCGATGAAGACCTGCTCCGCATCATCGATTTGCTCGTCGGCCAGACCAATGACACGCTGATTCACCGTCAGGTGCAGATTGTGCTCACGCCGGAAGCGCGCCAGTGGCTCCTCGAGAAAACGTGCGGGGACCGCAGTTATGGTGCGCGGCCGTTGCGGCGGGCGTTGCAGAAGTATGTCGAAGATCCGTTGTCGGAAGCGCTGATTCAGGGGGGGCTGCAGCGTCCGGCGACGCTGGAAGTCTACGTTACAAATGACGGGCTGGGATTCCGACCGGTGGTCGAAGCAACCCCGGTATCCCACTAGCGAATCCTACGCGCGCAGGGCGGGCCCACATTCTGGAGCCCGTTGGGGGAGCGTAACAATTTTGTTTCGGGGGAAGCGGCCTTGAGGAGTCCCCGGC
>CAVOIX010000030.1:0-68626 GCA_963695945.1 uncultured Acidobacteriota bacterium | reverse complement strand
AGGGAAGTCCTTTTGGAATCCTGGTTGCAACCCAAAATAAATTTGCAACGCGGCGAGCTTAAAATTTCCACAGTTCCGTCGTTATTCTGTTTCAGGTTGAATGATCGGCCCACCAAAGTCTCAGTCGATCCCTTGACAATTTTTAATCCCGCGGTGACACTGAGTTCCCCTTCGACGAGCTTTTCTGCTCCAGTGAGCCAATCGACCATGCATATTGTCATCGCCGAAGAAGATTTACCGGTTGCCAAATTTATTTCCTGCGGCCTTACCGCCGAACACTACGACGTGCGGCTGGCCCTGGGCGGCAACGATTTGCCGCGCATACTGGACGAAGAACCCTGCGACTTGCTAGTCCTCGATTTGAATTTGCCGGGACCAACGGATTGGACCTGCCGCGGCAGGTGCGTTCCCGAAAGCCCCACCTGCCCATTTTAATTCTTACCGGGAATGCCCGCGGTGGGCTGCGTCGGCGGCCTCGATTCGGGCGCCGACGACGATATGACCAAGCCGTTCGCGTTCTCCGAACTGTCGGCTCGGGTGCGCGCCCTGCTGCGTCGCAGCAGCCTGCCCTTCGAACCGGTACTGCGCAGCGTGGACCTCGAACTGGATCGCGTGCGCCGCGTGGTGCGGCGAAGCGGAAACTCCATCGACCTTACGCCCAAGGAATTCGCTCTTTTGGAATATCTCCCGCTCGAAACGCCGGCCACGAAGTCTCGCGTTCCTCGATCATCCACGACGTCTGGAAACTTTCCTCGGACACCATGACCAACGTGGTGGACGTTTACATCAATTATTTACGCAAGAAGATTGACGCGGATGCGCCGGTGCGCCTTATCCACACCGTCCGCGGCGCAGGCTACCGGATCGGACCGAATTCACGATCACCGCACTAGGCCAGGGGACCGCCAGCGCATTTCGATGGCCTGGCCGTGGTGGAACGACAAAATCACTTCCACCATTCCCGTCAATTTCACTTCCCCTCGGCCGGCGCCTTGGGCGCGTCCGGTGCGGGTTTCGCGCCTTCCTTGCTCTCAGCGGGTGGCGGGGCTTCCTCCTTCGGACTTTTATCCAGATACTGCACGATCAGGGAAACGCGCCGGTTGGACGGATCGAACGGAGCGTCGGCCTTTCGCAGGCGCTGATCCGCAAATCCGCGGACCTGCATGATCTGATCCTCGCGGATGCCGTTCTGTTGCATGATCCGGCGCGCCGCATTGGCGCGGTCCACGGAAAGTTCCCAGTTCGAGTAGGTTCCTTTTGCCGAGTACGGTTTTGAATCCGTGTGGCCCTCGACGGCAATCTTGTTGGGAATGGTGCCCAGCTCCTTGGACAAGGCGATCAGAATATCCTGGCCATCGCGGTTGGGCTCCGGTTTGCCGCTTTCGAAAAAAGTGTTGGTTGCGGCCTCGAGAAGCTCGATGCGCAGTCCTTCGGAAGTGATGGTCATATCGATTTGATTTTTTAATTTGTCAAAGTTGGGCACCTGGCGAATCGTTTTCTCCAGTTCCGCCTTCAGCTGCTCCATGTTGTCTTTGGTTAGATTGAAGCTCTCGCCGGTTCCTTGCATGGCGCTGCCGATTTTGCTGGAGGTCCCCGAGGGGTCCCGGAAATACCCGCCCACGGCTTCCTGCACCGGTTTGCTGCTGCTCAACAGCCACAGGACGATAAACAGGGCCATCATGGCGGTCACAAAGTCGGCGTACGCCACTTTCCATGCGCCTCCGTGATGCCCCCCATGGCCTCCTTTTTTTCTTGATGACGATGATGGGCGGTTTCGCGGTCATAGTTTCGCTTTAATGGATTGAAGTAAATTACGCAGCAGCCGCCGCGGGCTCCGACGCCCCGCCCTTATTCTTGATATACGCTTCCGCTTCCTGAAAAGTCGGCCGGACGTGCCCGGGGATGGCGCGGCGTCCGATTTCGATGGCCACGGTCGGCGCGGTCCTTGAGCAGCGCGACCAGCATCACGCGGAGGACGTGATAGTAGGCGTGCTCGTCGTCGGCAATTTTGGCCATGTTTGCCGCCAGCGGACCGATCAGCCCGTAACACAACAGAATGCCCAGAAACGTTCCGACCAGCGCCGCCGCCACTTTCTTGCCGATTTCTTCAGGAGGCCCGCCCAGCGCTCCCATGGTGATCACCACGCCGAGGACCGCGGCGACGATTCCCAAACCCGGGAGCGAATCCGCCATGGTCGAAAGCGCCGCTACCGGTTGGGTGGCCTCATGGTGATGAACGTCCATATCCAGCTCCATCATCTGGTCGGCATCGAACGGCTCGATCCCGCCGCTGGCTGCCATGCGCAGCGAATCGCACACGAAGTGCAGCGCATGATGATCTTTCAGGAACTTCGGATACTTTGAGAACACCGGACTCTTGTCCGGCGCGTCGCTGTCGGCCTCCAGTGTCATCAGCCCTTCCTTGCGCGCACGAGAGAAAAGTTCAAACATCATTTTCAGAGAGTCCAGGTACCGTTGTTTGTTGAATGGAGATCCGCCAAACGCCCCGGCGAGTCCGCTGCCGATTTTCATCAGAATGAAGAGCGGATTGGCGATCAGCACGGTTCCGATCGCGGCACCAAGGATGATAATTAATTCCGCCGGCTGCATCAGCACCTTGAGATTGCCGTGCTCCATCAAGTAGCCGGCCACCACGCAGCCAAAGACGACCACAATGCCTATGATCGAAAACATCGACGCTCAAACCTCCGAAATTTTCGCTCTGTCTCACGGGAGGACGGTGACGCAGTTCCCGCCCCGCACAATGCTTTCCTGGAGCGACTTTTCCGCTCTGGCGACCAGCGCTTCAACCTCATCGCCCATGCGGCAGCCGGCGCCGCCCAGCGGACTGGTCACCGAAAAGCGGTCGCCCCACCACTCAATCTCCGAACGGCCGATCATTCGCCGCACCCTCTCCCCCACGAGGGCGACTTCAGATTCCTTACATTCCAGAAGCACAGCGATAAATTGATTGTTGTGCCAGCGCCCGACAAGATCCGTCGGGCGTACGCAGTTCTCCACAGACTGGGCAATCACTCGCAGGATGGCGACGATGACTCCAGGGCCCCGCCTGGCGCGGTACTCATCCAGACGATCGATCTGGATCAGCAGCACACCAAAGGGAATGTGGTGCTCGTTAAACGTGATCAACTGCTCGCGAAGCTGGGTTTCCACGAACGTTTGAGCCGCAACACCCGTGGCGGCATCCAGACACCCAAAATCAGCATAGGCGGCTTGCCGGCGCGTCGAGTCGGAGGCCGTGCGATTTTTCTCGAAAGCTCTTCCGCCGCGCCGATCACGGCACCTTGGCTATCGCGAATTGGGTGAGTGCGCAGAACGATAGGAACGCGGTAGCCATCCTTATGGAGGATGGATACGTTCATGATGGAGGGTTTGCCGTCGCGAAACGCGAGATTGAGGGGATCCTCTGGATCGGAATCCAAATCGACGCTACCCTCACCGGCAGCCAGAAAGTGATCGCGAAGAAAGCGCCCGACAACGTCCTGTCGCAGATATCCGGTCGCTTTTTCCGCTCCACCGTTCCAAAACCGGATGCGCCGGCTGCGATCAACGATGTAAACCCCGGTATCCAGATCGTCGAGGACGGTTTGGTAGATTTCCGGATAGTCTAATTCGCGCATACCATGATCCCCGAATGGAATCATCGGTCAAAACGGGGACAAGTTTAGTGGGTTGGTTTAGCGGCGCCGGCTGGCGCCCGCGATTCCATTTCGCCTGATCGGATGGCGCGTCCCAAAGGCGGAAACCTCCGGTGAATGCGGTCGCGTTGTCGCCGCGACGGCAGCCCGGCGGCAAGGTTTTCAGCAGTTTTGAGTTTCCACCGCCGAGAACTACATAGTCCGCTTCCAGGGCTTCTTTCAATTCTTCTGCAATCTGCGCCACAAAGCGCCGCCATTTCTTTTTTCCCATGCGCTGCAATCCGCGGATGCCCAGATAATCTTCGTAAGTCCGCCCCTTTTTGTAAGGCAGGTGGGCCACCTCCATCGGCTCCAGGATTCCATCGACGATCATGGCCGAACCAAGGCCCGTGCCAAGTCCCAGAAAAAGCATTCGTCCGCCGCTGTAAATTCCCAGCGCCTGCATGGCAGCGTCATTCACGATTTTTACCGGGCGGCCAAACGCCTTCCGGAAATCAAATCCCACCCAGCCGCCGCCCAGGTTGTGCGGTTCGCTCAGGGGATGACCGTGGACGACGGGAGCCGGATATCCGATCGAGACGACGGAATAATTCCAATCCTTGGTCGCTTCGCGAACTTCCTTCACCATTTTCTCGGCGGTCATCTTTGGTCCGGAATCAAGCTTAATAGGCTCCTTGTGTCCGGTGGCCAGCACCTTGACGTGCGTTCCGCCCACATCGACAACCAGAATGCTCGTTTTCTCATTTGGCATGGCTGCTCCCGGCAAGAGGCTTTTTTTAGATTCCTGAATTGTCTACTTTCAACCGCCCCTGGCGGACAAAGCCGTCCTAGCTTAGAAGTCCCGAAGGAACGACATATCGTAGCCCACCGCGAAAGCGGCGTGAAATTCATGCCGATCTGAAAGTACCGCCAGGGGCGGCACAGGGTTCGCGTCTAGAAGTTGATCTCCGAAACGAGTCGCCGCGTTCGCTCCAGAGATCACCCGCCGGCCTTCTTCTTTTCCAGTTCACCCCAGCGCTGGTACAAATGATCCAAAAGTGTCTGCGCTTCGTCCATTTCGATGCAGGCCGCCTTCAACCGCGCCGGATCGCTGGTAACCGCGGGATCTTCCAGCGCGATTCGCCGCGCTTCCAGATTCCCATCGGCCTCGGCGATACGCTCTTCGATCGTTTCCAGTTCGCGAACCTCATGATAGGAAAGCTTCTTCTTCGCGCTTGCCGATTGCGCTTCTCCGCCGGACGACGCCCGCTTGGTTCCACTCGACAAGTTACTCGTGCCTCGCTGTTGCGCGCGCTGCCAAACTTCCCACTGCGAATAGTCCGCGAAACGCTCGGCGCCGCCCAGCCCATCGAGGCCCAGCACGATGGTGGATACGCGATCCAGCATGTAGCGGTCATGAGTGACCAGCACCAGCGCGCCGCGATACTCCAGAAGGCTTTCTTCCAGAATTTCCAGCGTGGGAATATCCAGATCGTTGGTCGGCTCATCGAGCAGCAAGACATCCGCGGGTTGCAGCATGAGCTGCGCGATCAAAACGCGGGCCCGCTCGCCGCCGGAAAGTTTACCTACCGGCTGGCTCAAATGCTCGGGATCAAACAGAAATTTGGCGGCCCAGGCGGCCACGTGGATCACGCGATCCTGATAAATCACGGAATCGCTGTCCGGAGCAAGCGCCCGCCGCAAACTGACATCCGGGTCAAGCTCCCGATTTTGATCGAAGTACACGATACGCAGGGAATCGGCGCGGCGGATTTCTCCCTGCGTCCGGAAGGAGATCGCCGCGCAGCAGTCGCAGCAGCGTGGTTTTGCCGCTGCCATTGGGGCCAACCAGCCCCACTCTCATTCCGGAGGTGACCGTGAAGTGAATACCCGCGAACAATGTGCGGCCCCCAATGCCGTACGCCACATCGTCCAGGGTGAGCAGGCGCTTGGTCTTGCGGTCGGTCGCGGAAAAATCAATTTTCGCGGAGGTCGAGCGCGTCCGGGCATTGCAGGTCCGACAGTTCCCCGATCAGCTCATGGGCGGTATCGATGCGCGCTTTTGATTTTGTGGTTCGGGCTTTGTGACCGCGGCGCAGCCATTCGATTTCCGTGTGCACCAGATTTTCCAGCGCTTCCTGGCGCTTGCGTTGCGCGTGCAGATATTCCTCTTTCGCTTCCAGAAAGGTGCTGTAGTTTCCGTTCACACGCAGAAAACCGTTTTCGTAGGAGCGTGCCAGCTCGACCACGGCGGTGGCGACGTTTTCGAGAAAGTAGCGGTCGTGGCTGACCACAACGCAGGCGAACGACGCAGTTTGCAGAACCGTCTCAAGCCACTGAATTCCCGCGAGGTCCAAGTGGTTGGTCGGCTCGTCCAGCAGCAAGATATCCGGCGCCTGCACCAAACCCTCGACAATCGCCAGCCGCTTGCGCCAGCCGCCGGAAAGCGCGGCGGTCGGGGTGTCCAGATCGGTAAAGCCGGCGCGGCCGAGAGGCTCGGCGGTGCGCGCGGCACGCTCGTTCTGCGGAACCTCGGCGCGGTCAAGAGCAGCTTCAATCACTGACCGGATCGTGGCAGCTTCCGGAAATTCCGAGTTCTGCGCGACGCTGCTCAGGCGGGTGCGCTTGCGGACGGCCACCTCCCCGGTATCGGGCAGTACGCGGCCGTACAGAATTTCAAGCAGCGTCGACTTCCCTGAGCCATTCGGGCCAATCAGGCCGATGCGCTCGCCTTCGGAAACCGTGAACGAGATGTTCTGGAAAAGCGGTTCGGCGCCGTATCTTTTGGAAAGTCCCTGTGCCGCGATAATCGGAGGCAAATGATTCGGTTTTCTCCCGTGAGCAGTGTAGCGTGAAGAGCGGATCGGCGCAAAATGGTGACGCGGGCTTTCAGCCTGCGCTGTTTGGGTTTTACACGATTTCGACCGTGCGGAATTTCCGCCGTGCTGACGCGAACCTCCACATGCTGAGCCTGTGCCACTAAAACCAGTCGCTGCGGTAAGCCACCCACCAGCTCACCCAAGCGAGCGGGATGGTCGCACCCAGCGCCCACCAAAACGGCAGGGCCATATCGGCCACCAAGCCGAGAACGCCGAACGTCGTCCAGAAGACCTTTCGCTGCATGCCTCAATTGTAATCGCAATGGGGACATCTGGAACGTGGTCGCGCCAGAAGTACAACAGGGCGGAGGACCGCAACGCGCGTCTGGCAATCCGCCCGTTGGCGGCTATCTGCTGGATTCCCGACAAATATTGGATCAGATTGTGCAAGCGCACGTTGCCGAAATCCTGGTCATCCTCAATCTGGTGAAAGATGGGGCCCCACACGGGCATCTCGCGCGACCCATGGGAAAGTACGGACAGATCGTCGCCGGAGACGAATTTCTGGACTCGCTCCGCGGGGAATTTGCCGCCGTTCTTTTTTGCCAGGATGGTCAAGTCCGCGGGCTTGGTTTTCAACTGCGCGGCGACTGGCCCGTTGCCCTTTCCATCCTGGCCGTGGCAAGCGGCGCAATGCGCATGGAATAAATCCGGACCCCTCACGGAAAAAATAAGTTGTTCATATTGCTTCTGAGAGGGAGTGCCGCTGGTCTGGGCTCTTGCGCCCATCCCAAAAAGCAAAACAACGCCGAAAGCGAGACTCAATATTATTCGCAAGCCTGATGGGATTTTCATACCTACCCCCTCGCGGCAATCGTATAAGCAAATTGCAGCGCTTCACTGCGCGAACAAGACGCTCCGCCACAGCGGCCAAACGATGGTTCAAGCAATACCAAGCAGCGAAATATCGCGCTTCACTGCCGGAGGTGGTGGGTGCCTCCCCAATGCGTGAAGAAAATGAGGCCCAGCATGAGCAAGACCATAAAGAGATAATCTTGTCTGACCATGATGTCCTCCTTTTGCTGTTGGCTCTTACCGACACCAGCATTCCACGTTGGGCCGCGGAGAGATGTGACGACCGGAACATCTAAATGTGACGCGCATCACACACCAGGAGCATAGACACTCTTGCCGGTGCCGGTTGTGCGGCGGTTGGTGGGCGATACGAACACATGCGAGTACAGAGGAACACGGTCAAGAGTGCTTGTGCCGCCAGGAGCTATTTTTTAGAGGGAGATTGCGTCTTGTCCACCACATTTTCCTGAAACTCTTTCATTTCCGAGTAGGCGCACAGCGTCTCGCCCATAGGCGAATCCGTGAACCGGTAGACTTTCGTCGCCGAAAAAGTCTTCGTGTATGCTTTGGGATCATCGATCATTACGGTGACTTCCAGTTTTTCATGGTCCGGCCGGCGGATGCGCTCGATCACATGCAGGGCGTCGCTGTGCGGATGGCCAGTCTGATCGAGCCATGTCTTGTCATTAAATCCGATCGTATCGATGACAAACGTATCGCCTTCATATTTGCCGATCGAATCTCCCATCCAACTGCTATCGGGATCCTTTGGATGGTCGCGATCCATGTAAACGGCCCGCCACACTTTTGTGTATTCGTACAGGATATAAACGATCTTTGGGGTCTGAATGAAAGTCATCTCCCACGGATACATGTAAATCCGGGGAATGCCTGGAGGATCGCAATATCTCTGAACGGGATCGTTGGTGTTGTCAAAGGTTTGCAGCGCGCCGAACGGCGGGCGTACCCCCTTGAACTTCGCTGCCGCCCAGGGAGTCATAGGCGCCTGCTCGGGGTGTTTTGCGAATGGGTCATCTGAGTCCCAGGTATTCAGTCGAATGCCTTCCGGGCCTCGGAAGTCCGGATCCCAGATGCCGGACAAATCCGGAATGCCGCCGGACATCAATCCTGGTTGCAGCTTTTTCGCGGCGGGCGCATCCGGCGCGGATTGGGCGTGTGAAACGGAGAAAATGGTCAGCATCGCCAGCAGCGAACCAATCAAAGTTGCCATGCCAATTCGCATTTTGTTTTTCCTCCGCGGGACAGGCAATAATTCGTCTTCGCGCCGTCGTCGCGACTAAGCGCCATACCCGCCGGGGTTCTGGCGCGCCCTGCACGCCTCCGGAAGTTAGTCGGATCGGCCTGGAAGCGTCTGCCCGTTCACGACAACCTTCAAGATGAACGTAATGGTGCTGGAAATTCCTACCGGCGCGCCGTTCCGCGAGGGATGGGTGTCAATCACGATGTCATCCCCGGCCTTCATCACGCTCTTGCTCCACCCGGCGCGCACCATGTGCACCGGCGCCGCGAATTCAATCGTCCAGTGCTGCATTTCCCCGCTGTCGCTCTTGGCATCCACGTAGACCACCACGTGCGGATTGCTCCAATCAAACTTTGACACGGTTCCGTGCAGCGTTACGGTCTTGGTCATGTCATACCCGGCGACACCGTGATGTGCCAGCACCGCGCCGGAAAAAATTGCCAGGCCGGCAAACGCGGCCAGCACGACAAGCAGCTGCCTCTTCATCAAGCGCCTCCCCAAATTGCCTGTTAAAACACCTGGAAGTCGAACGATGGGCGCAATCATATCAGGGACGATGAAGTTTACAAATCACTTGATGCAAGGAGAGTAATTCATTGGGCGGGCGGCGGCCACGGTGGAGGATCGTGCGTGGAATCCGGCAGGATGCGCTGCGCGGCGTCGATGGCAGTAGCGTACGTAGTCGATGCCAGGCGGAACTTTCGCCGTCAATCAGGGAGCGATCACCAGCTCCGCGTACAGAGATAAGAAAAGAGCACAATCGAAACCAAAAACGCGAAAGCCGCCGTCAGCACCATCGCGGCAATCGGGTGCGTGATGATCGCGGACTCAAGCGCCGTCGGAGCGGGCTCTGGAACCGCAACATCCGGCGCCGGTGTGAACATCGAAAACTCATTGAACGGCGCGCTGTAGATCGGAGGCCTTCGATTATAGAGAAGCGGACAGCTATCCACCCCGGGAGACCGCGAAATGGATTTCTGGTTGTCTGAGCCTTTGATTCATTCGCTGGAATGGACGGTGGGATGTTGACGGAAGCCGCCAGTTCCGATTTGCCGTTTTCACGTATCTTTGCCGGAGCCGCGGAAGCCGCAGCAGGAACGCCCCTTGCCTGCGCCGTTTCGGCCTTGCCGTTTGGCGCGGCTTTCACCGCTGGCGCTGCCATCACAGGTGCCAGCGTTGCGCCGCGGCGACGTTCCCCACGGTTTTTTGGATCGGCATTGCGGTAGCCGCAACCGAGGAAGCCGCCACCGGCATTGTGGTAGCCGAACGGCTGTCCGGCTTTCCGTTTGGCGCGGTTTTCGTCGGCGTCACGGTAGTCGCACGCGGAACATTGGCGTTCGACGGGCCCGCGGCCCTGATGCCCGCGGCGGCATCGACTACGTTCACGGCGACTGCAACAGTCGAGCCCGGAGGGCGCGTCGTCCGCGGGTTCATGCCTGATGTGTTCGTACCTGATGCGATGCGAGGCGAAGCGACCGGGGCAACGGGTGCGGTACTGGGGACCGGCGCCGCTAGGCCTTTTCCTTTCGGCGCGATTCTCGCTCCGTTCGCCGGAGCCGCGGCAGCTGGCGCGCCGGCGGCGCGGCCTGGACTCGTCTCGGCGTTTGCTACAGGATTCGTTCCGCTTGGCGGCAGAGCGGCCGCCACCCCAATCACCGTTGAAATCGCTCTGGCGATGGCCTTCGCTGCGGCCTGGGCACTTGCCCTGGCCGCCGATTCGTCTGCCCAGCGCCGAAGTTTTCCGCGCATCTTCGGATAACTGTGTGAATCGCAGGCCTCCGCTCTTTCCCGTAGCGTCCTTCCATGCCAATTCGCCAATGGCTGTAATTTTAGTGTTGGAATCGATGGCAAAACGGAATTCGATGGGCCCATCCACAAATATCGAAGCAATGGCGTGAAATCCCACCCCTCCCTCCGACACATCCAGCACAATCCCGCCGTTATCCAACGGCAGGCTGAGGTAGGCGAGCTCTTCCAGCGGCTTCCGCGTGTTGATACGACGTTCGTGATGCATCATAGGACGGCCACGGAATGATCACACCGAATCTTGAAGTAACCGCAGACTTGCTGGTGGCCTGCGAATCGCTCCCCCTGGAAACTGAGCGAACCGCGGAAAATCTAACTGTAGGACGATCGTGTAGCGGGGGAGCAAGTTCAAATTCCAGTAAAACCTGCCAGCTGTATCAACGAGGGTCAGTCATGCCGGATACCGTGACAATCGTCCCGTGGCCTGATTTCGACTTGGCGATTCGTCATCCCATACCGGGCTGAAAGGACCGGCTTCGTAGCGCTCGACTTCCGGTGAGCGGCTGTGCGCCTCATATGCGCCAAGCTTCTGAAAATTAAGCCATTGCGCGACGCCCCGCGCCAATTCAACGGCGCCGGGTGGCAGCCGATTCTAACTTAGCCGGGAGCCCGCATGTCGCTGGAGGCGCCGCCGGCGGCGGGGATGTAACACTTCATGCGTGTAGTCCATCACCATGCGGTTGGCGTTGAACCTCCAGCCCAGCGTACGAATGGTGCGCTTCATGCGCTTGATCCATCCGCGCGGCAAGCCATCCCGGTCGCGATGATAGTAAAGTGGAATCACTTCTTCGCGCAGAACGCGATAGAGGTTTTCACCGTCGCGCCGGTCGTGCACGTCCATGTTGGTGTGGGTTCGGCCGGTGCCGATCGCAAAGCCGTTCAAGCCGTCATAGGCTTCCGCCCACCAGCCGTCCAGAACCGAGAGATTGAGACCGCCGTTCAGGACAACTTTCTGACCGCTGGTACCCGAGGCTTCCAGCGGCCGGCGCGGATTGTTCAGCCATACATCGACGCCCTGGACCAGCTGGCGGCCGACGTTGATGTCGTAGTCCTCGATGAAAACAAATTTGTTGGCGAACTGTTTATCGCGCATTAATTCCGCGATTTGCTGTAACACTTGTTTGCCCGGATTGTCGTGCGGATGGGCTTTTCCGGCGAAGACGAACTGCACCGGCCGCTTCGGATCGTTCACCATCGAGGCCAGCATTTCCATGTCCGCCAGTATTAAATTGGCTCTCTTGTAAGTGGCAAAGCGGCGCGCGAATCCGATCGTCAACGCGTCTGGGCTCAGAACCTTGCTCAGATCCTGCAAAGTTTTGGCCGATTCTCCGCGGCGTTCGGCCTGCTCCATCGCACGCAGGCGGGCGAATTCGATCAGGCGAGTCTTTAAGGCTGAGATGGGTTTCCCAGAGTTCGGCATCGTCGACGCTCTCGATCCCTTCCCAGATCTGCGGTTCGCCGCTGTGCTCGGCCCAGCCGGTGCCGAGGTGCCGGTCATAGAGGCGAAACATCTGCGGCGCAAGCCACGTGGGGACATGCACGCCGTTCGTGATATGACGGATCGGCACCGCCTCTTCCGGGCGCCCCGGAAAGAGCGAGGTCCACATCGCGCGGGACACTTCCCCGTGCAACGCCGAGACGGCATTGGCTCGCCGGGCCATTTTCAGTCCCAGGACGGTCATGCAGAAGCTCTCGCCGGAGTTGTTGGGATTTTCGCGTCCCAGGGACATCAGCCATTCATGGGAAAGACCCATGGCATCGCGTAACGGACCAAGATGTTCCTCGATCAAGCCAGCGTCAAATCGGTCATGCCCGGCGGGCACCGGGGTGTGGGTGGTAAATACGACTTCGCGCGAAACGCGTGGAACGGCGCGATTGAAATCCAAACCTTCCTCTTCCATGCGGCTGCGAATGGCTTCGAGCACGGCGAAACCGCTGTGTCCTTCGTTCAGGTGCAGGACGCTGGGCGTGATGCCCATCGCTTTCAGCGCGCGGAAGCCGCCCACCCCCAGCAGCAACTCCTGGCGAACCCTAAAACGGTCATCGCCGCCATACAGGCGCGAAGTAAGTTCGCGGTCTTCCGGGGCGTTCCGTTCCACATTCGAATCGAGCAGCAGCAAGGAGCAGCGGCCCACTTTCAGCCGCCAGACCTTGGCATGAATCGAGCCGTTACGCGTATCGATCTGCACCGTGACCGGTTCGCCCTTAATTCCAATCGCCGGCTCCATGGGCATCTGGCTGACGTCTGTTTGGAGATACTCCTCTTGTTGCCAGCCGTTCTTGTCAAGGCGCTGCCGGAAATAACCCTGCCCGTAAAACAGGCCGACGCCGACCAGAGGAATGCCCAGGTCCGAAGCGCTCTTGATATGGTCCCCGGCAAGTACGCCAAGACCTCCGGAATAAACCGGAAGCGATTCATGCAAACCGAATTCGGCGGAAAAATAAGCCACCGGCCGCGGACGCAAGATTCCGGCGTGCCGCGCGCCCCAGGTGCGGTCCGCATCAAGATATTCCCGCTTGCGGCGGAACGCGTAGTTCACCCGGCTGTGCAGCACCAATTCCTGCGCCCGGCGTTCCATGGTGGCCAGCGGAAGCTCCGAGAGCAATGAGATGGGATTGTGATTGAGTTGCCGCCAGCGCAAAGGGTCGAGATCGCGGAATAAACTGGTGGAATCGTTATCCCAGCTCCACCAGAGATTGCGCGCGAGAGACCACAGGCGCTCCTGCAACGGCGCAACGAAACGATCCAGCGTGCGCGCCTCGCTCACCACCGGGGCCAGTTGCGCGGCGGCCTCTGACAGCATCTTGATTTCTTCTTCGTCAAACGCCCGGGCATCAACCGTCTGCACCACCAGCACGCCCTGCAGCACTCCGCCGTCGATCAGCGGGACGCCCAAAAAGGACTGGTAGGCTTCCTCGCCCGCTTCACTAAAATATTTGAAGCGCGGATGATTCTTCACCTGTTCGACGGCGACCGGTTGTACTTGCTCCGCCACGAGTCCAGCAAGTCCCTCATTCAGCGCCATCCGCAACGTGCCCACGCATTGCGGACGCAGGCCAACGGTTGCCGCCAGAATCAAGTTGGTCCGGTCCGGCTCCAGCAAGTAGGCGGAGCAGACTTCGGTTTTGAAGCGTTTGCCGATCAGGGCGACCATGTTGGTCAGCGTTTCCGCCGGTTTGCCGCCCTCCGCCGCAAGATTGCCGATTTCCTCCAGCGTCAAGACATAACTGGAGTGCAATAACTCCGACGTCTGCATCGCAGCCGGAATCTCAGATTCGCTACGATGCGGTCCTGTACTCGGTTGCGCCATCAGGGTCCCCTTAATTCACACAGGCTTTCAGTTCGCAGACATCCACGGTCGTGTCCGCCTCACGGACCGCGGCGTTGCTGAGCCGGGTTCGTTCGGATGGCGGCAGCATGTAATGCATCGCCAGATCGACGACAGCGTCCGCAAAGCGGTACTGGTCCCATTTCTTGAGCCGGATTTCTCCCACGGGATACTGAAGGACGTTGTCGCTGGCTCCCAGGCGCACCACCAGTGGCGGACGGACCGGCGTGGTGCGGTGGAATTCCCTTTCGATCGCCTCGCACACACTTAGATAAACTTTTTCCGCTTCGTCCAGGGAGATTTTTTGGTGATCGGGATTAAGGATTTTCAGATAACCGCGAGCGCGAACCGCCGATTTGGTGTTCTCTGGTCCGAGGCCATCCGGATCCACCGGTTGATTGCCTGGAATGGCGGATGGATGTTCGGTCGGATTCAAAACATCGTTGGCAGTCTGATTCATAGCTTGGTTAGCGGTCGCTCCTTCCACGTCCGCCGCAGGAGCCGAGAAAAACAAGTCTCCCAGCATGCCTTTGGGGCGAAGAGATACGATATACGAGGTATCGCCATGGCCGCCAAGAAAGATCCCGCCGCGTTCCTCAGGGTTGCCCGGTTTCAACAAACCCTCCGCGACCAATACACCGGTAAAGCCGCCACGCGTCTCTTCCACACGAACCACAACCGGCCAGCGACCGGAGTCGACGTAGTACACATAGCTCCCTGCTGGAAGGACCGAATTCTCCCAACGCACATCGTGAGGCAATCTGAATTCACCGCGAATCACCTCTTGCGCGTTCCCCGGCAAAGGAATCAGCACTGCTTCGGCCATCACAAGAATTACAAATATAAGAATCGTATAAATGAAATTGCCGCGAACGAGATTCACGCATCGCCTCCTTGGATTCATCTTTGTGGGAGACGGCGTGGTCTTTTCTTTCGCGCACTCGATCAAGTCTTCTGGGTCCCGGGCCGAACATCACAGTTCGCAACGAGCACGTCAAACATACGGGAACTGACAGTGTCACTGTCGCAGGGCCCCGGGGCGAAGTCCAATCGACAAAATCTATCCGCGATATAGCAAATGCTTGGAATGCCCGAGCAGACGAAGGTATTGAGCCTCACGGCCACACTTTTGCTCGCATAGGTTCAAAACCGGAGAGGCGGCACGCCGGCAACAGACAACAATGCAATAATCGTTCCCTACTATGGTTCACAAATTCGATGCGGTGGTTCTGGGAGCGGGAGCCGCCGGCCTGCTGTGCGCGATGGAGGCCGGCAAACGCGGCCGTCGGGTGGTGGTGCTGGAACGCGCCGAGCGCGCCGGCAAGAAAATCCTGATCTCCGGCGGGGGCCGGTGCAATTTTACCAACCTTTATTGCCGGCCTGAAAACTTTTACTCTTGCAACCCTCGCTTCGCAAAGTCCGCCCTGGCGCGGTACGAGCCCGCGGAATTCATCGCGCTGGTCGAAAAACACCGCATTCTGTACCACGAAAAAACGCTCGGCCAGCTTTTCTGCGATCGTTCCGCGCAAGACATCGTGGGCATGTTGGAGAACGAATGCCGGGATGCGGGCGTGCGAATCATTCTCAACGCGCGGGTCCAGGAAATTCAAAGGTCCGACGAGTTCACGGTCGGCACGAACTCCGACGAATATCGCGCGCCAGTTCTGGTCGTTGCAACGGGCGGACTATCGATTCCGAAAATCGGTGCGACGCCGCTGGGCTATGACATCGCCCGTCAGTTTGGGCTGCAGGTCCGTGACACCAGGCCCGCGCTGGTGCCCTTTCTCCTGCAAACCAGTGACCGTGAACACTATTGCGATTTGGCGGGCGTCTCCGCGGAGGTGGTGGTCTCCACGGATCACCAATCATTTCGCGAGAAAATGCTGATCACCCACCGGGGGCTCAGCGGACCGGCCATCCTGCAAATCTCCACGCCATGGCGTGAAAATTCACCGATTCGCATTGACTTGGCGCCGGGACGCCACGTGACCCTTGCCATTCGTGAATCCGCGGAACGCAATATGGCCGCTGCTCGCGGCGCCCTGCAAGCAGTTCTGCCCAAGCGTCTCGCCGCACGCTGGCTGGATCTGCACAAACCCGCCTCCTGGACAAACCGGGCGCTCGAAGACCTGGAGAGGCAAGTGCATGAATGGGTGATTGAGCCCGCTGGAACGGAAGGCTATGAAAAAGCCGAAGTCACCGCGGGCGGGGTCGACACCGATGAATTGTCCAGCAAGACACTGGAAAGCCGGAGCGTTCCCGGACTGTTTTTCATCGGTGAAGTGGTCGATGTGACCGGGCAGCTCGGCGGCTTCAATTTCCAATGGGCGTGGGCCTCGGGCGCCGCCGCCGGCCGGGCGCTTTGAGCGCAAGCGGCACGGGACGCAGCGTTTGACCGCCATTCCCACCCTGGGCGCGGGAAAAAGACTTCCAGCACGGAGCAGCCGCCAGCAGGCTAACCCCCGGCATTGCCATCCGTCTTATAGAAGGAAGACAAGCTGCAACGCTGAGCCAGATCGTGCACATTTTAGACTGCGGATAAGGAGAATCCCATGAATTTTCAGAAGTTTAGGGGGAAAACGAAACTTCTTGCGGGTGCCATCATTCTGTCTCTCGCTTTTGCCGGATGGGGCGTGGCTCGTGCCAGCCAGAAGCTGTTTACCCCCGGCATACATATTTCCATGAAGATGGCCGACCCCGCGGAAGGATCAAGCAGAACGGGTTTCGCGCCGGTGATCAAAACCGTTCTACCGGACGTCGTGAACATTTCCACTTCAAAACTTGTCAAAGCATCGCAAATGCAGGGTGAGATGCCGGAGGGGATGCCTCCTTTCTTTCAGCAGTTTTTTGGACAAGATTTTAATAACCAGGATTCTGGTAATGAAGATCGCCAGTCTGGTCCTAATTCTGGAAACCGCTCACCGCGGCACCACGATCAGCGCGAGGATAGCCTGGGCTCCGGCGTGATGATAAGCCCTGACGGCTATATCCTGACCAACAATCACGTGGTGGATGGCGCCACCGATGTGCGCGTCACCCTCGCTGACAAGCGCCAATTGAAGGCCAAAGTGATTGGCACCGATCCCAAGACCGATATTGCCGTGCTGAAGGTAGACGGCAGTGATTTTTCGGCCATCACCATCGGCGATTCTTCCAAAGTGCAAGTGGGCGACTACGCCCTGGCGATCGGCGATCCATTCGGCGTCGGCCAGACCGTTACCATGGGCATCATCAGCGCAATGAACCGCGGCAATCTGGGCATCGAAGACTATGAAGATTTCATTCAGACCGATGCGCCGATTAATCCCGGCAATTCCGGCGGCGCGCTCATCAACGATCGCGGTGAACTGGTGGGTATCAACACCGCCATTCTTTCCGGCGGATCCGGCGGCAATCAGGGCATCGGCTTTGCGATTCCGATTAATCTGGCGCGCAGCGTGATGGGCCAGATTCTCGATCATGGCAAAGTCAACCGCGCTTATCTCGGCATCATGGTCCAGGACATTACGCCTGGAATCTCCAAGGCCATGAACCTGAAAGACATGAAGGGCGTTCTCGTAGGCGACGTCAGCGCGGACGGTCCGTCAAAGAAGGCCGGCGTACTGCGCGGAGACGTGATCTTGCAGGTCAATGGTAAAACGATGGAAGACAGCCGACAGCTGCGAAACACCATCTCCATGATGGATCCGACCGCAACCGTTGACCTCAAACTCGTTCGCGACGGCAAACCGACTGACGTGAATGTGAAACTCGGTGAACTGCCAACCGACCAGGCCAAGGCCAAGACCGAGGAAGGTTCCTCGCAGAAGTCGCTCGACGGCGTGACCGTGGAAAATATGGACGCGCAATCCGCGAAGCAGTTGGGATTGCCCTCCACAACCAGCGGAGTGGTGGTCACCGACATCGACCCTTCCAGCGCTCTGGCTTCGGCCGGTCTGCGGGCCGGCGACGTGATCCAGGAAGTCAACCATCAACCCGTGAAGAACGTAGCGCAACTCGAAGATGCGATTCACAAGGCCGGCGACAACCCGCTGCTCCTGGTGAACCGCAAGGGCTCGACGCTCTTCATTGCCCAGTAAACAGGGCAACCACCCTTGATCCGTCGGTCCCCTCCGATGGACGGCCAAACGCCCCGCGACGAAGATGTCGCGGGGCGTTTGTATTTTGGTAGCACAGACTTCGTCTGTGGGTTTTATTCGCGCGGAGCCCTCCCCACAAACGGAAGTCTGTGCCACTAAAACCCGAAATCAGTGACATTGAAGTGTGCGACTATACTGGTTGAGTTCAATTCATGCAGACGCAAACGACGCGATTCATCTACGCGGTGATCTTGCTTTTCGCTCTAGCCTACGGTTACGACTACGCCTCGGTTCGCCGCCGCATGAGCGCGCAAAAACAAGGTGATCCTTTTGACGTGATTACCTACCCGCATCTGCTGGAGATTCCGCAGAAGGGCAACAAAGTGGACTACGAATTGGAAGCCAACTCACCCATGGAATCAGAATCCTGCGTCCATTCCCTGTTCCCTCATTTCGGATACACACCGTGCTGGTACGTGCAGCGCCGCGCAAAAACTCCGACGCAGATGTAAGTAGGATCGACTTCAGTTTGTCTGATTTGGACGAAACGGAAGCGGCATTGAAACCGACAAGCTGAAGCCTGTCCTACTAAACCCTTGACTTGCCCGGTTGGAAGACTAAACATGCCCCACTGCGCGCGAACATTCCGCGCATTTCCTATTCAGTGAGGGCACCGTGAAAAAAGTGCTGCTGCTATTGTTCGCGTGCTGCTTGGCATTTGAAACCGCTCGCCCGCAAACGCCGGCCGACAAGCCGGTCATCAAGCTGGATCCCTCGCTGGACGATCTGATTTCGCCCGACGCCAAACTCGAGCTGGTGAAAAACGATTTCGGCTTCACCGAAGGAATCGTCTGGGTCGATCAGGGCAATAGCGGCTACCTGCTCTTGAGCGACATGTACGCGAACGTCATTTACAAGCTCACGCCCGACGGAAAAGTTTCCCTGTACCTCGATCACAGCGGCTACACCGGATACGACATCTGGCGCGTGGGCATGCCGCAGCCAGATCCCAATCGAAAAGACATCTTCTTCATGATCGGATCCAACGGCCTGGCGCTCGATCGCCAGGGCCGCCTGCTGATCGCCACCTGGAGCGGCCGCTCCATCGACCGGATCGAAAAAGACCGCAAACGCACCATCCTCGCCGATCGTTACGAAGGCAAGCGTTTTGGCGGAACCAATGACCTGGTGGTGAAAAAGGACGGAGCGATTTATTTCACGGATGGTTTCGGCGGCCTGCGCGGAAAGGATCAGGATCCCAAGAAAGAATTGGATTTCGCGGGGATTTTCATGTGGAAGGACGGCAAGGTCACGCTGGCCATCAAGGACATTGCTACGCCAAACGGCCTGGCGTTTTCTCCGGACGAAAAATATTTGTACGCCAACGGCAGCCAGAATAAATACGTGCGCCGCTATGACGTGCAACCCAATGACACGCTCACGAACAGCAAAATGTTTATCGACATGAGTTCGGATACCGCCGGTGGGATTACCGACGGCATGAAAGTGGATACCAAGGGCAATGTCTGGGAGTCCGGGCCGCGCGGCATCTGGATCCTGTCACCGGAAGGCAAACATCTGGGCACGATCTTGACGCCGGAATTCGTGGCCAACGTGTGCTTCGGTGATCGTGACAACAAGACGCTGTACGTCGCGGCACGCACCGGCGTGTACAAGATTCGTGTAAATATTCCCGGGCTTCGTTAGCTGCAGCTCGCATTTTTGTGAAGTCCAAAGTGCACAGGCTGAAGCCTGTGCCACCTAACCCTGCTACACTTTCTACGCACTGGTACGATCCGCCAAGGAGATTGCAATCATATGAGCTGGTTCATCTGGGCGTTGCTTTCGGCTTTTTTCGCGGGCTTGACGGCCGTGCTCGCCAAGGTCGGAGTCGAACACATCGATTCGAATCTGGCGACGGCGATCCGCACGGTGGTGATCCTGATTTTTGCGTGGGCCATCGCGCTGGCAACCCGCAACCAGCCCTTTTCTTCCATCAGCAAACGCACCTGGATTTTTCTGGTTCTGTCGGGCGTCGCTACCAGTCTCTCCTGGCTGTGCTATTTTCGCGCCCTGCAATTGGGCGAAGCCTCGCAAGTTGCTCCGGTCGACAAACTCAGCGTGGTGATCGTCATCATCCTTGCGGCAATTTTTCTCCACGAACGGGTCACCTGGCACCACTGGCTGGGAGGAACGCTGATCTTTGCGGGAGCGGTGGTTCTGGCATACGCATAAACTACAAAAGAAATGGGACGCCGCAAGCGGCGTCCCATTTTTCGAACGATACATTCACTTCCGATCGAGCCATCCGCAAACCGCTCAGGTGCTCAATCGACTGAAGTCATCACCGGCATCGTTCCCGTGAAGTACACAAGCACGTAGGCCTTGATCGTGCCATTGGTTTGCGGGATTCCAAAAACCTTCACCGGAGTTCCGGCAACCAGGCCGTTGCTGATAGTCGTCTGCCCCGCGCTGGTCGTGATGTCCACCGCACTGACCGTCACGATGCCATTGGTCCGATCCACCTGGTAGACCAAAGTTCCGGAACCTGAAGTGGTGCTGAGGTCCACCGGCACGGCCATCGTGCCGCCGGTCTCGGACATGGTGAACACTCCGTTGGAGTACGAAGTGGCGGCCGTGCCGAGGGGCACGGTGGTGGGCAGCAGCACGGTCCAGGGCGCGGCCCAGGAGTTGGCCAGGATCGGATCGTTCCAGGTAGCAAAGGTTTCGCCCCAAGCTGGATACGCTCCGGCCGTGCCGCCGAAGTTCACCGTGCCATTGGTCGCATTCTCAAAATCGCTGACGGCGTTCGCACCGCTGTCCACGATGGTTGGGAAGGTGAAGTTCCACCACTTGAATCCGGCAATGGCCGATCCCGTGGCAGGATCAGAACCATTCGGGCTGCTGCTCATGACGTAGGGCAGCGTGACAGTGTAATTGTCGGTGGCCGTGGCAAATTTACGCGTGTACGTAAAGTTGTTTGCGTTTACCGCGGAGATACTGCCGTCGTAGCGGGCGAATTCGATGTCCACCGTCTGCGCCACCAGCGGTACGGCCAGAGGATCGACGACGCTGGCATGGACTTTGAATCCGCGGACCAGGTCTTTATTCGCGAGGAACGTGGTTCCCTGTCCGATTGGCGTGGAGTCAGCCACGGCGTTCCACGGAGTGCGGAAGAAAAACTCGGTATTGGAGTCCACCTGCAGAGGAATGCCGATGCCAAGTTCATTGAGCACGACGATCACGTTGGTATTGGTATTGACGTGCAGGACGTGGCCTTCAGGACTGAGCCAGACGCTGTTGAAATTGCTCGACGCCCACATGCGGACGGCCACCAGCGAACCATTGGACTGGTAGCGGGCTGCCACGCGAACGAATTTCCCTGATAGGGTGCTCGAGACCGTGGAGAAATTCTTGATCGTCGCGACCGTTTTTGCATCGACATCGTAAAAAAGTGTGCCGTTGGAGCCGTCCGCCAAAATAGTGAGAGACTGCGAGGACGCGATTGCGGTTTCCGGAGTGGTTGGCGGCTCGACCGCGAAATCCCTGGTGATGGTCACGGAACTGTCGTCGCTGGCTACGCTGGTCACCGTGCCATACATGTGGCGCAGCACTAGCCGGGTAATGTCCCGAATCGGATGATGGCGCACGGGACCTTTATTAAAGTTCACCGCCCAAATCGTGGTCTGGCCTCCCAACGCCGGGGGCACATGTCCCACCAGAAATGCCGGGTGGGACAGATCGAATTCCACATCCAGCGAGGTGGTTTGATTGGCGGTCACCACCAATGGCGAACCCAAATTCACGGTGACCGGAACGGTCTTGCTTCCGGCGCTTCCGCTTGCTCCTTGAATCTGAATCTGATTCGCGGGAATTGTTGCGCCCGGCGCGCCCGCAAATCCCGCTTCCGGATCAGCGGATACCACCAGCGTGACGTCTCCAGGATTCGCGCTGATCGTGAGGATCGCGCCGGTGTATGTGCCGGCTGGCACGGTGGGACTTCCGAGAAGTTCACCAAGCTGGTCGAGTTCGACAAGATTCGTGGTGGGAACCGTACTCGGGGCGGTGTAGACCGTCACCGGAGTGCCGCCGCCCTGCGGCACGAGTGCGACGCTCAGAATCTTCACGCCGATCTCGGCCCAATCTTCCGTGGAGGCGTCGCTCACCATCATGTTCACGTTGCCGTTTTGCGGCGTTCCACCGCCGCCGTTTGAACCACTGCCGGCGCTGTAACTGGAACCACACGCGATCAAAAAAAGGGGGATCGCAGTCACTACTAGAACCAAAAAAATACGGGATACTCTTGAATTCATTTTCGTCTCCTGCGAAGACGCGACGGTCTCCACTCGTTTGGATAAACAGCAGCCGGATCGCTACGCCCCGGGCCCCGAAGACCGGTCAAGGAAGCCGGCCTGCACCCTACCAAACACGGAATTGAAAAGAGAGTTGCGGTGAAGCGCGACCGAAGGAGTGGTACGAAAGTACTATTCAGGAAAAAAAGAGGGCTCTGCTGTGAAATTACGCTTTTGCGTTCCGCGATGCCGCTGCCCACTTCCCTTGCGCTTTTACGATCAGCTCAATCACTTCGCGAATCGCGCCTTCGCCTCCGGAACGCAAGGTGACGAAGTGCGCCACTTTTTTCACTTCCGGCACGGCGTTGGCGACGGCCACCGCCAGCCCTACGCGTTCCAGCACCGGAATATCGGGAAGGTCGTCGCCGACGTAAGCAACTTCGCTGGGCGTCGCGCCGGTGATCTGCAGAATCTCTTCGAGGGCACCGATTTTTGTGGCGCGATGCTGGTATACGAATTCGATTTCGCATTCCCGCGCGCGCTGCGCCACAGCGGTTGATTCTCTGCCGGTAATGAGGCCGGTGCGAAGCCCCGCGGCGCGAGCGAGCTTCAGCCCCGCTCCGTCATACGCACTGAAGCCCTTAATTTCGCTGGCCGTGCCGTCACGGCGCGAGAGCAGCCAGATGCGGCCGTCCGTCAGCACGCCGTCGACGTCCATGAGCAGCACACGGATTAATTTCGCGCGCGATGCAAGCGCGGAGTTTACTTTTTTGCTGGTCTTTTTGTTGGGCATTGGCCTCGGAATTTACCAGTATTCCGGAATTTAATGAAATGGTGGACCGTTCGTCTGAGCCGGCGCCACAAAAACGTTTCGCTTTCATCGCGAGTCAAGGAACTCGTTCTTCATTCAACCCGCAGCGCGGCACAGGAATACTAAAAAAGTTCCAGTGTCCACAGGTCATGCAGATGAACGACGCCCAGCGGCTTGCGCTCCGCGTCGGTCACCACCAGCGACGTAATCTTGCGCTCTTCCATCAAACGAAGCGCGCTTCCCGCCAGTTCACCCGGCGCGAGCGTTTGCGGAGTGCGGTTCATGCACTCGCCCACCACCAGATCCATCGTCGCGGCGCCGCGCTGCTGCATCAAACGCCGCAGATCGCCGTCCGTCAGGATTCCGGCAAGGCGGCCGTCCTCATTCAGGACCGTCGTCATACCCAATCCCTTTTTGCTGATCTCGTAGATGACGTCCGGCATTCTGGCGGTGCTGGGGACTTGCGGCATGGTATCGCCGGAATGCATCAGATTTTCCACCCGCAAAAGTTTCTTGCCCAGCCGTCCGCCGGGATGCAACGCCGCGAAATCGCCGGGACTGAAACCGCGCCGATCGAGCAGTGAAACAGCCAGCGCATCGCCCATGGCCATGGCCGCCGTAGTCGAGGCGGTCGGAGCCAGATTGAGGGAGCAAGCTTCTTCCTTGACGCTCACGTCCAGAGTTACATCGCTGGCCGCGCCAATCGTTGATCGGGGATGGCCGGTGAGAGAAATCATGCGCAGCCCGAGCCGCTTGATGGTTTCCAGCAATGCCGCGATTTCCTCGGTCTCACCACCGTAGCTCACCGCGAGGACCAGGTCATCGCGCATCAGCATTCCCAGATCTCCGTGCACGGCTTCCGCGGGATGCAAAAAAACGGAAGGCGTGCCGGTGCTTGAAAATGTCGCCGCGATTTTTCTGCCGATCAGTCCCGACTTGCCCATGCCGATCACCACCACGCGGCCCTTGCAAGCCAGCAATAAATCCACGGCCAACTCAAAGCTGGCGTCCAGCCGCTGAAGAAGTTCGGCCAGCGCTTCGGCCTCAATGCGCAAAACGCGTCTCGCGGTATCGAGACTCACTGCACGCTCCAGCCGCGAACCAGCGCGGCGATTTGTTTGAGCTTTCCCAGCAACGAAGGCAATTCCGCAAGCGGCAAGGCGTTGCTGCCATCCGACAAAGCCTTGGCGGGGTTTTCATGCACTTCGAGAAAAACCCCGTCCACGCCGACAGCAACGCCCGCTCGCGCCAGCGGCTCAATGAATTCCGGCTGGCCTCCGCTGGACTTTCCGGCACCGCCGGGCAACTGCACCGAATGCGTCACGTCAAAAACCACCGGGTATCCGGTCTCTCTCATGATCGGAAACGAACGCATATCTACGACGAGATTTTGATAGCCGAAGGAAGCGCCGCGTTCGGTCAGAAAAATTTTATCGTTGCCGGCCTTGGCGATTTTCTCCACGGCGTTGGCCATTTCCCAGGGCGAAAGGAATTGTCCCTTTTTCAGGTTCACCACGCGTCCGGTTTTTCCGGCGGCAAGCAGCAGATCGGTCTGGCGCGATAGGAATGCGGGTATTTGCAGCACGTCGGCGACTTCGGAGACCGGCATCGCCTGCGACGCCTCATGAATATCCGTCAGAATGGGGAGCCCGAAGCGCTGCTTGATTTTTCCAAGGATGCGCAGGCCCTCGGCCAGTCCCGGCCCGCGATACGATTGCTCGGAGGAACGATTCGCCTTGTCGTAGGAGGCCTTGAAGACCAGAGAGATTTTTGCATCCGCGGCGATTGCCGCCAGGCGCTCGGCCATCATCAGCGCGTGACTCTCGCTTTCAATCACACACGGCCCGGCAATCAGGAACAGGGGCTGATTCCCGCCAATGCGGAAATTTCCAACCGGAATTTCGCGCGCGATTTGCATTGGTAATTCTTCTGTTTCGTTCAACGCGGCTCATAGCCTATGCGGGACAGCCACGATTTGCAACGTGGCGCTACGACGAACTTGAACTTAGTTGGATTGCGCGGGTTGGGCCGACATGGAAATGGCCGAGGCGCTTCCGCTGGCAACGCTGCTGGAGCGTTGCTGGTGCGCGTGCGCCGTGCCCATGAACGCGCGAAACAGCGGATGCGGTTCGAGAGGCCGGGATTTAAACTCCGGATGAAACTGGCAGGCCAGGAACCAGGGATGGTCCGGGGCCTCGATAATTTCGACGTACTTGCCGTCCGGGGAACGTCCGGTGATCCGGAAACCCGCGTTGGTCAGCGTTTTTTCGTATTCGCAATTAAATTCGTAGCGATGGCGGTGGCGCTCGCTGATGTCCGTCGTTCCGTAGGCCTGAAACGCGGTGGAATTTTTTTCAATTTTGCAGGGCCACGCGCCGAGGCGCATGGTGCCGCCCATTTCATCCACGCCCAGCAACTCGCGCAGCTTGTAAATCACGCGGTGGGGCGTCTGCGGATCGAATTCGGTGCTGTCCGCGCCGGCAAGCCCGACCACGTCGCGCGCGTACTCGATCGTGGCGCACTGCATTCCGAGGCAAATGCCAAAGAACGGAACCTTGTGCGTGCGGGCATACTCAATCGCATAAATCATTCCCTGAATCCCGCGTTTGCCGAAGCCGCCTGGAATCAGAATTCCGTCGGCGTGCTGTAATCGGGCCGCCGCCGTTTCGCGCGAATCCAGTTCCTCGGCTTCCACCCACTCGATGATGGTGCGGTCTTTGTGCGCCAGGCCGCCGTGGACCAGCGATTCCCGCAAACTTTTGTAAGCATCTTCCAGCTGCACGTACTTCCCGACCACCGCAATGCGAACCTGGCCTTGCGGCTTGCGCATGCGCTCGAGCAGTTCGAGCCACGCGCCCATATCGCGTTCCCGCGCGTCCAGATGCAGTTGCTTCAGGATCTGATCGTCCAGTCCTTCCTCGGCGAGCGCCGCCGGCACGGCATAAATCGTGTCCATGTCCGGCATGGAAATGACTCGCGCTTCCGGCACGTTGCAGAACAGCGCGATTTTCTTTTTCAAATCCTGCGGGACGGTGCGGTCGCTGCGGCACAGCAGAATATCGGGCTGAATTCCAATCGACAGCAGCTCTTTGACCGAATGCTGCGTGGGCTTGGTTTTCAGTTCGCCGGCAGTGGGGATGAACGGAACCAGCGTCACGTGCACGTGCACGAAATTCTCCGGTCCCAGTTCCAGGCGCATCTGGCGAACCGCTTCAAGGAACGGAAGGGATTCAATGTCCCCGACGGTTCCGCCGATTTCAATGATGGCCACATCGACGTCAACGGCAATCTTGCGAAACGCGGATTTAATTTCGTCGGTTACGTGCGGAATTACCTGCACGGTTTTGCCCAGGTAATCTCCGCGCCGCTCCTTGGTCAAGATGGACTCGTAAATGCGGCCGGTGGTCCAGTTATTTTCGCGAGTCAGCTTGGCGTGGGTGAAGCGCTCGTAGTGGCCGAGGTCCAGATCGGTTTCGGCGCCGTCGTCCGTGACGTACACTTCGCCGTGCTGATACGGGCTCATCGTGCCCGGATCCACATTCAGATAAGGATCACACTTTTGGAGGGTGACTCGGAGACCGCGGCTTTCAAGGAGGCAGCCAATCGACGCCGCTGCAACGCCCTTACCCAGGGAGGATACAACACCACCGGTAACAAAAATATACTTCGGCCCCATCCGCTCAGTTCCCGCCGCAAAAAACAAAACCGCGACCTGGAACTGGTTAAATCCTCCGGAAAAGATGTTGGCGTACAACGCATTCTACGGGGGAACGCACGCCGCTGTCAACGTGCAGTCGGACAGGCTGAGAGCCTTTCCTACAAAAACGGAACGGCGCGAGAGGTCTTACCCGCGCCGTTCGTATGGACGTTCGTATCGAATTGCTCCGTGATCGCGCTGACTTAAATAGCGAAAATCAATCGCGATCGTGGCCGAACAGGTCCCGCATGACCTTCACGTTGGAATCGCAGGCATGGTTCAGGCAGGGCAGCCCGAATCCCGCTTCCATCGTCTTAAGGAGGGAGAAACTGTCGTAGAACGTGTTGCTTTGAACGCCTTCGTCATTCGCATCGCCATTGGTTTCGACCGTGAGCACGACCTGGTTCTGATTCTGCGGCGGGAAGAGTCCGGTTGGCTGGGTGCCGATACCGCTGTAATCGTTCTCGTCCCACACGATCACGATGGCTGATCGGCCGTCGTGCCACGAAGGCGAATGCTTGATGGCCTTGACCAGCCGCTCGATGGTCGCGTCACCCTGCAGGATCAGACCTGGGTTCAGGCCGACCTGCGTGCCGTTTGTCAGACCAGCCGTGCCGATTCCCGGATCGAACGCGCAGAAGGCATCGCCGTTGCCTCGTCCGTGTTGATCATTGCACTGATTCGGGGCGATGAAGGCCAGCGCTGGAACATTGCCGGTGGCCAGGTCCGCATACAAGCCGTGCGAACCTTCAAATCCGACGATGTTCTCCAGGCTGTTGCCAAACTCAGTTCCTTCCTGGACGCTCTTGAAGTAGGCGAACGGATTATGCTTCACCGCATAGGCCTGCACTACGCTGCTCGAGGTGAGCGGCGCAAGCGGAGTGAAGTCAGTGAGGTTACTGGCTGTGCCGTTGCTGTAATTCACCCGATCAGGCCCGGTGAGTGGCAGGTCCTCTTGATAGCTCTTCCAGCTTTTCCCGGCGCGCACCAACTGGTCGCCAATGGTCTGGCCTTTGGTTGACGCCGCCGGCACGGATTTGATGCCGTCCAGGTCGGCGAGATAGGGAAACGTCGGCAGGGTGACTTCGTTCCAATTGTCTACGGCGGGCGTCACTGCGTCCATACCTTCTCCGGCGATCGGGCAGACAATGTTGGTTTCAAACGGGACGGGCGCCGGCACGGTGGAGCCGCCGCCATCGTCGGTGTTCACAATCCCGGTAAGCAAATTCGGCTTGCAAGTCAGGTTATGCCAGTCCGGAGCGTTATCGCTGCGGACGCCGAAGTTCGATCCGCCGACGACTTCGAGATAATTGGTCAGGCTGGGATGTCCAACGGCGAAATAGTTCTTTGCGAGATTGACCTTCTTATTTGCGATCAGGCTATTCAAGTACGGTTCGTTCGGATTATCGATTACCTGCTGGTAGCCATGGTTCTCCATCATGATTACGAACACGTGGTCGAGGTGCGGAATCCCCTTTGGAACATACTCCTCATTGGCAAGCATCGGAGCGGCCAACAAGGCAAATGCCACGCCGAGGGCTGCGGCTTTCTTCAACATGTCTTTCACCTTTCTCAATCGGGAAGCTGGGATTGCCGCCGCTCCGGGGACACGGAGAGGGCTGGCGCGACCGGCGGTACTCTGGTGTGTGGTTATTGCCGGTGAGTTACAATCACGCAAAACTTTCGTGAATGGGCGATCGTGGAGCGCGTGAAAGCGCTCAAGAAGCGCTCCGATTTCAAAATACCGCCGCATGGTTTAGAATCGGGCGTTGAATTGAAACCATCGAGAAGTTTTTGCATCGTGAAGTGCGCTCGGCGGGTTCGGCGCGGCGCGAATTTCTCTTGACTTTATCCAGAGGCAACGGTCTATTGTCACATCCCGCTTTTCGGGCAGGCGACACTAGGAGGCGGGACCGCATCTATGCCTCGCGGGGAATGAGATTCTGTCCAGCTTCCTAACGGCATGCACCCAGATGGTTGCGGGTGTGCGGATGCGGGGGTTAACGACAGTGCGAATGGTTAGCGGCGGCTCGCGGCATGCAAATCCGGAGCTGTTTGTGCCGGCGGCCGGAAGCGCTTCTATGAACTGCCGTGTACGCGGCCGGCTCCGCGGTCTGGCTGGAGCCGCAGGGATCAAGGAACCGGTATCTTCCTCAGGAAAATCAGGATCGTGGGGGCGGGGGGATTTCTAGTGCTTGAGTCAAATTTTGTTGTGGGGCGAAACATCGTGCGTTGGAAGGGTCTGCTTCTCCTGATTGGCGCGGTCGCAGCGATGGCAATTTTGAGCTCCTGCGGAACCAGCGCGACGACCACGACTCCGACCATTACCGTTTCGTGCGTTCCCACCGACATCACGGTCCTGGGCACCGCTCAATGCACCGCCTCGGTCCTGAACCTGAGCAGCACCCTGGTGAACTGGTCGGTAAGCGGAACGGGAAATGGATCCATCACCAGCGCCGGGGCGTACACCGCGCCGGCCACCGTGCCGACCAACAACGTGGTGACGATCACCGCGACTTCACAGGTGCAGGCGAGCCTGACGGCGACGCAGGGTGTGACCATTCAGGCGGCCACGGCAATCAGCAGCCTCGCATGCGTGGATCCCAACAGCAGCAGCAGTGCGGCGGTGACCGCCGTAACTTCCGGCAATACACTGGACTGCTCGGCGTCCGCCTCCACCGGCGCGATTCTCCCGGTAACCTGGAGCGTAACGAACGCGACCGCCAATCTGCAGGGGAATGCCGGCTCGATCTCGCCGCTGGGCGGTGTCTATGCCGCCCCATTGATACCCCCGGCAGGACAAGTGGTTAAAATCACTGCGACCACCGCGAATGCGCTCTCCGTCATGAGCGTCACGGTCACCGTGAACTTTGGCAACAACGTCCTCAACGGTAACTACGTTTTCTCCGCCAGCGGACGTTTGACCAACTTATCCAATGCATTCTGGGCCCGCGTGGGCCGGCTCTCCGCAGGCGGCGGGACGTTGACGGGGATTGAGGATACCAATCAGGAAGGCACTCCCAACACCGTCACCACCCAGCGCCCATTTACCGGATCGTATTCGATCGGCACCGATGGCCGCGGCACCATGCAATTCTGTGAGAATGCCAACTCGTCCTGCCCCCTGGGATCGACCTCGGCTACCGCCTTTTTCCGTATCGCTGTTGTTTCCACGAATCTAATTCAGATTATCGAATTCAGTTCCCCATCCACCAGCTCCGCGGCGATAACCGCGGGCGGCGAAATGCTTTTGCAGGATGCTCTGGTTTTGCCGAACAGCGCAAACCTATCGGGCACCTACTCCTTCAATTTCTCTGGTGTTTCGAGCGCCGCGACGGAGGAGTCCGCGGTGGGAGAATTTAACGCCAATGGATTTGGCACGATTGCCATGGGCAGTAGTTCCCCGGCGGCGGCCGGCGAAGTGGACCTCAATCCGGGGGGCACGGCGGCTTTGGCCGCAACCTCGTACTTGATCGGCTCGAATGGCCGGGGTACGGTGACTCTGAATGGACTGAACTTTAGTTTTTATCCAGTGTCGGCAAGCCGCGTCAAATTTATTGAGGTTGACCCGATCCCGCCGGCGACGACGGCTTCGATCCTGGCGGGGGATGCGTATAAACAGCAGACCAGCCTGAACTGCGGCTGGGGATTGTCGGCACTGAGCGGTCCGACCCTGCTGGAGACTTCGGGCACTTCTTCGGCGGGAGTGATCGCGGATTTGGGCACATTTACGGTTTCGGGAACATCCGGCAACTTTACGGGTGCATCGATCGACGAAAATAATGCCGGCACGGTGTCCTCGCAAGTCGGCGCGCTCAGCGGCACATACACTCTGGATCCCGATTCCTGTGGACGCGGCACGCTGACCATCGGAACTCATTCGTATGTTTTCTATATCATCTCGCCGTCGTTCGCTGCGCTGCAGGAAATAACCTCTGGAATCGTTGGCCACGGCTTGCTGCTGGCGTCGCAGGGCGGTCCATTCGCGGATAGCACGCTGACAGGCAGTTACACGTTCCGAGTTGGCGGAACGAATGCTGCCGGGACGGCCGGACTTCGAGAGGATTTTCTTGGACAGTTTACCAGCGCCGGCACGGGCACGGGGCTGGCGGGAACGCTGGACCTGAACAATTATGGCGCCGCGCAACCGGGATTGGCGATTATGAATGGAATGTATACGGCGGCTGGGGGCCTTCGCGGGACACTTGCTCTGCCGGTCGCTACTTCTCCCGCCAGCACGCGGAATTTCGTGTTGTATATGGTCACCCCAACGCTGTTCTATGTCCTGGACACGGATACTGCGGGAAGTGCGTTAGGCGCGATCAATAACCAGTTCTAGACGCGGATATTTACTGGAGACACGCTGACGACCAGCAGGCGTGTCTTACGTACCGTCAGCAGTACAATGTGATTTCACTTCTTGAGGATCAGGTTGAGAGCGAATTGTCTGAATTGGGAATCTCGAAACGTTACGAGAGAGGCGCGGTGAAGGCCCTCCTGGTTGTGGTTCTGTTGATGGCCGTCCTCGGCCTGTCGTCGTGCGGCGCAGCACCTGTCAGCACGGCGGTCACCTGCACGACTTCCACTCCCGGGGCTTCGACGACGACCACCATTTCCACCTGCACCGACCCGGCAACCAACATCAGCGTGACCATCTCACCGGCCACTGCTACCGTAAGCGTGGTCACCACCCAACAATTCCAGGTTTCCGTTCAGGGTGGCACGAATAGCGTCAGCATCTGGAAGGTGAATAACGTAACGGGCGGCAATAGCACCATCGGGCAAATCGATTCCAACGGCCTCTACCACGCCCCAACCTCGGTCCCATCGCCCGCAACCGTCAGTGTGACGGCCACTTCGTTTGAAGATCAAAATGTCTTTGCCACGTCGATGGTAACCATTACGCCCGCGCCGGTGGTGACCATTACTTCCCCGTCCGGTCCGATAACCGTGGCCTCCGGCGCGGCGAACACCGTGACGTTCAGCGCCAATGAAACTGGCGGAACGGGCGACACCATTTTGTGGTATGTCGCACCGGTCGGCGGGCTCGGAGTCTTGGGTGGAAATTCGACTCTGGGCACGATCAGCGCCGGCGGAATTTACAGCCCGCCGCCCACTCCACCGATCGGCCAGAGTGTCAACGTGATCGCCGCAGCCCAGGACTCGCCCACTTCCACCGCGAGCCTGACGGTAACGATTTCCGGCTACTCCGCATCGTCGCTTCAAGGACAATTTGCCTTTTCGATCAGCGGAAGTAACTCCTCGGGACACTTTTTCAGAGCCGGAAGCTTTGTGGCGGATGGGACCGGAAACTTGGTCAGTGTTCTTGAGGACACTAACACAACGTCGGGTGCGAGTTCCGCGCCGCTGGTGACCACCGGCACCTACACTGTGGGCACGGACGGGCGCGGCACATTTCAATTAAATGACGGTCTGTTGCCGGCGGCTTTTAATTTTGTTCTGGTCAATGGCGCGCAATTGCAGATCATAGGTTTCGACGCCACGGGAACCGCCACCGGCCAGGCAACCACGCAGATTCCCGCGACTTTCTCCGGCGCGCCACTTTCCGCCCTGAGCGGAAATTATATTTTTGACTTTGCGGGCGCTCACGGAGCAGGTGGTCTTTCGCAAATCGGTGAGTTTCCGCGGATGGCGCGGGCAACATTACCGGCGGAACGGTCGACATCAACGATACCGGAACGGCAACACCCTACCTGATTAACGGCAACACTACCGATGCACTCCTGCTCCACCGCCCGCAACCCAGCCAACAGCAACACCGCTGTCCACCTATTCGGTCGCTTCTAACGGGCGCGGAGTCTTGACGCTCAATACGCTTCAAACGGTAGCGCCGAACAAATGTTTTTCCGGCCCCACTATGGTTCTCAATTTTTACGTCGTTACTGGTGGGTCGGCGAAATTTGTAGGCACGGATCCGGTGCTGCAAGTCGGCGGATTCACTTCTCAGCAGGATCCCAACGCCACGTTCGCGCTCTCCTCGCTGAACGGCCGTCTGGCATTTCTTTTGGCTGGCACCGCGACCGGCGGACCGATCGCCACGGCGGGAAGCTTGGTTGCCGACGGAACCGGCAACCTGACGAGTGGCGTGGTCGATGAGAATTTGAACGGCACACCTGCTCCGGGGCTCGCTCTGGTTCCCGGCACATACACTATGGCGTCGAATGGCCGCGGGACGCTGAGTTTTTCGACCAGCGGCCGGGCTTACTCGTTGGTCTTTTACCTGCGAGCGGCAGGGAGCAATGCCGCCGCCGTGGTTCAGGATATCGATGCCGGAATAGTCAGCGATGGGAACATGGCCCAGCAGCAAACCGCTGCTTTCACACTGGCCTCGATCAATGGAAATTACGCGTTGGCGACCAGCGGGGTTGCTGGAGGTTCCGCGCAGGTGATCACCGGCGAACTGAGCGCGGATGGCGCGGGCAACATCCCCGCGGGAAAATTGGATATCAACACGGCCGGAACGCTCACCGCAGCTCAGCCGATTACCGGCACTTATACGGCTCCCGCGGCAACCGGGCGCACGACGGCAACGCTCAACTCCGGCACGCTAAATTACGCTGCCTACGTTGTAAGTCCGACCCAGGTTTACATTGTAGGGATTCAATCCGGCCAGCTTGCCGCTGGATCGCTGCTGCGGCAGTTCTAAATCCTTCCAACAGTTTCAAGCCGATTGCGATTTGCGCAGAAGCCCTTCGACGCGCGCAACGTCTTCGGCCACATCCACGCTAACCGAATCGTGGTGCGTTTCGGCCACTCGAATCTTGTAGCCGTTTTCCATCCAGCGAAGCTGTTCGAGTTGTTCGACGCGCTCCAGGTCTCCCACCGGAAGCGTTGGAAAATCGAGCAGCGCGGCGCGTCGAAAGCGTACAGGCCCAGGTGCTTCATATGCTGCACGTGCACCGGAGCTTCGCGGTCACGCACCCAGGGAATCGGCGCACGCGAAAAATAGAGCGCGTTGTCGTCAAAATCCAGAACCACCTTCACGATATTGGGGTCCATGATGTCGGCGGGCTTGGCGATGGGAACCATGAGCGTGGCAACCGACACGCCGATTCAGACTCAATGGCTTCGACCAGGGTGTCAATCGCCTCGGGCTCGACCATCGGTTCGTCTCCCTGCACGTTCACGAAAACCTCATCCTCCCCGCCGGGAACGTGCGCGGCCACCTCGGCCACGCGTTCGGTGCCGGAGCGATGTTCGGAGCGAGTCATTGCGGCTTCCGCACCGAAGTCCTTGGCCGCCAGCATGATTCGCTCGTCGTCCGTGGCGATGATCACGCGCGAGATGCGCTTGGCTTGCGAAGCCCGCTCCCATACGCGTTGGATCATCGGTTTCCCCGCGAGAGACACCAGCGGCTTACCCGGCAATCGGGTGGCGGCGTAGCGAGCGGGAATGACGGCGATGGCCATAAAGAATTTCTTTGGCGCGCCGATAAACGGGATGCGGCGCGGCACTTGGAAATCGTATCACAATGTTCGAACAAAACTCTCTCGTACCCAACGTACTGATACCAGCGAAGCGGAGGCGCAATTCTAAAGTAAATATCTTGTCAAAATCAGGTACCGGCACTTGCGCGAGAATTCGCGGGTGGTAGAATGGCCACAAGGTTCGCTCGTCGGAACCGCCTCAACCGCCCGGACAGCGCCGGCGAAGGCAGGCAATGCGGTGATGGCTAGACGAAATTGGATTCCCTTCCGCGTCGTAGCTCTTTCTGTGTTCGTCCTTCTAGCTACCAGCGCCTTCAATCAGACACAAGGACCCGTTAAACCTCCGAAAGAACCCGTGGAGCCGCAGGTCAAACCAGGACAAGGGATCAAGATCGATGTCAACATGACCCTGGTGAACCTGACGGTCACCGATCCGCTGGACCGCCTCGTCACAGGCCTGGAAAAAGAACATTTTCGCGTTTACGAAGACGGCACCGAGCAGGAAGTCCTCACTCTCTCCAGCGAGGACGTGCCCGTTTCCATCGGATTGGTGTTTGACATGAGCGGCAGTATGTCGGACAAAGTGGAAAAGGCGCGCGAGGCTGCCGTGCAATTCATGCGCACGGCCAATCCGCAGGATCAATTTTTTCTAGTCAGTTTCAACGACCGCGCCGAACTCACCAGCGGATTCACCAGCAGCGTAGATGAATTACAAAACCGGATGATGTTCACCGCCTCGCGCGGGCGCACCGCGCTGCTGGACGCGATCTACCTCGGCCTCAGTCAGATGAGGGGTGCACACAACGGCAAACGGGCCTTGCTCATCATATCGGATGGAGGGGATAATCATAGTAGGTACAATGAGACGGACGTAAAGAACTATTTGAAAGAGGCCGACTGCCAACTGTACGCAATCGGCATCTTCGATCCGATCGGCATTCGTTCCCGCACGCCCGAAGAATTGGAAGGGCCCTCGCTGCTGTCTGAGATGACGGAGATGACCGGAGGCCGCGTCTTTCCGGTGGGCAACCTTGGCGAATTGCCCGACATTGCCGCGAAGATCGGAATGGAGCTCCGAAACCAATATGTCCTGGGATACAAATCAAGCAACGCCCGCCACGATGGCGCATGGCGCAAAATCAAAGTCAAACTTCGGCCACCTAAGGGACTTCCTCCCCTCAACGTTTATGCCAAGACCGGGTACTACGCGCCGAACCAGTAACACGCAGCCGTCTCACTGTTTTTCTGATGGCAATTCTCTGGCCGCTGCCGCCGTGTTTTCGTCAGCGGGCGTTTCCGCACAGCAGCAGGCGCCGATTTCGCCCCCACAGAAGCCGCCCGCGCCACCGGCAGCCGGCCGCTCCCCCGCAGGAAGCTCCGCAGGGAGCCTATAAGATTAAGTCGCAGGTCAGCCTGGTGGTGCTGCATGTGTCGGTGCTCAATGACCGCGAGCGTATTTGTTCCCGGGCTTATGGAAGAGAACTTCCGCGTGCTGGAAGATAAGGTCGAGCAGAAGCTCTCGGTCTTCAAACAAGAAGACGTGCCCGTCAGTTTTGGACTGGTAGTGGACAACAGCGGCAGCATGCGCGACAAGCGTCCGCAGGTGAATGCCGCGGCGCTGACGTTCGTCAAGACTTCCAATCCTCAGGATGAAGGATTTGTCGTCAATTTCAATGACGACTACTACCTCGATACCGAACATGATTTCACCAGCGACCTCGCGGAAATGCGGACCGCCCTGGAGAGGATCGACGCGCGCGGAAGCACGGCGCTGTACGACGCGGTGATCGGCTCGCTCGACCATCTGAAAAAAGGCACGCGCGACAAGAAAGTCCTGCTGGTGGTGACCGACGGCGAAGACAACGCCAGCCGCCACAGCCTGGAAAATGTGGTCGAGCAGGCGCAGCGCTCCGATGCCGTGATTTATACCGTTGGCGTGTTCAGCGACGACGACATCAAGCATAACCACCGCACCATGAAAAAAGCGCGCAGCGCCCTGTCGGATCTGGCGAACGCAACCGGCGGTCTGGCGTTTTTCCCGGAGACCGCGGACGACACCGAATCGATCTGCACACAGATCGCGCATGACATTCGCAATCAGTACACCATGGCTTACTACCCGACGAATGAAGCGCACGATGGCACGTTTCGCAACGTGCAGGTGCAGGTGACTCCGCCGCGCGGCGTGGGGAAACTCACAGTGCGCACGCGCACCGGCTACTACGCGTCCCGCGGGCGGTCGTCGGGAAATTATTTAAGCGGCACAGGCTTCAGCCTATGGGTCTTAGACCTTGCAAGGACTAAACCCCACAGGCTGAAGCCTGTGCCACATGATCCCCTCTAAATCCGAAGATCCGCTGTTTCAATTTTTTGAAATTTCTTCCAGAAAACTCTTACCGTGCGGGATTGCTCCGCCAAAATTATTGGCGATGGTCTGCCCCATGTCGGCGAGCGTGTCTCGAATTCCCAGATTCACGCCGCGCTTCCCTGCCGTGCTGTACGTGATTATCGGAACGTATTCGCGCGAATGATCCGTAGTCGGCCACGCGGGATCGGGATCGCACCCGTGATCGGCAGTGATCATCAGCAGATCGCGCGGCGCCATGGCCTTCAGCAAGCGGCGCGAGAAGCGCGTCAAATTCCTCGAGTGATTTCGCAAATCCTTCCACGTCCTTGCGGTGCCCGTAAAGCATGTCAAAATCCACGAGGTTGGCGAAGATCAGACCGCTCCGTCTGTTCCGCCAGCGTGGCATGAAGTTTCTGCATGCCGTCGGCGTTGCTCTTTGTGGTGGCGTAACGATCGATGCCGCGGCCATTATAAATATCGTGAATCTTGCCGATGCCGAAAATCGGAATTTTCCGCTCGACCAGGACGTCCATCAGCATCGGACGCGGCGGCTCGACAGCGTAATCGTGGCGGCGCTCAGTGCGCTTAAAATTTCCCGGTGTTCCGGTAAACGGCCGGGCGATCACGCGTCCCACTTGGTTCGGACCGTCGAGCATTTTCCGCGCGATTTCGCACATGCGGTAGAGCTCGGCGATGGGGATCACCGTCTTCATGAGTGGCGATCTGAAATACGCTGTCGCCGGAGGTGTACACGATCGGAAAACCGGTTCGAACATGTTCTTCGCCGAGTTCCTTGATGATTTCGGTTCCCGAGGCGGGCTTGTTGCCGATGATCTTGCGCCCGATGGCGCGTTCGAACTGTTCGATCAGTTCGCGGGGAAAACCATGCTTGTAAACAGGAAATGCCTGCGGCAGCCAAATGCCGGCCATCTCCCAGTGCCCGGTGGTTGTGTCTTTGCCGGGAGAATGCGTCGCGCCCTTGCCGTAGCAGCCTTCAGGACGCGCTGTAGGCTCCAGATGATCGAGCGGAGCTATGTTCGCGAGTCCGAGGCGCACAAGGTTCGGCAACACCAACGGACGCGATTTGGCGATGTGTCCTAGCGTGTTGCGGCCTACGTCGTCGTAATCCGCGGCGTCCGGAAGAGCGCCGATTCCCACGCTGTCCAGAACAATCCAAATGATTCGTTCGAATGGCGCCACTGTCGGCCTCGGCGCAAAGTATACCGTGCGGCCAGCAGCGCAGCTACTCTAGGCCGCTTTTTCGAGGACCATTAACGCCGTCGCGGTATTGGAAATGGCCACGTAGTAGTTGCTGTGAATCTTCTTCACCTTGTCTCCGAGGGCTCCGCGCATTGTCAGCCACAGAATAAATTCCGCCCCCTGTGCGCCTGAGAGCCGCACCAGTTCCGGAATCGAGTACGCGGCCAGCGATTCCGGATCGTCGACAATTTTGTCCATGCATAGCAGATCGAATTGCTTGTTAATGAAGCCGGCGCGCTCACCATCGAGTTGGTGCGACAGCCCGCCCGTGCCCATCACCAACACCTTGGTATCCTTCGGATACGATTCGATGGCGCGGCCAATGGCCTGCCCGAATTTGTAGCAGCGCATGGGGCTGGGAAGCGGATGCTGCACGGTATTGATGCAGATGGGAATTGTCCTTACCCCAGAGTAGGAATTATTGGGCCAGAAGAGCGACATGGGCACGGTAAACCCGTGGTCCACCAGCATTTCCTGGCACGAGGCTACGTCGAACTCGTCCTCGACGACCGATTCAATGATGTGCCAGGAAAAATCGGGATCGCCCTGAAATGGCGGGGTGGTGGGTATGCCCCAGCCTTCATCAGCGTTGCAATATTCGGGAGCGGCCCCGATCGAAAATGTCGGCATGTTGTTCAGGAAGAAATTCAGGCCATGGTCGTTGTAAATCACGATGGCCACGTCCGGCTTCACTTTTTGCAGCCACTCGCGGGCCGGCGGGTAGCCCGCGAAGAACGGCTTCCAATAGGGATCGTTCTTCAATTCCGTTTCACGCGGCACTGCGTTCCCGATTGACGGGATGTGCGAGGTCGTGAGTCCGCCAACGATTCGCGCCATATGCTAGTCCCCCTGTGCCTTGATCATTTTCCTGAATTCGTCCACCGTCATGCCAGTCTGCTGAGCGCCCACATCCTGCACACCCAGGCCGAAAATGCCCGCGAATTTTGCCAGGTAGTAGATGCACCCGCCGGCATGGATCAAGGCCAGAACATTGCGCGCCTTGATCGCGGCGCGCTGCTCGTTGTTCAAAGCATACTTTGTGCAATAGGCGCTTTCGTCCTTTAGGAATTCCTCGCGATTCTCTTTGTGGTTGAACGAGTAGCACATCTTGTTCAAGGCGTAGCCCTTCATGGCCGCCTTGCCGTCGAACATGTAAGTTCCGGGAATGTGCACGTCGGGATGGGTCGAATGGCTCATGCGCAAACTCCTTCGCGAGAACTTAACCTGGAGAATCATCCGCTATTTAGACAGACCTGAAATGCGGTGACAGTGAGCGCGGTCACGAGGGTGGGTGATCAGGGTCACACCGAGGTCGCGAGAAGTGCCAGCAGGCCTATGTATCGTTTACGGGGAGGGTTGAAGGTGATTGTCATTCCGAAGCAAACCGTCCGCCGACAAATCTCCCTCGTTCTTGGATCTCAAGCTGCGAGCGATTCTTCGTTTCGTGCGGAATTGACCGAGCAATTACCTTTTTCGCAAAGCTCGAAGCCTGTAGGCGGAGACGAGGTCGGAAGTGGTGCCGTAGGGGTCGGCCTTCTGGTCAGCCTGATCCATAAGGATTCGCGACGTCCACAGGCGAACGAACAGGTCTTGGCCCGTCAGCGTGTCGGTACAGGTTGGGTTTACGTAAAGAATGTCGACCAGCCCGGATCCGGACGTCGCCGCGGAGGCGAGACTTGCAGCCATCTCCTCAACGAGCGCGCACGCAAACGGATTGTACAGGTAGACGAGCAAAGGAGTTCGCGGCCAGCGAAATCTGGCGGCATCTTGCCGGACGATGCGAATCCCAGGCTTCTTCTTCGTGAGGCGGTTCCAGCGTGCGACGTTACTTTGCGCGACGGATGCCAGCTCGTCACTCAACTCCACTCCAATGATTTTCCGGAAGGGCAATTCCGCAGCCAGCAGCAAGGCGCGGCCTTTACCGGCGCCGACGTCCACGAAGCTGTAGGCTTCGAGTCTTCCCGCCACCGCGGGCAGCGTCTCGCGCCAACGCCGGCAGGCCTCACGAAACACCGAGGGCGCAATCGCGGAGTAGCCGTAGTTGTGCGCATCGTTTTCCCGGCCTTTGACGAGTTCTTCCGGGCCGAGATAACCGCCCGTGTCTGTGCCATATTTTTGGTCAAACGGGTGCATGGCACCGCGGTTTGGGGCTGTTTTTGAGGCTGATGGCACTTTGATTGTCCCTCGCGCAACCTGGACAGGATTCCTGGTATTGGCTTCTGCCCGTCGTTTTTGATTCTCGCCGCTCGGCCACCTAAGCCTGACAGGCTGTGGCCTATCGGGTAGTGGGCTAATGCTGTGTTGCCAGTCCCGAAGGGACGAACTAACGTAGCCCGCCGCGGCAGCTGTGGCCAATTCCGAGCCGAAAACCCCGCCAGGGGTGACACCTGATCGGCCAAGCGTAATGAAGGTAGTTGTCCAGGTAGGCCCGTTGTATCGCCCCGACGGGGCTTTCTGGATTTTCTCGCTCGATTCCCACAGCTTCCGCTGTGGGCTACGTTTTGTTGCGCCTACGGCACTTTTCGGCAACACAGAATTAGCCCACTACCGCCTATGGTACTGAATTGCTCTGCTTCTTGCAGCGACGTATAATTGATGGTTTAGATTTGCGTCGCCGAAGACGCTGAGGAGGGGTGCGTGGCCGCCAGAGAACATTCCGCTGCTGAGCCGTTGGCCACTAGTTCCGCGCCTCTCTCGGTTGCCGACGCTGCGGAGCAGGAAGCGATTCACGTGCGCGGGGCGCGCGTTCACAACCTCAAGAACATCAGCTTCGATATTCCCCACAATGCGCTGACCGTGGTAACCGGGGTTTCCGGATCGGGCAAATCGAGCCTTGCGTTTGACACCATTTACGCCGAAGGACAGCGGCGCTATATCGAGTCGCTCTCGGCCTATGCGCGGCAATTTCTGGAGCGCATTGAGAAGCCCGAAGTCGATGAGATTACCGGTATCGCGCCGGCCATTGCCATCAAGCAGAAAAATTCTACGCGCAACCCGCGCTCAACCGTCGCGACGGCCACTGAAATTTACGACTACCTGCGGCTGCTCTACGCACGCGCGGGCCGCACGTTTTGCACGAAATGCGGCAGTGAGGTTCGCAAGGACACGATGGACGAAATTGCCGCCCGCGTGCTGGCATTGCCGCAGGGGCGGCGGTTCTATGTGTTGTATACGCTGGATCTCGCGGCGGCCGCGCCGGCGACGACCGCAGCACCTCGGCGAGGCACGGCAAAAAAAACCGGAAAGCCGCTGGCGGAAACGATTCGTCTGGCGCTGGCCGGTCTGCAACGGAGAGGTTTTCAGCGGCTGTATCAGGCCGGCCGCATGCACGAATTCTCTTCGCCCGAGACGCTGCTGGATGTCGATTTTTCGCTGCCGGTTTACGTCGTCGTGGATCGTCTTTCCATCGGGCCGGACATGCGTTCGCGGCTCATCGATTCCGTTGAAATTTGCTACCGCGAGGGACGCGGCGAAGCCATCCTGGAATTCGTGCCGGAGAACCCGGATGGTCCGGCGGACCGCATGGTGTTCAATGAGCGATTTGAGTGCAAGACCTGCGGCGCCGTGTATCAAGAGCCGGAACCACGTCTATTTTCGTTCAACAATCCGTATGGCGCGTGCCCGCGCTGCCAGGGTTTTGGAAACACCGTCGATTTCGACATCAACCTGGTGATTCCCGATCGCGGAAAATCGCTGAACGAAGGAGCGATCCAGCCGTGGACCAAGCCTCGCTACCGCGCACTGGTCGTGGAGCTGCGAAAATTCGCGCGCGCGAACCAGATCCCGATGGATGTTGCCTTCCGGCATCTGACCACCGCGCAGCAGAACCAGATTATTGAAGGCGACCCCAAAACCGATTACGTGGGAGTGAACGGCTTTTTTAAGTGGCTCGAACGCAAAAAATATAAGCTGCATGTGCGCGTGTTTCTGAGCCGCTATCGCGGGTACGCGCTGTGCCCGGATTGCAATGGATCGCGGCTGAGGTCCGAGGCGCGCGCGGTGCGCATCTCCGGAAAATCCATCACCGAGGTTTGCGCCATGACCGTGGCGCAAGCGCGGAAGTTCATGGACAGCCTGGAATTGAGCGCCGAGCAGGCGGCCATCGCCGATAAAATTCTGGAGGAAATTCGCAGGCGTCTTCTATTTCTGGACGAAGTGGGCCTCGATTATTTGTCGCTGGACCGGCTCTCCTCCACACTTTCAGGCGGTGAGGCCCAGCGCATTCAGCTGGCGACTTCACTCGGCTCGCATCTGGTCGGCGCACTTTATGTTCTGGATGAGCCGTCCATCGGCTTGCATCCGCGCGACACGCATCGCCTGATCGAAATCCTGAAACACTTGCGGGACCTCGGAAATACCATCCTGGTCGTCGAGCACGATCCGGACATGATGGAGGCCGCCGATTACGTGATCGATTTAGGGCCCGGCGCCGGGGAACACGGCGGCAGCCTGCTCTATGCCGGACCGCGCAGCGAACTGCTGCAGAGCCGCGAGTCTCTCACGGCGCGATACCTCAACGGCGAATTGCGCATTCCCGTGCCAACGCTGCGGCACAAGCCGAGTGGGCGGTTTCTGCGAATTTTCGGAGCCCGCGCGCACAACCTTCAGAACATTGATCTCATGATTCCTCTGCACATGCTGGTGGGCATCACCGGCGTCTCGGGATCCGGAAAATCCACGCTGGTGCACGACGTGATTTACAAAGCGCTGGAATTGAAACGCACCGGCGGCAAATATCAGGAATTGTGCGAGAAGATCGAGGGCGAGCAACAACTGCAAAGCGTGGTGCTCGTCGACCAGTCGCCGATCGGGCGAACGCCGCGATCCAATCCTTCCACCTATCTGAAGGCGTTTGACGCGATTCGCGAAGCATTTGCCTCCACGCCGGAAGCGAAAAAGCGCGGCTATACCCCCGGCCATTTTTCCTTCAACATTCCGGGCGGCCGCTGCGAAGCCTGCCAGGGAGAAGGCATCGTCACCGTGGAAATGCAGTTCCTGGCGGACGTCGAGCTGATCTGCGAGGAGTGCCGCGGCACACGATTCAAGAGCGGCGTGCTGGAAGTGCGCTATCGCGAAAGAAATATTCACGAAGTATTGCAACTGACAGTGCGCGAAGCGCTCATTTTTTTCGCCGGCGTTCCAAAGGTCACGTCAAAGTTGCGCGTGCTGGACGAAGTGGGCCTCGGCTATCTGCGGCTTGGCCAATCGGCCACCACGCTGTCCGGAGGGGAGGCGCAACGCCTGAAGCTCGCAGCGCATCTCACCACGCAAGCAAACGAGGGCGTTTTATACATCTTTGACGAGCCGACAACCGGTCTGCACTTCGACGACATTCAGAAGCTGCTGACGGCGTTTCGCAAGTTGATTGACGGCGGCGCGTCCATTCTGGTCATCGAGCACAATCTGGACATTATCAAATCCTCCGATTGGATCATTGACCTCGGGCCGGAGGGCGGGTCGCAGGGCGGCAGGATCGTGGCCACCGGAACGCCCGAGCAAGTGGCGCGCAACGCTCGTTCTTACACCGGCAAATTTCTTTCGCGAGTCCTGGCGAATTCGCAGACGAATCACAATCACGCCGCGCCGTCCAACGGTTCGCGAACCAAGTGAAACGTATGTATCTCGGAATGGATTTGGCGAAGCGTTGGTTTCGAGCCGGAATCGCGGCTGCGTGCTTCACTGCGGCGACAATTCCCGTTGGCGCGCAATTGCAGTCGCCGCGAAAAACCCAAACAAAATCTCCGGCCACCCTGGCACCGCAACAAAAGCAAGACCCGCTCTCGCCCCTGCTGCGCCAGGCTTCCGACGCCATCGATAAGATGGATTTCGCCGCCGCGCTCGATCCTCTTCAGAAATATATCGCGCAGCGTCCGGACGAAGCTTACCCTCATTTTCAACTGGGCTACGCGTACGCTGGATTAAAACGCCCGGGCGACGCGAAGCAGGAATTTTCGAGGACCATTGCACTGGATCCGAAAATGGCCGCCGCGCACCTGAATCTGGGACTGGTGCTACTCGATAGCGACCCCACCGCGGCCGCCGACGCATTTCGCCACGCGGCCGAACTGCAGCCGGCGGAAAGTCGCCCGCGATTTCTGGCTGGAATTGCTCTGGAACGCACCGGTAAATCCCCCGAAGCCGCCGAGCAATATCGCGCCGCGCTGGCACTTTCGCCGAAAGATTATGAGGCCCGCTTCGCGCTGGGCCGCGTGCTGCTTCGATCGAACGACGCGGCGGGAGCCGAAGAACAATTTCGCGCGGCGATCGCAGCGCGTGGTGATGCCGCGCCCGCGCGGTTGGGACTGGCAAGCGCCCTGCTGGCGGAGAAGAAGTATGAGCCGGCCAGTAACGCCCTGGCGGATTACCTGGAGCTTAAACCGGACGACCGGTCCGCGCACTTTGACCGGGCTTCCGCGCTGTTGAATCTTGGCCAGTTTGAAGATGCGCTGGGAGAGCTTGATCGCGCGGATGCCGGAGCCGCGCCTTCGGCGGATTCGCTAAAAATGCGCGGCGAACTCTTCATGCGGCAGAAAAAGTGGAAAGAAGCGGGAGATGCGCTGAAAAAAGGGCTAGCCATTTCACCGCAAGACCCGGAACTGGCGGCGTGGATCGGCCACGTGGATATCGAGCTGCACGATTACCCCGCCGCCGTCGCCATCCTCCAGCAGGCTTACTCGAAAAACCGGCAATCCACGGATGTGCTGCGCGACCTGTCGGATGCATTTTATCTGGATGAGAACTATCCGGCGGCGCTGGAAGCGATGGAGCGTCTTGCCAAACTGGAAACTCCCAAGCCGGGATCGTGGTTTGTTCGTGCGATCTGTTACGATAAACTTTCCCGTAAGGCCGAGGCCATGGAGTCCTATCAGAAATTTCTCGATCAAGATGCCGGGCAGCATGACACTCAGGATTTTCAGGCGCGCCAACGCATCCTCGTATTGCGGAAAGAACTGGGACAATCCCGGAAAAAGTAAACGCTCGTGACGGCGTTTTTCCACCTGACACCATGACCGTGCCAGCTAAAATAAGAATTGCAGCCATTGCGGCGCTGGTCATCTGCACCGCGCTCGTCGCGCAGGATCGCTTGAGCGAGGATCTCGCGAGATACCAGCACGAGCCGGACACCGTGCGTAAGGCACGACTGCTGGCAAAGTTTGGTGACGAACAGGTTGAACTGGCGAAGAAACAGCTGAAGGACGACGAGGTTGCTTCACTTCACACCCTGGAACAATATCGCGACGAGGTTCACGACATGGTCGCGGCGCTGAATGCCCTGGGCGTTGATGCCGAGAAGCGGCCCGCCGGATTCAAAGAGCTGCAGATCAGTCTCCGCGAAACCATCCGCCGCATCGACGATATGATTTTTACGCTGAGTGCCGACAAGCGCCCGTTTTTCCGCGCGGTCCGCAACGATTTATTCACGGACCAGAATGAGCTGATTGACAAGCTTTTCCCGCGAAAGCCGGAACACGGTTCGCAGAAATCCGATCCTTGAGGTGAGCCATGCGATCGATCGAAATTCCGGGAGCCGCATTCCTACTCGCTTTACTTCTCTGCGGCGCGGCCCGTCCGGCGGCCGGTGCCGCGCCGCAAAAAAAAGAGTATCTTTCCGAAGTCGAGGCCGACAAGATTCGCGAGGCTGGAGAGACCGGACCGCGGATCGTGCTTTATGCGGGATTCGCCTCGGACCGGATCAAGAAGCTGCAATATGAATTTGCGCATTTCGACACCACGGACGAGAAGCGCAGCGATCGGCTCAATGGCTTGATCAACGGTTACACCGGCTGCATCGATGACGCGGCGGACCTGATCGAGATCGGCATCGAAAAGCAGCAGGACATTCGCGAGGGCGTGAAAATTCTGCAGGCCAGAATCAAGGATTTCCTGCCTTACCTGCAGGATCTTGCCGCGAATGGCGTGGAGCGCGAAAAGTACAAGGAAAATCTTGCCGATGCGATTGAGGCGACGCAGGACGCAGCCATGGACGTTGAGAAAGCATCCAAAGGATCGTCCGCGCCGCCGGTACGGCGGAAACCCTCGTGAAAAGGACTTTTTCAAGAGTGAATAAAAACAGGCGCGACGCCGCGACGCTCCCCGGGGGCGACCGTATTTTTCAGCGCATTTTCACACGCCTCGGATGCCAGGGCCGGCCCCCGCAATTTCTGGTGGAGCTTTATCCCTACGCCAATCTTTCGCACACCCTGCGTTTGCGGCAGGACGTGGCTTACGTGCGGCTGTCCGATATCCTGCACGAAGCGCCCGTGCCGGTCATTGAGGCTGCCGCGGCATTTTTGCTGGCGCAAATGTATCGCCGCCGCGTGCCGCGCGAGTTGCGCGATCTATACCGCCAGTTTGCGCTGGCGCATTCGACGCGGCAGCACATTTCACGCGTTCGCCGCACGCGCGCGCGGCGCATCCAGGACCATCCGGTCGGCGCGGCGCATAACCTGGATCCGATGTTTGTCTCGCTGAATCACCAATATTTCGAGGGCCGCTTGCCGCGCCCGCGCCTGGGATGGAGTGCCCGTCCGTGGCGCTCGCAGTTTGGATGCTACGACCCATCGCTCGATCAGATTGTAATGAATAAGCGGCTGGACCAGGCCGAAGTGCCGGCTTACGCGGTGGAATTTATCCTGTACCACGAAATGCTGCACGTAAAGCATCCCTTGCGCGCCGCTGCGTGCCGGTTGCAGGCGCACTCCCCGGAATTTCGCGCCGAAGAAAAGCGATTCGCGCACTATGCGCGGGCGCGGAAATTTTTGGAGCATGTGCGTTAGATCTCAGACCACATTGGACATTTGTTCCGTGGCGCAGGCTTCAGCCTTTGGGGGTCGGTAAGGGCGCTCGATCTTGCCGCGACCAAATGCCACAGGCTGAAGCCTGCGCCACGGAACCCACGGGCTGAAGCTTTTGCACTAATGCTTGGAGGATTCCTGCGCGGATTTTTCTTCCAGGTCGGAAATACCTTTTTTAATTCTTGCGGCATCGGCAGCGTGCGGGAGAATTCGCAGGTATTTATTGTAGGCTTCCACGGCTTTCGGGTACTCGTGTTTCTTTTCGTAGGCCTCCCCTAGAAGTTTCCAGGGCATGGCCAAGGTGGGCTGGTAGTTGGACGCTTCGATCAAGCGGTCAATGGCCGCGTCGTAGGATCCCTTTCTCAGGTAGAACGTGCCGATATCCAGGCTCCTTTGGGCATGCAGCGGGTCGAACACGGGACCCGACGCGCCGGCCGGGGGATCCGCTTCCGAATCTTCCGTGGGGGGAGGCGGCGGAACGCTGGGATCGATTGGCTGCGAAGGAGCAGATGGCGCGGCGGCGGATGGCTCGGGCTTGGTGGCATCTTTCGGTGCGGCGTCAGGAGTTGCGGCCGGCGCGGCCGATGGCGCGGCGGCCGGAGGCGGAGGGGGCGGAACGCGCGGGTTCACCTGCGCGCGCAGAGAGGTCGCGCCCGCGAGCAAGAATACTCCGAAAACGATGGCGGATGGACGGTTCATGTGGCGCGCAGATTAAGATTCACTTTGCTATCATGGATGTTGCCCGAAAGCGTGTTGCCGCATTTCTTATTCTACCCCTGCGATGGAACTGATACAAAAAGCCGGAACCCTTCCCATTGAGCCGGGAGTCTATATATTCAAGGACGCCCTCGGCAAGATTCTATACGTGGGAAAATCGAGTTCCCTGCGCAACCGGGTGAAGTCCTATTTCCTGGAATCTCGATGGATGGACGCCAAAACCGGTTCACTGGTGCGGGAAATCGCGGACATTGACTACATCGTGGTGGACAATGAGCGCGAAGCCCTGGCGCTGGAAAACAGCCTGATCAAGCAGTACCGGCCAAAATTCAACGTTCTGCTGCGCGACGACAAGACCTACCCTTATATTCGCTATACCGCGTTTGAGAAATATCCGCGCGTGTATGTGACACGCCGCCTGATCAAGGACGGCTCCATTTATTTCGGTCCGTTCTTCCCGCACAGACTGGCGTACCGCATCGTTCATTTCATTCATAAAACATTCCGCATTCCCTCGTGCACGGTGGATCTGACGCGCGCGCATCCGCGGCCCTGCCTGCAGTACTACATTCACCGCTGCCACGGACCCTGCGTGCCCGGCCTGACGACCGATGAAAATTACGGGGAGGCCGCGCTCGACACTAAATTATTTCTGGAAGGACGCCGCCACGCGCTGATCGAAAGCCTGGAGGCGCGCATGACGGAAGCTTCCGACACGGAACGCTTCGAGCAGGCCGCGGCGTACCGCGATCTGCTGCGCACGCTCTCCGAGATTGAAGAGCGCCAAAAAATCGCCGCCGCCGAGGGCGATGATATTGACGTGCTGGCGTGGCATGCGGAACCGCCTCTGGTGGCCGTGAACCTGTTTCACTTGCGCGGAGGGCGGGTGGTGGATCGCCGCGATTTTTATTGGGAAGACCTGGGGGAATTCGAGCCCGCCGAATTTCTTTCGTCCCTGTTGAAACAGCTCTATCTGGATGCCGCTTATCTGCCGCGCTCCATTCACGTGCCGATGGACTTCGAGGATCGCGAATTGCTCGAGGAAATCCTAACCGAACGCGGTTCGCATCTTGAGCCGCCGCGCAATCGCGTGGAGATTCTGATGCCGCAGCGCGGCACCAAGCACGCGTTTCTGGAACTGGTGGAGAAAAACGCGCAGCATTCCTTCGAGCAGCGCTTTCGGGTGATGAAGCCCAGCTCGAAGGTCATCGTGGAAGCGCTCGAGCAGGCCCTGAACCTGCCGGAACCGCCGCGCCGGATCGAGAGCTTCGACATCTCGCACCTGCAGGGCTCGGACACCGTGGCGTCCATGGTGGTGTGGGAAGACGGAAGGATGAAGAAATCGGATTACCGGAAATTTATCATCCGCGGCGAATGGGGCAACGACGATTTCGCCAGCATGAAGGAAACCGTGGAACGCCGCTATCATCGCTTGCAGCTGGAAAAGAAACCATTCCCCGGACTAATCCTGATTGATGGAGGAATCGGCCAGCTTCATGCGGCCGGGGCAGCGCTCGAAAAGTTGGAAGTAATCAACCAACCGGTCGCCAGCATCGCCAAACAGGAAGAGATCATCTACGTCCTCGGGCAGGAAGATCAGCCCATCCGGCTGGAGCATCACTCCCCAATCCTGCATTTAATTCAGCAGATTCGCGATGAAACGCACCGCTTTGCGGTGGGTTTTCACCGCCAGCGCCGAACGAAACGAACGATACAGACGGGCCTGGAGGACATCCCCGGGATCGGGCCGCGCACGGCCCACAAGCTGTTGCGAAATTTCGGCAGCATCGCGCAGATGCGCTCGGCCAGCGTGGAGCAGATTGCCAAGGTCGTACCGCGCGGGCTGGCCGAGCGGGTTTGCGCGCACCTCGCTAGTCCAAATGGAACAGTATTACCTGAGAGGTAGTTCTACTGATTGCTTCTAGGGGGACCATGTGCTACGTTCGTTTTGGAAGGCTTGCGAAAGGAGAATATCATGTCGGAAAATTCAGGTTCTAAAGTAAGCTTCTTCCTGGTGGGACTGGGAATCGGGGCCCTGGTGGGCATTTTGTTTGCGCCGAAGTCTGGCGAGGAAACACGCGAATTTCTTTCCGTAAAGGCTGACGAAGGCCGCGAGTACGCGCAGCGAAAAGCCCGCGAATTGCGCGAACGCGCCGAAGATATTCTCGAACGGAGCAAGTCTGCCGCGGCACGGCAGAAGGAAACGATTTCAGCGGCTGTGGATGCGGGCCGCGATGCGTATCAGCGCGAAAAAGCAAAGGCCCAGTAATCCTGTCCGGTTAGTCTTATCCCTGTGACCTGGCCCAGTGACCCTGGCGAGGTAAACGTATGGAAAGCTGGATGCCATTATTCGTGATCGTTACCGCGCTTGCCGTGGTTCTGCAGGCGATTATCCTGATTGCCCTGTTCGTGCAGATGCGCCGCACCGCGGCGGCCGTCGAACGAACCATCTCAGATCTTAATACCAAAGTCACGCCGCTTATTGCGCGAGTGCAAGTGGTGGTCGACGACATCTCTCCGAGGATTACCGGAATCGTTGCCGATGCCGCGGAAATCACGCGCCTGGCGCGCAGCGAAGCCCAGAAGGCGGACCGCATCCTTAGCGAGGCTCTGGAGCGGCTGCGCATGCAATTGATCCACGTCGACCATATTCTGACCGGCGCGATGGAAGCCGTGGAAGAAACCGGATCGCGCATGCGGCAAGCGGTCTGGACGCCGGTGGTCCGCGCTACGGCCGTGCTGCGCGGTGTCCAGGCCGGCATCGACTTTTTGTGGAATTCAAGGCAGCGCCGCAATAACGGGGTGGAAACGGCCGACCAGCAGGACGAAGGAATGTTTATCTAGAAGTTTTTGGGAGTTCCCGATCGCGCTAATGCAAGCCCTAGCATTGTTTCAATTACTTAACTAGCCGCGCCATCCACGATATTTCAAACACCAAAACAGAGCTTTAGCCCCTGCCGTTTCCCTCGGACCGAATCCAGCCGCCGCCAAGAACCACTTCCCCCGAATAACAAACCGCAGCCTGTCCGGGCGTGATGGCGCGTTGCGGCTCATCGAACGTCAGTCGCACGGAATTCTCATCGATCGGCTCAACTGTGGCCGCCGCAGGTTCATGGCGATGGCGAATCTTTATGCTGGCGCGAACTGGCGCCTCGAGAGTTGCAAACGAAATCCAATTAGCATCGCGTATTTCACACACGGTTGTACGCAGCTCGGCATCATCGCCAACGATGACGCGATTCGCGGCGTGATCGAGCTTAACCACATAGAGCGGACGCCCCGCGGCAACGCCCAATCCCTTGCGCTGCCCTACCGTGTAGTTGTGGACGCCGCGATGGCGGCCAATGACTTCGCCGCTGGTGGTGACCAGTTCGCCCTCTTCCTCAGACAGCGTCTCGCCACGCTCGCCGAGGTAGGCAGCGATGAACTTGACGTAATTGCCGGAGGGCACGAAGCAGATTTCCTGGCTCTCCGGCTTTTCGGCCACCGGCAGCGCGGCTCGCCGGGCGATCTCGCGCACAGCGGACTTGTCGAGTTCACCGAGCGGAAAATCGGTGCACGCCATCTGCTCCTGCTTGAGCCCGAAAAGAAAATAGGTTTGGTCCTTGGAGTTGTCCACCGCCCGAAGTAATTCATAGCGGCCGGTCGTTTCACTGCGGCGAATGCGGGCGTAGTGCCCGGTGGCCACGCGCTCAGCGCCAATCTGGCGTGCGGTGACGTGCAGCGGATCGAACTTCACATGATTGTTGCACATGGTGCACGGAACCGGGGTGCGGCCCGAGAGGTACTCCTCAACGAACGGTTGCACCACGGTTTCCTCAAAGCGCTGCTCGTAATTCACCACGTAGTGGGGCATGCCGAGATGCTGCGCCACGCGCTTGGCGTCATACACATCATCGAGCGAGCAGCAGCGCTGGCCGCCCGCACCACTGCGATCGAGCTCCGGAAGACGCCGCTGGTTCCATAGCTGCATCGTCAGGCCCACGACCGGAACGCCTTGTTCCTTCAGAATCGCGGCAACGGCAGAGCTGTCCACGCCGCCACTCATGGCCACTGCGGTCATCGGGCTTGGGTTGGAATTCGAGACCATGTGAATAGTATAGCCGTAAATCGCGCGATTGGAGGGTTGGGTCGCTCGACATTTACCGACAGCCTCTTATTTCAGGCGCAACTTGTCGTTATGACGAAAGTCACCACGACAATTCGCCTCGTTCCGCGGATTGCTATTGCTCTACTCCACGCAGAAGGCACCCGGGCCCGCTACTCGCTCTTCTCGGTAAGCGGTTTACTATCCAAGCTTTTCAAAAGTTGGGGAAAGCAGCCGCAGCCGTTCGATCACCGCTGGAATCGTTTCGAGCGCGAAATCGATTTCGACTTCAGAGGTTTGGTGCCCGAGGCTCAGGCGCAGCGTGGCGCGTGCGTCTTCCGGCACAAGACCCAGGGCAGTCAGAACGTGCGATGGCTCAACCGCTCCGGACGAGCAGGCTGCTCCCGTCGAGCACGCGATGCCCTTCAGGTCCAGCGCGATCACCATCGATTCGCCTTCGATGTACGGAAACGTCAGATTGGAAGTGTTGTAAACTCGCGGCGCGTGCACGCCGTTTACCCAGGAGTGCGGCACGCGCGATAGCAGTCCTTGCTCCAGTCGATCGCGCAGAGCGCCGATGCGCTTGCTCTCCTGATGCAAGCCTTCCCGCGCCAGTTCGGCGGCTTTGCCCATACCCGCTATCGCGGCTACGTCTTCGGTGCCAGGGCGACGATCGCGCTCCGAATGACCACCGTAGAGCAAGGGTTTCAGCTTGGTGCCCTTGCGGATGTAAAGCGCTCCCACTCCCTTCGGGCCGCAGAATTTGTGGCCGGAAATAGAGAGCAGATCCACACCTAGCTTTTCCACGTCGATGGGAATTTTTCCTGCGGCTTGCACGGCATCGGTGTGAAACGCGATTCCCTTTTCGGCGGCAATTTTGCCGATCTGTTCGACGGGCTCGATCGTCCCGGTCTCATTATTCGCCAGCATGATCGTGATCAGGACGGTTTCCGGGAGGATCGCGTTGCGGACGTCCTCCGGATCGACGAGGCCGTCGCGATTGACCGGCAAGATCGTGAGATCGACGCCGTCCTTGGCAAGGGCTCTGCACGGATCGAGAACGGCAACGTGCTCGATGGCGGACGTGATTACATGTTTCGTCTTGCCTGGAGCCGCAGCGACAGCGCCGAGGATGGCGTGATTGTTGGACTCCGTGCCGCCGCTGGTGAACATGATATCCGCAGCTCGCGCACCGAGAAGTGCGGCCACCGAGGAGCGCGCCTGCTCCACGGCTTCACGGGCATTTTGACCGAATCCATGAATCGAGCTGGCGTTGCCATATTCCTCGGTCAGATACGGCAGCATCGACGCGAGGGCTTCCGGCCGTATGGGTGTCGTCGCGTTGTGGTCGAGGTAGATCCGCTTCATGAGGAACTTTCTGCCGGTGAGAAGACATGCACCTTTCGGCCCTCCTTGCAGAATATCGTTCGAAGATGGGGCGGTCAAGAAGCAGAGAGTTCAGAGAGTGCGGCGATCTCGAAAGGTCCGATATACTCGTGTGGGTTCCTGCAGACGGCACTGCCCGGAGGGCCAATACATGAATCTCGACAGTTTGTCTCCAGGCATGACGGAGTGGTCTCAAGTCCCGGCGTCCAGACATCCGGGCGAGACCGGCGTGGCAACGATGCGCGCGCGCCAGTTTGGAGATATCCAACTGCGACTGGTCGAATATAGCCCCCGATACGTTGCCGACCATTGGTGCCACAAGGGTCATATCGTTTTCGTAGTTGCCGGCCGCCTGGTCATCGAACATCAGCAGGGCCCCACCTATGTCCTCGCGCCGGGCACGAGCTACCACGTACCCGATGGAGCGTGCCCACCGCATCGAGTTCTTTCCGAAGACGGGGCGACCATCTTCGTCGTGGATTGAGCTCATCTGGCTTAGGTCACAAGGTATTGTCCACGACGTAGCTGCGCCGCCACGCCGGCTTGACACCCAGGGTGCCCTTCGATAGGTTGCAGAAGGAGTAATACGCGGAGCCCGCGCTTCCCTTCTGCCGGCACGCTGGAAACGGAGATTCTCTTTGGCCGATCCCATCATCACGCTTACCACCGATTTTGGCACGAGCGACCACCTCGTTGGCACGATGAAGGGCGCCATGCTGAACATCAATCCCGCCGCGCGAATCGTGGACATCAATCACAACGTGGTTCCCTATGACATTCTCGACGGAGCGCTTTCCCTGGCCAGCGCGTACAAGTATTTTCCGTCGCGCACCATCCACGTGATCATCGTCGATCCGGGAGTGGGCACGGATCGCCGCCCGATTCTGGTGAGCGGCGAGAAACATTTCTTCGTCGCGCCGGATAATGGCGTGCTCTCGATGATCTACGAGCGCGAACCATGCACCGTTAGGCACATTACCGCGGAGCATTATTTCCTGAATCCCGTCAGCCCCACGTTTCACGGGCGCGATATTTTCGCTCCGACGGCGGCATGGCTCTCCAAGACTTTGCAGACGGAAGCGTTCGGAGAGGTGGTCACGGATTTCGTGCGCTTCACAATGCCAAAGGCGAAACCCGAGGGAAACGCCGTGAAGGGCTTCGTGCTGCGAGTGGACGCGTTTGGAAACTTGATGACGAACCTGACCGCGGAAGATATTCCCATTGGCGCGCTCGATGGCGGAGCCATCAAGATGGCCGTGAACGGCAAGCAGGTCGTCAAGTTCGCCAAGACGTTCGCCGCGGGCAACCCGGGAGAACCGATCGCGGTGGTTGGTTCGGCTGGCTACGTGGAAATCGCCGTGAATCGCGGACATGCCGCGCGCGCGCTGGGTGCCAATCGCGGGGCGGAAGTCCTTCTGGACCTCAGTTAGGCCGACGGACAATAGATTTCGCATTTGCGGATTTGCGTGGCGCAGGCTTCCGCCTGCGGGCTTTGGTGCCCGCTGGGACAAAAATCCACAGGCCGAAGCCTGCGCCACTTAAATCCATCATCCCAAATTTATCGAACCGTTTTTAGTTTCTAGCGTTGCGAGTCCAGCCTCGTTAGAAACGCGCGCGTACGCGGATCGAGCCAGTCGCGCAGAGCGTCCCCCAGCAGATTGAAAGCCAGTACCGCCGCCATAATGCCCAGCGCAGGAAATATTACAAGATGCGGCGCATCGAAGAGGTGGTTGCGCGCGTCGTTGAGCATGGCTCCCCAGCTGGGCGTCGGAGCGACTACGCCCAGGCCCAGGAAACTTAGCGTCGACTCCGCCAGGATCGCTCCGGCCATCCCGATTGTCGCCTGAATCAAGACGGGTTGCAGCGTGTTCGGCAGCAGATGGCGCAGCAGGATGCGCGCATGCGACGCGCCCAACGACCGCGCAGCAAGGATGAATTCCATTTCCCGCACCTTCATCACCTGAGCGCGCGCAAGCCGCGCGTATCCCGCCCAACCCGTAATGATGAGCGCGAGAATCACCTTGTCCAGTCCGGGGCCCAGGAAGGCCGCAAACGCGATCGCCAAAAGTATGCCGGGAAAGGACAGAAACGAATTGATCAGCACGATGTTGATGAAGCGGTCGAATGCCCCGCCAAAATAGCCGGAGAGAGAACCCAGGGCAAGGCCCACGATTCCCGCACCCAACACTACCGAAACTCCGACCAGCAGTGAGACGCGTGCGCCGTACAGGGTTCGGGATAGAACGTCGCGGCCCAATTCGTCCGTGCCCATCCAGTGATGCGCGCTCGGAGAAAGCAGGCGGTTTGGCAGGCTTTGCGCGGAAGGATTGGCCGGAGCGATCCATGGAGCCAGTACGGCCAGCAGGATCAGCAGGAGAGTGACGGCAAGGCCCCAGCGGCCCAGTCCGCTGCTGCGAAGAAACTGGCGGAATGGATAAATTTGTTTCATGAATATTTTCTAGTTCTTCCGTACTTCCGTTCGACTGGCGCTCTAACTCTAATTTTTGCCTGGCCGAGGAGAAAGGCTTCGTCTCGGACACTTCGTATCAACTCCGTGCAAGAGAGGCGAGCTAAACCTTGTTCTGGGATCATTGCAGCCTTACCCTGGGATCCACGATTGCGTAGACCAGATCGGTCAGCAAATTCACGGCTACGTACGACAACGCGATGATCAGAATGCAACCCTGCAACAGCGGATAATCGCGCGCTGAAATTGCCTGTACCGCCAGGCGCCCGATTCCCGGCCATGAAAATATTGTTTCGGTGACGATGGTCCCGGCGAGCAGCGAACCGAATTGCAATCCTACGATGGTGATCACCGGAATCAGCGCATTGGGGAACGCGTGGCGGAACAGGACCGCCGTTTCCGTGATGCCCTTGGCGCGGGCGGTGCGCACGTAATCGCTCGACAATTCCTCGATCATGGAGCCGCGAACCATGCGCGTGAGAATGGCCGCGAGCGCCGCGCCCAGCGTTGCGGCCGGCAAAATCAAGTGGCTGATCCCGCCGCGCCCCGACACCGGGAGCCATCCGATTTCAATGGAAAAGAGCAAAATCAAAATTGGACCGAGCGCAAAGTTAGGCACGGAAAGTCCCAGCAGTGTGAAGAACGATGTTGCGCGGTCCGCATTGCTGCCGCGGCGCCGCGCGGAAAACACTCCCGCGGGAATGGCGATGGCCAGACAGACAGCCAGCGCGGCGAGAGACAATTCCAGCGTCGCGGGGAAGCGTTGCAGAACGATCGGCCGCACGGGAGCGGCGTAGCGCATCGATTGTCCCCAATCGCCCCGCGCCAGGCCCTTCAGATATCGCACGTATTGCACGCTCAGCGGTTGATCGAGACCCAGCGAATGGCGCAGCTGCTCCAAATCCTCGACGCGGGCGTCCTGGCCCAGCATTTGCAGCACAGGATCGCCAGGCACAATGTGGATCATCAAAAACACCATCGTGAGGATTAACCAAAGCGCGGGCAAAGTGTAAAGAATGCGCTGCAGAAAATGCCGGATCATTTGGGTTTGGTCACCTTCTCGGCGGACGGCTTGGTCTCGGCCGCTGAAACCGGACTCCCCTGCTGCTGCGGCGGCTTCAGTCGTTGGATTTTCACGCGAGCCACTCTCCGGCGATCCATTTCCACAACCGTGAAGCGGTATCCGTCAAAATCAAAAATTTCTCCGCCACGAGGAATGAAACCAAGCTGGGCGAGCACGAAACCACCCACCGTCGCGTACGAGCGATCTTCCGGCAGCCCGATGTTGTATTGCGATTCCAGATCGCGCAGGCTGAGCGAGGCGTCAAAGATCATGGCCGCGTCCGCCCCCTGCCCGACGAGGACCGGCTTTTCGACGACGTCAAATTCGTCGTGAATTTCGCCGACCAGCTGTTCCAGAATGTCTTCGAGGGTCAGCAATCCGAGTATGCTCCCGAATTCGTCGACGACCATGGCCATCGAACCTTGATTCATGCGCAGTTCGAAAAGCATCTCGCTCACCGGCTTGCTCTCCGGCACGATCACGATCTCATGCAGCAGGCTGCGCACGTTAAATTCAGCCGGCGTCCAGCCCTCCTCCGCGCGGCGCTCACGATCCAGCAGGATCCACACAATGTCCTTGATGTGAATGTACCCGAGCACGTGTTCCGCCGAGCCCTCAAACACCGGCAGTCGCGAACGCTGTGTCGTGACGAATACCCGCATCACGTCGTCCAGAGTGGCGTCGGCGGACACGAAATGCACATCGGGCCGCGGCACCATCAGCTCGCGAACCTGCATCTGCTCCAGCTCGATGGCGCCGAGGATGAATTTCTCCTCCTCCGCTCCGATCAGGCCGCGCTCACGAGCTTGCTGGATCTGGATCTGTAATTCTTCGGCGGAATGTACCTGCGTGTGGCTTGAACGTCCCGAAAATCCGAGGCCTGCGAGCACCCAGCGGCTGACCCGATCGAGCAGGTTAATCGCCGGACGGAACACTTCGAGATACCACTGAAACGGGGCAGCCACCAGAAGCGCAACGCGTTCCGCGCGCTGCAGGCTCATGCTTTTGGGAACAAGTTCGCCCAGCACCACATGCAATGTGGTAAGAAAAATAAACGCCACGCCGAGCGATATGGCGTGAACCAGGGCTACCGTGTGCTTGCCGGGAATGTTGGCGACCAGCGGGCTCAGAATCGAGGCCAGCGTCGATTCTCCCAGCGCTCCCAAACCCAGGCTGGTAAGCGTGATTCCCAACTGCACGCCGGAAACTACTCGGTCGAGCCTGCCGACCAGATCCCGCACGATTCTCGCCCGCACGCTTCCCTGTTGTACCAGCTGGCGAACCCGCGACAGCCGCACCGCAACCAGTGAAAACTCCACCGCCGCGAAAAATCCGTTCACGGCCACGAGGGCGAGCAGTCCGAGAAGTCGCAGCCCGATCAAATCAAGAAAGTCCTCCGCGGCTCATTCTAGCAGTGCCCGGACGCTGGCCCAAAGCACTCCGCGGCCGTTGTTGCAAGGGGCAGTGATGACGCTCCTGTCGGCCCTACCGTGCGATTCGCGCAGGAAACGCCCGAACTGCCGGGACGTTAAGTCCACAGATAAAGCGGTTGTTTCGGTTCTCGCGCCTGCATTAGAATATCGCTTCATGACGCCCGTCAATCATTCTGCGGTAAAAAAGCCGGAGCCCGGCCAGAAGCCGGACTTTGAGAGTTCGCTCGGACGGCTCGAGGAAATTGTCGGAAAACTCGAGGGTGCGAGCTTGTCGCTGGACGAAGCCATGAAGCTGTTCGAAGAGGGCGTGCAGCTTTCGCGCGACTGCCAGAAGCACCTGGAACAGGCCGAGGGCAAAGTGGAAATCCTGCTGAAGAAGGCCGGCGGCGAACTGGCCGCGGAAGCCTTCGATCCCGAAGGCGAGGAAGACTCCTAGCCGGCCGCGTGGCAGGCGAACGCCCGCGCCACCTCCTCCTGATGAATCTCCCGACATTTTTCGAAGAAGATCGCGTGATGGTGGACGCAGCCCTCGAAGGGCTGATGCCAGGGGAAAGTACGCAGCCTCCGTCGATCCACCGCGCCATGCGCTACAGCGTGCAGGCCGGCGGCAAGCGTGTTCGGCCAATTTTGTGCCTGGAATCCGCTCGCATTTTTTCCGCGGACATCACTCCCGTGCTTCCCATTGCCTGCGCGCTTGAATTTATCCACACGTATTCGCTGATTCATGATGACTTGCCGGCGCTTGACAATGACGATTTGCGGCGCGGGAAGCCCACGTGCCACAAGAAATTCGGAGAGGCGAACGCGATTCTGGCCGGCGATGCGCTGCTGACGCTGGCGTTTGAAACGCTGGCTAACGCTGCGATCGATCCGGCGCGCCGGGTTGCCATTCTTTCTCACGTGGCCGCTTCAGCGGGAACCGTCGACGGCATGGTTGGCGGACAAGTGGCGGACCTTGAAGCTGAGGGCCGCGCTGTCCAGCCAGCGGAACTCGAGTATATTCACCGCTCGAAAACGGCGGCCTTGATTCGCGCGTCGGTTGTTGCGGGAGCAATCGGTGGAGGTGCGGATGACGCTGATGTGGCAAGGCTGAAGCGCTTCGGCGAGACCATTGGCTGGGCGTTTCAAGTGGTGGATGACATCCTTGACGTGGAAGAATCTTCCGCGGCGTTGGGGAAGACGGCGGGTAAGGATGCGGCGCAGCAGAAGGCAACGTATCCTTCATTGTATGGGCTGGAAAAATCGCGCCAGTTCGCGAAAGAGCTGGAGACTCGCGCAATGTCCGAGATTGAGCCCTATGGTTCCCGCGCCGCTCGTCTGCGAGAATTGGCGGAGTTAATTGTCCACCGGCGCGCGTAGCGAAACGTCGGCTCATTGCAGGCCCGCGGCTAGAGCCGGCATGATTTTAGGATCTGAATGTCACGGCGAAAGCGGTGACCCACAAACAGTCTCGCTTGGACGCGCTGCGCAATCATTTTGGATCAATTTGGATCAATACACCGTTTGTATCAGATCTCTATAAAACACGATCTTCACAGAAACATAATTTCTATAGGACATGATCTCAATAAAACATCATTTCTCTAGGACCTAATCTCAGTAGGATATGAATTCAATAGGACATAATCTCAGTAGGGAATAATCTCTCTAGGACATCATCTCAATAGGACATGATCTCTGTAGCTCTAGGACATGATCTCAGTAGGGCATAATCTTCGTAGGACATAATTTTTGTAGGGCACGGCTTCAGCCGTGCCGTAAAGAACGGGTATTCCTTGCGGCTTTAGTCGCTGACCTTATCGAGATCAGCAGACCACGCTTACTCTGAAATCTGTCCGACGGACTTTTTGCCATCGAAACCGAAATCCGTAAAGAAGCGGCTCGACTTGCTGGTCGTCGAGCGAGGACTGGCCGAATCTCGCGAAAAGGCGCAAGCCATGATCCTCGCAGGCGAGGTGCGCGTGAACGGCGAACGCAGCGACAAAGCCGGCGCGCAAATCGCCGAGGACTCGCGAATTGAAGTGAGTGGAGCATCCGCAAAGTATGCCAGCCGCGGAGGCTTCAAGCTGGAAGGCGCGCTTGAAGATTTCGCGATCGCGGTCAACGGAAAGATCTGCCTCGATATCGGTTCATCCACCGGTGGCTTTACCGATTGTCTGCTGCAGGACGGCGCCCGCCATGTCTACGCGGTGGACGTGACGCCTCAGCAGATGGCCTGGCGCCTGGTGCAGGATCCTCGGGTCACGCAGATCAAGGCCAATGCGCGCAATCTTCTTCCAGAGCAAATTGCGGAGCCCGCCGGCCTGGTGACCATGGATGTTTCCTTCATTTCCGCGGCCAAGGTTTTGCCCGCCGTGGTCGCTGCCGCCGGCCCGCACGCGGAATACTTGATCCTTGTAAAACCACAATTCGAGCTCGACCGTGGAGACATCGGCAGGGGCGGAATCGTTCGCGACGCAGCATTACATGAACGGGCCGTAGAGCGGGTGCGCGTGGCGGCTGCCGCTGCCGGCTTGCGCGTCGAAGGCATCCGACCTAGCCGCTTAACCGGCGCCGAAGGAAATCAGGAATTCTTTCTTCACGCCAAAATGTTTTTGTAGCAACGCCTCCTGCAGTCAGCATTTTCAAGGGCAGCAACGCGGTTCACCCAGGCCACCAAACCGCCGCAACGATTGTGAAATTCATGGAAATGGAACCGCGCGACAGGTGCTAAAGTAGACTTCGCTTTCAAGGCGCTTCAACAACTACCTAAAATGATCAAGACCGTCGGAATTATTTCCCGTCCACGCCGCGAAGATATCGCGCGCGTCGTTCCTCCGCTGGTCAATTGGTTGCAGGCCCATGGAGCGACAGTGACCTGCGATTCCGAGACCAGCGACTGCCTCGGAATGACCGCCGTGCAAGCACGAAAACGCGAGGAACTCCCCGCGTGCACCGACCTGCTGATCGTCCTGGGCGGTGACGGCACGTTGCTCTCCGCGGCGCGGCTTGCGGCGCAGCGCAAGGTTCCAATCCTGGCCGTCAACCTGGGAGGACTCGGCTTTCTCACTACGGTTGCGCAAGACGAAATTTATTTGATCCTGGACGAGATTTTTTCCGGAAAGCATCGCGTGAGCGAACGCGTGATGCTCGAAGCCGAAATTGTCCGCGGCGGCGCCGTCATCCGCCAGCAGATCGCGCTGAATGACGCGGTGCTGAACAAGGCCGCGCTGGCCCGCATCATGGACCTGGAACTGCGCGTCGATGGCGAATACGTGACCACGTATAAGGCGGACGGATTGATTCTTTCTACGCCCACCGGTTCCACCGCCTATTCGCTGGCGGCCGGCGGTCCGATCGTGTACCCGACCGTAGAAGCATTTGTGGTGACGCCGATCTGCCCGCACACGTTGACCAACCGGCCGATCGTGATTCCTGATTCCGTCACCATCGACATCGATTTCAAGGCCGAGGACGATTTCGTTTACCTTACTCTGGACGGACAAATCGGAATCGAACTTTGGCGCGGCGATCACATCCGCGTGCGCAAATCGGCGGAAAAACTTCTGCTGGTGCGTCCGGCAAAAAAAACCTACTACCAGATTCTGCGAAACAAACTGAAATGGGGAGAAAGGTAGAATGCGCGTGAGGCGATTGATCTGACGCTGGCCGCCCTCACCATTTGCGGATCCGATGCCCACCAAGCTTTTCCGTTCGATCGGCGTTCAGGAACTCGCGCTCCTCTGGGAAACCGGAATGCGTGAATTTCCGCCGCGATTGATTCAGCAGCCGATTTTTTACCCGGTGGTGAATCTGGAATACGCGCGGCAGATCGCCCGCACCTGGAATGCCCCGGACGCAAATTCCGGCTTTGCGGGTTTCGTCACGCAGTTCGATATGTCGTCCACCTATCTGACCAAGTACGAGCTGCATACCGCGGGCTCCGATGCGCATCGCGAATATTGGATTCCAGTACGGGAAATGCCGTCGTTTAACAAGGCCATCAACGGCTTGATTTCCGTGGAGGATGCGTTCTTCGGTCCCGAGTTTGCCGGAGATATACCGGATGACGGTGGGCTGAAGGGCCAAAACGCCGTACAGCAATATGCAACGCTGGCGAATGTTATCGATTTCGGGGAATTCAGTTCCACGGTGGGGGCCAACCGCAAAGCGATCTTCTTGAATTGCCTCTACTGGTTCAATGCTGATCTTCGAACTCTCGGAGGGACGGGCGAACAGCGGTATTTGTTCTTCACGAAGTTGGCCAAGGCCTGGAAAGCGAACAAGATTAAACCGCCGCTGCCTACGCAATCGAAATCCGATTAGCGATGGCCGGCGCAGCTCTTCAAATGTTCTATTCTCCCCGTATTAAATCCGCGCGTGATTCGCGGCGCCGGATTACCCGCGCCTTCTTTCCTTCAACCAAAATCTCCACCGGTCGCGGCCGCGAATTATAATTGGAAGTTTGCGTGGTTCCGTAGGCGCCTGCTCCCCACAGCACCAATGCATCGCCCGCCGTTACGTTTCCGAGCGGCCAGTCCCGCAGAAAACAATCGCCCGATTCGCAGACCGGGCCGACGATGTCCGTGCGAGTGAGCGCTCCGCGAGTGCGCTGGGCACGCGTGACGGGATGCGTCGCATCGTAAAGCACAGGCCGCATGAAATCGTTCATAGCGGCATCCACGATGACGAAGTTTTTGCCGCGATTTTGCTTGTTGTACAAGACATGCATCAGAAGCGCGCCGGCGGGTCCGATAAGCGACCGTCCCGGCTCGATCAGCAGGTGGCATCCGAGTGGACGGACGAGGTTCACAAGTTCCGTGACCCAGGCGGCCTTATCCGGCGGCTGCTCCGACGTGTAGCGAATCCCAAGCCCTCCGCCGCCATCGACGTATTTGAGCGAGATACCCGCGCGTTTCAGTTCGCGAACAAATCCGGCCAGACGCGTCAGTGCCCGGCGGTGCGGAGCGAGCGATACAATTTGTGATCCGATATGCGCGCTGATTCCCTGCCAGTCAATCCAGCGCGAATCGCGATGCTCGACGTACAGGCCGCGCGCGGTTGCCCAGTCGATCCCAAATTTGTGGCGGTGATGTCCGGTGGCAATGTGCGGATGGCCGCCGGCGGCGACGTCCGGATTTACGCGAATCGACGCCGCGGCGCGCACCCGCATTTTCGAGGCTTCCGAGGCCAGCAGATCCAGTTCCGCCGCGGATTCTACATTAAACAGAAGAATTCGAGCGCGCAGGGCTTCGCGAATTTCTTCCCGCGATTTTCCCACGCCCGAAAACACGATTCGGTTTCCGGCCACGCCGATCCTCCGCAGGCGATACAACTCCCCGCCGGAAACAATGTCAAATCCGCTGCCGAGCTTTGCAAATATGCGCAGAATGCCAAGATTGGAATTGGCTTTCATCGCGTAGCAAATGGTGTGCGGAAGCTTGCCGAAAGCGGAATCCATGCGGCGATAGGCTTGCTCAATGCTCGCGCGGCTGTAGAGGTAGGCTGGCGTTCCGAAACGCTTCGCAGCTTCCGCGACGGAAACACCTTCGCAAAACAGTTGCGAGCCGCGATAGGAAAATCCCGGAGTGTAGCTCGCGGGATCGGCTATCACCGGGCGCAATATGCGTTTTTGAGAAGTCTCGGCGCTCAATTGACTTTCATCACCACCAGGGTGCGGTCATCCGTGATGGCTCCTCCCTGCGTAAATTCCTCAACCTCGGCCAGCAGGCGGTCGGCAAGTTCGCTGGAACTCAAATGCGCGTGGGCGGCCAGCAGCTCTTTAATGCGGCCGGTGCCAAAGAATTTTCCTTCGCGATTGGCGGCTTCGGTAAGGCCATCCGAAAAGAAAAGCAGAATGTCGCCCGTTTGCAGGCGCACGCTCCATTCTTCGTAGGTCGCATCGTCGAAAATGCCGATCGGAAATCCCGAAAGCTTAATTTGCTCGACATGCCCGTCTTTCCAGAGCAACGGCTGCGTTTGTCCTGCATTCGCCAAACGAAGCGTGTGACGGCCCTTTTGCCATGTGGCGAAACAAATTGTCATGTAACGGCCTTCGACGCGGCGGTCGCACACCAATTGATTCAACTGGCGGAGAAGTTCCGCGGGCTGCAGCTTATGGGGCGAAAGACTGCGCAAAATTCCGGTAGCCACGGCCCCATAAAGCGCAGCCGCACTGCCCTTCCCGCTGACGTCCCCCAGGGCGATGCCCAATTGCTGCGAACCGTAGGTAAGAAAATCATACAAATCGCCGCAGACTTCCCGCGCCGAATGGATTCGCGCGGTGATGTCCAGGCCATAATCGACGCTGGGCACTGGCCGCAGGAGAGCCGTCTGCAGCCGCTGCGCCGCGGTCAGTTCGCGCTCCATGCGCGCTTCGTCCTTGGCCAGTTTTTCATAAAGGCGCGCGTTTTCAAGTGACACGGCAAGGTGCGCCGCCAGAATCGAAAGCGTCTGCTCGTGGTCTTCCGTAAAATAATTGACTTGCGGGCTTTCGAGGTCCAGAACGCCGACGACGCGCCCCTGATACAACATCGGAATGGCCATTTCCGACCGCGTTTCGGGATTGACCATGATGTAGCGCGGATCGAGAGTCACATCCGGCACTCGCACCGGCAGTTCCGTGGCGATCGCAGCGCCCACGATTCCTTCGTGCGCGGTTACGCGCATCTTTCCCTGCGTGCTTTGGCCGTACTTCATGTTCAGGCGATGGCGATACAGATTCGCCCCTTCGTCGTACAGCAAAATTCCCAGAATCTGATAGTTGATTACGCGCTTGACGAGCTCCGCAGCACGGCGCAGCAATTCCTCGACCGCGAGAATCGAATTCGCCTCGCGCCCCACTTCGTTCAGAACCAGCAGCGTGTCCGCCTGGCTGCTCACGCGTTCAAAGAGCCGCGCGTTTTCGATGGCGATCGCCAAGCGGCTGGCCATCAAGGTCAAAACGCTTTGCTGATCGCGCGTGAAGTAGTCAACTTGCGTGCTTTGAATGTCCAGAACTCCAATGGCCTGGCCCTTGACCATCAGTGGCACGACCATTTCAGACCGTACCGAGTCGATGATGTTGATGTAGCGAGGATCCTCGCGGACGTCGGGCACACGCACCGCGCGCCCAGTCGCCGCGGCCGTCCCGGTAATCCCGTGGCCCATCGGGATCACCCAATCTTTTCCGCCTTCGTCACCGTAACCGATTGTGAAGCGGTGATAGAGACGATGCATCGACTCATCGACCAGCAACACGCTGAAGATCTCAAAATCGACCAGGCGCTTCACCAGCGCCGCGGTTTTCCGCAGCACCTCGTCGAGATCCAGCGAGGAGTTAATTTCCTCGCCGATTTCGACCAGCGTCGCGAGAATTTCCGCGGGAACATTCAGCGGCGATGGAATTTGTGCCGGTTCCATAAATTAATTTTGAATGTGGCCTGCGCCCGAAACGGCCAGAAACGCGGCGCGGTCCTCAAGAGCCATTTAGTATAGCAGGAAGGGATTATGCTCCCACGAAAAACAGGTAAATCTCCGCAACGTTGCGATGAACAAATTAATAATAAACTTTAACCTGGGACGTATATTGATGATCCCGAGTCCGGGGCCAACCGTTCCCGGAGAATGGGGGTCGAGGGATAAGATTTAGTAAGTGGATGGCTGCGGGGCCGGTGTAGGGTCCCCAGAAGAAACCGCGCCCGTCGCCTGTTCCATGATTTTGACGCTAGCGCTGGCTCCGATGCGCGTGGCGCCTGCGCACACCATTTTTTTCAGATCGTCAAACGTGCGCACTCCGCCGGAAGCTTTTACGCCGATGCCGGTTCCCACGAGAGCCCGCATTAACGCGACATCCTCGGCGGTAGCGCCGCCAGTGCTGAAACCAGTCGACGTCTTGACGAAATCGGCGCCGGCCCTCTTACTCGCGAGCGAGGCGCGCACCTTTTCCTCGATGGTCAGCAGCGAGGTTTCAAAAATCACTTTGCAGATCGCGCCGCCGCGATGCGCGACTTCCACCACGCCGCGGATGTCGGACTCCACCACGTCATCCTGACCGGATTTCAACGCGCCGATATTCAGCACCATGTCCACTTCCTGCGCGCCCAGCTTGATCGCTTCTTCCGCTTCGTACCTTTTCACCGCAGGCAGCGTCGCGCCCAGAGGAAAGCCGATCACGGTGCAGACTTTCACTTTTGTGCCGCGCACAAGCTCCGCAGCCAGCGGCACGTTCCATGGATTGATACAGACAGACGCGAACCCAAAACGCACAGCTTCCTGGCACAGTTTGCGGATCTCATCGCGCGAGGATTCCGGCTTCAGAAGCGTGTGGTCGATGAGCGCCGCGAAGCCCGCTTCCACTTCGATGACCGCCGGGCCGCAGGATATTCGATCGGCTCCGGCTTCCACGACCGCGCGCGTTTTTCTGGCGCATTTCTCAACGCAATTCAGGTCGCAATCCGGGCAAACTTCATCGTCTCCCGCAGCGGCTCCGGCGAAACGCACGGCGGAAGCACCGAGGTAACGCACCACTTCTTCCGTAACAACGCGAACGATCTGTTCGAATTCGCTCTGGTCCACTCGGTCAGCCCTGTTTGGAGCGCACTACAATTTTTTACTGTCGAATTGCTTGCCCGCCTGTCGAGTGACCCCGCCGCTGAAGAAAGGGGGCTACAGCAGTGCTGCATCAGTGTTGTTGCCGGGGAATGCAGCCTCGTGTTCCGTCGCAGCTACTCGTGCTTCGTTGCGCGCTCCTCGATGCCGCGAATCTTATCCACGCGGCGCTGGTGGCGCCCTCCTGCGAAGGGCGTGGCGAGCCAGAGCGCCACAATCTCGCGCGCGGCTTCCGGCGCGAGGAGCTTGGCGCCCAGCGTCAGCACGTTGGCATCATTGTGCTCGCGGCTGTTGCGCGCCGTCGCGCGATCATAGCATAGCGCCGCGCGCACTCCGGGAACCTTGTTCGCCGCGATCGAGCTGCCAATGCCTGCGCTATCGAGCACGATGCCGAGCCATGCTTGCCCGTTTGCGACGGCATTCCCAACTGCTTCGGCAAAATCGGGATAGTCGACCGCCTCCGCGCTGTTTGTACCCAGATCCAGAACCTGGTAGCCCCAGTCGCGCAGATAATCCTTTAACTGCTGTTTGAGTTCGAACCCGCCGTGATCCGCGCCGATGGCCACGACTCGCGCCGATTGTTCCGGCGCGCCGTTCGCGGAAAGCGCGCGGGCCTCGGATGCCTGACCGCTCGCGGCGACGATGCGAAACGTGATGCCGCGACGTTCTGCATCCTCGCGCGCCAGCAAAGTGATCAGCGTGTCCTCGGTAATGGCGATCTCGCCATTCGGCGGAACGCGCTCCAAATCCGCTGCGGTGATGAGAGGCTTCATTCGTGGCCAGCCATTTCGCGGTCATCCAACAAAAACGTGCTCTGGGCTGTCCTTATGCCTGTTGCAATCGACAATGTCGCCAATCAGTAGTGGCTGTCAAACGGCCTAAGACGGAGGCAGGGACAGTACGCAGACATCCTTGAGGTTACGATAGCGCTCCGCATAGTCCAGTCCATATCCGACGACGAATTCGTTAGGAATTTGAAATCCGACGTAGTCGGCCTTCACGTCTTTCTTGATGCGGCGCTCGGGCTTGTCAAGGAGCGCGGCGATCTTCAGCGAAGCCGGCTTGCGTTGCTGCAGCACGCGCAGCAAGTATCCCAGCGTGAGACCGGTATCCAGAATGTCTTCCACCACAATCACGTTGAGGCCTTCGATGCTGGTGTCCAGGTCCTTGTTCAGGCGCACCTGGCCTGAAGTCTGGCTGCCGTGCCCGTAACTGGAGACAGACATGAAATCGAGCGAAACTTCGACGCGAACCTGGCGAACCAAATCGGACAGAAAAATCGCCGCTCCCTTGAGCACCCCAATCAGGTGAACGCGCTGGCCCTTATAGTCCTTGGAAATTTGCCCGCCGATTTCACGGACGCGTTTCTGGATCGCGCTGCTGCGCAGCAGAATTTTCAGATGTTCCTGGCCGTGACCATGCAATGGAAATCCCCTCCGTCCGGGAGCGGTTACTCTAGCTCAGGCGGTGGGAAAGCTCAAGGCGATGGGCGAACGCAACATGATCTGCAATTCTGCGGACGAACCCGGCAGACTTCGGCAATTGCGGCATCGAACAGCCTCTTAAGTCTTCCTTTGGCATTTCGTGGATGCGCATCAGTTGCGATTGCTTCGTTCGCCTCACCGTGGCAACCTTGAATGCTCTTATGCCTTCAGGGAACGAGTATTGGACGCGCAAGCGCGTGGTGGTGACGGGTGGCGCCGGCTTCATCGGCAGCGTGCTGGCCTGGGAACTGCGCCGGCGGGGCTGCTCACAAGTGGTGATTGCGGATTTTCCGCCGGAGCCCGCCAAACACGCCAATCTGGCCGGGTTAGGTTCGCCGGAAATCGTTGCTCCCGCGGAATTGCTGGATCGTCTGTCCGCCGGTTCTTTGAGGAAACCTGACTGCATTTTCCATATCGGCGCGGTCTCCACCACCGAAACGAACGAAAGCTATTTGCGCGAAAATAATTACGAGTAGCGGCACGCTGCGGCGCGTGCACTGATCCCGCCGTGCCGTTATCCCAGGTTGCCCGCGCCGGCCAACGCCAGCGCTGCCCCCATCAGGCCGGCAGTTTCCGAGCGCAGGATGCGAGGACCGAGCGAAACGGGCTGCACGCCCGCAGCCCGCGCCATCGCTCGCTCGTCGTCGGTCAGTCCGCCTTCCGGCCCGACGAACAGTGCCAGGGAGCCGGCGGTGAAGGCGGCGAGCGCCGTGCGCAGCGCCAGAATGTGCTCCTGGCTGTCCAGCAGGAACGCGATGTGTCCCATGCCGCGCGCATGCGCCAGGGCTGCCTTCAACTGCATGGCCGGCAGCAGGTCGGGTAGGATCTACCGCCGGCTCTGCTCGGCAGCCTCGCGCACCACCGCGCGATAGCGATCGTCTTGTCCCGACAATCTGCTTGCTGTGTGTAGTGGAAGGTCACCGGCACAATGCCGCGCGCGCCGATCTCCGTGGCTTTCTGCAGCAACCAGGTAAAGCGGTCACC
>CAVOIX010000029.1:0-8062 GCA_963695945.1 uncultured Acidobacteriota bacterium | reverse complement strand
AAGTCGAAGTAGCTCTTCTTGTCCTGCTGCGTGATTTCATACGACGCACCGCTGCCCACCACCGGATGCCAGATTCCGCTCAGGGTGGGAATTTGCGGTCCCATTCCCATCTGTGCCGCCAGCGGTAACGCCAGCGCCACCAAAGCGAGCATGACGCTCATCAGTTTGAGTCTCATCGGCCTTCCCTCCTCCGACATCATTTGCGCGCATCCGCTCAGATGCAGCGGACTCGCTGAATCAAAGATCGGCAATTCAACGCTCGTGTTTAACTGCAGCGACCCTGGAAAAGAGCCGATATTCTTCGCGGTCAAAACCGGAAATGATGGTATCGCCCGCTACGAGCGTCGGCAAGGTGCAACTGTCGAGATCGTCCGCCAGTATCCGCAAATATTCGGGATGATCACGGACGTCGCGCTCTTCGAAACAGATCCCTCGCGAGCGCAGAAACTCCTTGGCTTCGATGCACGCACCGCAGCCGGGTTCCGTGTAGAGGTGGATCTCCACTTGTGAGCGTCTCCGATCGCGGGTTCGGACCTTCTTGTATCAGAACCAAATACGTGGCGGCAATAAATTTATATGGCGGATTGTGAATCTGTGCAAAACGGTTAGGAATCCGGAGAACAGGTGGAATCGGAATTCATTCGTAGGCCAGCGCATCGACGGGATCATTCTGTGCGGCACGCAGCGCGGGATACGCGGCCCCGGCAATCGCGCCGCCAATCGTCAGCAGGATGGCTCGCACGATCCATGCGCCCTCGATGGCGATCTGCAGGGTAGGCGAAGTGTGATGCAAAATGGCGACTACGCCATACGTACAAATCAATCCACAGATGACGCCCAGTCCCACCATCACCAGAGTCTCGCCCAAAATCATCCAGCAGACTTCCAGGCGCGAAGACCCCAGCGCGCGAAGCACGCCGATGTCCCGCGTACGTTCAAAGACCATGGTGTGCATGGTCAGGAGCACTACCAGGAAGCTGATAATCACTCCAATGATGACAAAGGAACGGATAAACGGCTTTAATTCAGGCAGGTTGGACGAAGTCATCAAGGTGCTGTACTCCGCCATCGATCGAATTTTGTATGTCGGAAGCAGTTTGACGAGTTCGTTGCGCGCGGCTTCCGTGTTGCCCTTACTGCGCACATAAAACATGGAGGCGCGTCCTTCCGCACCGGCAATGTCCTGAGCGGTCTTGGTTGGAATGAAAAAGCGGGCGCCTTTGCCGTGAAGAACGATGCCAGCGATGGTGAAATCATGGCCCAGCAAAACGGTTCTCTGCCCCACGTGCAACTTACGGGATTGCGCCGCCAGATCGTCAGCGATGGCTTCGTCGGGCTTCTGGAACGGTCCGCCGGAAATAAACCGGAATCCGTCACTCAAGCCGGAAAAGCGCTGGTAATCAATTCCGTAGACGACTCCCAGATTTTTCTGATCGACCACGATGAAGACCGGCGCAACTTCGTCGACGTCCGGAAGGGCGGCGATTTTGTCGGCGAGGTTTTCGGGCATGACGGCGCTGGAAAACGCGAAGAAAATGGAAGAGTTGGGCGGCTGCACGATGATGTCGGCGCCGACGCCTTCGGCGCGCGTGCGCCAATCCGCCAGCGCGCCGGACGTGAGTCCCGCGATCAGGAGAACGAGAAACACTTGCAGAGCAAGCGCCGTTACACTGAGCGCGGACCGCAGCGGGCGCACACCCAGATTGCTCCACAGCAAGTGCCAGATCACAAATCCTTTGTATGGTTTTTCTTCCATCCAGCCCGTACCGCGAGATGTTCCCCAGACTGCTAATCTAACACCGCCTCCGCGCAGAATCAAAACAATGCCGCACAACTCGCGCCCGCGAAGTTTTCAACAGTTGTGTTGAAAAGTTTGTGGAAAAGACCGATTGGAAGCGCCTACCACGCGACAAACACGGAGCTTGATGCGGTTTGCACAAAGATGAAGCACTTTTTAAAATTGGTCGCGAAAAATAAAATGCTGAACCCGTTGATGGCAGGCACTGCCCTGCGGAGAAAATATTTTCGGTGGAGTTGCGAAGCAAAAAATGGGAATTGGCCGGAACTTCTTCTTCAATACCATTTGGGCGGGCGCACCAGATTGATGTTGATGGTCTGCGCGGTCTGGCTGCTGTCGTAATACTCGCCGTAGGTTTTCCAGCCCTCGGCAATCACTTGCACCAGAAATTTTCCGGGCGGAATCACGGGAACGTGGCAGATGCCGGACTGGCTGGTCTTCAAGTTCATTTCGATTTTCTTGGCCTTGCCATGCTTGTGCTCGTCGACGTACCGGACGTAGACACTGGCGCTCTCCACCGGCTTCTTTTCGTCTCCCCCGGTGACGACGATGGTTAGTCGCGCGTCCTTCGAGTCCTCGCCCGCCCTGTCCTTGGAGTCCGCATCTCTATCTTGTCCCCGCGCAACAATCGCGAAGAACAGAATGAGCAGCGAAGCGATGCGCAGCGAAGTCGTGACGGAATTTCGCGCAGTGATCACGGCACAATCCCGAAAGCATAACGTGGAGTCGGCATCGGATGCCTCATTCTTGCCCCTTTTTCAGGATAGCGCAAGTCCATCGGATTGACTCAGCTGCGCTCCTGAGCTACTTTCGATCCGCGGAAGAATTGGCGCAATCCTAAAAATCAAGAAAATGCGGTTGAAGTCCCGCCGGCATCCGCGCTGAGCGAAGAGAATCCGGCCCACGGCAACCTCTGCGGCCACCTTCAAGGAGATTTTTCATGGGATTTGCAACCGACGCCATACACGTGGGCCAGGAACCCGATCCGTCGACCGGCGCGATCGTCGCGCCCATTTATCAAACCTCGACCTACATCCAGGAAGAGCTGGGAAAAAATAAGGGTTACGACTATGCCCGGACATCGCATCCGAACCGCAGGGCGCTTGAGCGCACCATGGCGAAACTGGAGGGTGGAACCGCGGCCTACGTGTTCACCTCCGGCATGGCCGCCATTGATTCGGTTTTTCGACTTTTACGCCCCGGCGACCACGCCATCATTTCCGAAGCCGTCTACGGAGGAGTGATCCGCCTCACCACCCAGTTCCTGATGCAATGGGCGCTGGAATTTAGTTTTGTGGATACGTCGTCAGCCGAGAAGGTCGAGCGAGCCATTCGTCCGAACACCAAAATGATTTACGTGGAGACCCCAACGAATCCAACGATGCGCGTGAGTGACATCGCCGCCATTGCCGGAATTTCGTCCGCGCACGATGCCACCATGGTTGTGGACAATACATTCCTGAGCCCTTACCTGCAGTCGCCGATCGCCCTGGGGGCGCACATCGTGGTCCACTCAATGACCAAATACCTGAACGGGCACAGCGATTGCGTGGGCGGCGCCGCCATTCTGACGCGTGCGAGCGACGCGGAAAAAATCCATTTCCTGCAGCGCTCCACGGGGGCGGGACTCGCTCCGATGGATTGCTTCCTGGTGTCGCGCGGGATCAAGACGCTGGCCGTGCGCATGAAGCAGCACGATGCCAACGGACGCACCGTGGCGCGTTTCCTCGAAGATCACCCGCGCGTCAAGTACGTCCTGTACCCGGGCCTGCCGTCGCATCCGCAGCACGATCTGGCGGTGCAACAGCAGCGCGGCTTCGGCGCCATGATTTCCTTTGACGTCGTTACGCTGGAAAATGCGCGGACGGTTCTGAATCATTTGAAACTCTGCTCGCTGGCCGAAAGCCTGGGCGGAGTGGAAACGCTGATCTCGCATCCAGCTACGATGACTCATTCTTCGGTTCCCGCCGACGTGCGCCACCGAATCGGAATCACCGAAGGACTGATTCGCATCTCCGTGGGAATCGAAGACGTGGAAGATTTGATCGACGACCTCGATCAGGCATTGCAGAGGATCTAAGGTTTGTAAGGATACGCTTTAGCCTGTTCGGAGTTAGATGACCGAAGGAGTTCACTCTACACCGGACCGCTAGAAGCCAGTCCTATTCATCCATCCATGCCAGATACGCGGACGATCCTGCCACGATCGGCAGCGCAATGAACTCAGGCACTTGGTAAGAGTGCAAGTGTTCGACGGCCGCCTGGAGTTTGGGCAGATGTTTCTGCGAAGTTTTGATCAGCAGCAGACGTTCGCGCGAAGAATCCACTTTGCCCTTCCAGCGATAAATGGAAGTCACCGCGCCGGGCAGAATGTTCACGCAGGCGGCCAAGCGCGCCTGGACGACTGCGCGCGCAATGCGCAGCGCTTCCGCTGGGCTTCCACAGGTCACCAGAACTACGCATTTGTCTTTCAAATGATCCTCCCGCCCTTTACTCTTTCCCGGCCGCGCGATTTCCAGGCTGCTTCACGCTTGCATCACAGGCTACAATACCTGCCCGAGAGCGGAAGTATTTTATTGTGAAAATGGCACCGACAATCAGATTTGGAACTTCCGGATGGCGCGCCGTCATCGCGGACGATTTTACTTTCGCCAACGTGCGTCTGGCGACCGCCGCGATTTCCGGGCACGTGCGAAGGCGCAATCCGAAACCGGCGCTGATCATTGGCCACGACACGCGATTTTTTGCCGAAGAATTTACGCGCGCGGCGGCGGAGGTTCTTCGCGAGGACGGCGTCCGCGTGCTGCTGTGCGACGGGCCCACGCCAACTCCAGTAATCGCGCACCGAAATCATTCGGCAAAAAGCAGACGGCGCAATCAACTTTACCGCCAGCCACAACCCAGCCGAATATCAGGGCCTGAAATTCAGCGGCGCCGATGGAGCGCCGGCGCTTCCCGAAGTGACCAAGGATATCGAGGCGCGCGCCGCCAAAATCGGCGAACGCGCGCCGGCCAAGGCGAACGACCAGCCGTTTGCGAAAATCGATCCGCGGACTTTTTATCTGGAGCGCCTCTCGCAGTTAGTGAATTTCAAAGCTTTGAGCGATGCCAAATTGAGCGTCGCGGTCGACACTCTGCACGGATGTGGCGCCGGCTACCTGGATCGTGTCCTGGCCGCTCACGGGGTTGAAGTGCAAGCACTGCGAACCAATCGCGATGTGCTCTTCGACGGCACGGGCCCGGACGTCTCCGAAGAGAATCTGCGTCCCTTGCGCGACGCGGTGCTCGCGAAAAAGGCGGCAGTCGGACTTGCGACCGATGGCGATGCCGATCGTTTTGGCATTTTGGATTGCGATGGCACCTGGATGCAGCCGAACCACATCCTCGGATTGCTTTACGATTATGTCGTCGAGACCCGCGGCTGGAAAATACCGGCCGCGCGCAGCGTGGCCACTTCGCACCTGATGGACGCGGTGGCCCAATTTCACGGCACGACTGTGTTTCAGACCCCCGTGGGCTTCAAATACATTGGCGAACTGATTGAGAAAGATAAAATCGCGCTGGGCGGAGAAGAAAGCGCGGGCATGACCATCCGCGGCCACCTGCCTGAAAAGGACGGCATCCTCGCGTGCCTGCTGGTCGCGGAAATGATCGCCGTGCGCCGCGCTTCTCTTGCCGAACAGTTGCGAGCGCTCTTCAAACGCATCGGCCGCGAGTACTGGCCGCAGCGCACGAACCTGCACTTGCCCGAAGATGTAAAATCGAAGGCGGTGAGTCGTCTGAAGTCCGACTTCTCAACATTCATTGGACGGAAAGTAAAAAGTGTCGACCGCACCGACGGCCTTAAGATGGAATTCGCGGATGGATCATGGGTGTTGTTGCGGCTGTCCGGCACGGAACCGCTGATGCGCATTTACGCGGAAGCGACAACTGCCGAGGAATCCTCGAAAATCGCGCGCGAGACGCAAGCCTGGATTATGGTCTCCGCGCAGGAAGCGAAGGCATGATGACCCTGAACGAAATTCGTAACATTTCTCCAAGTGAAGCCGGCGCGTATCTGCGAAAACATGTGCGGCAGATTCTGGTGCTGGCGCTCTTTGCCCTGCTGGTGCACGACGTTTTCGGTCCCCATGGATTCATCGCCATGCGCCGCACGCAAAAAGAGATCGAACAGATTCGCCAGCAAATCGGCCAGATGAATGACCAGAACAAAACCCTGGCCGAGCAGGTCACTTCGCTGAAGAGCGACCCCAAGTCCATTGAGCGGATTGCGCGAGAGGAAATGGGCTTGGCGCGTCCCGGCGAGATGATATTCAAAATTCCGGACACGCCGAACGCCCCCGCAAAGTAACGCGGGATTCCGTCCGTCGATTTTTATACTTGCAGGAATGAAACCCCACAGACTGAAGTCTGTGCCACTTCGATCTTAAGTCCTCACCGCCCCGCGAATGAGCCCCAGCATTTGTGGCTTCCATTTTGGAAAGCGATTGCGAGCCGTCGCCAGCAGCGCCATGGAGATCAGTATCGCAATCAAGCCGATGGTCGCCGTACCGATGCTCGCCCGGTGGCGATGCACAATCGAGAGTCCGCCGTACACAAATTCAAAATGCACCCAGTACACCAGCAGCGAGCACTTGCCCATTTCGATCAGCGGACTGAAACCCCACTCCCCCGCGCCCCAGCGGCACCAGGCATAGCCCAGGAAGAGAACGATCAGCACGACTCCTGCGCGAATCAAAAAGAAATTCGGACTGGTGCGCCAGAAATCGTAAGTGCTGTACAGCCGCATGGGACGCGCATCCAGCCACATTCCCATCGCAATCGCCACGCCACCCGCCACACCAGCGAGCGTAAGTGCCTTCGCTTCGTTTCTTCGCGCCCAATCGGACATTAAGACAGACCCTGCCGCGAGTCCCACGAACGCGAACGCGGCCCACGGAAAAATTGGAAACAGCCAGGATTGCGGCGTGCCAAACGTGTGCACGCCGTCAACGTAAGATTCGAGCCACCACGCGAGGGAGTGCGGGCGCCAGTTGGTCCACAGTAGCGGAGTGAGAATCGCGATGGACGCAGCGCAGACGATCGCCGTCGCCGCAGTCGTCTGACGCAGACGGCGCGGGTCCACCACGCCTCCCGCGGCGCCGATCCGGCACGCTACGCCCATCATCATGAGCGACACTCCGATGACATTCAGTACGTCCACGCGCAGCAGATCGGTCCACGGCGCCACCGGCTGACCGAGCAAGAAGTTATACAGTCGGAACAGCAGGCCCAGCAGAAAAATCTCTCCCCCGCGCAAAATTGTGGTGCGAGCAACTTCGTCGGCGGAGACACCCTTCTGCCGCAGCTTGTCGGTAACCAAGGCAAACGAGATGCCCGCCAGAAAGAGAAACAATGGCGCGGGCAGAGTTCCGCCGAGTTGGGACATGCGCAAGAAAAAACCATCCCGCGCGGCGCCTCCGAGCCAGGAGTCATAGCAGTGCGTCTGAAACATCACCAGGCACGCGAGTCCCCTCAGCCAGTCGATGTACGCGATTCTTTTTGTAGTAGTCTTGTCGGCCATCGAGTCTTCATTCCGTGCGATACACTATCGTGCCATGTCCGATCTACGCCAGCTTTCGGTATGGACCGCGCTCGGCCTGTGGACCTCCGCCGTTGCCGGCGCCGCGGTTTACGGCGCGTGGCACGGCTACACCGGGCGCGACTATGCGATTACTTTGTGTCTGCTGGCATTCTTCCTGGCCATCCAGCTGGCATTCGCCGCCGGGAATCTGGGCGAGCGATTGGCGCGCCGCGCCGGTCCGCATACCGGCGTGTTGCTGGCCACGATACCGTTCCTTGCATACCTGATTTATCTCGCGGCGACAAACAATTTCGCCTGGTCGCGTGCCGCGATCGCCGCTGCTTATACCCTAACCCCCGTCCTGGTTACGATTTCCGCGGGCGCGGCGAAACCCGGAGCGTGGCAGGACTACGCCGCGATGGTGGCGATTTTTCTTCCTCTGAAGCTCCATTTGGCCGCCAGGCTATGGCCATTCGGAGGAACCACAATCGCCTACGTAGCCACGATGCTCCTCGCGATCACCGTGGCTTTGGGCACGTTCCTTTTCGTGCGCCAGTTTGACGGCGTCGGCTACAACATTGTCTGGGGACGCGATGCGATGCTCAGCGTGCTGCTTCGAATTTGGCTTGCTGGCGGTAATTGTGATCCCTCTTGGAACGGCATTGCATTTCATCCGATTCGATCCCTCCCAGGCGCACTGG
>CAVOIX010000028.1:0-19159 GCA_963695945.1 uncultured Acidobacteriota bacterium | reverse complement strand
ATTGAATGTGTGCCAAATTTTTCGGAAGGGCGCGACCTTGCAAAGGTCGATGCGATTGTCAGCGCAATGAGCGCTGTTCCGGGTGCGTGGATTCTCGACCGTACGAGCGACGCCGACCATAATCGCAGCGTAGTCACCCTGGCGGGCGAGCCGGAAGCGGTCGCGGAAGCTGCGATTCGCGGCGCCGGCAAGGCCGCGGAATTGATCGACATGACCCGCCACACCGGAGTGCATCCGCGCATCGGCGCGACCGACGTGATTCCTTTCATTCCGCTGGAGGGCGTTTCCATACAAGAGTGCGTCATTCTGGCACGCAATGTTGGCCGCGAATTGTGGGACCGTTATCGCATCCCGGTTTATTTTTATGAGGCTGCGGCAACACGCCCCGAGCGCGTGAGCCTCGAAAACATTCGCAAAGGTCAGTTTGAAGGATTGCGCGAAGACGCGCTGCGCGATCCGGACCGTTCGCCTGACATCGGCGAACCGCGCCTGCACCCAACCGCGGGGGCCACCGCGATTGGTGTGCGAAAATTATTAATTGCGTACAACATTCACTTGAATACCGGTGACGTTACAATTGCCCGGCAGATCGCACGGGCCATTCGCACTTCCGGGGGCGGCCTGCCCCACGTCAAAGCCATCGGCGTGGAAATGAAAACGCGTGGGCTTGCCCAGGTTTCCATCAACCTGACGGATTTTGAGAAGACACCGCTGCACCGGGTTTTCGCCATGGTCCGGCGCGAGGCTGAAAAGCGGCACTGCGCGGTGGTGGGCAGCGAAATTATCGGTTTGGTTCCGCAAAAAGCCATTGAGCTTTCGGACGATTCCGACCTGCTGATCGAGAATTTTTCGCCCGAGCGGCTTCTGGAAAACCGCTTAGCTGCGATTGCAGGCGTTGAACGTGCATTGCCGGGCCCGGCGGCCGACGCGGAATCGATTGCGGCGCTGCAACCGCTGGTCGACACGCTGCGCGATGCCGTGCAAGGCTTTTCAGCCGCACGCCGCCTTCCTCGCCTGAGTCGCAATCTGAAATCGCGGAGCTAGCCGAGCGTTCGCCTGAAGAGCATCGCCGAGTCCTACCTGGGAGCCGCTTTCGCCGCCGGCGAGATTTATGAACGATTGGTGCAACTCGAAACCATGGCTGCGCCGTCTATACTTCTAGACTGGCTGGTCCTCAAACAAGCGGCGACGGCTGCCTCGCGTTCCGCGATGGAAAGCGCAAGGGCACTTCTCCCCTCGTTACGAGATGCGAGCACGGTTGCAAGAATTAAAACCGGCACCGCTGAAGTTGAAGCAAAATTGTCAGGGAGCCGGTAACCACGGGATAGTGACTCTCTCGTTTGGTCGAGTCGAGATCCTCGGATGCTTGGCAGGAGGAAGAAAAAGAACATGAGTCTCTACACCGGGAAAAAGATCGGGATCGTAGTTTTGCTCGCCATTTTATCCGCGCTTCCGGGGACCGCCCGCGCCGGCAGTCTCGGCTCTGACATTCTCAGCATGTTCCCCAGGGATTCCGGCGAACTGGCTTATGCTAATTTGAAAGAGGCGCGCGCATTTCCCTGGTTCAATCAGCTGCAGGAACAAATGGTGCCGGCGAAATTCCGCGAGTTTGAGACGTTCCTCTCCTCGGCCGGCATCGACCCCAACACGCAGGTAACGGAAGTCGCCTGGGCGCTGGTTCCCGGCAAATCATCGAACGACGGCAACGGCGGATCCGTTCCCAGCACCGATCAGATTGTGGGCATCGCCCTCGGCCAGTTTCAGCCCGCCACTGCCGAAGCCTATTTCACTTCCAAGAAGCTGCCCATCGTGAAGGTTCGCACCTTTTCGCTTTTCGCGTTTGGCGGCGGCAGCGGAGCCAACGATCTTTTTTTCTTTTTTATCGATTCCAATACCGCGGCCTTCGGACAGCGGCAGCAGCTTGAAAAAATGATTGGCGTGCGCTATGGAGAGGGCCAAGGCTTGTACGCGAACACCAATTTCTCCGCGCTGGTCGATCAGGCCAACGGCAGCGGAACGGTGTGGGCGGTGCTGAATCCGGCCTACACGCGCCTCGCGATGCAGCAACTTGTTCCGGAAACCTCGCAGTTCCCCGCCGCCGCGCAGCTCACTTCAAAACTCAAGGCCATGACGATCAGCGTCAAGGGCGGCAGCGGCGTCGACGCCAAATTCGAAGCCGTCTGCGGTTCCACGGACGATGCCAACACGTTTGCCGCGCTCCTGCAGGCGGGATTGATGTACCGCAAATATCAAGTGGGAAATTCCAATCCAGACCTTGGAGCGCTCCTCGACAGCGCGCAGATTGTGCCGGCGGGGGATCGCCTCGATGTGAAGCTCGCGCTTACCGATGATCAGATGCAGTCGCTGATCCGGCGGAATACGTTTGTTGTCGCGATGTAGCAATCGGCCCATCGACCGCGACCTTCGGGTTTACGGAGTGCCGGCACAGCACAGCGACTCCTTGCTGTGCCGTTTTGTGGGCCGCCGGTCGTCAGCTATCATCCCGCAATCGCAAATCCCGCACAGCGAAGAGTCGCTGTGTTACTCGAACCCGGCCCTTCCTCGAAGCAATCAAAGACGCACCGTTCTTAGCCGGAGCGCGTTCGTGATCACCGAAACCGAGCTAAAGCTCATGGCCGCCGCCGCAATCATCGGACTGAGCAGCAAACCAAAAAACGGATACAAAATTCCGGCAGCGATGGGCACGCCAATCGAGTTGTAAACGAACGCAAAAAATAGATTCTGCTGGATGTTGCTCATGGTGGCGCGGCTCAAGGCCCGGGCGCGCAGTATGCCCCGCAGATCGCCTTTGACGAGCGTGACTCCGGCGCTTTCCATGGCAACGTCCGTACCGGTGCCCATGGCGATTCCTACTTGCGCCTGCGCCAGGGCGGGAGCGTCATTGATTCCATCGCCGGCCATGGCGACGAACCGCCCTTCCCTTTGTAAGCGCTTCACGACGCCGGCCTTTTCCTGCGGCAGGACCTCCGCGACGACTTCGTCGATCTGAAGTTTTTTCGCCACGACGTCGGCCGTGGTGCGGCTGTCGCCCGTCAGCATCACGATGCGCAGGCCGCCTTCGCGCAGTTGCCGAATGGCTTCGGAAGTGGTTTCCTTAATCGGATCGGCGACCGCAACGAGCCCCGCGACTTTTCCATTCACCAGAACGTACATGACGGTCTGGCCCTCGACGCGCAAAACCTCCGCTTTGGTGGCGAGCGCCCAGGCATCCGTGTGGAACTCTTCGAGCAACTTTTCGTTTCCGAGCGCGACGTCGCGGTTTCCCACCTTGCCGCTAACGCCCCGGCCCGTCAGCGATTGAAACTCTTCTGTAGAGCCCACGAGAGGGACGCCGCGATCCTCCGCGCCCTTCACAATGGCGGCGGCCAGTGGATGCTCGCTGCCGCGCTCCAGCGTTGCCGCAAGACTCAACAATTCCTTTTCGCTAATTTTCTCGGGCCCATCGAGACCGTCAACAGGCACCACCGCCGTGAGTCGCGGCTTGCCTTCGGTGAGCGTGCCGGTTTTGTCCACCACCAGAGTGTCGACTTTGCGCAATAGCTCGATAGACTCGGCATTCTTGAACAATACGCCGAGCGACGCTCCCCGGCCCATCGCCACCATGATCGACATCGGCGTAGCCAGGCCCAGGGCGCAGGGGCAAGCAATGATCAGCACCGCGACCGCGTTGACCAGGGCGTGGGCCATGCGCGGAGCCGGCCCCCACAGCGCCCAGATCACCAACGTCAGCGCCGAAATTGCCACCACGATCGGAACGAAATAGCCGGCAACCACGTCGGCCAGTTTCTGAATCGGCGCGCGGCTGCGTTGCGCTTCGCTGACCATGCGCACAATCTGCGCTAGCAGCGTTTCCGAGCCCACACGCTCGGCGCGCATCACGAGAGATCCCGTGCAATTTACCGTTGCGCCGGTGATGCGTGCGCCCGCGAACTTTTCCACGGGAATCGCCTCGCCGCTGATCATGGATTCATCGACGCTGCTGGCGCCTCCAAGGACGATGCCATCCACCGGAATTTTTTCGCCCGGGCGCACCCGCAGCCGGTCGCCGGGCTTCACCATATCGAGCGGCACATCCGTTTCGGAGCCGTCATCGCGAATCACGCGCGCCGTTTTCGGCGCCAGGCCGAGCAGCGCCTTGATTGCCGAGCCTGTACGGCCCCGGGCGCGTAATTCCATCACCTGGCCGAGCAGCACCAGGGTGGTAATGGCGGCGGCCGCTTCAAAATAGACGGCGACCTCGCCGTTCGCGCCGCGAAACGATTCCGGGAACACGGCCGGGAAAAAAACTCCCACCACGCTGAAAGCGTACGCAACGCCGGTGCCCAAACCGATCAGCGTAAACATATTCAGATTGCGAGTGATGAGCGAACGCACACCGCGAACGAAGAACGGCCAGCCGCCCCACAAAACCACCGGCGTCGCGAGGATAAACTCCAGCCATTGCCACGCCCTTGGCGAGGCAACCTGCAGCAGCCTGGAAAGGCCCGGCACGGTATCGCCCATGGCCACGATCAGAACCGGAATCGTGAGCGCAACGGAGATCCAAAATCTTCGCGTCATGTCGACAAGCTCGGGATTTTTTTCCTCCCCGGCACTTACCGTTCGCGGTTCGAGGGCCATTCCGCAAATCGGGCACGAACCCGCAGCGTCTCGTACAATTTGCGGATGCATCGGGCAGGTGTATTCCGTGCGGGTCACGGGAAGCGCGGCGACCGTCGGTTCGAGCGCCATGCCGCACTTCGGGCATTCGCCCGGCCCCTGCTGGCGCACCTCCAGATCCATGGGGCAGATGTATCCGCTTGAAGCGGCATGCGAAGAAGAAGCGCGGCCAGGCGAGATTTTATCGACCGGCGGCGAAGCATCTGCAATGTCACGAGCCGCGGCGCCGGAAACCTGCGCCGCACTCGAGGATGCCGGAGCAATTCCGACGAGTGTCTTCGGCATGAGGTATTTTGCCGGGTCGAGACTAAATTTCTCTTTGCAGCCCGCGCAGCAAAAGTAGAAAGTTTTTCCCGCGAATGCATAACTGGCTTTGGCCCGCGACGGCTCAACCTTCATTCCGCAGACAGGGTCTGTTTCCATGGCGCTGGTGGGGGCATTGTTCGGAACCGTCGTCCAGCACGAACCAGAAGTTGTGGCAGACGCAATCTCCGCCGGACGCGAGGGCATCGGGGCGATACCTGCGATGGGCTTGGGCGCCACATATTTTTCTGGGTTGGCGACGAATTTCTGTTGGCAACCTGGGCAGCAGAAGTAATACATAGTTCCGGCGTGTTGGTGCGTCGCTTTCGCCCGCGCCGGATCGACCGTCATTCCGCAAACAGGGTCTTTTTCCAAAGTATTGATGGTGTTTTTGGTGTCCATGTCTCCCGTATCCCGTGGCACGATCCCACTTGTGCATTGCGAGGATTGCGATTGGCATGCGCTTCGGTAGCGCCGGTGTCCGGTTTGCCCAATTCGATCAACGGCGGCAACCTTCGGCTCCGCATGAAAAAACTATCGTGAATGCATGTCCATCAAGCTCAACAACTCGTTGTACATCGCTTCGGCGCGGCCGGGCGCGGTGTCGCGGATGGCTTCGGACGCACAGTGATGTAGATGATTCTTCATTAGGGCGCGTCCCACAGAACGAAGCGCTTCCTGCACCGAGGAAATCTGGACGAGGATGTCCGCGCAGTAGCGGTCTTCCTCCACCAGGCGCTGCAAACCCCGCACCTGGCCCTCGATCCGGCGCAAGCGCTTCAAGTTGGAAGCTTTGATTTCCGGATCGACGGCCAGGGCCTTGCGGCGTTTTTCCTGGGCTCCGCAACCGCAAGCGGCTGCGGGACGAATCATTGAAACGCTTTTCGATGACATACACTCTCCGCGAAATGTGCGATCCCTTCCTCTTTGTACTATACCCCTCCCCCCTATGTCAAATGGCTATGGCGCGCCGGCCTCTTGCGGGACCTTCGCCGCTACAGATTTCGAAGTCTCGGCCGGCCCCTCATGCCTCGGGACTAGCGTGCCGCTAGCGTTACGAACGCCGGCCCCACCGACTTTCCTCCTGTCACCAACCAGCTCGTACCCTTCAACACTCGTACCCTTCCACAATCGACGCCTCGACGAAAATCCCAAAGCGCCTTGCCCGGTACTGTTATAATTCCCGCATGACGCTCATGGAAATTACCTATGAACTGCAAGCGCCGCTGAAGCCCGAGCAGTTGCGGGCACTCGGCAGCTTCGCCAATACGTATGGGTTGCGCCGATTTCGCGTGGATGAAGCATTGAACCGGCTTTCGTTTGAGTACGATGCTTCGCGGCTGAAAGAAACGGAAGTGGAGCACGTCCTGAGGCAGGCGAAAATTCCAGTGCTGCGACGAGTGGAACCGGTCGGAACAGTGTCGCAGACTTAGGCGAATGCATTTTCTGGAAGTGTGCTGAAAGTCGTTCAAACGAGGTGCGCGCAGCTTTCGTGCAAAACGTAGACGACAATGATTGCCTGGGTTACAACGATGAACCAGGCGCTGATTCCAAAGCTGCTCCAGTGTGTGAATACGGCATATCCGGGCGCGCGAAACGGCGCAAGAGCGATGTGAAAAGCGCCGACCGATAGATAGTTGCCGGAATCCGGAAGGACCGTCGGATAGCCGTTATAGATTGCCACCCAGAGCAGCAGGATCGTCGCCAAACCTCCGAATACCAGGACATGCCGCAGGTCGACCGGCGTTGGTTTGATTGGCAGCGACTCGAGGGCCGCATGCTGCGGAGCTGCGTCAGTAGAAGTGATATTTTGCTCGATGGTCGGCATAGGGGTGACTAGGCAACGACTGCGCGATACTACCAGCGCCAGGACGACTGGTGAAACGTGCATTGTTTTGCCAGCTAAGCCTGCGGATGGTCTATCGCAGTTTGCAACGATTCGCGGGTCTTCGCTTAACTTTTTGCGCGGAAATGCCCTAGCAGTTAATTGCATCTTCACGAATGTGGTATTGCGGTTGGGTTCCCGGAAGCGCGGCACGTAGCGACGCCGCGAGGAAGCACACACGGCTCCTTCGTTGCGCTACTGCACTTCCCTAGCTCCCTTTGGCGCGCTGATCTGATATTTCGTATCCACGGAAAAAATTTTGAAGTCGGTGAACGAATGTTCCCGGTAGAAACGGCGGCCTTGAAAATCCATATAGAGCTCCGTACTTGAGGGCAGCCAGAGGTCCAGATTAGAGGCCGATTTGGCGGGTCGATACTCCACGCTTTCATGGTAGAGGCGCAGACGAATCTTGGGGATGGATTCCTCCAGGTCCGTCTCCAGCCGCGCGACCTGATAAGAATCCGCAAGAATCCAGGCTCGGCCACGCAAGTTCACATTGTACGAAGCGCGATTCACGATGAAGTTCAAGGTAAGGTTCGGGCGGTCGGGGCGTTGCTCAAATCGCACTTGCCAGGCCGGCTGTCCGTGCCATTCGCCCAGGCCTTCGCACTGCATCTTGAAGTTGACGGCGTAACGCGGATGAAAAATCAGGACCATGCTCGGCGTGCCGATCGTCGCGATGTGGGTTGGAAATTGGTCCAGCGATAGACCCCCGTTGCGGACCTCGTCCACGTGCAGAGCGCCTCCCTGGCCTTCGGCAAAAGAAACCATATAATCAAATTTGACCAGGATGGGCGACCCCAGGTTGCCGGAACGATCGATGCTTCGGTGCGTTAGAGTTTCCGTGGCCGTGAACCGGTCCACATTCTGGACGAGTTCCACGATTTTTTTCCCTGCTCCATCCAGCACCGCCGGCAGCGGGCAAGCCACTCCAGAAACGACCGGCGGCACGGCGTGATCAATATCTTCGGGAAGCCAGATCTCATTTGGCTTGCGCGGTTCCATGTTGGAAGCAACATCTGAAGCGTCCGGGTCGACGATACCTCCGGTCAGCGCTCCGCCATCCGCGCCGGTGTTGGATGCCACAGGCTTCGGAGCGGGCGGTCGGGCTTTTTCGGTCTCGAGCTCGGATAGAAACTGTTTTGCAACCGATTCTTGCTGCCGGTCAACGCGGCGCTTCAGTATTTGCCGGAGTTGCGCTTCCGCGCTGGCTTTGTCGCCTCGGGCGTCATAGATCTGAGCCAGGAGAAAATAAAGAGGCAAATAGTCGTGATCTTCATTGATCTCGACGGCTTGCAAAGCGCTCCTCTGAGCCTCAACGAAATTGTGCAAATGCAAGTAAGCCATGGCCCGGTAGTAGTACGCGTATCCATCGCCTCCCGAATTGAGGCGCAGCGCGGCGTTGGCCAGGTTCAATAGCGGTTCCCACTCTTTATTCCGGGCTGAAAACTCCGCCGAGCAAAGATACGCCGGCAAATATTTAGCATCGATTTTCGCGGCGCGCGAACACGCATCGCGAGCCTCTTGCACCTTGTCCTGCTGATCGAGAACCACCCCCAACATTACCCATGCCGCCGGGTAGTCTTGAAATTTCTCAACCGCTCCGCGCGCGTGCTGCTCCGCTTCGTCGAACTTCTTTTTTTGAGAAGCGCTACACGCCTTTTCGTACTCGCTGCGGGCCTTCGACGGAACTTTCAGAGTCGTAACCGTCGAGGGTTTGTCTTTCGCGCTGGAAAGGTTCCAAGGAAGGCATTTTTCATCATCGACGACTGCAGGCTTCATCAACGGCGTAATATCTCCGGTGGTCTGGGCCCCACAAACCACTCCCGAGTTAATGCCGCAGACCGGGCCGCTGGTCGGCCCCGGGCCGATTTCCGCTTTGGTTTTCAGCTGTGCTGGGGACGATGCCGCCGAGAAAACCATCGCGAAAGCGATCACCAGCGCAGAGAGAGAGACTCGTTTCCAGCTCCGCGCCTGGGCAATTCTGTAGCAACCTGGTTTCGTTCTCCAGCCATTCCGCATTCGCATCATTCCACCCGACTTAGGAATCCCGCGCTGACCGCGGTTTATGTTCGTGTTGCGAATAGTAAACCTTTGCGACGCAGAATCAAGATGATTCGCGGCCAGCCATTTCATCCGGACATATCGAGCCTGCCGCCCATGGCGATGAAACCTTCCCTGTGTTTTGTGTGGCGGCGTTTGGATTCCAAATCCCGGGCGTTACCTCTTCCTCTGCCTAAACGGCCATCGACGAAACACCGGACGATGCCCTGCCGCGCCTACGTGGATTTCTTAACCGGAATACAGAAAACCTCTTATGGGCGGCCGGCACTTCCTGGCCGTATGCTGCTCTCGTTTTGATTGATTCATGATCGATTACTTCCAGGGGCGCGGTCGCCAAGTGGCAAGGCAAAGGTCAGCAGAACCTTTCTCGGCGGTTCGATTCCGCCCCGCGCCTCCAGTCGAGTTACAAACATGATTCAGCATGGCGGGCCGCAAGAAATGTTTCGTCCCCATCTATATACCCATTAGTACTAGCGCGTGTCGCTTTAACATGCGGCGCGTTCAACGTGAGATTTCCACGGCCAGCGAACCGTACATCGACTGGACAGCGGGCTTCGCCAGCGCTTTAACCCGTTTTATTCCCGCTAGATACTCGCATACACGTTTCACCCCCGCCCGCTCAGGATAATCCCTGATTGCTCCGCTACCGTCTTCGTAGCATGGTGGGCGCTGGGTACCAGCTTGCCCGCGGGAACACGCGGCATCTTCCCAGATCGGTGCCCGAATCATACTGAATGATAAACATGACGCGGCTGCAACAGGGAGAACACTGTGAAGCAAACTCGAAAGGCGCTCTGGGCGACATTTTTCGTCGTATTTTTGGTCACGCTCATAAATCTTTTTGGCTGTGGCGCGGTCGGTACGCCCACCTCCAATTCGTCCAGCAGTGGTTCGCCCGCCCCCACTCCAGCGGTCGCGGTTAGCCTGACTACGGCGCCACCCAACGCCATGGCTGTAGCGGCCACGGCCCCGGTGGCCGCGACGGTTTCGAATGACAGCGCCAATGCCGGAGTGGATTGGAGCTGCACTCCTGTGGGGGCTTGCGGATCGTTTAATCCTACGCATACGGCGAGCGGGGCGAACTCCACTTACACGGCTCCCGCCACTACCGCTAGTGTCGTGATCACTGTCACGTCGACCAGCAGCCATACGGCGACCGCGACGGCTAACGTTTCGGTTTCCGCGGCTCCCCCTCCGATTGTGGGAGCGAATGTATCGTTGTCGCCTGGGCCGTTCGTCTTTTTAGTGAGAGGTGAGACCGCGAATACGGGAACGTACGGCATCGCCGGCACCGTGATTTTGGACGCCAATGGCAACGTCACCGGGGGGGAACAAAATTACGTCAGCGTGGGCGGAGGCAATTCGCCCGAGCCCGGCGGCGACACTATTACCGGTGGCAAATTGACGACGGCAACGAACGGGACCGCTTCTTTGACCGTGGTTACCAACAATAGCGCCGTCGGCGTCAGCGGCACGGAAACATTCAACGTTGCCATCGCCAACAGTAAACATGCGCTGATCGAAGAATTCGACTCCAGCGCCACGTCCAGCGGAACTCTCGATTTGCAGACGGTAACCCCAGGAGGTTTGGCGGAACTCAACGGTCCATACGTTTGGTTTGTTCGGGGCAAGCGGGGGACCCTGGACGAAGTGTTTGGCGGGCTGCTGACCGCCGACGGCGCGGGTAACGCGCGTATTACCGTGGACGTAAACGATAACGGCTCCGGCGCGCACGGCGGAACGAATGTGGCCACGTTCACCGCCCCGGATGTCAACGGACGGGGGACCATCACGACTCCGGCGGATACGCTGCTCGTCTATTACGTGGTGAATTCAAAAACATTTCGAATCGAGACCTTCGATGCCGGTTGGGCCGATGTTGGTTCCATGTACGCGGGGGTTACCGGCGTCTCCAATGCCACGCTGAATCAGAAGCTTTTATTTGTCGACTCCAGCAGTCTCTCCATCGACGCCACCTATGCGGCTGCGGGCCAGATCACCTTCGACGGAAATGGAAATGTGTCCGGGTTCGCCGATGTGGACGAAAATGGACACTCCACGAGCGCAGCGTTCAGCGGCGCCTACACAATGGCGAGTACCGGGTATGGCAGCATCACCATCACTCCGGGCAATACTCAGGACGTCAGCGCTTTGGGTCTGTATCTTGCGGACCCCACGATCAATTTCGCTGATCCCAACAGCAGCAGTTCCTCCGGCGGCGGATTGTTTGGCGTCATCATCGATCTGGATACGAAGGTTGTCGGAAGCGGTTTGCTGATCGTTCCTGGAGCGGGGATAACGGCGCCGGCCGGAGATTTCGCACAGCAGCTCCAGGCCTCGAATACGAACAAGGAGCTTGACGCGACCGGCGTGGCGTCCGTCACCGGGACAGCGCTGACCGGTATCGAGGTCCTGAACGATTTGCTGAATACCGGGCTGAAGACGGCCCTTAATTCCGCAGGCACAATCGCCCCGGATGCCACCCATGCGGGTCGCTTTCAGGACCAGGTGTCGCTGGCAAACGCACCGGTACAAACTCATAACTTGATCCTGTACCAGGCGAGCAGCACGCAATATCTGATACTCGAAACGGATTCGCCACAGTTCGGCGCTGGGATCCTCGAACAGCAGCATTAGTCCGCAGCGGCGGATTGCCGCAAGTTTGGGCGACCGCCGGGACGGCTAAGTTGGAGCAGACGGACATGCCGGTGTACGGTACTATTAGACGGTCAAACAAATGTCCGCATCCGAAGCCACCACAAGAAACATCCGGGTACGCGTCTACGCGCAGTATGACCCCAGCCGTTCCCGGCCACAGCAGAGCCACTGGTTTTTTCTTTACACTGTGAGCATCACGAACGAAGGCCACGAGACCGTGCAGCTCGTCAGCCGGCATTGGGTGATTACGGACGGCATGGGAAAAGTAGAAGAGGTCCAGGGTCCCGGCGTCGTCGGCAAGCAGCCCGTACTGGCTCCCGGCCAGAGTTTCGAGTACACCTCAGGCTGTCCGCTCACCACTCCGTTTGGCTCAATGCACGGCACCTACCAGATGATTCAGGACGGCAGCGAGCAGTTTGATGTGGAAATTGCGCCGTTCACGCTCACCGAACCGTACAGCACGGTGAACTAGATCCGTTCGAGCTAGCGGTTCAGCCCGCCGCCAGGACTGCCAAGAGTTGCCTGGGGAGTTGGACCCAACTTCGGCATGATCCAATACTTAAGATTCTGAACATTGGCCGGAATCAGGTTGCGAAGTTCCGGAGGAGCCTCGCTGGTCAGGATTTTCTGAATGTCGTCAATGATTGAGCCGCTTCTGGCGTAGTAGGCGTGGCCGAGAAAATCCGTTCGCACCGCCGAAGCGTCTACCGTATCGATTCCGGAAGCGACCAACAAGTATGCACTCTTCTGTCCCGCCCGCAGCGCGCCATGGATAAACCGGGAAAGCAATAGCGCGTCGTCGTTTTCAGAAGCATAAAGCGTCAATCGCTGGGCCATCGGCCGGATCTCCCGTGCAAACAGAGTGAGTGTGTCCGCGCCGATGTCCGGGGCCGCAAGAATCACCTGATCGAATGGAGCACTCGAATTCGGTGCGCGCTTTGAAGCCATCATGAGCAGCGCCGAGGCCAGGGCTCGATTGCCCATGCTATGTGCAATTAAATGAACCTTGGCGGCATGGGAGCGCAGCGCCACCTCTTCAAGAAAATCTCTCAAATGAAACGCGGTCCACTCCACCGTGTCTTCGTCCTCCGTATACGCGAGCACCTTGTCCTTCGATGGCCAGCTATAGAGAATCGGCGCACCCTGGAAACGCGCATCGCGCACCAGTTGAGCGGTCTGACGGGCGGCATTTTCAAAGCTGTTTTCGTAGCCGTGAATGAAAATCACCGCTTCTTTCGTCGGACTGCCGGCCACCGCCGCGGCCAGTTTCACATAAAACGGATCGCGCTCAATCGGTTGCACCGATCGCAAGACCACGTACTTGCTTGGATTCGGGGTGTACTCAAAATGCAGCCAGGGAGGCGTTTCCAGTTCCCCGGGAACGTGGGACGCAGGAATGGTTACCTCGCAGATGCCGTACGCGAGCGTCGCACTCTGCGTACGCTCTCCCGAATAGCGCAATGCCGGGTTTTGATTTCCTGTGTCCTGGCGGTCCGTGGCGTAGAAAACAGGAACCGTATCGTACCCGGGAGATTTTGCGCCACCTTCCGCTTCGGCACCCGCGGGTCCTCGAAGTTTCGGGAGTTTGATCGCCACGTCCAATCCGGGAGTCGAATTCGACCGCGAAATTTCGGAGAGGCGCGGCGCGGTTCTAGATATGGTCGCCAGCCCGGGGAAACTTGCGGTGATCGTATGCGGTCCCTCGGGCAAGGGCTTCCGCGCCATGTAGTACTCGCCGGCGGCGTCGGTAATTCCTACAAGTTCGTCGTCAAGCTGAATCTCAACCCCTGCCAGAGGAGCTCCCATGAGGTCGGTGACCGTTACGTGCAACATATACAAATCGGACGGAACTTGAGCCTGGGCGTACACGATCGTGGAAGCCCACGCGACCGCCAGGATGATCGCCAGATTGACGTTGAATAAACCCGATCTTCGCGTGAGGATCATAGGCGTTGCTCGGGACCGATTCCCTGTTCGCGTATTCAATCGCGCCGGTGACAGAAATTTAGCTGGACCCAGGTGCGGACCGGCTCACCAGGCGCGAGGATTGAGTCCCGTAAAACGGGAGTGTATACCACACCGTGTGCCGCCCATTGGATATTGTCGGGACCCAGGAGAACCGCGGGCATGGGCCAGTTCCTCCAACAGTAATAACTGAACACTAAGCGTATCGCCTCGCCTCTCTATGAGGGCGGCGCAAAAGTAAAAAACTCCCACATCGCCGGAGCCGTAGCGGCCGCTCCTGGCAGCGTCTTAATGCCCAACCCTTCCAGCATCAGGCGGAGAATGCTCTCGCCCTGATAAAACGTGGTGGACTGGTAGCCAGTTTTGGCGAATGGGCTGACTACAACGGCCACGACGTGCCCTCCGCCGTGAGTGCCGTCGTTAGCCGATTCATCGAAGGCGATGACCAGCAGCCCATCTTTTTGAAACTGCGCGCTCTTGATCAGCGGATCGATATTGGTCATCAGCCAGGCATCCGCCACGCTGAGTGGGCAATCGTGCGCGTCGTCGCACATGTTCGGCGTGATGAAGGAATAATCGGGCAGCGCGTTATTGGCCAGATCAGTTGCGAACTGCGTGAATGGCACGACGTTCAGCAATTGTGTTGGGCTGTTTTGAACGTCGGTCAGATAGTTGAGCGGAACGTGGCGCGCCACGTACGAGCCTCCATCCGGACCGGTGGTGTCATTTCCGAGGTATCCGACCGACGGAATCGATTCCGCATATTGCTTCCAGGTTTTACCCCCTGCCAGGACTTCTCGCACCACGTTATCCACGGAGACCGGAAAGGTAAGCGGATAGAGCGTGCCATCGGTGGTGAGAATTTGTCCTGTGGTCCACACAAAATAAGCGCCAATGGACGACTGAATATTGGAATAGTATTGCGTCGCCAGCCCATATTGAGCCGCCAGCCCGTTCAAGTATGGCATCGACGCGCTGCCGATCACGTCGGCGTAGTTGGTGTTCTCCAAAGCCACGATCAAGACATGTCCAAACGGCGCGGTGGACACGGGTGGAACCGCGGTTGCGATGGACATGCTGAACGCAGCCGAGACGTTGGTTCCAGAGGTGTCGCTAACCTGGATGGTAAAGGAAAACGATCCGGCGGCCGTCGGAATTCCGGCAATAACTCCCGTCGCGGAAATCACGGAGAGACCATCGGGAAGCGCTCCGCTCAGAAGTGACCACGTGTAAGGCGCGGTTCCGCCCGTGGCTTGCAACGGTGCGCTATAGCTGACCTGTACTTGTCCCGCCGGAAAACCGGTCGTGGTGATGGCCAGATGCGGATTATTCACGATGATCGCGACTGCGGCGCTTGTGGCAGTCTGCGCAGTCGCATTACTGGCCACCGCAGTAAGCGAATGGCTGCCGTTGGAAATGGCCATTGTGTCCAGAGAGAGGCTGAACGGCGCGCTGGTCACGGCCGCACCGGAATTACTGCCATCCAACTGAAACTGCACCCTGGTGGTGTTGGAGGAAACGCTGGTCGCGACGCTGATCGTTCCTTCCACGGTAGCGCCCGAGGCAGGCGATGTGATGGACACTATGGGCGCCACCGGTGGCGCTACCGGAGGATTCGGAGTTTGCCCGCCAACCACGCCGCCGCATCCCGTGCACACCAGCGCCAGAAGCATTAGTGCCAGGGATCGGCGCTCCACCCTTTTGTAACTTGGAATTTTCACTTTACGTCCCCTGTTGGCCGATATCAACGCGAATCGCCCAATGCAGTTCCCGGCTCACCTGACGAGCGCCAGCCGTTCGGCGCTCGCGTGGTCCGCACCAGGAGGAGGGCAACGGTCGATTCCCCTGCGTTTACGCTGATTCTGGGGGTGTAGGGACGTAAAAAACACCGCGCCATCAGCGCCCACATCGTCTGGCCAGTGGAAGTTACCAGTTAGACCATTTATCACGAACGCCGAGGTATGTCGAATAGTAATTTACGGGGCCAAAGGGCCACGGCCTCGAAGAATCCAGTCCACGGAAAATTCCTCTACCGTTGAAAACGCCGCGGCAAATGCGCCCGCGTCAATCCGAACGCACCGGCCTTGCGCGATCACCATCCGAGATCCCTGCGCGCCGCAAGAAACGCCCTGCGCGGACTTGCGAAACGGACCTCGCCGCCGGAAGAAACAAATGCTGCGGCAACTTATTATTATATGATAAACTCTGGGCGTTTCCGCCGATCACATACGCCAGGAGATCATCGATGCCCAGCCACCGGTGTCTGTCTGTGTTTGCCGTCATCTTCGCTTGGACTCTGGTTCTGGCGGTGTCTGGCGAGGTTCACGCGCAGCAGTCGCCCAACCGATCGTCGCTCCCCTTGCCGCTGGCCATCGAACCCAACGAGGGACAAGCGCCCGCCGCGTACAAATTTCTCGCCAGACAAAGCGGCGGCGCTTCGGCGAATGCTCCGCCCCCGTCGACGTCCCTGACTACACCAGCGGGAACTTACACCGTGAACTTCACGGTGGCGAACTCTCAGATTTCACGTTCCGTTCCACTGACTCTGATTGTGAAATAGAGATTGGGAAAACATTGGATCGACGACGATTCATTGGTCGCTGGTCGTGAGCATAGAAGTCCTCTATTTCCATGCGGAGTAGACGGGCTTGCCCACCATCAGTGCCGGATTGGCTCCGGCGCGCGGACGGAATTTCTCGGCCCGGCCATTGTTAACTTCGGCCAGGTAGAGATTCCCTTGTTGATCGACGCTCATCCCGTGCACATTCCACAGCGCGCCCGGCCAATCGCCCTGACTGCCCCATTCATAGAGAAGATGGCCGTCGACGTCAAACTTGATGATCTTGGCGGTCAAGCCATCAGCGATCCAGATGTAACCGTCGGCGCCTTTATAAAGATACTGCGGCGTGGACGGCTTGCCGGTGGTCCATTGATCGAGGAACTTCCCATTTTCGTCAAAAATCTGAATGCGATGGTCGGAGCGATCGGTGACCAGGACGTGATGCCGGGGAAGATCGAAAACGACCCCGTGCACGTCGTGAAAAGTACCGGGGCGGGTGTCGTCCGGCGGAGTGGACGGTTGGCCCCAGGCCATTAAATAATTTCCGTTCTTGTCGAACTTCACCACGCGCGTGTTTCCGTAACCGTCGGTCACGTACATGGTTCCGTCGGGCAGCCAGTTGATGAAGGTGGGCCGGTTGAAATGCTTGTCGTCCTCGCCGGGCTGGTACGGGGTGCCTAGGGTTTTTACCAATTCTTTTCCGTCATTCGTGAACTCGTAGACAGCATGGCCTTGATCGTCCACCACCCAGACATGCTTCTCCGGATCGTACGGATTGATAGTGATGGAGTGCGGGCGGCGCAGCATCTTGTCCCATTTCGTCCAGTCTTCAATGAGGTTGCCCTGGGCATCGACCACCACAATGCAATGCTCCCAGCGAGCATCCACGCCCAATTTGCCCTGCCAAACCGGATTGCCGGCGGCTGTCACGGGTCCTACCGAGGCGTTGCGCCATGGCACCTGCGCGACCGGGAATGAAATGCTTGGGCCCACCGACGGGTACGGAACTTCCTCGGGCCGCTTCAGGTTAGGGATTTCTCCGCGCTCCAGAACGAAGACGCGATTGGGACTTTCGGCGAAGACGCTTTCCACGGCTCCCCAGGTCCATTTTTCGTGTCCCGGCAATGCGCTGATTGGCTTTGGCCAATTGGGGTCAACATCGTACGGACCATCAACATCCTGGCCCACGCGCTCGCCGGCCAACGCCGCGACCCCATATCCCGGCTTGGTCTGAGCTTGAATGGCTTCTACAGAAATAACTCTGCTTACGAAGATCGCGCCGGCAACGAATCCGATTGCGGTGATAGCCCCAAGAATCCGCCTCAACGTGCGCCTGGTCATGGATTTCTTCCCCCGGAACAATATTTCCTGATCGATTTTTCTCGCAGAGTGTTGCGTTGAATCGCCCGACGTAATATACACCGGCTTGGCGGCCGGGTCCGCATTCGTCCCGGGCGGCCGAAGCAGCTTTACGGCTTAAGTTCGAAGACCATCGCTGGATTTGTTTTCACCATCAGGTTGATATCGTCGATGGAAATTCCCTCTTTGTGCATCGCCTGCATGAATTCCAGCAGGCCGTCGGGTTCCAACAGGCGAGGCGGATTTTGCACCGAGCCGTAATCCGTGGCCAGGATGCAGGACTTCGGCCCGATCTCACGGACCGCGTTGGCATAATCCTTTATCGTGACCGACGGATTTGCTCCCTGCGTAGCGCCGTAGACAAATTCAATAAAGGCTCCGTCCTGGGCCGCCGCTTTCATTTGTGGAATGTTCATCTGGACGGATTGCGCCATCGCATGCGTGACGACGATGTGTTTCACGCCTCGCTGATGCGCCTCGTGAACTGCCATCAGTCCCTCTTCCGGCGAGACGTGCCCGGTTTCAAACACCAACTGATGATGCTGGGCAATGTAATCGATCAACTCCAGCACCCCGGGAAGCAGGTGACCATCCTTCGATACGGGCACAAACGGCGGATTCCCTTTCTCGTGCTTCACCACGTTTTCCGCGTCGAAGGTGGGCAGCCAGATGATCCTGCCGTAACCTCCCTTGATTGCCACCATGTGTTTCACGGACTCCAGATTGATACCGCCCTCGGCCAAATCCTGGGTGATGCCCCCAAAGATCTCGAAGTCCGGTACTTCTTTTCGAACCAGATAGGCCATGGAAGCCGTCGGCTCATAGTGGCTCTTAAACACAATCCCGCGCATGCCCTTCGATTTGGCCAGGCGAGCCAGATCATCAGCGTCGATGGCGCGCTCGGTGCTGTCCGGGCCTTGATGGTTGTGAATGTCGATAGCACCCTTGAGATTCAGTTCCTGCGCGAACGACGGCATCACCATTAGAAATAAGCCGATACACGCGCATTTCAGGTTCCTGGTCACACCAGAAGACAGTTGGGAACCCATTCGATCCTCCTTCGGGTCGATTCAAATCGACGACGATTTGTGCCTTATCCTCTGCGGGAGCAGCCGCAAGGATACGCCAATTCGAGGCGCGAACGCGCCAGAGATTCTAAAAGGACGGGAGGACCGTAATTTGAGGGCTGGCAGTTATCCGCAACTCTTTGCGCTTCGTGCCATGCGCTTAGAAGTCAATCCGTACCCTGAAGGCGTCGTAGGCGAGAAAACGACACTTCTTTTAAAGGAAAAAGAAGGGTTCCGGTACTCGACAAATTGGCGTTTGGTATTTGTCAGCGGCGTTCCCGAGGCATACCATGACGGCAAATAATTCTCTCGTCCCCGCGGGATTTGTGGCGGCTTTCGCCAGCGATTTGTGCACAGTGCTTCGATCCAACGCAAGCGCAGCGTCAGGCGGTAACAGCACCAGTGACCACGATCTTGGAGGGAAACTGATGTACGGAATTTGTAGGACTGTAATGCTGCTGGGTCTACTACTGGCCAGTGTTCTTCGCGTCGGCGCCCAATCATCGAGCGCGGCCCAGAGCGCAAATCCGGCTTCCGCCCCGGCCGCCGCTCCCGATAAGCAAAGCACATCTCAACAACCAGCCCTACCCGGCGGAGTGTCCTCGGAGCAATTGGTTG
>CAVOIX010000027.1:0-11167 GCA_963695945.1 uncultured Acidobacteriota bacterium | reverse complement strand
GCAGTTTTGCGCTGGGAGCGGTCGCTGACCGACCGGAGGCAGGTGCTGCTGCATCGACTCCTCGCGGGAAAAAATTCTTACGCGGCTGCCAAACAGAGAATTTCAGAGCTTCGTATCGCGGCACCGGCACTGGTCCGCGCGCTCACCGCTGTGATTCGGTCGACACAGGCAAATTCGCGTCGCCGCCGCTGAATGGCGGGCGGCTTTCCGGTTGACAGCGCGGAGTTGGGGGCGCAGCGTTCACGCCGCGGGGTTTTATTTTTTGGGTGCGGACAAATTCACGAAATTGCGAGGTTTGTTTCTGGTGGCACTGCAACTGGATTCAAGGGGGATGAAGATTCCGCGCCAGGTCCCGTCCAATTTCGGCTGGGTTTTATCTGTTACTGGCGTCGGTGGTGGGGATTATCTCCGGGTTCGTGGCCTTCCTTCTGTACAACCTGATCGGATTTTTTACCAATCTTGCTTTTTATGGCGTCTGGTCCTTCCACTTCCGCAGCGCCGCGGAAAATCAACTGGGCCTTTGGGTCATCGGAGTTCCGGTAATTGGCGGACTCCTGATCGGGCTGATGGCGAAATACGGATCGCCGAAAATTCGCGGCCACGGCATTCCCGAGGCCATGGAAGCCGTGCTGACGTCGAAGAGCCGGATCGAAGCGAAAGTCGCTATTCTGAAACCCATTTCCGCCGCCATCGGAATCGGTACCGGCGGACCGTTCGGCGCTGAAGGTCCAATTATTCAAACCGGCGGAGCGTTTGGCTCCCTCGTTGGCCAACTGGTTTCGACCACGGCATCGGAGCGCAAAGTTTTGCTGGCCTGCGGCGCGGGAGCGGGTCTCGCCGCAATGTTCAACGCGCCGATCACCGGCGCATTGCTGGCCATTGAGCTTCTGTTGTTTGAGTTTCAGGCGCGATCGTTTATTCCGTTGATGCTGGCCAACGCGCTGGCGGTTGCTGTGCGTCTCCGCCTGTTCGGCGATGAGACCATGTTTCATGTCGGCACTTTTGATTACGATCTCGTCCACGGAATCCCCTTTTACGTCGTTCTCGGACTCATCTGCGGTTTCGCGGCCATCGGATTTTCTTCGGCTCTGAGACGCCTGGAAGAACTGTTCGATCACATGAAGAAAGTTCCCGCCGTATTGCATCCGGCGATCGGAGCATTGGGCCTGGGAGTGGTTGGATATTTTTTCCCGCGCGTGTTTGGTCCTGGTTACGCAACCATCAGTGACGTACTGAACGTGCGTCTTGCGCTGACCGCGGTGGTGTTGCTGCTGGTCTTCAAGGCCGCTGTCGTTTTGCTTTCGCTCGGCTCGGGCACTTCGGGCGGCACGCTGGCGCCGATGTTCATGATGAGCGCGGCGATCGGCAGCACGTTTGCGATGGTCGTGAATTATCTGATTCCGAGCGCGCATCTTTCCGTGGGCGCGTATGCGGTGGCGGCGATGGGAGCGTTGCTGTGCGCGTGTGCGCGCGCGACTTTACGTTCCTGGTTTGCGCCATAGAGACCACTCATGATTTCCATGCGGTTGTTCCGGTGATTCTGGTCTGCGTGATCGCCGATGCCATTGCCGTACGCTATATGCCGCACTCGATCATGACCGAAAAACTGGCGAGGATGGGATTTGGCACGGGACAGGATTACGAAACGAATTCGCTGAAGCAACTGAAGGTTGCGGACGTCATGGTCCGCGATGTTGCCATCGTCTCGCCAGACGAGAGTGTCCGCGAGGTTGCGGATCGCTTTGCGAATGGCGATTTGAAGAGTTCGCGGCACCACGCGTTGCCAATCGTGGATTCCGCTGGGCGCCTGCAGGGAATCGTGACGCAGGGCGATCTGCTGCGTGCCCTGCAGGCTGATCCGTACGGCGAGACGCATGCGATTGAGGCGGGTACGCAGTCGCTGGTGGTCGCCTACCCCGATGAGCGAGTTTTCGACGCCGTGACGAAAATGCTTGAGAATAATATCGGTCGCCTGCCGGTAGTGGATCGCAACGACCGCCAGAAGATGGTCGGCTATATCAATCGCGCCAATGTGATGGGCTCATGGCGCGGGCATTTTCACGAAGAATCGGTGCGCGATCATGGATGGCTGCGAGGCCTAAATCGATCCCTGAAAATAGAGGAAATACCAGGCGTTGCGGTCGGGCGGGTGAAATTCCTGTCCGTCGATCATATTTTACTTACTTTGAATTCGGATCCCGCCGAACATGCCGAAGAATTTGATTTGAACGCGCCTGTGCGGGGAGTATTTCTTGGGGATAAGGTCCGTGTGAGCTACCGCAAGGAAAACGGCCACAAGATCGCCACGCGGGTCGAGGAGCTATCCAGCAGGCAGTAAAGAAACGCGGGTTCCAGTGCCACGCTTGCTGCTAAAATCCTCCACCACCACCGCCGCCAAAACCGCCGCCGGAAGATCCGCCACCACCGAAACCCGAGCCGCCGCTGCTACGGGGCGCCGACGCCATCACCGCACTTGCGCGCGTGGTCATATTGTCCAGACTGTTGACGAAGATAATCGGATGAAACCCGCCATCATAGTAGCCGCCCTGGTACCAGGACGGAGGCTGCAGATAGATGTTCTGGAATGCTCCGACCCACTTTTTTTCGACGCCCAGCGCCATCGCGTACGGCAGAAATTTTTCAAATGTCTCCGGAGTCTGGCTGATGCGGGTCATGTGGTCGGATTCCACGTGCGTCAGAAAATCCTCAAAGCCCAGCACGCCCGCGAGCGCTTTGATCCCATCCGAAGTGCGCGCCGGCATAAACCATCCGAAGCCGGCGATGATTCCGGCGCAAAGAATGGCCGCCAATGAAAAACGGCGCCGGCGCCATTCCCATTTTATTGCGAGTGCGAAATTCCACTGCCGCGAACAGCACGCCGGCGACGACAGCCCCGCCCATAAAGCCGCTGCGCACGTAGTCGGGACGGTGCTGGAAATAGCCGTGCTCCATCAGCGCATCGAATATGTTGTTCTTGATGCCTGGCAGACTCCGGTAAAACTGGTTCTGCAGGGTCGAAAGCTCCACATCGTTCTTCTCGCCATTGGCAAAAATTCCGCCCAGCAGGCCCAGTTCGTGCGCTTTCAGGCCCGTCCATTCGTTCAAGCCTTTTTTCAAATGGAACACGTATTCCTTGTTGTGAATCAGGCCCATCATTCCGGTCTTTTCTTTTTCCTCGATGACGATGTACCCGCGAACGGCAAGATCTACGATCGTGGCGGTGATGTCGCGCATGGCCGCGTTCTCATCCACCAGTGTTCCGGCTTCCGCGGGGCTCATCCCCTCCGGCGGCGCGTACTGGACGGCGATTGGCCCCGAGCGCGGATCGCGACCCCGCGTATACCACAGCCACAGCATGAAGACAGAACAAGCACCGGAAAAAAGAGCGGCCAGTTGCTGGCTAGAAATTGCTGGATCTTGTCTCCCGTACCTGGCTCCTTCACGAAGCCCTTGTCCCAGCCAACGACCACAGTAAGTCCTTCATGAAACGAAAGGGGCCGCTGCATGGACACTTCGATGGTATTGTCGGACGCCGAAACGGAAGCATTCTGCGCGCGCGAGCCGTAGGAGCCTGTGAACTCGTTGGTGCGGACGCCGGTCACGCCCGCCGGCAGCATGATTTGAGCGCTGGCGTCGCCGAGCGGAACATCCCATTCATCCCCGGTCACGTTCCAATACAATTCGTCGTGATCCTCGAAAAACTTCAAACCATCGCGCACCTGGTAGTGCACGCGAATGGTCCGTTCCACGTCAGTGGCGTCATCGATATAGATTTTCCATTTCAGGTAATGGCCTTGACGCGAGGTTTCGACTTTCAGCGGCCGGCCGGTGGCGTCCGTCACTCCGACCAATTTTACAAACAGCGAATAGTTGAATCCCTGCGGCGTGACGTATTCGACGGGGATCGTGCGGTACAGGCCGTGCCACACGCCGATGAAATTCGCATCGATGGTCTCGGTCACATCCAGCGTGGAATCCGGCTGAACGAAGATTTCCGCGGAAAATTTATCGATTTTCAGTTGCCGGGCGGAAGCGGATGCGCTGAGCGCAAAGAGGAGCAAGACCGATATGGCCATGCGTCTGAGAGTTGTGGCGCGAAGGATGCAGCGCTCGCCTTCAGGCGGGCATCTCCTAGCGCCTCTCTTGGCCGCCTGAAGGCGGCCTCCACAAAAACATCCGAATCGCTGGTCGCGATTGCTCTGCGAAGTGAACGCCATTGCCCCTAGTCACCCGTGGTGCCGAAGCTGACCTTGGGCACTTCGCGTTCGGCCGGCGCCGTGAGCTGGAAGAATTCCCGTTCCTTGAAATTTCCCATTCCCGCGACGATGTTGGAGGGGAATTGCTCGATCATGGTGTTGAAATCGCGGACCACGGCATTGTAGTAGCGCCGCGCATTCTGCAGCGTGTCTTCAATCTGGTTGAGCGTATTTTGCAGTTGGGTGAAGCTCTCGACGGCGCGCAATTGCGGATAAGCCTCCGCCAGCGCGAAGACCTGCCGCAGCGCGCTCGTTAGCGCGCCTTCCGCTTCTCCCTTGGCCGCCGGGCCCTGCGCGGACATGGCCTGATTTCGGGCCGCCACGACGCCCTCCAGCGTGCCCTTTTCGTGCGCCGCGTAGCCTTTTACCGTCTCCACGATGTTGGGAATCAGGTCGTAGCGTCGCTTCAACTGCACATCAATATCCGACCAGGCGTTGTCACACGTAACCTTCAGCCGCACCAAGCCGTTGTAGGCGTATATCAGGTAGAGCGTTACAGCTACCACCAACACGATAACGCCGATGAACATGAAAGCGTCCTTTCCCGATCCGAAGATGGGGCCGACCAGCGATGAAAGCCACTATAGGAGAGGACTTCAGCGCAGTAAAGCTCGGCGTAGGACAGGTGTGCAGTATGCGCCCTCGGTTACCCCACGGATCGGAGGGTGCCGCACCGTCGCGTGAGATTGTTTGCCAGGGTCAACCGGTATCCACAGATTTCCGTTGACATTATTAGTGACAAGCAAGAAACTGGACGCCCTCTCTCCAGGGCCTCAAGTGTGTCTCGAGGTGCCGGAAATGAAAAAGATGATTTTCGCAGCGTTTTGCCTGATGGCTGCCGCTGTGCCCGTGAGTTCACAATCCGCAACATCCCACGTCAGCGTGCGGGTGATTTTATTGGACAAGGATTTGAACCAGAAGCCGGTCCCGCATCTCTCGATCGCGCTGGCCCCGGATTCGAATGATTCCGCGAATTCAATCCAGCTCAGAACCGATTTCGCCGGGAGCGCGGAGATCCAGGCGCTGCCGGGAAAATATCGATTGCTCACCCCCGAAGGCTTCGATTTCCAGGGGCACCATTACGAATGGGAAATGGAAATCAACGTCGGCGATTCCCCCGCTTCCGTGGAACTGAGCAATGACAATGCGCGAATCACGATTCCCCGTTCGTTGATTCCGCGCGGAAAATCAATGACCTGACATTCATGTTTCAGAAATACCAGAAGTCCGTCGTGACCGTGTGGAGCGAAATTGGATCCGGCACGGGATTCATCGTCGATTCCGGGGGCCTGGTGATGACCAACCAACACGTCATTGGCCCTCGGAACTGGTCTCCGTCCAGTTCGATGCCAAGCGCAAAGTTGCCGCGAAAGTTCTGGCGGTGGACGCCGCGCGGGACGTCGCCATTCTTTGCCAACCTCGGCGCGTTCCCGGAATCATCGCCGCGCCCATCGCCGAAGCCCCAATCAGGGCGCGACCTTGCCGCGAGGGCGAGCGAGGATTTCACCATTGGCAGCCCCTTGGGACTAAAAAAATCATCACCAGCGACATAGTCAGCAAAGTGGAAACGCGCGCCATTATTTCCGACGTAAACATCAATCATGGCAATTCCGGGGGGCCGCTCTTTAATTCGCGGGGGAAGTCATTGGGATCACTACGTTCCTCGTGCCGGGCGGAAATGGGCCGGGCGTTGCAGGCGTGATCGGATCGATCAGACCTTGCCGGTCCTGGACGAGCTCGAACGAAGATGAACGATGCGGTCTCTGCCGAGTGCAAGGCTGCTGCCGGTTGAGCCGCAGCGATCCCTATCCGCCGGACCTGCTGAAGGAAACCAGCAGGCCAGGGCATTTTGATCGAAAGCCCTACATCTTTACCGTCGGAGGTTTTGATGTTGCACTCGGTACTCCGGTTCTCGAATACGCGCTACAGGGCAAGTGGGACACGCAGCCGCTGCAAGACACAGCAAAGAACAATCGGGCACAAGGGAGTACCGCAGAGCGAGTTCGAGCCGCTGCGCGATTTGCATGAATGGGCCGAATATGTCGGCGAATACAAGCCCGTATTGCTGGTACAAGGCCTCGCCCCGATTGCGGGAGAAGTTCAGTTCCATGTTGGGTCGTGAGTTTGTCCCGTCGATCCAGTTCATCAATGAAGCTCCGCGCATGAAATTCAGGACCGACTTTTATCGGATGAAGCTTCTTTGCGGCGAAACAGAAGTCGAGCCCATCCAGCCGGGCAAAGCCGCCACGGTGGTCAACGCCCACACCTCATTCGTGAACGCCGTTGACGCGACCTACGTCGGAATTTATTCCTATCCGCCCGACGCCATCTCGCCTTCCTGCGGAAAGGTCACACTGCAGATTTACTCGGAAAAGGATCCCGGCAAATCGGAATCAAAGACTTTGGATCCCAAAACAATCGACCGCGTGTGGAACGATTTTCGTCCCTACCTTGCCGTTCATGGCATATCCGCGAACGCGCAATAGTCTGGCAATGCCGCGGCGTCTTCGAGGCTTTGCGTGTCACGCTGAGTGCCAAGCAGCCATTGTGCCACTGGTATTCGCGTGCCATCTGAGTTACTCTTGCGCCCGCCGGAAGTGTCACTTCCGATGACAAATGCATTTCAAAAACTTCAGCGCTGCGGTGTTTGGCATCGACGCCTACCTTATGGAGGTCGAGGTCGATGTTGGTTCGGGAAAGCCCGGCGATTTCAATATCGTGGGCCTGCCCGACATCGCGGTGAAGGAAAGCCGCGAACGCATCAAGGCTGCGCTAAAAAATTGCGGCCATGATTTCCCGCTACCAGAGCGTCACCGTGAACCTTGCGCCGGCCGATATTCGCAAGGAGGGTCGGCGCTCGATCTTCCCATGGCGCTTTCGATTCTGGGTTGCGAGGGCGCGTTCTTCGGCAAACGCCTGGATCAATATATTTTTCTGGGCGAACTCGCGCTCGATGGCCAGGTGCGGCCTGTTCGCGGTTCGCTTTCGGCCGCTCTTGCGGCGCGCGACAATCACATCAAGGCCGTCGTCGTGCCCGAAGCGAACGCGCGGGAGGCTGCCGTCGTCGAGGGGATCGACGTGTTTGCCGTACGCAATCTGCCGCAGGCTGTGGATCTGATCAATGTACCCGAATCGTTCACGCCGGTGCGCGTGGACGCGAGCACTATGCTGTCGGACGCCGCGCAATACGCCGTCGACATGCGCGACGTCCGCGGCCAGCAAGCTTCCAAGCGGGCCCTCGAAGTGGCCTGCGCCGGCGGCCACAACATCATTTTCATCGGGCCGCCCGGCGCCGGAAAGACGATGCTGGCCAAGCGCATCCCGACCATTCTTCCGCCGATGTCGCTCGAGGAAGCCATCGAAACGACGCGCATTCACAGCGTCGCGGGCGTGCTGGACGACGCGCGCGGGCTGGTGGGCACGCGCCCTTTCGCGCTCCGCACCACACCATCAGCGATGCGGGCTTGATTGGCGGAGGAGCGATTCCGCGTCCGGGCGAGGTTTCCCTCGCTCACCACGGCGTTTTGTTCCTCGACGAATTGCCGGAATTTGAGCGCAACGTCCTGGAAGTGATGCGCCAGCCGCTGGAGGACGGCTCGGTGACGATTTCGCGCGCCGCGACCTCCATCACCTTTCCCGCGCGTTTTATGCTGGCCGCAGCCATGAATCCCTGCCCGTGCGGATTTTTCGGAGATCCCACACGCCAGTGCCATTGCTCGCCGCCGCAAATTCAGCGCTACGTCTCCAAAATCTCGGGGCCGCTGATCGACCGAATCGATATTCACATCGAAGTGCCCGCCGTGAAATACAAGGAATTGCGCGGGAACGGCACGACGGAAGATTCCGCATCACGTACGCGAACGCGTGCTGCGCGCCCGGGAACGCCAGTCCCAACGCTATGCCGGAGAAACGAAAAGTATTCTGCAACGCGCAGATGCCGCCCAAACTAATACGGAAATTTTGCGCCATCAGTGAGGAGGGCGAAAAACTGCTGGAAAACGCGATTGGCCGCCTGGGCCTTTCCGCGCGCGCTCATGATCGCATCCTGAAAGTCGCGCGTACCATCGCCGATCTGGACGCTTCCGAGAACCTTGAAACGCGCCATCTCGGCGAGGCCATCCAATATCGCACGCTCGACCGGACCTACTGGGCGTAGAGGCTTCCACCCAGCGGCTCGCGATTCAATGTTCAGCATTACCTTCACGGCCGCGGTTATCCTAAATGAACCGGCAAGCCCGGATCTCTGTACTATTCCGGAAAATGCGTTTGACATATCGTAAGGCGATATAAATAATAGAACCATGGCCGGGCGCACCTCCGACACGTCTGGCCACTCAGCGTTAACACCAAAGGGAGGCAGCATTCCCCGCAGCCTCCCTTTTATTTTTTTAAGCCGTCTGTGCAATCCGGATGCGATTCATAGGATAAGCGTTAGCCTGTCTGGTTTAGATTTCCGACGGATGCAGATCTAAACCTGACAGGGAAGACAGGTGAATGGCGCTGCCCTCCAGCTTGGCGTCAATCGTGACGCTGTCTCCCAGATGGCCCTTCGCCTGATTTGCGGGTCAAAAGCATAAACCTGCCGGATGGTGTCGTCATACTGAGCCAGGGTGGCGTCCGGTGCTCTCAGCCGTGCATTTGGCGGCCTCGGCGAATGCCTCATCGACGCTGCAGGAGGCATTGATGATCACGCCGGACCATGAACCGCGGCCGGTGCTTTCAGATTGCCCGGCCAAAGTGGAACCGCAGCGAGGATAGGATACGAATCGCGCCCACCCCAATAGGTCTGTTCATAATGGAATAATCTCCGGCACGTAGACTAAGAGCGATCTGGAATGGCCACGGTCGTTCGGCTTAAGAATATGCCTGCGCCCTCACCTCAGCGAGCAAGCGGGGCGATTTCACGTTATAATGGAGAGATATGCTTTCGCTAAATAATGTCAGTATGCGCTACGGCGCGCGGATCTTGTTTGAGGACGTCACCTGCTCGTTTCTCGAGGGGCGACGCTACGCTATCACCGGCCCAAACGGCGCGGGCAAGACCACCCTGATGAAAATTCTGGAAGGCGATATCGAACCGACAAAAGGCTCGGTCTCGCGGCCCAAGAAGCTGGGTATTTTGCGGCAAGACCAGTTTGCCTTCGATGAGTTTCGCGTGATTGACACCGTCATCATGGGCAACGGCCCGCTTTGGAAGGCCTTCAGGAGCGCGACGTGTTGTATGCCAAGCCCCATGAACAGCTGACGGACAAGGACGGCATGCGGCTCGGCGAATTCGAAGGCATTGTCGGGGATGAGGGCGGATACACCGCGGAAGCGGACGCCGCGGTCCTGCTTGACGGGCTGGGCGTTGAATCCGCGCTTCACGAGCGCAAGATGAGCGAACTGCAGGGCGGCCAAAAAGTCCGCGTGCTGCTGGCCCAGGCCCTGTTCGGCAATCCCGCCGCGCTGCTCCTTGACGAGCCCACCAACCACTTGGACCTCGATTCCGTCCACTGGCTGCAGGATTATCTGCTCGAATATCAGGGCGTGCTGATCGTCATCTCCCATGATCGCCATTTCCTGAACAGTGTGTGCACGCATACCGCGGACATCGATTACCAGACCGTGATCATGTACACCGGCGGCTACGATGAAATGGTCCTGGCCAAAACGCAGATTCGCTCGCGCATCGAATCCGAAAACGCCGTGCGCGAAAAAAAATCGCGCAACTGAACGAATTCATCGCCCGCTTTTCCGCCGGTACGCGCTCCTCCCAGGTGATGTCACGCAAGAAAGAAGTGGAGCGCATCCAGACTTCAGACCTCGCGCGGTCAAACATCGCCCGACCTTATATCCGCTTTGACATGAAGAGTCCCTCGGGACGGCATCCGCTGGAGTTCAAGGGCCTCCGGAAATCCTACGACGGTCACCTGGTGTTCGATAAATTCGCAGCGAACATCGAACGTGGAGAAAAAATCGCGGTGATCGGCCGCAACGGAGCCGGTAAGACCACCCTGCTGAAATCGCTGATTCGCAGCGCCCGGGCTACATAGACGATGCCGACCGCGTCTTTCTCGCGGATGCCGGCAACGTCAAGTGGGGACATGAAGTGTCCGTCGGTTACTTCGCGCAGGACCAGACGGATTCGATCACCAAGGGCACTACACTCATCGAGTGGCTGCACCAGTTCGATCAGAAGGCTTCGCAGCAGGAACTGCGCGCCGTTCTGGGCCAGATGCTGTTCAGCGGCGACGACGCCACCAAGAGCACCAGCGCGCTTTCCGGGGGCGAATCGGCCCGCATGATTTTCTGCAAGCTGATGCTGCAGAAACCCAACGTCCTGGTGCTCGACGAGCCGACCAACCACCTGGATCTGGAATCCATCAACGCGCTGAACATCGCTCTCCAGAAATATCCCGGCACGGTGCTGTTGGTTACCCACGACCATGACGTGATCGACGAAGTCGCCACGCGCATCTGGCAATGCAAAGGTGGCCATGTCGAGGATTTCAAGGGACCCTACGAGGATTTTCTGGTGTACGCGAAACAGAAAGCGTCGTGACGATCACCGCGTCTCATTGAGCGGCACAGACTTCCGCCTTTGGGTGTTTATCCTTGCAAGAACTAAATTCCACGGACGGAAGTCTGTGCGACTTCAAGACCTAATACCGCCGCAGAAAGAACGCAATGGTAATCGCCGTGCTCACCACACTAACCACCGCCCGGATGTAACGCCGGTCCACTTTCTTCGCCGTACGCGCCCCAACATAACCTCCGATCACGGCACCACCAGCATGACTAGCGTCTGCGGCCACCAGACCTTGTGGGCGACGATAAATAAAACCGCCGCGACGCTGTTCGTCGCCGCGCCCATCAACGTGCGGTTGCGCGTTCATCACGTGAATGTCCGTCAGCCCGTAAAATATCTC
>CAVOIX010000026.1:0-12401 GCA_963695945.1 uncultured Acidobacteriota bacterium | reverse complement strand
TGTGTGCGCGTTGACGACTACGTATTGCTGTGTGCGACCCCGAGGGCGACCTGCGTCTGGATCTGCTGGATCGCGCGGAATCGCTCGTCGATCGAGGGGCGCTGCAGCGCGTGGAGCAGGCCAACGGCGAATCGCGCTTCGTGATGCTGGAAACGATTCGCCGGTTGCCCTCGAAAAACTGGAGACCAGCGGCGAGCAGGCGCTGACCGAAGGCGCGCACGCCGCCCTCTTTCCTGGTGCTCGCGGAAGAAGAAGCCGCGGAGCAGAGCGGCGCCGCGACGCACAGATCGCTGACGAGTTCGCGAGCACGACAATTTTCGCGCGGCGCTGGAGTGGCTGACGGAAACGGGCGACGCGGACTGGGGTTTCCGGCCTTCGCCAAGTTCGTTCGCTCGGCGACGAAATGAAGGATACGCCCTTCCCCGCCCGGCATGACCATCGCAAACAGCGCGGACAGATCGCGATTGGCGCCGAACACCTTACCAAACAGTTCGGGTCCTTTACCGCCGTGCATGACGTGAGCCTGCAAGTACGCCACGGCGAAATCTATGGATTGCTTGGCGCGAATGGCGCGGGCAAAACCACGACGATCAAGATGCTGTGCGGTTTGCTGGAGCTTCCTCGGGGAAAATGCAACTCGCGGGTGAGACGGGGGCTTCTCGCTCCACCGAAATCCGGCAGCAGATCGGCTACATGTCGCAGAAATTTTCGCTTTACGACGACCTTTCGATCGTGGAGAACCTGGATTTTTTCGGCGGCGTCTATGGCGTTCCCGCGGACGAACTGAAAGAAAAAGAACGCTGGGTGCTGGATTTTTCCGGCCTCGAAGGCAAGGAACAACTGATCACCGGAAGTTTGCCGGGAGGATGGAAGCAGCGTGTGGCGTTCGGCAGCGCGATCATGCACGAGCCGGGCATTGTTTTTCTCGACGAGCCTACGTCGGGTGTCGATCCACTGGCCCGTCGCGCGTTCTGGACGATGATCAATCATCTTGCCGATGCGGGCACCGCCGTCCTGGTGACCACCCACTATCTGGAAGAAGCGGAACAGTGCAACCGTCTGGGTTTCATGGTGGCGGGCGAACTGCTGGTGGAGGGTACGCCCACGGAAATCAAAGCGCAGCAAAAAGGCCACCTGCTGGAATTTCTGGTGGACCAGCCGCAAAACGCGGCGGATCTTTTGAAGTCCGAAACACAGCACTGGCGTGTGGCATTGTTTGGCAAGCGGCTGCATATCATTACAGACGAGCGAAGTTGAAACAGCGATTCGCGAGTACAGGCAAAAACTGGAAGCGGCGGGGATCCGCGTGCTCGAAGCGCGCGAAGGACGTTTTTCACTGGAGGATGTATTCATCAGCGTTGTCGAGCAGGCCCGCGAGCGCGGCAAAATCGGCGCTGAGGAAGTAAAGGAGCGGCGTATGCGGCGTATTTTCGCGCAAGCACGGAAAGAATTAACGCAGCTTCTTCGCGACCGCCTCGCCGTCATGCTGGCGCTTTTGCTTCCGGTGATTTTGTTGCTGCTGCAAACCACGGCCATTTCGCTGACGGTGAACGATCTTCCATCATCGTGCAGGACTTCGACCAATCCAGGCTTCGCAAAGGCTGGTCGACGCCTTTCGCCAATCGCTCAGCTTTCATGTGGTTTCCTGGCCCACCGGACAAGCAGCCGGAACAAGCCTTCACTTCGAACAAGGCCCGTGGCGCGCTGATCATCCCGGAACAATTTGGCCGCGACATGGCGCGCGGCGGAGACGCGACGGTGCAGATGCTGGTCGATGCTTCGGACGGAAATACCGCGCAAATCATCTCGGCGATGCGCAGCAAATATCCGCGCCTACAACGCGCAAAACGCGCAAGCGACCGCCCGCAGCCGTCAGCGCCGCAATCCGGTTGTGGTACAACCCCGAGCCGCTCGTCACAGAAATTTTACGGTCCCGGGATTTACGTGATGGCAATGTCCATTTTTCCGCCGCTGCTGGCAACGCTGGCGATGTCCAGGGAAGGCGAGCAAAAAACCATACTGCAAGTGTATGTCTCCAACATTTCCGCGCATGAATTTCTGTTGGGCAAGATCGCCGCATTCATGGTTGTGGCCACTGCGCGAATCGATCATCATGATGGCGATTTGTTCATTAGCTTCGGGCTGCGTTTCGCGGGAGATCCGACTCCGTTTTTTGTCGCCACCATCCTGTACATGTTCTGCGTCGCCGCTTTCGGAAACATGGTCGGCGCGGCGATTCCCAGCCAGGTCGCCGCCATGCAGGCGGTGGCCCTGGGCGGGTTTCTGCTGGTGTACATGTTGTCCGGTTTGCTCTTCCCGATTCAGAATATTCCCGTGGCCATTCGCTGGATTTCCAATTTCGTCTGGGGCCGCTACTACATCGAGGTGGTGCGCGATGCGCTGCTGGCGGGCGGGGGCTGGTCGTCCGCCTGGACCAAGGTGCTGGCGATCGCCGCGATCGGCGCTGTTTTTTACTTCATCGCCTGGCGCAACATGCGGCGCATGCAGTTGAAGGACTAAGCCATGAACACGATTCGAGCGTTTTTCGGCTATCGCATGCGGGCTCTGATCCTCAAGGAATTTCGCCAGATCCTGCGCGACCGGCGACTGGCCATGTCCCTGATCCTGCCTCCCACGCTCCAGCTGCTGCTTTTCGGATTTGCCCTGAACGCCACTGTCAGCAACCTGCGGCTGGGAGTGGTCGACGATAACCGGACACCCGAGAGCCGCGAACTCGTTGCCAACATGACCGAGAGCAAAAGTTTTCGGGGAGCCGGCACCTATCTCGACGTAAATGAATTGAGCAAGCAGATTGCCGACGGAAATCTGGACGCGGGCCTGGTGATTCCCTACGACTACGCACGCGATCTGGAACGCGGGCAGCCCGTTACCGTGCAGGTTTTGCTGAACGCCATGAACTCCAACACCGCGACCATCGGCCAGGGCTATGCCCAAGGGGTAATCGCTTCCTACAATCGGACGCTCGCCAGCCAGGGCATTCACGCCCGGCTTCAGGAAATCGCCGCGCCGAATGTAAGTTCGATGGGCACAGTCCTGTTGCATCCGGCCTATCTCTACAATCCCGGACTTGAACCCACCTGGTTCATCGTGACCGGAATTCTCGGCGTGCTGTTGATCTTGAACGGCTCGCTGATTTCCGCGGCGGCGATTGTGAAAGAGCGCGAGGCCGGAACGCTCGAGCAGCTTTTAATGTCTCCGGCGTCCACGACCCAAATCATCTTTGCAAAACTTTTCCCGCTCTTTGTGCTGCTGTGCATGATGGGCACGATGGCAGTGGTACTCATGCGCATAGTATTCGGAATTCCCTTCCGAGGAAATGTCTTGCTGGTGATCGCCGCGGCGGCTTTATGCCTGTTATGCGGAATCGGCATCGGCACATTTATCGCCACGTTCACGAAATCAGCACGGCAGGCGCAGCTCACGCTTTTTTTCGTGAACCCTCCATTGACTTCGCTTTCCGGGGCCTTCACTCCGGTGGAAGCAATGCCCAAATGGCTCCAACCGGTTGCCCAATTCAATCCCATTCAGCACTTCGGCATGATTTCCCGCGGGGCGATGTTGAAAGGAAGCGGCATTGAGACGTTATGGCCTAATTTCCTCGCGCTTTTGGCATTCACCATGGTGCTCGTTGCGCTGAGCATTTCGCGATTCAGAAAACAACTCAGCTAGCCCGGATTGAGGGAGTGCTATGCTCGGAATAATAAAAGGTCGAATTTTCTCAAATGCGTTTTCCAATACGCCACGCTGTAAGCATTACGAAGTTCGCATCGGGCTGACCGCGGCGGCACTGCTGCTGGCTCCGTCGTTGTTCGCGCAACTCGGACCTCCCGCCGGCCCGACACAAACCACGCCGGCCGCGCAACTTCCACTCTCCGGCCGCACGGCACAATCAAGCGGCACGGTAAAAACTTCCGAAGCGCCCGCACCGAGCACCACTGCCACGGTAAACACATTGAATCCAAATGTGCAGGTGCAGGGAGCGTACGCGGGAAGCATTCCGGGGACCGCCAACATGCCGTTCAACGGGAAGCTGGGATTGCGCGACGCAGTGCTGCGCGGACTCGCCTACAACCTGGGCGAGACGGGCGCGACGCAGGCGCTGCGCCAAGCGCGGGGACAACGCAGAGTGGCGCTCAGTTCACTGATGCCAAATCTGAACGGCACCATCAACGAAAATGTTCAGACCACCGATCTGCGCGCAGAAGGTTTTCGTTTTAACTTTCCGGGATTTTCGATTCCCGCCGTGATTGGTCCTTTCAACTACATCGATTTTCGCGCGCACTTGTCGCAGAGCCTGTTCGATTTGACGGCGATCAACAACTACCGCGCCGCGAGCGAAATTGCCAAAGCCAACCGCTATTCCGCCGATGATGCGCGCGAACTGATCACGCTGGCCGTGGGCGGAGCATATCTGCAGACGATTGCGGCGAAGGCTCGAGTGGCTTCCGAGGAAGCGCAGTTGCAAAGCGCGAACGCCGTCTACGATCAAAGCAAACAGCAATTCGGGCAAGGCCTAATCGCAAAGGTGGACGCGGATCGCAACCAGGTGCAGGCCCTGACGCACCAGCAACGTTTGCTTTCCCTCAAGAATGATCTGGCCAAGCAAAAAATCAATCTGGCGCGCATGATCGGCCTGCCGGCGAACGATCAATATGACCTCACCAACGAGGTGCCCTTCGCGCCGGCAACGCCCGTGACCATGGACGAAGCGTTGGCGCAATCCTTCCAGCAGCGCGCCGACTTGAAGGCAGCCGATGCGCAAGTGCACGCCGCTGAACGCGCACACGCCGCGGCGCGCGCCGAACGTTACCCGTCGCTCGGCGCGAGCGCCGACTATGGCGGCATCGGCGTCAACCCCAGCCAGTTGCAGACCACTTATACGGCCGCGGCCAGCCTGAAAATTCCGATCTGGCAGGGCGGCCGCGCGGAAGGCGACATCCAGGAGGCTGACGCCGCGCTCGACCAGCGCCGCGCCGAGTATCAGGATTTAAAGGGCCAGATCGAAAGCGACGTGCGCAGCGCCTACCTGGATTTGCAGGCGGCCGCGAGCCAGGTGGAAGTCGCGCAAAAAAATGTCGACGTCAATAAAGAAGCGCTAGAACTCACGCGGCAAAAAGTGGAAGCGGGTGTTCTCGACAACGTCAGTTACGTGCAGGCGCAGGAAGAAGTGACCAACGCGGAATTCGACTACATCAATGGAGTGTTCGCGTTCAACGTCGCGAAACTCAGCCTGGCCCGCGCCATGGGCCGGGCGGCGGATGGCTTGCCGGACGCGGCCAAGGCTCCTTGAGATATCGTCTGCCCGCACCTTGTTTGGAAAAAAATCGTGAATCTAAACCCGCACCTGATACGTCCTCCGGCGGGGCAGACTCCCATGATATTTTTGTGAAGGGGAAGAACCTGGGGATTTCGAATTCGTTCTTCTTCAATCTTCCAAATCTTCGCGAAACACTGGCACCGATGGATCCAGCGCGCCGTCCATGACGTCCACGATCAGGCCTTCAAAGACCTTGGTCGCCTCGGGCAGGGTCGCGTAGCCGCGTTCCCAGACCACGACTCCACTGGACGAGTAGATGAGCGTGAAAAAACGTCCCGAGGAGTATTGCAGTTCAAGCAGCTTGCTGGGCATCTCGGGATCGCCTTCCTGCCCGAGGATGTCCATCAGCGCGACAGACCACTGCCGGCCTTTTGGATCCGTTACGGATTGGCGCTCGACATAGCGCCAGTTGTCCATGCTCCAGGAAGCCATATTTTCCCCGTGATGTTGTCGCTCCAACCTTTCGGTCGGTAGATCTAGAGTGCCGAAACGCCCGCCTAAAGGGGACGCTGCACTTTTTCAGGCGCCCGCGCCGAGCAGCTCCGTGAGCGCCCTGGCCACCTGCGCGCCGGTGAATGGTTTCGGGATCAGCATTACGTTCTGGGCGTTGCGGGTGCGCAGACTCTTGTCAGCCTCTTCGGGTGTATCACTGATAATGACAACCGGAAGCTCGGCCAGCTTCGGGTCGTAGCGCACGGTGTCGAAGAGCGTCTCGCTCATATTGTAGACCGAACAGTCCAGAACCAGCGCGTCGGAGCGCTGCTCTGCGATCAACTCGTTTACCGAGTCCGTGAACCCGGAGGCGAAGACTTCGAAGCCGCGGTCGCGCAGGGCGAACGACAGCAGCTCGGCAATCTCCGGGGTGTCGTCGATGAGCAGGATGCGCCGCAACTGCACAGTGGGATTGGTCTGTTGGGTTGGCATATTTAATCGGACGGACGGAACTTCATGGGCTGAGGCCCAATTACAAAATACCAGGGAATGTCGCGGCTTGAAGCCGCGCTTCGCGATGCTTCCCCGCTCACCCATGGTCCAGCGAACGGGGCGCTGTCAACAACTTCGAGCGCAAAATCGAGACGCTGAAGCTTGCCCTGCTGAAATCTATTTTCCGCCGCCGGTGCCCGGCAGCCTTGCCTTCTTGCCTTCGGAGGCTGCGAGATCCAAAACCCACACGCGGCCGCCCGCCGTGTAGTAAGCGCGATGTTCGTTCTGAACGACGGCGCCCCAGGCTTCCAGCGTGCGCATCGCGAAGGTGTAGCCCTCAAAATTATTCTTCGCGTGGTTGAACACTTCGTTCGTGTGCCAGTTGTCGCTCAGTATGGCGTCACCGGCGTGCACGCGCGTGACGGTAAAGTATTTGTCAAAGGCCGCTTCGGGTCGAACTTCACGCGTCGACCCGCGCTTCTTGCCTTCGCTTACGACGTACAGATCCTGGACTTCGGTGCCAGGGGCGATGTTGGGAGGATTGGCGCTCATACGGTCTCCGCCACGGCGGCCGCGGCTTCCGCAGACCCCATGTTGACGAGATTTTTCACATCGGTGGCCTTGATCAACGCCTCAGGCAGCGGCACGCCCATCATCTGCCATTGCTGGTTGGCAAACCGTTGCAGCGTGGCGATGTGCTCCGCGTGCAAATGGCCGAAGCGGCCCTGCAACTTCAGGTATTCCGAGACCGGCCGCATGCTTTGCGGGCGGAAGCTGTAGTCGTACTCGCGCTTTTGATTGTTCCATTCCCAGATCGGATAGAGCCCGCATTCGACGACCAGGCGGCCGAGATCGATCGAGCGCGGCGTCTCGTAGACGAATCCCTTTTGGCAGGGAGTGTAAACCATCAAGAACGATGCGCCTTTGAAGTTCAGGCCCTTGCGAACCTTGTTCATCAGATCGATGGGATAGCCCACGCTGGCGGTCGCCACGTAGCAATGAGGATGCCCGGCGGCCATCATGCGCGCCAGATCCTTGGGGAACAGCGTCTTCGCTTCGGGAACTTTTGGTCCCGGAGGCGAGAACGTGGTCATGCCGCCATACGGCGTGCGCGACGATGCCTGGATTCCGGTGTTCGCGTATTGCTCGTTGTCATAGCAGATGATCAGGCAGTCGTGGTTTCGATAGAGCGCGCCGGATATCGAGCCGATGCCGATGTCCGAAGCGCTGCCGTCACCGGCCTCGCAAATGATGTTCGGGAAGGTGCCCTGCCACTTGCCTTTGCGAATCATGGCCTCGTAAGCGGCGGCAATCCCGGCGGTGAAGCTGCCGGCGCTGCCGATCTGCGTGTGCGCCCAAGGCACGTTATAGGGCGTGCAGAGATAGGAACTGTTCGCGACGTACATACATCCGGTAGGTCCGACGAGAATGGTGTTGTCGCCTGACGCCTTGCTGGTCATCCGGTACTGGATGGACGGCCCGCATCCGGCGCAAGTCCGGTGGCCGGGAACGAAAGGCTCGCTCGCCGGCAATTCAGGATTATAAAATCGCGCCCCTTGGTTCGGGCTGCCAAACATCGGCAAAATCTGTCGTTCGATCTCAATGACGGCCATATCAGCTCCTCCGGATAACGACCCTAAGGCCTTGCGACACTACAATCATAGTGCAAAGTCCCAGGCCGTCGTATCAAAAATTAGTTCGTTAAAATCAATTACTCCTCAAACCCGACCCAATGGGTGCGCTTCTCGATGCTCCCACGCTTCTGTGCTTCGATCATCTTCTGAGTCATCCAGTAAAATTCCTTCAGCACGATGGCCTCGCCGCCCATTCCGGCCATGAAGGAGACCACCAGCGGACGCTTCTGGCTTTCGTAGAGCGCACCGCAAACTTCGGCATAGAGAGAACCGCCGCTGCTGACGCTGCCCAGTCCCATGTTGGTTTCGATGACTCCGACCACTTTAAACTTGCTGAGGACTTCGTTTACGCGGTCAGTGGGATAAGGACGAATCGTGCGCAGCCGGACCATACCGACTTTTGCGCCGCGTTCGCGCATGTGCTTGATCGCGTAACGCGCCGTTACGCCGTGAGCGCCCTGCAGGAAAAAGACCACGTCGGCATCATCGGTCATGAATTCTTCTACCCATGGATCGTACCGGCGTCCAAAAATTTTGGCGAATTCGTCATGGGCCTGCTCGATCACGGCCATCGAACCTTCCATGGCGCGCGCGCGCTCCAATTGGAGCGGCGGTCCCTGCTCAGGCATGATCTGTGGTCCGTGCGACACCGGATGCCGCGGATCGAGGGGGTAAGGATGCTTGTAAGGCGGCAGATATTCATTCACCTGCCCCTGGTCCGGGAGATCGACATCACACACGATGTGCGAAACGAAGAAGCCGTCCTGGCAAACCATCTGCGGCAGCAGAACACGCGGGTCTTCGCCGATCCGGTAACCGATCAAGTGATTGTCAAACGCTTCCTGAGCGTCGCATGACCAGCCCATGAGCCAGCCCATATCGCGCGTGGAGAGCGCGTCCGTATGTTCGGATCCGAAATCGCCCGGCGGATCGAGCGTGCGGTCGGCAATCATCATCTGCACCGGCATGCGGCTTCCCGAGATCGGCGAATACAACTCGTAGCCATACTGCACGCCGACGCCGGAGCTGCCGGTGAAAACGCGCGCGCCGCTGGAAGAAGCGCCGTGCGCGATGCTCAACTGGGAGTGTTCGCTGTCCGCCACGATATATTCGGCGTCGAGTTCTCCGTTGGCCACCATTTGCGCCAGCGCCATCATCGTTGCCGTGTACGGCCGGATGGGATAGGCGGTGATAACGTCGACGTCGGCGTACTTGGCGGCCTGCGCCGCTGCCACGCAACCGTTGATGCGAACGGTTTTCTTTTTTCCTGCTACGAGCGTTGCCATGTCTCACTCCGCGCGATCCACCTATTGGCGGACGCTTTGATTGCCGATTGCGACGATTACAAAACTGGCGTCGTGGCGCTCTCCATTCGGAGAGCGTTCCTTGGCCGTTGTACGAACCCCCGATTGAAGGAGGGCGCTACAACTAAATGCTCTTTGCCGGACGATCTGAAAGATTTCTTAACTCTTCCGCCTGGCGTCCGTGCAACCCCTGCGAAATCGCGAACGCCGTGTCCATTCGAACCACTCCGGAATCGAAGTCCAGTTCAGGCACGCCTTCGAGGCAGCCGGTCGGGCATTCCTCGATGCAGACGCGGCATCCCTTGCAGTAATCCACCAGGATCTTATACAGGCCGTTGGAACGCACCGAACGCACGATGCAAGGTTCCGGGCAGACCAGATAACAGTTGTCGCACGCGTTGCAGGTGCCGCAACTGAAGCAGCGAGCCGCTTCCATGCTGGCCTGCTCTTCAGAATATGCCAGGATCACTTCCTCCTGCGTCGACTTGCGGAACGCGGGAGCGAGCATGGCCTGCTTCACGCGCGGGAAATGCGGGAAGTAAGTCATGTTCATGCGGTTCAGATCGACGATCACATCGATGGGCACCGTGCGCGGCTCAAGCGGAACGTTGTTGAGCACCTTGTCCAGATTGAACGCCACGCGCTTGCCGTCGCCGACGGCGTTCACCACCATCAACGGCTGGCCCGCTCCGAGCTGCACCACGTCGCCCGCCGCGAAAAAGTTGGTGTCCGCGATGCGGCCAAACGAATCGATTTTGATGGTGCCGCGCTCCGTCTTGTATTCAGCCGGAAGCCAATCGAGCTTGGCCTTCTGTCCCACGGCGATGATGACGTTGTCGACCGCAAATTTCTCGCCGGCGCCTTCGCGATCGATGGCGATGGGAGAGGCGTTGATTTTTCCGGTAAAGCGAGCAGGATGAAGATGCAACGATTCGACCTTGCCATTGCCTAGAACGGCGCTCATGGCGCGGCCGTGCATCAGCTCGACGCCTTCCTCGAGCATGTCGTGCAGATCCTCGGGCGATGCCGGCATTTCCTGCGGATTCGCTTCGACCGTGATCATGGTGACTTCGACGGCGCCTTGACGCAGGGCTTCGCGAGCGCAGTCGATGGCCGTGTTTCCACCGCCGATGACGGCGACGCGAGCGCCGACCTTTACTTTCGAAGTGCCCATGCCAATGTCGCGAAGGAACGGCAGACCAAAGATCACGCCGGGCTTGTCTTCGCCTTCGGCCCGCGCGCTGTTGGATTCGGTGAGGCCCACGCAGAACACGGCGGCGTCATAATTCTTTTTCAAATCAGCGAGGGTGATGTCTTTGCCGACTTCCACGTTGGTCTTGATCTCGATGCCAAGTTCGACCAGGCGTTCGATCTCACGATCAAGCACCGCTTGCGGCAGAACCCAGTCAGGAATTCCGCCGCGATTCAAGCCGCCGGCTTTCGGGGACCGTTCGAGAATGGTCACCTTGTAGCCCAAGCGCGCCAGTTGGTAGGCGGCGCTGTGGCCCGCAGGGCCTGATCCGATCACGGCCACTTTCTTGCCGTTGGGCTTTCCGGCCTTCACCACGTCACGGTTCAGGGCTTGTCCAAGATCGCCCAGAAACCGCTCGACCGCGCGGATCGAAATCGCTTCGTCGTACTGGCCGCGATTACAGGCCTGCTCGCACGGGTGGTAACACACGCGTCCGGTAACGGACGGGAACGGCATGTCTTCCTTGATCAGCGCGTAGGCGTCCAGATATTTTCCGCGCTTCACCAGGTCGAGATAACCCTGAATCTTTTCATTTGTGCCGCAAGCATTGTTGCAGGGCGGCAGCTTGTCCCGGTAGACCGGCCGAATCGCGCGCCAGTTGCCTGTCGGGAAAAGATCCTGGCCCTTTTCCTGTGACGGAGCCGGCGTGATTCCGGCGAACGGCACGTTAAGCCAGTCAGGGATGTGTGTACCTTTGGTCGACATGTTTGATCCTTTTTCCGCGGGCTCTTCATGGAGCACGAATCCCGCACTCGTAAAATTTTTACGCAGTCACCGGTTTCAGCGGCATGATGTGCAATTCCTTCAGCGCCGCATGGAATGCCGCCTTGTTCGCAATCATTGGTTCAATGGTTTCCAGCTTAACGATGCCCGTGGACTTCACCACCGCGGCGATCAGGGGAGCCGCGATATCCGGCGCCACTGCTTTGCTTCGTTCGGCGGCGCCTTCGGTTGAGAGACGGTCGAGACCGAGTTCGCCCAACCGGTAGTACAGCCACTTGTGATCGGCCAGCTTGGCGGCGTCCACGCAAACCAACTGCGAGAGTCGCTCGGCGCCGGGGACAAAGCGGATCATGTACTCCGGAGTGTAGTGCGTGTTGATCACCAGGGTGCCGCCCGGCGGCATTCCGCGCATGTAATCCCAGCCCTTGACCATCGTGCCTTCCACGAGCACGACGATGTTGGGATGTTCGTTCTCATAGGTCAGCGCGTTTTCGATTTCGCTGTCGCTCACGCGGCAGTACTTGCGCGTGGGGGCGTTGGTGCGGTCCGGGTTGTCAACGTAGTTCTCCATCGACTGCGAAAACTTGCCCTCGATGCGGGCCGAAGCGCCGACGGAGTTCACGATGTCGCGGCCTTCCTTGTCCATGATGATGCCGCGGGTCCAAACGGTAAGCTCTGTGTAGCTCATGATCGCCCCTCTTTGTCATCCAGATGAATATGCGCCGCCAGCGTAAATTCCCCGGTATTGCCTGGCCGGTTCGGATCTTTCAACGGCGTGGGACCGCCGCGATGGGAATCCAGGACGGATTGAAAATCGCCTCGGCGAACAACGAAAGCAGCGGCCTGTTTGCCTTCCTGATGTTTCGCGATCGCCAGCAGCGTGGCCTTCTTGCACAGGCTTTCGATATCGGCTCCCGTGGAGCCTTCCAGGCGGGTGGCGAACTCCTCCAGATCGACGTCCGCCGCCAGCGGCACGCGACGGCTGCATAGCCGCAAAATCTCAGCCCTGTCCGCCGCGCCCGGTTTCGCGAACGGAAGGATATAGTCAAATCTGCCGCTGCGCAAGAGTGCAGGCTCGACGCGCTCGGGACGGTTCGTGGCCGCCAGCAGGAGCACGCCTTTTACGTCACGCAGATTGTCAATTTCGCGCAAGAGCTGACTGAGAATCCGCTGGTAGATGTCGGAACCGAGATGATCAGCGCCGAATTTTGGCGCCAGGGCGTCGA
>CAVOIX010000025.1:0-69832 GCA_963695945.1 uncultured Acidobacteriota bacterium | reverse complement strand
CTTTGTTGGTGATATCCCATTGCGCGGGTTCCGGGAAATAATCATCGCCGATTTTAGTGAAATAACACCGCTGCTCCAGATGCTGCCGTAGACGAAAGCAACCTGCTCTTTTGTGAATGGCGGACTCACATGATTGGTCGCTAGATCAGGAATGATCGCGTCCGGATATTCCCGTGGGTCGCGCACGACGTTGGCCATGGGAGTTTTTTCCAGCGTCCGTAAATCTCGGCGTGGCATTTCTGGCAGGCTGCGGAACCCACGTAGTGCGCCGAGTTGGCGTTGTCGTTTTTTTTCGCGGATTCCTTCGGTGTACTCGCCGCGATGGAACGAATATAAAGCACCAGTTGCCACGCGCTGGTATGGTCCTGGCTGGCGTGCGGATTCCCGAGAGCGGGCATGCCGGTAAGCCGCACGCCGTTCTGTATGATGTAGTGGAGTTCGCCGTCGCTGAGCTTTTGAGTTTCGGGGCGGCGCAAGTCGGGAGCCCTGGGATAGAGGTTTGGGCCGATCCCCGACCGGCCATCGCCGTCCTTGCCGTGGCAGCCCGCGCAATGGGCGGTGAAATTCTTCCGCGCCTCATCCAGCACAGAGGGAGTGGCGGACAGCGGGACCTTTTCATTTCGAGCCGCCGACGGAATGCCCAGATCGCGAGCGCCGCGTGCCAGCAGTGTCTCGGCGGCAGAGGGCTGATCCTTGGCGCTGAAACCTCGATGGACCACGGACACAAAGTAAAGCATCGTCAGAGCAGCCAGGACGATCACCGCCACGGAAAATGATTTCCACCGATTCATGGATCCTTCCGGCTGGAAGTCCGAGCGCTCATATGCACCTGAAGAATATCAAATTGATCTGAACGGCAGATGAAGACCTTGGAGTCGGAAGCCTGCGCCGGGACAGTGCCGCCTGACCGACTGGCCCCAACGCGCTGCTTCCCACGGCGATGGGAACAGCCTAAAATTGAAGAGGGAATCCATTCAGTACATTTTCAGGTTGTTGTGCTTTGATAGGAGTGGTTCCATCAATGCATGTTCTGATCGTCGAAGATGAGAAAAAGATGGCCGAGCTGCTGAAAAAGGGCTGGAGGAGGAGAACCATTCCGTCAGCCTGGCATTTGACGGCCGCGACGCTGTCGAAATGGCGCAGGCTCTCGAATACGACGCCGTGGTCCTGGACCTGATGCTGCCTGGAATCGATGGATTTGAAGTTGCGCGGCGTCTGCGCAAAGAGCGGAAACAAAACGCCGATCCTGGTTCTGACAGCGCGCGACACCGTGCCGGATGTAGTCAAAGGGCTGGACATCGGCGCCGACGATTATATGAAGAAGCCGTTTTCGTTTGAGGAATTTCTCGCCCGCCTTCGCGCGGTGTCGCGGCGCGGTTCGGCCCCGCGTCCCACGCTTCTGCAGGTCGGGGATCTGGTATTGAATCCGGCCTCCCATCGGGTCACGCGCGCCGGAGAGGAAATCTCCTGAGCCGCACGGAATTTCGTCTGCTGGAATTTCTGATGCGGCGCGCGGGCCGTGCGGTGCCAGAAATACGATTGTTCTTCGGTTTGGGACTCCAACGACGACGTGGAAGAAAATACGCTGGATGCTTTTATCAGCCTGTTGCGCAGCAAAGTGGATCGGGACCATAAGGTGAAGTTGATTCAGACCGTTCGAGGAACGGGCTACACCATTCGATTTCGAGATCTACGAAAATCATGGTAACTTTTCCCATTCGTCTTCGCCTGACCGCCTGGTACTTCGCGATACTCGCCGTGGTGTTGTCCGCCTTTGGCGTGAGCGCGTATCTCGACATGCGTCACAGTATTCGGCAGACGGTGGACGAGGAGCTACAAATCCGCGCCGAGGCGTCCACCAGCTCATCGAGGCACGATTCAGCGCGGCGCGAGAGAGGCCTTGCCCGAAGGTCTTCGCGAGCACACCGAACTGCGAGCGGGTGGAGCCCTATTGCAGGTCTCTGACGACCAGGGGAACTGGCTATATCGGTCCACGGTGATGAGCGATTACGGAGTTCCCCGCCTAACCACCCACCCGAAGATAGCCACCGATTTGTGGGAAGGGATGTTCCGCTGCGCATTTGGGACCTGAAAGTGAATGTCGGGGGGAGAGTCCTACTGATCCAATCCGCGTTTGAGATGGACGATTTCTACGAAGCCCTGTATCATTTCGCGCTGCTCCTTTTTATTTCCATTCCGTTGCTCCTTTTGTGCGCGGCGGCCGGCGGCTACTGGATCAGCACCCGGGCACTCGCCCCTGTGGACCAGATCGCGAGCACGGCGAGAACGCATCAGCGCGCAAAATTTATCGAGCCGTCTGATCTTGCCGCATACGCGCGATGAGTTGCAGCGGTTGTCGGAAACACTCAACGGCATGCTCGATCGTCTGGAGGCGGCGTTCAAGAAAATCACGCAATTCACGGCCGACGCCTCTCACGAATTGCGCACGCCCGTGGCCGTGATGCGAACCCGCGCGGAGCTTTCGTTGCGCAAAGCGCGCTCCCCGGAAGAATACCGGGACGTCATCGGCGAAGTGCTCTCCGAACTGGAAAAAACTTCAAGACTGATCGAGCAACTGATGTTCCTGGCAAGGGCCGACTCCGGCGCGGAAACGTTGCATTTCAGCGCCACTAACGTGGCTGAGGTTTTGCGCGAGGCCTGCCATCAAGGCAGCGCCCTGGCCGAAGCCAAGCAGATCGCGTTTCAGGAGCAAATCCCCGGCGGCTCCATGTGGATTCAGGGGGACGCCACTTCGCTACGGCGGCTGTTTCTCATCCTGATCGATAACGCGGTTAAATACACTCCCGCGAACGGGCAGGTGGAAGTCTCGCTGGAAAAAAATACGGCTATGCGGTGGCGCAGGTCGCGACACGGGAATCGGTATCGCCGCGGGCGACTTGCCAAACGTGTTTGAGCGCTTTTACCGCGCGGATAAGGCGCGCACCCGCGAAATGGGGGGTGTCGGCCTCGGACTGTCCATCGGGCGCTGGATTGCCGAAGTCCACGCGGGGGCCATCGAGGTGCAAAGCTCTCCGGGACGCGGCTCCATCTTCCAGATCCGTCCTCCGCCGGCAAATGTAAGCGGTTTGAGCTGAGTAGCCGAGCGCTTTAGTCCTTGGGGACAAAATTCTAGGGAAGTCTGCGCTACGCCTGAGGCAGTTCGTCCTGCGGTTGGGCCCTATGCCTCACATCCCCAGTAATTATCCCTTGACTTGACCTAAGCTTTAGAATACTTTGCCCCCCACCAGTGTGGTCGGGTGCTGTCTATATTTATTTTTTCGTATGTAGTACGCAACTATACTGACCGAAAATTTTCACCGAAACGACTTATTTTGTCCATCCTAAAACATTCGGCGTGAGATGCAACCCACCAAGCTTCTGCCTGCCTGATTGTTTGGCATTCGTGAGAGGGATCGAGGTTTTTCCCCATTCGTCTACTATCGGCTTGACAAGGGGCTTGAGTCAAGGGGTGGGTCGGGTCACGGAATCAGGATTGAATCCAATTAAACGAGAGGTCGAAATGAGATCTGCAAAATCGCCTGGCGGGGTGCCTTCGGCGAGTGGTATATGACATGTTCAAGATCTCTGACGATCACCTGGGTGTGCTTCTTGCTTTGTGTCCGTCCTTTTCGCAAGGCAACCCCGGACGAATTATGGGAACGGTGACGGACGCGAGCGGCGGCGCTGTGTCAGGCGCAACGGTTACCGTCCTCGACGGCGCTCGCGGCATTTCTCGAACGCTTACCACGGATGATGCGGGAGAATATAACGCCCCTAACCTGACGCCCGGGAACTACACGGTTCGCGCCGAAGCCAAAGGCTTTAAGAGGCTGGAGCGCCAGAGCTTCATGTTGGCGTCGGTAAGGAAATTCGGGTGGACCTGACGATTCAACCCGGCGAGCAGGAACAGACCGTGACGGTTACCGAAGCCGTTCCCCTGGTGGAAACGACCAACGCCACCCTGGGCGGCACGCTCGACAACGCCGACATTGTTGACATGCCTTTGAATGGCCGCAACTATCAGAACCTCTTGGTCTTCGCCCCGGCGTCATGACTCAAGCCGGCGGCGGACCCTGGACCCAGAGCACCAATAGCGTTCCCCGACGAATCGCTCTGGATGGTTGACGGCATCATCAATCCGAACTTTTTTGACGCCCGCCCGATAGCTGGAATGTCCAGCCCGATCACCGACGCGGCGACCATCCTGCCGATCGACGCCATTCAGGAATTCAACACCATGGAGAACCCCAAGGCCGAATACGGCTGGAAGCCCGGCGCCGTCGTCAACGTCGGTATCAAGTCCGGCACGAACCAGATTCACGGATCGGCTTACGGGTTTTACCGCTGTTCCTCTGGGATGCGCGCAACTTTTTCAACCCGGCCCCTCAGCGAGGTGGAACCTGCCCGGTGACCAGCTCCGACAAGCCACCGACTCAATTGAAGCAGTTCGGCGGTTCCGTGGGTGGACCGATCATGAAGGACAAGCTCTTCTTCTTCGGCAACTACGAAGGATTGCACGACCTGATCGGTAATGTGTTCGGCATCAGGCGTTCCGGAAACTGGGCCTTCGGATGGCGATGTCTCGAACAACTTCGCGGCGGCGCTCGAGTCCGTTATCAATGGCGGAGGAACAGCGAGCCCGGGGAGCGAATCATTGGCCGGTTGCACGGTTACCGGGGTGAAACCAAATGCATGGCCACCTGCACCGGCGAGTTTGTATCCAGCAACCCATCGAATAACACCGGTACGTCAGCACGATCCCCAAGATGAACAACAGTAACAACGTGTCGGGAAGATCGACTACCACATCAACGACAAGAACACGTTCAACGGTCTGTTGGTGGTTGGCAGGTACGTCGGAAATGGCGAAGACCGTGGTTTTATCAACCAAGCCTTTTCGAACGGTTTTATATTAATTGGACCACTTCGGGAGCTTGGGATTACATGCCGAATTCGAACATGGTGAACGAGTTGGGTTTGGTTACAACCGGATGTCGTTCCTCACGACCAGCGGCGATGCCGGGCTCGAAAATCTCCGGTCTGAATACGGGCCTGACCGTTCCGGACTGCCTACCGTCGAAATCGGTGGCTTGCCCTTTACGGTACTTGGCACCGGCGGCAGTCTATTTCCTAACCCGTATTGGGACGTTCGAGGATGGTTTTTCCTGATTGGCGGGGAAAGCATAGTCTGAAGTTCGGTGCCGAGTTGACGTACATCGAGGCCGATTCTATATTCCGGACTATGGCCGGGGGCGAATTAATTTCCCCGATCTGGCCGGCTTTTTCCAGGGATTACCTTCCCAGGAAGCGGTAAGGCTGGAAAGGCCTCAGTCAGTGATCTACCCGCCCGATGTTTAACACTTACTGCGGCTTCGTACAGGATGATTGGCGATTGGCCCCAAAATTTACAATCAATTTGGGGGTGTCCGTTATGAATACGCTTCTCCCATTAAAGAGACGCAAGGCAACCTCTGGGCAAACTTCGATCCGAATTCCACGACGGGCCTTGTCCAGCAAGGTACGCCGGGAAATGATTCGTTGTGGAATCCGAATCGCGGGAACTTCTCGCCGCGCTTAGGGTTTCGCCTATGACATGAACGGCAAAGGGACGACAGTGGTACGCGGCGGAGCAAGCGTCATGTACTCCTCCTTCACGGCGGTCGAGTGGATGAACCAAAACCAATTCCAGAACTCCTCTTCGGTTAGCTTGGCAGCAAATCCCACAGCCGCCCAATTCTTCACATGCACTGGGTCGTGCCTAACGCCCTGTTACTGGGACTGCCCCGACGGTCATTAACGGTACCGGCTCGATCGCCGTCGCCGCCAATGCCTACAACAACAGCCAACTGTGCTGGGATTCCTCGATTTCGATTCCCGGCAGCGGCTGCGGATCCGGCCCGACCAACGGTTTTCCCCAAGAGCGCCACGCTTACCTGCGGTGATCACGTAACGCCTGGCAACCCGGCGTTTGGACGAGACCCTGGTCAGTGCGCCCTGATGGGAGTGGACCCGAACCTCAAAACTCCCTATGTCATGAATTACAGCCTTGGCGTCACGCACGCTTTTGGCAACAACATGTCGTTGGAGCTTGGTTATGTCGGAAACCGCAAACACGTTTGACAGGTTTTGCTGACATCAATGCACAAGCTCCGACAGCTGATGGAAGTGGCGCCCGTCCGTATGGGGCGCAATTTCCGTACTTCAGCTATATCAACATGATGACGAATGACACCCATTCGAACTACAACAGCATGCAGGCGACCTTGACCAAGAGGATGTCACACGGGGTTTCCTTCACTGCCGGGTACACCTACACTCACGGTCTCGACAACGGTTCCCTGAATCGTTTCGGACTGCTCCCGCAGAACGCCAACAATCCGGGTGCCGAGTATGGCAACAGCGACTTCGACGCGGCGAGCGGCAGGTGAAGGAACTTCCACTCAATGGCCGCAGCTACGATCAGCTGCTCACGTTGAACCCCGGAATCGTGAACTACACCTCGCAGCGCTCTGGCGGAACGGGCACGTCCAATTCGGTGATTGGCAATATGTTTCGGTTTCGGGCGCCGGCCGCAGGAAAATCTCTATCTACTGAACGGCGTGGAATTCACCGGAGCATCGGAAATTAATGTGACGCCGGGCGGCGCGAGCGGTCAACTGCTGGGCGTGGACGCGGTGCGCGAATTTGCGGTAGTTACGGACACTTACGGTGCGGCTTACGGCAAGCGTCCCGGCGCGCAAATCAACATCGTCACGCAGTCGGGCTCTAATCAAGTGCACGGGAACGCGTACGAATTCCTTCCCAACAGCGCTTTCGATGCGCAACTATTTCGTTATCGGGGGATATTCCCAATTTAACCAGACGAATTCGGCGCTCCTTGGCGGCCCGATCCCAAGACAAGACGTTCCTGTTCGGAAATTAAAGATTTCGGCAAAATCTGGGCCTCAGCGATGTGACCTTTGTGCCCATGCCAACGCGCGCAAGGGGCTTTTGCCCTGCAGCGGGCTCACCACGGTTCCCGTGAATTGCACAGCGACCACCCCACTAACAAACGTTGGCGTCGCTTCAGTTGTTGCGCCGTTGTTTGCACTGTGGCCGGCGCCGCAGCAAGAGCTGCTCACTTCCGGTGGCCTGCCCACGGGAATCGCGGAATCATTCAGCAATCCAGTGCAGCGGATCCGCGAGGATTTTGGAACGGCGCGGCTTGACCACAACTTCTCGGACACCGATTCTCTTGCGGGCGTCTACACCATCGACGACAGCTACGCGACATCGCCGACCCCCGATCCCTCTAGCCTCGTATATCGTCACCTTGCGCGAGCAGGTGGCCAGTTTGAGCGAAACGCACATCTTTTCGCCGTCGCTCGTCAACAGAGCCACTTTCGGTTTTCCCGCGGCGGATTTTTATTTCACACGGTTACCTTCCATCGTCACTCGCCGGTCTGCCTTCATTTGTTCCGGGCAAACCCACGGGAGCAGTGGTTGTGGGAGGCGGCACTACCCTCAATGGCGCCTCGCAAATCACTACCGCGGGCGCCAATGCGGGGAGCAATCTCACGGCTGCACGCAATTTGTTCACCGCCGAGGATCAGGTGATCTAACCCACGGCAGGCACCAGTTCAGTTTTGGCGCCTGGTTCGAACGGCTGCAATCGAACGATGTGCTGGTCCAGGACCAATGGGGACAAGCTTCGTTCTCAACCTGCAAATCTTCCTCCAAGGCACTGTCTCTACATTCACCGCAGCGCCCACCTCACTCCGATGCTGGCGCTCACTGGAAGGCGCGGCGTATGCGGACGACACGATCAAGCTCAATTCAAAACTCGAACTTCGGGTGGGATTTCGAGGGGAATTTACCAATGGCTGGAACGAAGCGGAGAATCGCGCCTCCAATTATGTATTCAACAACGGCGTAATTGCGCGCAGCCGCTGATCGGCAGCTCGCCCTTCAGCAGTAACAATGCTGGGTTTCTCCCCGCGCCGCGCATCGGAATTGCGTGGGCTCCTTTTAGCAAGACGGTCATTCGCGCGGGCTTCGGCACTTATTACGCTCTGCTGGACGCGCTCAGCTATCGCCTGGATCAGAACCCGACCTTTCAATACGGTATTCGCCATCAAGAGCAAATCGCTCGCGAGCGACATTGCCGCCGTCCAGTCATATGTGCCGGGAGGCGCCAGCTTCCTTCCGACGCAACTTATCTCTCCGAGCGGCGTAGTAGCCCGACTCTGAGACACCCACCGTGGAATCTTACCGTTGAAAATCGAGCAGCCGATCGCACCCTACACATCTTTGGCAGTGGGGTATGTGGGGTCGCACGGTTACCACGAACTGCTTTCGCTCGACGCGAACACTCCGATTCCGACGATCTGCCCCACAGCACGTGCCCAGCGGGCTACCCGCAGGATCTATTACGATCCGACGTCCACTCTGGCGAATCCGGCCGTCTGGCTCCAGCCGCTGCCCAACACCTACGGCAACGCGCCTCGCAATTTTCTGCAAGGGCCCGGGCTTGCGGAAACGGATGTCTCCGTAGCAAAGAAATTCTTGTTCACCGAGCGATTCAATCTCCAGCTCCGCGCGGAACTATTCAACATTTTCAATCGCACCAATTTCAACAAATCCCAATCCGGTGGTGTTCACGTCGGCGACCACCGTGCTGCCGTCGGCAACGGCGGGCGTCATTACGTCCACTGCCACCAGTTCGCGGCAAGTACAGTTCGGGCTGAAATTAGCGTGGTAGGGATCTTGCCTGCGGGACGCCGATCTTGGCGGCGATTCAGAAAACCCCCGCCTTTGAAAAGGCGAGCTACACTGGCTACTTCACGTTGTAGCTCGGGTCTTCAGCAACCCGGGGAGTCAGCGAGCGTCCGGCGAGAACTTGAAGCTAAAACAGCGTTCGCTCAATGCAGCACTGCGAGGATTCAATCTGGTAAAATAGCTTCGCCTCTGAGGCGCGGTCGCCAAGTGGTAAGGCAAAGGTCTGCAAAACCTTTATCGGCGGTTCGATCCCGCCCCGCGCCTCCATATTTAGCGGCAGCGAATTCACCCCTCCCGCGAATGATGCATTGACTTCGTACCCCTGCTTCAGTACCCTAATCTCGTGATTCTCTACGTCTTAGAAGACCAAGCAGGCCTGCCTCTGTTGTACCTGCTGTATGGCTGCGTCTTCCGCTGGCGCCGGGAGCTATATCCTCTAGAATAGAATCATAGCGAGCAATTCTAGAAACCCACCGCCGGAATCAAACCGCGGTGGGGATTTTTTATTTTATGGCGTCCGCGATTGCGGACGGCGAACTCGAAACGGCGGAGAAGAATGTTGGATAAGTGGTGATGCGAAAAGTCCCCCAAACTCGGTCCCTGCGGCTTGTGAGTTCTGGTCTGGACGAGCTTGCTCCTTGTGTGCCTTGCTCGGCGTCGTGTTTTTTGTCGCAAGCTCCCGCCACGGCGTCCGCCAAGCCGATTGTCATTCGCGTCGGATACTTCACGAATATTACGCACGCCCAGGCCCTTGTTGGACGCGCGGGCGGCCAGTTTGAGAAGGCCCTCGGGCCAGGTGTCCAGATTGAATGGAAGGCATTCAATGCCGGACCGTCAGCGATCGAAGCACTTTTCGCCAATGCCATCGATCTAACCTATGTCGGCCCGAATCCTACCGTGACCGGCTACGTTCGTTCCAGGGCGATGCGGTGCGCGTGATTGCCGGAGCCGCGAGCGGCGGCGCTTCACTGGTGGTGCGGCAGGCGTCGGGAATTCAGAAGGCCGCGGATTTTCACGGCAAAAAAATCGCCACGCCACAGCAAGGCAATTCGCAGGACGTAGCGCTGCGAGCATGGCTGCGAGCCAACGGCATGAAGCCGCGGGAAAAGGGCGGCGACGTTCAAATTCTCCCTCTATCACCAATGCCGATCAGTTCACGCTGTTTTTGAAAGGTCAGCTGGACGCGGCCTGGGCTCCCGAACCATGGGCGGCGCGTCTGGTGCATGAGGCGGGCGGCCGGATTTTCCTCGATGAGCGCGACCTGTGGCCGAATAGTGAGTTTGTCATCACCGATTTAATTGTCCGTCCGAAATTTCTGCAGCAGCATCCTGACATCGTCAAAAATTTCCTGCGCGCACATGTCGAGTTGACCGACTGGATCACCAAAAACCCCGCACCAAGCGAAGCAAACTCATCAACCAACAGCTTACAGAAGGAGACCGGCAAACCGCTACGCGCCGGCGGTGCTTGATGACGCCTTTTCCCAGGATGGCAAGTGACCTATGATCCAATTCGCGTCAGTCACTCATTGAAATCCACGCAGCAGGCTTTTGAGGAAGGGTTCCTGGGCCGCCACGCAGCCCGATCTTACGAAACTCTTCGATCTCACATTGCTCAATGAAGTGCTTCGCGAAAAGAAGGTGAGCCCAGTACAATGACAAATTACGTTCTGGACCTAATTAATCGTTCGATTTCCGGGGGGCGAGTGCTGCCTTTTGAAGACGAAGAGCTGCCGGAAACGCGCGAAATCCGGCGAAAAAATTCCCCGGTCGATGTTATGCCGCCAAGTTACCGCTCCCGCGCTCCGAGAAAGAGAGCATCGTTTTTAACGGCGTTTTTCGGAGTTATACCGATTCGCGCGGCTCCTCCACACGGGCATTGCAAAACATCAGATCTGGAGATCGACCAGGGCGAATTTGTGTGCATCGTCGGGCCGTCCGGATGCGGCAAATCGACCTTGCTGCATTTGCTAGCGGGGCTGGACCGTCCCACGACGGGCGAAATCATCGTGGACGACAAACCAGTCCAGGGTCCCGGAACGGACAGAATCCTGCTGTTTCAGGAACTGGGGCTGTTTCCCGTGGCTGACGGTGCGCCAAAATGTGGAGTTCGGATTAAAGATTGCGAAGGTATCGAAAGAGGAGCGCCGCGCGATCGATCGCGGGTCTTTTTACGCATGGTGCACCTTTCCCATTTTGAGGATCATTATCTCCACGAGCTTTCCGGCGGCATGAAGCAGGCGTGGCCCTGGCGCGCTCGCTCACGTTGCGTCCCAAAATTCTGCTGATGGACGAGCCCTTTGCCGCGCTCGACGCCCAGACGCGCGACAGCTCTACGGCGATCTGGAGCGTATCTGGAAAGAAACCGCCAGACGATCGTCTTCGTCACCCACAACGTCCGCGAAGCCGCCCGCCTGGGCGATCGCGTGCTGCTGATGAGTTTTCGTCCGGGGCGAATCAAAAATGAATTTCAGGTGAATCTGCAGCGTCCACGGCACGTCGAGGATTCCGAGGTAGCCTATATGTCCAAGGAAATTCTGGGGCAATTGGGGAAGAGATCGACCGTTCCTTTAACGCGGAGTATTCCCGTGAAGAAAAGCGTTAATCAAATTATTTTTGCCGCCGGGGTGCTCGTGGTTTGGGAGGCCTGGCCTCGCCGAAATCTGGCCGCCCTACCTATTTCCCACGCCTCAAGGAGTTGCGCAATCATTCTACGACGGATTTAAGGATCACAGCCTGCGGATCGCCATTGGCGTCAGCTTGCGGCGCGTAGTGATCGGCTACTCATTTCCGTGGTGCTGGGAATCATGCTGGGCATGGTTTTCGCCTCCAACAAATTTTTGGACGACACGCTGGGCCGCGTCATCCTGGGCCTGCAGAGCCTGCCGAGCGCCTGCTGGGTGCCCATCGCGCTGCTTTGGTTTGGGTTAAGCGAAACGGCCATTATTTTCGTCACCATTACCGGTTCCCTGCTGGCGGTTACGCAGGCCACCAAGGCGGGATTCGACAACGTGCCGCGCATCATTCTATGGCCGCTCAATTTGGGCGCGAAAGGCCCTCAGTTATTCTGGCATGTGATGCTGCCCGCGAGCCTTCCTTACTTGCTAGACGGACTGCGGCAGGGATGGGCATTTGCGTGGCGCTCCTTGATCACCGGTGAAATGATCTATATTTCCCTGGGTCTGGGGCAACTGTTGATGACCGGTCGCGACTTGAACGATATCAATCTGGTGGTGGCTGTCATGGTTTTGATCGCGCTGCTCGGCTATATCGTCGATAGTATTTTGTTTCGAAAACTTGACGCCTCAATTCGGGACCGATGGGGAATGACCGTGGCGGCTTCCAGCTGATCGCGGCTTTTTGTGTTAGGTCTCCGGCTGCTGGCCGAGCTTTTTGAAGTGAGTCCAGTCGGCGTTCATCAGCAGCGTTCCTGCCAGTGCGAACACAAACGAGAACGCAATATTCCCAAGCCACACCCGGCGTCCACTCACTTGGACCAGAAGAATCTCCATCAGAACTGCCGGAACCAGCAGACCGAGCGCGATCATCCAGGCAGAGGAGGTTTTTCCACGAGGCCACATGGCGGCTTGCCGAAACCGATCAGCAATCCCGCCGGCAGGAAGATCAGCGTCTCAAACTCGATGACGGCTCCATCCAGATCCGCGGTCTTGATTAACGAAAATTTGTGCAGCAGCGTTGCTCCGGGACTCAGGCGGTAGATTCGCGAAACGCGGCGCCCATCAAGATAAATGAGCGCGTCCGAGCCGTCATACGTCGCCACAATGTCCCGTACTTTTCCGGGCGCCAATGCGTCGTGCACGGTCCAGGCCAGCATCGAACCGGTTTCTGTCAGCGGGTTGCGAAAAAACAACACCAGACTCGTTCCCTCCTGCCGCAAATGAACATTGATATTGGTGGACGATTGCGAGAGCGAAATGATGCGGCCAGCCGCGTCTTTCGTGTCCGGCGGTGTGCAAACGATATGGATAGTGAACTGGTTGGACTTCTTAATCGCTCGGGTAAGCTTTTCAACCGGAAGTGACGTGCGTAGCCATAACCGGGCATCCGATTCCTTCGCGTGCGCGCTAGCCAGTTGCGGTTGAAGCGAAGCCTGGTCCAGAGCCGGCAAAAAAGCTCTTTGGTCCTGGTAGGGGGGCGCGCCCGTCATCGTACAGCCGAGTAAGTCCGCGTCCGCCTCCGCTTTCGCGTCTCAGAATTCCCCTTGATAATTGTTCCCACAACTTGCTCGCCAATCGCGCGATTCCCGATCTGCAAAAGAAGGACGTGACCCGGCCACGGCTTCTGGCCGTCAGCATCATTGCCGACATTGAGTGAGCACCGCGGATCCCAGTTGCTGAGGCGGGTTGCCCTTTGCAGCACGACGGACCGACTAAAACTCAGCGCGAAATAAATGACCGGCGGCAGCGCCATTCTCCCCGGTGTGATCCAGTTTCGAAGGAGTCAGCGTAGCGTGACGCTGTTGGGAGGATGGCGCCGCCGGGCAATTGCGAACAGCAGAAAGCCCACGACCGACTCCATCGTATTGGAGATCACGTCTTCCCAGCCCGAATCGCGGCCGGAATTGAGAGCTGCAGCAGTTCCACCGTATAGGTGGTGAAAGCCCCGGCCACCAGCGCCAGCAGGGCCGAAGCCCGCACTAGGCCGCCGCGTTTGCACATCTGGGCGGCAGCCCCAAATCCGAAGGGCACAAACAAGAGAACATTCAGAAAAAAATCCATGCGCCGCAGATTCTTTGACGAATCGCCCAAAAAAAGGCGGAGCCATGGTACGGGTGCGGGAATCCGAAGTGAATCTGAAATGGAAACAGGGTGAGATAAATAATCCCCAGCACGGAAAGAATCAAAATTCGATTTGACCATCTTAGGCAGGCTGGCTGAAGCGGAAGACCCTGAGGTGTCATGATTTCAGGATTGGATTTCGTCCCCAACATACTTGAGTTTAGCACAGCGCCGCGCCTGTGTTCCGCAGACCGCTTGCGCGCGGTTCCTTCGAAGCCGCGTCATTCTTACTTGCGAGCGTCCTGATCAACCTCACTCCGCACTTGCCCGTGAACTGTACCAGGGCCGAGCGGGACATTTGCCCGAATGTTCCGGCGTAAGGCTGTTTGAGCCTGTCCCACGTTTGTTCGGCGGACCAGTAGAGGTGTTTACGTGCGAAACCTACTCTCCCTTTGTCATGAATTCACATACAAATTTTGCTCTCCACTTTCACGCAACTCCAAATCGCCGGGCGCCGCTCGGCCTTTTCGCCCTGATTCTTGCTCTTGCCGCGCTCCTGTCGATTTCCGGCTGCGTCGGCCTGACGGGCGCATCAACACCCGGTTCGAAGTCCAGTTCGACTTCCGCATCCGAGGGAACAGTGTCGCGGGGAATATCACCGGTTGCCATCGCAGCCGGACAGAATCAATCTTTCCAGGTTCAATTTGCCCCCAAGGCCTCGGGCTCCGTCTCCCGGAAGCATCTCCACTACCAGCGATGCGACGAATTCTGCGCTAACGGAAACCTCAGCGGGACGGGAGCGGCGGGACTCGCCGACCACGCAGCCGGAAAGCCAGAGCGTAAAAATTGGGTCTGCCGCGACGTTCGCCATTACCGCAACCGGGCCCGAACCCTCACCTACCAGAGAAGAACGGCGCGGCGGTCACCGGCGCGACGTCAGTCTCACGACTTCCGCTATGACGAACGCGGACAGCGGCTCGGTGTTTACAGTGGTCGTGACCGATGGCGGCAGCAGCGTGACGAGAGCGCCGCAACTCTGACAGTCACTGCAAGCGCGCCGGCGCCTTCCATTACAGCGCAGCCAGCCAGCGCAACGGTCTCCGCGGGTCAGCCCGCGACCTTTGGCGTTACCGCTGCAGGTACCTCTCGCCGTTCACTTATCAATGGTTTAGGAGTGGGCGCGGCGATCAGCGGTGCAACAGCGCGCTCCGCTTACGATTCCGGCGGCGTCTTCATCGGATAGCGGTTCGAAATTCAGCGTCACGGTCACCAACAGCATCTCCAGCGTGACCAGCCAGCGCTGCAACACCGACCGTAAATGTACCGCCGTCCATCACTGCGCAGCCTGCCAGTTGCTCGGTGAGCGCCGGCCCAACCGCGGTGTTTAACGTCACTGCCACGGGAACCGGAACTTTGACTTATCAGTGGAACAAGAATGGCGCGGCGATCAGCGAGGCCACAGCGGCGGCCTATACAACGCCAGCCACAACCCGCTTCCTACCCCCGTGCCCAATTCCAGCGCTGAGCGCAAGCGACTCCGTAAGCAGAGGCGACCAGCCCCCCCGCCACGCTCACCGTGAATGCGGCGCCATCCATCGTGACGCAACCGTCCAGCCGCACCGTGACCGCCGTTACCCGGTTCCTCTTCGGCGTGACCGCCTCCGGTTCCGGAACGCTCAGCTATCAATGGAAGAGGAACGGCGCGGTCATCGCTGGCGCGACCACGGCCTCCTATACGACACCTGCTACCACGTCTTCGGATAGTGCCCGCGCAATTCTCCGTGACCGTCACGAGCAGCATTGGCAGCGTCACCAGCGCTTCCGCCACCTTGACGTAACCGCGCCGCCAGTCATTTCCTGCCAGCCGGCGAGCCAAACCGTCTCCGTCGGGCAAACCGCAGCGTTTAGCGTCACCGCGTCGGGTACGGGCACTCTTGCGTACTAGTGGAAGAAGACGGTGCGTATTCAGCGGCGCGACGTTGGCTTCCTATACCACTCTGGCTGCAGTTGCCTCCGACAATGGAGCTTCCTTTACTCTTACTCTCATGTCCATCTCAGGCAGCGTGACCAGCAACGCCGCCACGTTGACCGTCAATGGCCCGCCGGCGATTACCGCGCAGCCAGTGACTGTAGCAGTTGGCCATACGGCCACCTTTTTCCAACTGCGGCAAGGAACGGGCACGCTGACGTACCAATGAACAAAGGCGGTGCGGCGATCAGCGGAGCGACCGGGACTTCTTATACGACTGCGGCGGGCGGCCTCCGCTGATAACGGGCACGCAATTCACAGTCACCGTCAGCAACAGCGCCGGGAAAGTTACCAACAACGCCGCCACGCGAACCGTAACGGCAGCTGCCACCTTGATCTCAATGTCAGCCAGGCCAGCCTCAACTTCGCGAGCGTCAATATCGGTAGCAGCAGCGTTCTGCCGGTCTCCCTACCCCCGGCGGCACCGGCAACGTCACCATTTCGAGCGCGTCGCTCTCCGGGACCGGCTACACGGCCAGCGGCGTGCAACTGGGCGAGATACTGACTCCGGGACAAAGCGCAACGCTCAGCGTAACGTTCGCGCCGTCTTCGGCGGGAGCACTGCCTGGCGGTGTCACGGTGGGGGGTATTCCCACCATGACTCGCTGGCTTCGGTGACCCTATCCGGTACTGGAGTGCAGCCGGTTTCGCACTCGGTCACCGTCACCTGGACCGCCAGCACGTCAACCGTCTCTGGCTACAACGTCTACCGGTCTTCGGTGAGCGGCGGCCCGTATAACAAGGTCAACTCCTCGCTAGTCCCCGCCACGACCTACACGGACACGACCGTCCAGGCGACCGAGACGAGCCCCACGTAGTCACGTCCGTGGACGCCAGCGGCACCGAGAGCGCCTTCTCGACGGAAAGTCTCTGTAACCGCTCCCTAATTGCTCTGATTGGGCGATGCGGACTGCAGGCGAGCCGCGCACAGGACGGCAGCTCGCCGCACCCCCGCAACCACCTGCGCCCTGGTGCAGGTTTCTACCTGCCCTTTATATGTACCTCCGAACAGTAATTCCTCGTGTTAAGCGCCCACCACAATGACCGCGATGAAAAATTCATACACGTACGAATCATTCCAGCTGTCTCAGTCCAAGCGCGCAAAACACGCGCGATCCGCGGGCACGAAGGCGATCCCAGTTGCCGCTCTGTTGCTCTTGTTCATGGCGATCCTCTCCTTTTGGGCGACCCGGGAATCACCGGACTCCCCAACAAGACCACATCCAGCGCTTCCAGCCCGACCGGAGCCCTAGCCATTTTGGGCGCGCCGGCGGCTATCAAGTTTGGCAACGTGAGCCTGGGCTCTACAGCGTCGCAATCCGTGACCGTAACGAATAGCGGGACGTCCAGCTCGACGGGTCACCAAGGCCAGCGCCAGTGCTGCCGGCGTGACGGTTTCCGGCATGACTCTTCCACTTACTATCGCCGCGGGCGGCCAGTCCACATTTGATGTTATTTTTACGCCGAAGACAGCCGGTGCCTTGTCGGGCAGCGTTAGCGTTATGACCGACGCCTCCACCGCCCCGAACACGGTTTCACGCAGCGGCACGGGAATCGGCAGCCACGGCTCTTCTCACCAATGCACTCTCTTCCAGCTTGAATTTCGGGACCATCACCATCGGCAAGAGCGACGATTGAGCGTTACGCTGACGAATGCGGGCAATTCGAGCGTTACGGCGTCCAAAGTGACGGTCGCCGGGAACCGGCTATTCCGCAGCTGGCGTTTCAGCCGGGTTAATCTGGCGCCTGGGCAGTCCGCAACGCTGGATGGGAACGTTCACTCCGGGGACTACGGGGACCGGGAGCCTAGCGGGCAGCGTCACGATTGCCAGCAACGCTTCCAATTCGCCTATGACCATCTCACTCGCGGGCGCGGGAACTGCACAGCGGTTTGCACTCCTCGTGGCCATTAACTCGAATCTCCGAGTTCGTCCGCCGTTGCGGGATACGACGTCTACCGTTCCCAGGTATCTGGCGGTCCTTACTCTAAACTGGATCGACCGTTGTTTCCGCGAACTCTCACGTCGACGCCACGGGCGCAGGCCGGAGAGACCTACTACTACGTGGTCACATCCGTCACGTCTGGTGGCACCCAGAGCGCCGATTCAACGCAAGCGTTGCAACCGTGCACCAACTCCGTAGCTTCTCCGCCGACTTTGCCAGGCCGGCGGGCCGGCCTGGCTCGCACGATTCCTGCGTGAACCGCCCGGTTCTTACCCGTTAAGTGCCCTGAAGTTTTGGGAAGCAACAAACCCAGGCCAAGTATTCGGCGGTGGCACGAGGGCAACTTGCGCTTCGCTCTAAACAACAAATTATAAAGGTCTTATCGAAACGATGGAGGCGAACCGCGAGTCCAGCTTTGGACACACCTATTTTGGGGTCTCCTTGGCAAGCCGACGCGGACATTGTGGGAAAGACTTTTCTTCGATTCTTCCGTTTTCGGAATTCGGGGACCTGATGCAAAAACTGGCGGGTTCATTTTTGTGAGTAAGTGCTTTAATTTTAGCAAGTTGAACGTATTCTCGATTCAAGAACCAATCCTCATGTAGAACTTCGCTTTGGAAGCCTGATTGCGACTGCTCCATTGCGTAAGTGAAGCCGCGCTGTGGATTTGTGGCGGTAGCTTGCGCACGATCGCGACGGTCTCAGTTGGATGCGGCGGCACGAGTCGATTGAGCTGATCAGGTGATGAGCCACAACAAGTCGAACAGCAGCGTGAGCTGGTACGCTCTGCAGATCCGCTCCCGCTGGGAGGGAACCACGGCAGGTCTGCTGCGTGGCAAGGGCCTGGAGACGCTGGTGCCCACTTATACGACCAAGCGCAAATGGTCGGATCGCTTCAAGGTTGTTGAGTCGCCCTTATTCCCAGGATACGTTTTCTGCCGTTTCGATGTTCATAACCGGCTTCCGGTGTTGATTACGCCCGGTGTGATTTCGGTGGTCGGACGAGGCAAAACCCCGGTTGCCGTGGAAGAGAGCGAGATCCTCTCCCTTCAGGCCGCCGTCCGCTCCGGCATTCACATCGAGCCGTGGCCCTACGTAGAGATCGGCGAACGCGTGCGCATCAAGAACGACGTTCTGGACGGGATGGAGGGAATCCTGACCAGTTTCAAGGGCAGCCACCGCGTGGTCATTTCGGTGACGCTGCTGCGCAGGTCAGTGGCGCTGGAAATCGATCGCTCGCGAATCACTCCCCTGGCAAGCATGCGGGCGGCGGCACTCGAAGGGGTCGAGGATATGCACGAGCTTGAGGCTGTGAATGTCTAACGGCAGTTCCATATCCGAAATCGATTTTTTGTGGGTGAATGTACGGTGAAGCAAAGCTCTGAGGGTGGAAGCGGAGAATTCGAGAACGATTTCAATCGACCAACCGCCGAAGCGCTTTACCTGACCGCAATGACGTAGGCGCAACTGAAAATGGGAAGAGTTCCTGGATCCCCCGAACCGCAGAACGGGAATGGATCGAAGGTACGCAGTCCATCCACGGCGGAGCCGCCACAGGGCTCTCCGGAAACGGTCGGGAGAATTCATGAGCTATAACGGCAGCTCGAATGGTAGTTCGAACGGACATTCAAACGGTTATCACAACGGTGCAAAAACAGAGATGATACGAGTCGGCGTCATCGGTTACGGGTATTGGGGTCCGAACGTCGTTCGGAACCTTTTTGGCGTGGACCACACCTGCGTGGACATGCTTTGCGACATGAATCCCAGCGCCCTCGCTCGGGCCAAGAAAAACTATCCCAGCCTCCAGGTCACCACCGATCCCGACGAAATCTTGAAATCACCCAAGATTGATGCCGTCGCCATAGTGACTCCGGTCTGGACGCACTACAAGCTGGCCAAAACCGCCCTCGAAAACGGCAAGCACGTATTCGTCGAGAAGCCGTTCACTTCCTCTTCCAGCAGGCCGAAGAACTGATCGAACTCGCGGCGCGCAAAAACCTGAAGATCATGGTGGACCACACCTTCCTGTTCACCGGCGCGGTGCGCAAGATTCGCGAGCTGACCGAAAGCGGCGCGCTCGGCGACCTGTACTACTACGATTCACTGCGCGTGAACCTGGGCCTCTTTCAGCATGACGTCAGTGTGATCTGGGATCTGGCGCCGCACGATCTCTCCATCATGGACCACCTGATCAAAGGCGAGCCCGAAGCCATCGTGGCCACCGGCGAGTGCCACCTGAACGGCGTCGAAGACGTCGCCTTCATGACCATTTACTTCCCGAACAACGTCATCGCACATATCAACGTAAACTGGCTCTCACCTGTAAAATCAGAATGACCATGATTGGCGGCCAGAAGAAAATGCTGGTATGGAACGATCTGGTGGCCGACGAGAAAATTCGCGTCTACGACAAGGGCGTCAACATCACTTCCGGCGACAAAGTGCGCGAGTTGCTGGTGAACTACCGCTCGGGAGACATGTGGGCTCCGCAGCTCGAACAGCTGGAAGCGCTGCGCGTGGAGCTGGATTACTTCGCCGACTGCATTCTGCAGGACAAATCGCCATTCAATGACGGCCAGGCGGGCCTGCGCGTGGTGCGCATGCTCGAAGCGGCTGACCGCTCCATCAAGCAGAGAGGAGAATTGGTGCGCCTGTGAACGAATACTGCAGCATTGCCCCGGACGTAAAGCTCGGCAAGGGAGTGAAGCTTTCCAAGTTCATCAACCTGTACGGCTGCGCGATCGGCGACGACACTAAAATCGGAGCGTTCGTGGAAATTCAGAAGAACGCCTTGGTGGGCCGCCAGTGCAAGATTTCCAGCCACACGTTCATCTGCGAGGGCGTGACCATCGAGGACAACGTTTTCATCGGCCACGGGGTGATGTTCATCAACGACATCTATCCCCGCGCCACCTCCAACGGACAGTTGCAAACCGAGGCCGACTGGAAAGTCGAGCGCACAGTCATTAAGAGCGGAGCGTCCATCGGCACGGGCGCCACCATTCTGGCTAACGTCACGATCGGCGAGAACGCCATCGTAGGCGCGGGCAGCGTCGTGACCAAGGACGTCCCCGCAAATTGCATCGTGGGTGGAAATCCAGCGAAAGTGTTTCGCAAAATCGAATCCGCCGTGGAGGCCCTGAAAGTGAGCGCAGCCAATGGAAGTGGCAGCCCGAATGATATTCCGTTTCTGGATCTGGTAACTCCGCACGTCGAGCTGGAGCAGGAACTGACCAAGGTTTTCCACGACACCCTGCGCACCGCCGGTTTCATTGGCGGGCCGATGGTGGAGAATTTTGAAAAGGCCTTTGCCGAATTCTGCAGCACGAGTCACTCGGTAGCCGTCAGCAGCGGAACCGACGCTCTGCGATTCGCGATCATGGGCGCAGGCATTCAGCCCGGCGACGTAATCGTTACCGTTCCGCACACGTTTATTGCCACGAGCGAAGCCATTTCCCAGGCCGGCGCACATCCTGAATTCGTCGATGTCGATGAGCGCACCTACAACATGAGCCCCGAGCGGCTGCGTGAATATCTGGAAAAACAGTGCACCACCGACCCGCACGGCAAACTCATCAGCCGTCGCAGCGGACGCCGCGTGGGCGGCATCATTCCGGTGCATCTGTACGGGCAAATGGCGGATATGGACGCGATTCTGGCCCTCGCTGAAAAATACCATCTCGTGGTAATCGAAGATGCCTGCCAGGCCCACGGTGCCGAGTATTTTTCCAAGAACAACAATCGCTGGATGAAAGCCGGATCGATGGGGCGCGCCGCCGCGTTCAGCTTCTATCCGGGAAAAAATCTGGGCGCGTGCGGCGAAGCCGGCGCAGTCACCACCAACGATTCCAAGCTGGCCGATAAAGTGAAGGTCCTGCGCGATCACGGCCAGGCCAAGAAGTATTACCATGACGTGGAAGGCTACAACGGCAGACTGGACGCCATGCAGGCCGGGTTCCTGCATGTGAAACTCGCGCATCTGGCGAAATGGAACGCGGCGCGGCGGGAACGCGCAGCCGAGTACAATCAGTTACTGGCTAGCGCGGAGGGCAGCGTCATTCGGCCGTTTGAGCCGTCCTGGTCCCGCGCGGTATATCACCTGTATGTCATTCGCACCCACGATCGTGATGGAATGATGAAGCACCTGAAGGGTGCGGGGATCGCAACGGGAATCCACTACCCAATTCCGCTGCACATGCAGAAGGCGTATGACTATCTAAATTACCGCCAGGGCGATTTTCCGGTCTCAGAAAAAGTGTCAGCGGAGATCGTATCGCTGCCCATGTTCCCCGATCTTCAGCCGGAACAGCAATCCCGCGTCGTCACGGAAGTGCTGCGCTGCCTGCGCCTGGAACTGGTGCGGTAACCGGCAGCGAGGCTTAGCTGGTCTGTGGCGCGCCAACGCGCCGTGGACCAGCAGCCCTGCCAACCGGGCCCTTGGATTATGAAATCGACCATTGAACTGACCCATGAAATGAAGCCTGCCTCCACGGCGCCGGCAAAGGCCACGGCGGTCCGGAAAAAAATCTGGATCGACCTGGATAATTCACCGCACGTGCCGTTTTTCAGCCCCATCATTCCAGAGCTCAAGGCCAGGGGCTTCGATATTTTTCTGACGGCGCGGAATTCCTATCAAGTCGTCGAGTTGCTGGAATACTATCGCATTCAGGCGCGCGTTATCGGCCGCCACCACGGCAAGCTGAAAATTCTGAAAATGCTGGGGACAGCCTGGCGCGCACTGGCGCTCGCCTATATCGTGCGAAAGGAAAAGCCCGATATCTCGCTAGCCCACGGATCGCGCGGCTGCATATTGGCGTCGATTCTTCTGGGAATTGATTCCATTGCCATCATAGATTACGAACATTCTTCGAAACTGCCGTTCGGAAAGCTTTGGGTGGTTCACCCCGAAATCATCCCGATGGAGAACCAGGCTGACGGCCGGCGCAAGTTTCTGTCCTACCCCGGCATTAAGGAAGATGTTTATCTTCCCAGCTTTCGCCCGGATCCTGAGATGCGAACACGCCTCGGGATTGCTCCCGACGAACTGCTGGTCACCGTGCGCCCGCCCGCTACCGAAGCTCACTATCACAATCCCGAAGCCGAGGGATTGCTGACGGCAACTCTGGAGATTTTGCGCCATGCCTGGGGCGCGCGTCCTGCTGCTGCCCCGTAATAAGCATCAGGAAACCGAACTGCGCGGCGTGTGGACCAAGAAATTGCTTCTGGCAAGATTGTGATTCCGGCCCGGGTCGAGGACGGGATGAACATCATCTGGAATTTGGATTTGGTGGTTAGCGGCGGCGGGACCATGAACCGGGAAGCGGCGGCGATGGGCGTGCCGGTGTACAGCATCTTCCGCGGGCCGATCGGAGCAGTGGACCGGTTTCTCTCGGAGCAGGGCCGCCTCGTGCTCCTGGAAAGCGCTGAACAAGTGCGAGCGAATTCTTGAATTTTCGTTCGCACTTGTTCAGCGCTTTCCAGGAGCACGAGGCGGCCCTGCTCCGAGAGAAACCGGTCCACTGCTCCGATCGGCCCGCGGAAGATGCTGTACACCGGCACGCCCATCGCCGCCGCTTCCCGGTTCATGGTCCCGCCGCCGCTAACCACCAAATCCGAATTCCAGATGATGTTCATCCCGTCCTCGACCCGGGCCGGAATCACAATCTTGCCAGAAGCAATTTCCTTGGTCCACACGCCGCGCAGTTCGGTTTCCTGATGCTTATTACGGGGCAGCAGCAGGACGCGCGCCCCCGGCATGGCGCAAAATTTCTCCAGAGTTGCCGTCAGCAATCCCTCGGCTTCGGGATTGTGATAGTGAGCTTCGGTAGCGGGCGGGCGCACGGTGACCAGCAGTTCGTCGGGAGCAATCCCGAGGCGTGTTCGCATCCAGGATCCGGGCGAAAGCTGGGAAGATAACATCTTCCTTAATGCCGGGGTAGGACAGAAACTTGCGCCGGCCGTCAGCCTGGTTCTCCATCGGGATGATTTCGGGGTGAACCACCCAAAGCTTTCCGAACGGCAGTTTCGAAGAATGTTCGTAATCTATGATGGCAATGGAATCAATTCCCAGAAGAATCGACGCCAATATGCAGCCGCGCGATCCGTGGGCTAGCGAGATATCGGGCTTTTCCTTTCGCACGATATAGGCGAGCGCCAGTGCGCGCCAGGCTGTCCCCAGCATTTTCAGAATTTTCAGCTTGCCGTGATGGCGGCCGATAACGCGCGCCTGAATGCGATAGTATTCCAGCAACTCGACGACTTGATAGGAATTCCGCGCCGTCAGAAAAATATCGAAGCCCCTGGCCTTGAGCTCTGGAATGATGGGGCTGAAAAACGGCACGTGCGGTGAATTATCCAGGTCGATCCAGATTTTTTTCCGGACCGCCGTGGCCTTTGCCGGCGCCGTGGAGGCAGGCTTCATTTCATGGGTCAGTTCAATGGTGCATTTCATAATCCAAGGGCCCGGTTGGCAGGGCTGCTGGTCCACGGCGCGTTGGCGCGCCACAGACCAGCTAAGCCTCGCTGCCGGTTACCGCACCAGTTCCAGGCGCAGGCAGCGCAGCACTTCCCTGACGACGCGGGATTGCTGTTCCGGCTGAAGGCCTGGGGAACATGGGCAGCGACACGATTTCCGTGACACTTTTTCGGTGGCCGGGAATCTCCCTGGCTGTAATTTAGGTAATCATACGCGTTCTGCATATGCAGCGGAATCGGGTAGTGGATTCCCGGTACGATCCCCGCACTTCTTTAAGTGTTTCCGTCATTCCGTCACGATCGTTGGTGCGGATGACGTAAAGGTGAAATACCGCGCGCGACCACGAGGGTTCATACGGCCGAATGCAAGCTGCCCTCCGCGTTGGACAGCAACGATTGTACTCGGCGGCTCGCTCCCGTCGGCCGCGTTCCATCCGCCAGATGCGGCAGCTTCACATGCAGGAGCCTGGCCTGCAGGGCGTCCAGTCGCCCGTTGTAGCCCTCCACGTCATGATAATACTTCTTCGCTTGGCCGTGATCGCGCAGGACTTTCACTTTCACCTGCCAGCTCGGCATCGTTGGTGGTGACCGCGCCGGCTTCACCGCAGGCGCTTAGATTCTTTCCCGGATAGAAGCTGAAGGCGGCGGCGCGCCCCATGAGCCGGCTTTCATCCAGCGATTGTGTTCTTGCGAAAAATACTCGCACCGTGGGCCTGGCAGGCATCCTCGATCACACTAGACCGTATCTTTCAGCGAGGGCCAGGATCGCGTCCATATCCGCCATTTGTCCGTAAATATGCACCGGAATGATGCCGCCACGCGGCCGTCCGCTGCGACGGCTGATGAGTTTGCCCGTGCGGGTCCATGGTGCACTGTTTTTCCAGATATTCACGCAGCCTCTCCGGGCTCATGTTGTACGTGCGCTCATCGATATCGACGAATTCAGGATGTGCCGCCGGCCTGGGAAATGGCCTCGGTGGTGGCAATAAAGTGCGGGGAACGGTAACGATGATGTCGCCGGGCTGAAGGCCGCGCACCATGATCGCGAATCGCAGCGCGTCGGTGCCGCTGCTGACGGCTACCGAATGACTCGTGGTGCAGAAATCCGCGAAGTCCTTTTCAAATCTCTCCACCATCGGCCCGCCAATGAAACCGGCGGTGCGCAAGGTGTTGTGGAAGACCTTGGTCAGTTCCTGTTCCAGCTCGACGTGCGGAGTTAGCAGATCCAGAAACGGAATATCTATTCGGGCTGCCACTTCCATTGGCTGCGCTCACTTTAGGGCCTCCACGGCGGATTCGACTCTCGAAAAAATTTCGCGGGATTTCCCCCCACGATGCTATTTGCGGGGACGTCCTTGGTCACGACGCTGCCCGCGCCTACGATGGCGTTCTCGCCGATCGTGACGTTAGCGAGAATCGTCGCTCCCGTGCCGATGGAAGCGCCTTTCTTGATGATGGTGCGCTCGACTTTCCAGTCGGCCTCGGTTTGCAATTGCCGTTGGAGGCGGCGCGGGGATAGATGTCGTTGATGAACATCACCCCGTGCCCGATGAAAACGTTGTCCTCGATCGTCACGCCTTCGCAGATGAACGTGTGGCTGGAAATCTTGCACGTCTGCCCACCGTGGCGTTCTTCTGGATTTCGACGAATGCGCCGACCTTAGTGTCGTCGCCGATCTCGCATCCGTACAGGTTGATGAATTTGGAAAGCTTCACTCCTTTCCGAGCTTTACGTCCGGGGCAACGCTGCAGTATTCGTTCACAGGCGCACCAATTCTCCTCTCTGTCGATGGAGCGGTCAGCCGCTTCGAGCATGCGCACCACGCGCAGGCCCGCCTGGCCGTCATTGAATGGCGATTTGTCCTGCAGAATGCAGTCGGCGAAGTAATCCAGCTCCACTCGCAGCGCTTCCAGCTGTTCGAGCTGCGGAGCCCACATGTCTCCCGAGCGGTAGTTCACCAGCAACTCGCGCACTTTGTCGCCGGAAGTGATGTTGACGCCCTTGTCGTAGACGCGAATTTTCTCGTCGGCCACCAGATCGTTCCATACCAGCATTTTCTTTTGGCCGCCAATCATGGTCATTCTGATTTTGACAGGCGAGAGCCAGTTTACGTTGATATGTGCGATGACGTTGTTCGGGAAATAAATGGTCATGAAGGCGACGTCTTCGACGCCGTTCAGGTGGCACTCGCCGGTTGCCACGATGGCTTCGGGCTCGCCCTTGATCAGGTGGTCCATGATGGAGAGATCGTGCGGCGCCAGATCCCAGATCACACTGACGTCATGCTGAAAGAGGCCCAGGTTCACGCGCAGTGAATCGTAGTAGTACAGGTCGCCGAGCGCGCCGCTTTCGGTCAGCTCGCGAATCTTGCGCACCGCGCCGGTGAACAGGAAGGTGTGGTCCACCATGATCTTCAGGTTTTTGCGCGCCGCGAGTTCGATCAGTTCTTCGGCCTGCTCGGAAGAGGAAGTGAACGGCTTCTCGACGAATACGTGCTTGCCGTTTTCGAGGGCGGTTTTGGCCAGCTTGTAGTGCGTCCAGACCGGAGTCACTATGGCGACGGCATCAATCTTGGGTGATTTCAAGATTTCGTCGGGATCGGTGGTGACCTGGAGGCTGGGATAGTTTTTCTTGGCCCGAGCGAGGGCGCTGGGATTCATGTCGCAAAGCATGTCCACGCAGGTGTGGTCCACGCCAAAAAGGTTCCGAACGACGTTCGGACCCCATTACCCGTAACCGATGACGCCGACTCGTATCATTTCTGTTTTTGCACCGTTGTGATAACCGTTTGAATGTCCGTTCGAACTACCATTCGAGCTGCCGTTATAGCTCATGAATTCTCCCGACCGTTTCCGGAGAGCCCTGTGGCGGCTCCGCCGTGGATGGACTGCGTACCTTCGATCCATTCCCGTTCTGCGGTTCGGGGGATCCAGGAACTCTTCCCATTTTCAGTTGCGCCTACGTCATTGCGGTCAGGTAAAGCGCTTCGGCGGTTGGTCAGATTGAAATCGTTCTCGAATTCTCCGCTTCCACCCTCAGAGCTTTGCTTCACCGTACATTCACCCACAAAAAATCGATTTCGGATATGGAACTGCCGTTAGACATTCACAGCCTCAAGCTCGTGCATATCCTCGACCCCTTCGAGTGCCGCCGCCCGCATGCTTGCCAGGGGAGTGATTCGCGAGCGATCGATTTCCAGCGCCACTGACCTGCGCAGCAGCGTCACCGAAATGACCACGCGGTGGCTGCCCTTGAAACTGGTTAGGATTCCCTCCATCCCGTCCAGAACGTCGTCCTTGATGCAGACCCGTTCGCCGATCTCTACGTACGGCCACGGCTCGATGTGAATGCCGGACTCCCATGGCCACCTGAAGGAGAGGATCTCCGCCTCTTCTACCGCAACGGGCGTTTTGCCCCTTCCGACCACCGAAATGACACCGGGCGTAATCAACACCGGAAGCCGGTTATGAACATCGAAGCGGCAGAAAACGTAATCCCGGGAATAAGGGTGACTCGACCACCTTGAAGCGATCCGACCACTTGCGCTTGGTCGTATAGGTTGGCACCAGCGTTTCCAGCCCCTTGCTACGCAGCAGTCCCGCCGTGGCACTCTCCCATCGGGATCGGATTTGCAGCGCATACCAGCTAACGCTCTGTTCGACTTGTTGCGGCTCATCACCTGATCAGCTCAATCGACTCTTGCTTCCGCGTCCCAATGATACCGTCGCTATCGTGCGCACGCTACCGCCACAAATCCACATCCCCGGGCTCCACTTACGCAATGGAGCAATCGCAATCAGGCTTCCAAAGCGAAGTTCTACATGAGGATTGGTTCTTGAATCGAGATTCGTTCAACTCGCTAAAATTAAATCACTTACGCATTAAAACTGATCTCGCAACTTTTTGCATCAGGTCCCCGAGTCCCGAGAACGGAAAATTCGAAGAAAATCTTTCCACAATGTACCCATCGGCTTCCAAGGAGACCCCAAAATAGGTGTGTCCAAAGCTGGACTCGCGGTTCGCCTCCATCGTTTCGATAAGACCTTTATAATTTGTTGTTTAGAGCGAAGCGCAAGTTGCCCTCGTGCCACCGCCGAATCTTGGCCTGGGTTTGTTGCTTCCCAAAACTTCAGGGCACTTAACGGGTAAGAACCGGGCGGTTCACGCAGGAATCGTGCGAGCCAGGCCGGCCCGCGCCGGCCGGCAAGTCGCGGAGAAGCTACGGAGTTGGTACGGTTGCCAACGCTTGCGTTGAATCGGCGCTCTGGGTGCCACCAGACGTGACGGATGTGACCACGTAGTAGTAAGTCTGTCCGGCCTGCACCGTGGCGTCGACGTAAGAGTTCGCGGAAACAACGGTCGAATCCAGTTTAGAGTAAGGACCGCCAGATACCTGGGAACGGTAGACGTTGTATCCCGCAACGGCGGACGAACTCGGAGTCCAGTTAATGGCCACAGAGTGCGAAGCCGTTGTCGTTCCCGCGCCCGCGAGTGAGATGGTCATAGGCGAATTGGAAGCGTTGCTGGCAATCGTGACGCTGCCCGCTAGGCTCCCCGTAGTCCCCGGAGTGAACGTTCCATCCAGCGTTGCGGACTGCCCAGGCGCCAGAATTAACCCGGCTGAAACGCCGCTGCGGAATAGCCGGTTCCGGCGACCGTCACTTTGGACACCGTAATGCTTGCGATTGCCCGCATTCGTCAGCGTAACGCTCAATGCGTCGCTCTTGCCGATGGTGATGGTCCCGAAATTCAAGCTGGAAGAAGTAGTGGTGAGAAGAGCCGTGGCTGCCATTCCCGTGCCGCTCAGTGAAACCGTGTTCGGGGCGGTGGAGGCGTCGGTCATAACGCTAACGCTGCCCGACAAGGCACCGGCTGTCTTCGGCGTAAAAATAACATCAAATGTGGACTGGCCGCCCGCGGCGATAGTAAGTGGAAGAGCTATGCCGGAAACCGTCACGCCGGCAGCACTGGCGCTGGCCTTGGTGACCGTCAAGCTGGACGTCCCGCTATTCGTTACGGTCACGGATTGCGACGCTGTAGAGCCCAGGCCACGTTGCCAAACTTGATAGCCGCCGGCGCCACCGAAATCGCAGTGGACCCGGTCGGGCTGGAAGCGCTGGACGTGGTCTTGTTGGGGAGTCCGGTGAGTCCGGTGCAGCCCGAAATGGAGAGGATCGCCATGAACAAGAGCAACAGAGCGGCAACTGGGATCGCCTTTGTGCCCGCGGATCGCGCGTGTTTTGCGCGCTTCACTGAACAGCTGAATGATTCGTACGTGTATGAATTTTTCATCGCGGTCATTGTGGTGGGCGCTTAACGCGGGGAACTACTGTTCGGAGGTACATATAAAGGGCAGGTCAAAACCTGCACCAGGGCGCAGGTGGTACGGGGTGCGGCGAGCTGCCGTCCTGTGCGTGGCTCGCCGTATCCGCATCGCCCGATCGGCCTCGATCTAGGGGACGGTTACAGAGACTTCCGTCGAGAAGGCGCTCTCGGTGCCGCTGGCGTCCACGGACGTGACTACATAGTAGTAAGTCTGGGTCGCCTGGACGGTCGTGTCCGTGTAGGTCGTGGCGGCGACTAGCGAGGAGTTGACCTTGTTATACGGGCCACCGCTCACCGAAGACCGGTAGACGTTGTAGCCGGACACGGTTGACGTGCTGGCGGTCCAGGTGACGGTGACCGAGTGCGAAACCGGCTGCACTCCAGTACCGGATAGGGTCACCGAAGCCGGCGAGTTGGTGGCATTACTCCCCACCGTGACACCGCCAGGCAGTGCTCCCGCCGAAGACGGCGCGAACGTTACGCTGAGCGTTGCGCTTTGTCCCGGAGTCAGTATCTGGCCGGATTGCACGCCGCTGGCCGTGTAGCCGGCTCCGGAGAGCGACACGCTCGAAATGGTGACGTTCCCGGTGCCGCCATTAGTAAAGGAGACCGGCAGAACGCTGCTGCTACCGATATTGACGCTCGCGAAGTTGAGGCTGGCCTGGCTGACATTGAGAATCAAGGTGGCAGCTGCCGTTACGGTCAGCGTGGCGGCGTTGCTGGTAACTTTCCCGGCGCTGTTGCTGACGGTGACTGTGAATTGCGTGCCGTTATCGGCGGAGGCCGCCGCCGCAGTCGTATAAGAAGTCCCGGTCGCTCCGCTGATCGCCGCACCGCCTTTGTTCCATTGGTACGTCAGCGTGCCCGTTCCTGCCGCGGTTACGCTGAAGGTGGCCGTCTGGCCAACTGCTACAGTCCGGCTGGCTGGCTGCGCGGTAATCGCCGGCGGGCCATTGACGGTCAACGTGGCGGCGTTGCTGGTCACGCTGCCTGAAGTGCCCGTGACGGTGACGGTAAAGGAAGCTCCATTGTCGGAGGCAACTGCGGCCGGAGTCGTATAGGAAGCCAACGTCGCGCCGCTGATTGCGCCGCCATTCTTCTTCCACTGGTACGCCAGAGTGCCCGTACCCGACGCGGTGACGCTAAACGCTGCGGTTTGCCCGACGGAGACGGTTTGGCTCGCCGGCTGCGAGGAAATGACTGGCGGCGCGGTTACCGTCAAGGTGGCGGAAGCGCTGGTGACGCTGCCAATGCTGTTCGTGACGGTCACGGAGAATTGCGCGGCACTATCCGAAGACGTGGTAGCAGGTGTCGTATAGGAGGCCGTGGTCGCGCCAGCGATGACCGCGCCGTTCCTCTTCCATTGATAGCTGAGCGTTCCGGAACCGGAGGCGGTCACGCCGAAGGAAGCAGTTTGTCCGGCGGTCACGGTGCGGCTGGACGGTTGCGTCACGATGGATGGCGCCGCATTCACGGTGAGCGTGGCGGCATTGCTGGTCACTCTGCTTACGGAGTCGCTTACGGTCACAGTGAATTGGGCGCCATTATCCGAAGCGGTTGTGGCTGGCGTTGTATAGGCCGCCGCTGTGGCTCCGCTGATCGCCGCGCCATTCTTGTTCCACTGATAAGTCAAAGTTCCGGTTCCCGTGGCAGTGACGTTAAACGCCGCGGTTTGGCCGGCGCTCACCGAGCGACTGGCAGGCTGCGCAGTGATGGACGGCGGTACATTTACGGTGAGTGTTGCAGCGCTGCTGGTCACGCTGGAGATGCTGTTGGTGACCGTGACGCTGAATTTCGAACCGCTATCCGATGAAGACGCCGCCGGAATCGTAAGCGAACGCGCTGTTGCACCGCTGATCGCCGCGCCGTTCCTAAACCATTGATAAGTGAACGGCGAGGTACCTGCGGCGGTAACGCCAAAGGTCGCGGGCTGACCCGCGGAGACCGTTGCGCTGGCTGGCTGCGCTGTAATGGAAGGCGCCACGGCGCTTGCGGTGACAGTCAGAGTTGCGGCGCTGCTGGTCACGCTGCTGCCGCCATCGGTCACGACCACTGTAAACACCGAGCCGCTGTCCGCGTTCGTCGTAGCGGAAGTCGTGTAGGAAGCTGACGTCGCGCCGGTGACCGCCGCGCCGTTCTTCTTCCACTGGTAGGTGAGGGTTCCAGGCCCGGTTGCGGTAATGGCGAACGTCGCGGCAGACCCAATTTTTACGCTCTGGCTTTCCGGCTGCGTGGTGATGGCGAGTCCCGCCGCTCCCGTCCCGCTGAGGTTTACCGTTAGCGCAGAATTCGTCGCATCGCTGGTGATGGAGATGCTTCCGGAAACGGTACCCGAGGCCTTGGGGGCAAATTGAACCTGGAAAGATTGATTCTGTCCGGCTGCGATGGCAACCGGTGATATTCCCCCCACGACACTGAAGCCCGCGCCAGTGACCGTCGCTTGCGAGATGTTGATGGCCGCCGTGCCGGTGTTGCTCAGGGTCAAGGTCTGCGCGCTGCTCGTTGATCCCATGGCGACGTTTCCAAACGTCATGCTCGTGGCGCTGGCGGCGAGCGTTCCCTCGGATGCGGAAGTCGAACTGGACTTCGAACCGGGTGTTGATGCGCCCGTCAGGCCGACGCAGCCGGAAATCGACAGGAGCGCGGCAAGAGCAAGAATCAGGGCGAAAAGGCCGAGCGGCGCCCGGCGATTTGGAGTTGCGTGAAAGTGGAGAGCAAAATTTGTATGTGAATTCATGACAAAGGGAGAGTAGGTTTCGCATCGAAAACACCTCTACTGGTCCGCCGAACAAACGTGGGACAGGCTGAACAGCTGTACGCCGGAACATTGGGGCAATGTTCGCTCGGCCCTGGTACAGTTCACGGGCAAGTGCGGAGTGAGGTTGATCAGGACGCTCGCAAGTAAGAATGACGCGGCTTCGAAGGAACCGCGCGCAAGCGGTCTGCGGAACACAGGCGCGGCGCTGTGCTAAACTCAAGTATGTTGGGGACGAAATCCAATCCTGAAATCATGACACCTCAGGGTCTTCCGCTTCAGCCAGCCTGCCTAAGATGGTCAAATCGAATTTTGATTCTTTCCGTGCTGGGGATTATTTATCTCACCCTGTTTCCATTTCAGATTCACTTCGGATTTCCGCACCCGTACCATGGCTCGCCTTTTTTTCTGGGCGATTCGTCAAAGACTCTGCGGCGCATGGATTTTTTTCTGAATGTTCTCTTGTTTGTGCCCTTCGGATTTGGGGCTGCCGCCCAGATGTGCAAACGCGGCGGCCGACTGTGGGCTTCGGCCCTGCTGGCGCTGGTGGCCGGGGCTTTCACCACCTATACGGTGGAACTGCTGCAGCTCTACATTCCCGGCCGCGATTCGGGCTGGGAAGACGTGATCTCCAATACGATGGGGTCGGTCGTGGGCTTTCTGCTGTTCGCAATTGCCGGCGGCGCCATCCTCCGAACAGCGTCACGCTACGCTGACTCCTTCGAAAACTGGATCACACCGGGGAGAACGGCGCTGCTGCTGGTCATTTATTTCGCGCTGAGTTTTAGTTGGTCCGTCGTGCTGCAAAGGGCAACCCGCCTCAGCAACTGGGATCCGCGGTGCTCACTCAATGTCGGCAATGATGCTGACGGCCAGAAGCCGTGGCCGGGTCACGTCCTTCTTTTGCAGATCTGGAATCGCGCGATTGGCGAGCAAGTTGTGGGAACAATTATCAAGGGGAATTCGGGAGACGCGAAAGCGGAGGCGGACGCGGACTTACTCGGCTCGTACGATCTGACCGGCGCGCCCCCCTACCAGGACCAAAGAGCTTTTTTGCCGGCTCTGGACCAGGCTTCGCTTCAACCGCAACTGGCTAGTGCGCACGCGAAGGAATCGGATGCCCGGTTATGGCTACGCACGTCACTTCCGGTTGAAAAGCTTACCCGAGCGATTAAGAAGTCCAACCAGTTCACTATCCATATCGTTTGCACACCGCCGGACACGAAAGACGCGGCTGGCCGCATCATTTCGCTCTCGCAATCGTCCACCAATATCAATGTTCATTTGCGGCAGGAGGGAACGAGTCTGGTGTTGTTTTTTCGCAACCCGCTGACAGAAACCGGTTCGATGCTGGCCTGGACCGTGCACGACGCATTGGCGCCCGGAAAAGTACGGGACATTGTGGCGACGTATGACGGCTCGGACGCGCTCATTTATCTTGATGGGCGCCGCGTTTCGCGAATCTACCGCCTGAGTCCCGGAGCAACGCTGCTGCACAAATTTTCGTTAATCAAGACCGCGGATCTGGATGGAGCCGTCATCGAGTTTGAGACGCTGATCTTCCTGCCGGCGGGATTGCTGATCGGTTTGCAAGCCGCCATGTGGCCTCGTGGAAAAACCTCCTCTGCCTGGATGATCGCGCTCGGTCTGCTGGTTCCGGCAGTTCTGATGGAGATTCTTCTGGTCCAAGTGAGTGGACGCCGGGTGTGGCTTGGGAATATTGCGTTCTCGTTTGTGTTCGCACTGGCAGGAACGCTGCTGATGAACGCCGACTGGACTCACTTCAAAAAGCCTGGCCAGCAGCCGGAGACCTAACACAAAAAGCCGCGATCAGCTGGAAGCCGCCACGGTCATTCCCCATTTGTGCCGGATCGACGCGTCGAGTTTTCGGAATACAATTCCATCGACGATATACCCGAGCAGCGCGATCAGAACCATTACCGCCACCACCAGATTGATATCATTCAAATCGCGACCGGTCATCAGCAGTTGTCCGAGGCCCAGCGAAATATAGATCATTTCCCCGGTGATCAACGAGCGCCACGCGAATGCCCATCCCTGCCGCAAACCGTCTAGCAGGTAAGGAAGGCTTGCTGGCAGCAGCACATGCCAGAACATCTGAGGACCTTTCGCTCCGAGATTCCGGCCGGCCATGGACAAGATGCGCGGCACATTGTCGAATCCCGCCTTGGTGGACTGCGTAACCGCCAGCAACGAACCGGTAATGGTTACGAAAATAATGGCCGTCTCGCTCAAGCCAAACCACAGCAACGCGATGGGCACCCAGCAGGCGCTGGGCAGGCTCTGCAGGCTCAGGATCACGCGACCCAGCGTGTCTTCCAGAAATTTGTTCGAGGCCAAAACCATTCCCAGAATGATTCCCAGCACCACGGAGATGAGGTATCCGATCACTACGCGGCGCAGGCTCACGCCGATGCCGATCCACAGGCTGTGATCCTTGAATCCTTCGTACAACGACTGCGCAACCCCTGAGGAGTGGGGAATAGGTATGGCGGCCAGATTTTGGCGAGCGCCAGCGCCTCCCACACCACCAGCACGCCGGCGGCAAAAATAATTTGATTAACGCTTTTCTTCACGGGAATACTCCGCGTTAAAGGAACGGTCAATCTCTTCCCGCAATTGCCCCAGAATTTCCTTGGACAGATAGGCTACGTCGGAATCCTCAACGTGCCTTGGACGCTGCAGGTTGATTGAAATTCTCTTTTGATGCGCCCGGGACGGAAACTCATCAGCAGCACGCGATCGCCGAGGCGCACGGCTTCGCGGACGTTGTGGGTGACGAAGACGATCGTCGGCGCGGTCTCTTTCCAGATGCGTTCCAGCTCGTCGTGCAGCATGTCGCGCGTTTGGGCGTCGAGCGCGGCAAAAGGCTCGTCCATCAACAGAATTTTGGGACGCAACGTGAGCGAGCGCGCCAGGGCCACGCGCTGCTTCATGCCGCCCGAAAGCTGGTGAATATAGTGATCCTCAAAATGAGAGAGATGAACCATGCGCAGAAACACACGGGCCTGATCGCGCCGTTCCGTTGGCGAGACACCGGCCATCTTCAGCCCGAACTCCACGTTTTGCCGCACCGTAAGCCACGGAAAAAGACCCAACTCCTGGAAGAGCAGGATTCGATCCGTCCCCGGTCCCTTCACCGGGCCGCCGTCCACGGTGATTTCTCCGGTAGTGGGCCGGTCGAGCCCCGCAATCAAATGAAGCAGTGTGGATTTTCCGCAACCGGACGGGCCGACGATGCAGACGAATTCCCCTTGCTCGATTTCCAGATCGATATTTTGTAGCGCGGGAGTAAAGGAACCTCGCGAATTGCCGTAACTTCGGAAGACGCCGCTGAGCGAGATGCTTTCCTTTCGCGGGGGCCGGGCGGGTTTCTTGGCGGTAAGGTCCACGGGTTCCTTCTCGGCTTTTTGGGCGTGTGCAGAAGGTCTTCGTGTTCCGAGGCGCCCGGCCGCCGCCGATGGAGCGGTTAAACAGGTCGATCACGTAGTTGGTCATTGTACTGGTCTCGCCTTCTTTTCACGAAGCACGTCGTTGAGTAGTGTCAGGTCATACAGACCGGAAAATCCGGCGGCGTTCGGCCCAGAAAACCTTCTTCAAAAGCCTGCTGCGTGGATTTCGCTAGCGCTGCGCGAATGGGGTCGTAGGTCACCGCCATGCGCGAAAACGCATCGTCCAGAACTTCGGGCGGAAGCGGCTTGCCGGTTTCTTTCTGCAACTCCTGATTGAGGATCTGCTTGGCCGGCGCGGGATTTTTGGTGATCCAATCGGTAAGCTCCACATGAGCGCGCAGAAAATTCTTGACCATGTCGGGATGTTCCTTCAGAAATTTCGGACGGACAATTAAATCGGTGATGACAAACTCACTATTCGGCCACAGGTCCCGCTCATCGAGGAAAATCGGCCGCCGCCTCATGCACCAGACGCGCCGCCCATGGTTCGGGAGCCCAGGCCGCGTCCAGCTGACCTTTCAAAAACAGCGTGAACTGATCGGCATTGGTGATCGGGAGAATTTGAATGTTGCCGCCCTTTTCCCGCGGCTTCATGCCGTTGGCTCGCAGCCATGCTCGCAGCGCTACGTCCTGCGAATTGCCTTGCTGTGGCGTGGCGATTTTTTTGCCGTGAAATCCGCGGCCTTCTGAATTCCCGACGCCTGCCGCACCACCAGTGAAGCGCCGCCGCTCGCGGCTCCGGCAATCACGCGCACCGCATCGCCCTGGGAACGAACGTAGCCGGTCACGGTAGGATTCGGGCCGACATAGGTTAGATCGATGGCATTGGCGAAAAGTGCTTCGATCGCTGACGGTCCGGCATTGAATGCCTTCCATTCAATCTGGACACCTGGCCCGAGGGCCTTCTCAAACTGGCCGCCCGCGCGTCCAACAAGGGCCTGGGCGTGCGTAATATTCGTGAAGTATCCGACGCGAATGACAATCGGCTTCTGAGGAGCGCCCGTGGCGGAAGCTGCGACAAAAAACACGACGCCGAGCAAGGCACACAAGGAGCAAGCTCGTCCGAGCCCAGAACTCACAAGCCGCAGGGACCGAGTTTTAAGGATTTTTCGCATCACCACTTATCCAACATTCTTCTCCGCCGTTTCGAGTTCGCCGTCCGCAATCGCGGACGCCATAAAATAAAAAATCCCACCGCGGTTTGATTCCGGCGGTGGGTTTCTAGAATTGCTCGCTATGATTCTATTCTAGAGGATATAGCTCCCGGCGCGAGAAGACGCAGCCATACAGCAGGTACAACAGAGGCAGGCCTGCTTGGTCTTCTGGACGTAAGAAATCACGAGATTAGGGTACTGAAGCAGGGGTACGAAGTCAATGCATCATTCGCGGGAGGGGTGAATTCGCTCGCTAAATATGGAGGCGCGGGGCGGGATCGAACCGCCGATAAAGGTTTTGCAGACCTTTGCCTTACCACTTGGCGACCGCGCCTCAGAGGCGAAGCTATTCTACCAGATTGAATCCTCGCAGTGCTGCATTGAGCGAACGCTGTTTTAGCTTCAAGTTCTCGCCGGACGCTCACTACTCCCCGGGTCTGAAGACCCGAGCTACAACGTGAAGTAGCCAGTGTAGCTCGCCTTTTCAAAGGCGGGGGTTTTCTGAATCGCCGCCAAGATCGGCGTCCCGCAGGCAAGATCCCTACCACACTAATTTCAGCCCGAACTGTACTTGCCGCGAACTGGTGGCAGTGGACGTAATGACGCCCGCCGTTGCCGACGGCAGCACGGTGGTCGCCGACGTGAACACCACCGGATTGGGATTGTTGAAATTGGTGCGATTGAAAATGTTGAATAGTTCCGCGCGGAGCTGGAGATTGAATCGCTCGGTGAACAAGAATTTCTTTGCTACGGAGACATCCGTTTCCGCAAGCCCGGGCCCTTGCAGAAAATTGCGAGGCGCGTTGCCGTAGGTGTTGGGCAGCGGCTGGACGAATGCATTTGGATTGAAAAATTGCGCCGGGCCTCCTTCGATGATCGGCCCCGCAAACGACGGCTTCAAGGATGGCCGCACGGGATTGCGGGAGTCTCCGTCATTCGAGGGGTTGTAGGAAAGCTGCGGCGTGAAGGGCAAACCCGACACCAGCGTTTCGATCCCGCTGACCTGCCAGTCTCCGATCACGGTGTTCCGCAAACCGTTATCGCCGGGAGCATTCCTGCGGCCGAACGGCAAATCGTACGTGGCATTGATGACCGCCGCGTGGCGCACATCGAAAGAGGCGCGACCGTAATCCGACTGCAGCGGATTGACCGGATTGGAAACGAAGGCCGGAGAATTGGTGGCCACACTGGTGTTCATGCTGTCGCCATCGTCGAGCGCCTTTGAGTAGGTGTACACTCCGCGAAATTGCAGGCCATGGCTGAATTGATGGTTCACATCCACTTCCAGCCCGTTGTAGGAGCTCACGCCCTGTGATAACCAATGGGTGGTGTTGGACACCGCGGGATTCGCCGGCGCCGGCGTACCGGTCAGCGGCGTTGCCAGGCTCGCATAATAGAAATAGGCGCCAGATGGATAATTCGCGGGGCACGGTGCTGCCGGGCAAACCACCACGTTACTCGGAACGTTCGCGTCCACCGAAAGAATTTCGTGATAGCCACGGGAACCGATGTAGCCGACGCTTAGCGTCGTGTTCGGCAAAATCTGCTGCTCGATTTTCAAATCGTAGGAAATCACCGAGGGCGTCTGCAAATTCGGCTGCACGCCGCTGGGAATCACTAGCGGCGACGGAAGCGCGCCGGCTCCCTCGATCTCCGCAACCGTGGCCTTCTTCGAGGCTGCAACAGTATTGAACGGGCCATTCTGATCGAGGCGGTAACTGAGATTGTCAATCAACGCGTAATAGAATCCGCCACCGGCGCGGATCACGGTTTTCTTTGCGCCGAAGGGCGACCACGCAAGGCCCACGCGAGGCGCTGGCAAAAATCTGGCGTTGTTCAGGCTGAGAGCGGAATTGCCAACCGTTGGATTGGCATTGATCACCCCCTCCGTAAATAAATAATTGGAGGCGCGGCCGTAGGCTTCGTTCCATCCGTTGGTGAATTCGCCGCGGAATCCGAGCCGCAACTCGAGGCTTGGCGTTAGCTTGATCGCGTCTTCCGCGTAGAAAGCGCCCTCCAGCGAACGCCATGACATTGGCGTGGGTGAGGACGCGAACGTGTACGTACTGATTGCTCCCTGCAGAAAAGTTTGCAGGTTGTTGAACGATGCCTGGCCGTACTGGTCCTGGATCAGATTGTCATTGGCTTGCAGCCGCTCAAACCACACGCCGAAGTTGAGAAGATGTTTGCCGCGCGTGATGCTGAACTGATCCGCCCAGGTGAAAAGATTGCGGACCGCGCTGAGATTGCTGCCCGCGTTGGTGCCGCCGTTGGTGAGCGCGGACGCGCCGTTGAGCGTTGTGCCGCCTCCGATCACCACGGCGCCGGGCACGTTCACGCCGGTCGTGTTGGCCCATGCGCCAGTTACGGTTGAGGCTGTACCGGTAACGCCGCTATTGAAATAAAACGCTCCACGGGAAAATCCGAATGTGGCTTTGTTCAGAATGTTGGGAGAGAACACGTGCGTTTCGCTCAGGCTGGCCACTTGCTCGCGCAGGAACATTTCCACCGTACTGAACGGATCGGTGGTCGGCGAAAACGATTGGCTATCGTCGGCGGTGTAGACGCCGGTGAAAGTGTCCTTGTCCGAAAATACCTGGTCGAATCGCGCCGTTCCGAAATCTTCCCGGATATGCTGCTCCGGGCTGCTGAGAGCTTCGGCGACTCCGCTGTCCAGTCCGTCGATCGTCAGTTCGGGACCGTTCGCGACCGGCCATAAGTTCAGCAAATTGGCGACACCCTTTCCCAGTGGGACGTTCGTGAGCGGTGTTGACGCACTGCAGGCGCTCGTGACCGTGGTCAACGCAGCGCAAGGCAGTTGCCCTGCTCGCGCGTTGGCGTCGGGCACAAGCGTGACGTCGCTGAGGCCGAGGGCCTGGCGGAATCCTTCATAATTCGCAAAGAGAAATGTCTTGTCCCTGTTGATCGGGCCGCCCAGCGAACCGCCGAATACGTTGCGCTCAAAGTGGGGAATCCGCGGCAAATCGAAAAAGTTCCTTGCGTCCAGCGCGCTGTTGCGCAGGAACTCGTACGCGTCGCCGTGCAGGGCATTGGTGCCGGAGGCAGTCACGATGTTAATTTGCGCGCCGGGCCGTTTGCCGTATTCCGCGCCATAGGCGTCCGTGATCACCGAAAATTCGCGCACCGCGTCCACTCCCAGGAGCTGGCCGCTGGCGCCGCCGGGCGTGTTGTTCACTTCCGACGCGCTGGTGAATTCCACGCCATTGAGGATGTAAAGATTTTCCTGCGGCCTGCGGCCGGAAACCGAAAACATGTTGCCAACCACGGAATTGGAGGTTCCGATTCCGCCGGCACGCTGCGACGTATAGTTGACCACGCCGGGATTCAGGGTCAGCAGTTGATCGTAGCTGCGGCCATTGAGCGGCAGGTCCTTCACCTGCGTCTCGCCGACGAGACCGGCAAAATCCGCGGTGGTCACGGCCAATTGCATGGCCGTTTCCTCCACGTTAATGGACTGCTGCACGCCTCCAACACTCAGTATCAGGTTCACCTCCGCGCGTTCGCCGATCGTGAGGCTGATTCCCGTTTTTCTCTCGGTGCGAAAACCGGCGTGTTCCGCGGAGACCTCATACTTTCCGATAACCAGCGATGGCACATCGTATTTCCCGGTAGCATCCGTGACCGTCGCGCGGACGGCGCCAATTTCGACGTTGGTGACCTCCACGGTCGCGCCAGCGATGACCGCGCCGCTCGCATCCGTCACGGCTCCGTTGATCGAAGCCTCTCCCTGCGCGCGCAGTGTGCAGGTGAAACCTGCGAATAGGATGAACGTTGAGATCGCGATCGTTTTCCAAATTGTTGTGCGAACACCCTGTCGTTTCATGGGTTTGTTCTCCTCATCATTTCGGCTCGAGACTCCAACAATTTCTTGTGCCGCCCCTTCCGGGGCTTTGGTGCGACGGCGCTCACGATCCCACCACTTCCGTGGTGGGCTACGATTTGGCGTCCCTTCGGGACTTCGGGCAAAAGTACAAATTCGCGCCTCGTCGAAACCTCCGACTCGCGTCGGGTGCTCGGATCGTTCTGCATGAAATTCATTTGCTCGCTGCTTTCTTTCTCGGCGTCGTATGTGAATTTCTTCCTCGCCGGCGACCGTTGGCAAAACTTTTTTGTGCTCAAATCACAGGCCTAAAAACAAAAATCCCACCGGCCGAATGGTTCTGGCGGTGGGATTCTAAAAATTGCCCGGCTTATGATCGGATCGCTAGATCGTCAGCCTCCCGGCGCCAGAAGACACACGTGGACAGCAGGAACAACGAGTACAAGCCTGCGCGGTCATCTGGACGTCGCGATTCATATGATCAGGAACACTACCGAAGAGAAATCCTAATGTCAATCCGTTGTTTGTAAAAGCAGCTGCGTACGATTGGCAGGGCCGCCAGGGGACGTTTGGAAATTTCGCCGTGGCGCGAGCGGCTAGCCAATTGTGGCGATCAAAAAAAATCGAAGGGGGTGAGTTTCCACCCCCTTCGACATTGTCAAACTGCGTTAGACGGACTGAATTAGAAAGTGATCTTCAGACCGACTTGAACTTCGCGAGCATCGCCCGAGCCGACGACCGGGTTGCCGGCAACGACGTCGGGAGTTCCGAGTGCGCCGCCGAAGACCGAGTTGGTGTACGTCGTGCCATTCAGTTTGAATGTGTTGAGTGCGGAGGGATCATTGTTCCCGCCGCTGGAGCCATTCGATGCTCCGTATGGATTCTCCGGGATCGGATGGTTGAGGACGTTGAAAACTTCAAGACGGAATTGGGCGCTGTAGCGCTCTTTCCACGTGAAGTTCTTGAACACGGAAATATCCAGGTTCTTGAATCCGGAATCCCGGAAGATGTTCCGGCCCATCGTGCCATAGGTTCCAGCAACGGGCGGAGTCATGACCGAGTTGCCGGAAACGTAGCAGCCACCAGTTTGCAGCGTGGACAGATCCGGGGCTTTCGCCAAGCACTGCGCACCCATTGAAGTGGCAGTGGCAGCCGGCAGAACTTTGTTGGTCTGGGATTGCCCGTCATACTGCGTGCAAGTGACGGATCCGCTGAAGCCATAGCAGTAGGGGATGCCGTTAAACGTGCCCTTGAAGTCCGCTGGGTTTCCGAAGAAATCCCAACGGTCCGCGGCATCGCCGGTTCCGCTGAAGTTGTTGTTGTAGTCATCAACGAGCCACGGCTGGGAGCTTTGCAAAGTAAGGATTCCGTTGACTTGCCAGCCTTTCAAAACCTGGGCGAAGCCATTGATCCCCGGAATGTTATAGGTACCCGTGAGCGTCAAGCGGTGGCGGACGTCGAAGTCGCTGTTGCCATACTCGGCACCCGGATTGTTGGCGTTCTGCGGGAGCAGTCCGAAACGATTCAGGGAACCGTTGTCGAGACCGTGAGCGTAGGTGTACCCGGCAGTGAAGGAAACCCCGTGTGACATCCTCTTGGTCAAGGTCGCCTGCATGCTGTTGTAGTTCGAATGGGTGTCATTCGTCATCATGTTGATATAGCTGAAGTACGGAAATTGCGCCCCATACGGACGGGCGCCACTTCCATCAGCTGTCGGAGCTTGTGCATTGATGTCAGCAAAACCTGTCAAACGTGCTCCGCGGTTTCCGACATAACCAAGCTCCAACGACATGTTGTTGCCAAAAGCGTGCGTGACGCCAAGGCTGTAATTCATGACATAGGGAGTTTTGAGGTTCGGGTCCACTCCCATCAGGGCGCACTGACCAGGGTCTCGTCCAAACGCCGGGTTGCCAGGCGTTACGTGATCACCGCAGGTAAGCGTGGCGCTCTTGGGGAAAACCGTCGTCTGGCCGGATCCGCAGCCGCTGCCGGGAATCGAAATCGAGGAATCCCAGCACAGTTGGCTGTTGTTGTAGGCATTGGCGGCGACGGCGATCGAGCCGGTACCGTTAATGACCGTCGGGGCTGTTCCAGTCACGGGCGTCAGGCAAGACCCTGTGCAAGTAATATAGTTGGCAGCCGTTGGATTGGCGGCAAGGCTGACAGCCGAATTGTTCTGGAATTGGTTCTGGTTCATCCACTCGACCGCAGTAAACGAGGAGTACATGACGCTAAAGCCGCCTCGGATAACGGTCGTCCCTTTGCCGCTCAGGTCATAAGCGAAGCCGACGCGCGGTGAGAAGTTACCGCGATTGGGCTGCCACAAAGTGGTATGGCCCGGCGTCCCCTGCTGAACTAGTCCGGTAGGAGAATTCGGGTCGAAGTTGGCCCAGAGGTTCTGGGAATCACGAATTGGCGAAGCGAACTCGTAACGCAGTCCCAAATTGAGGGTAAATTTCGGGGACAAGCGCCAATCATCCTGTACGAACGCCGCAGTATAAGTGTTCAACATTCGGCGTGTCGGGTCGCCAACTAAGGCCTTTCCAGCCTTACCGCTTCCTGGGACGGTAATGCCCTGGAAAAAGCTGGCCAGGTCGGGGAAATTTATGCGGCCCCGGCCATAATCCGGAATGTAGGAATCGGCCTCAATGTGCGTAAACTCACCGCCGAACTTGAGGCTGTGCTTGCCCGCCAAGTACGACAGGCTGTCCTGAACGTCCCAATACGGGTTTGGCGAGATCGCTTGCGGGCGGTTGTGCCAAGTGCCGTAGAGAGCAAGACCGCCGATCTCAACGGTCGGCAATCCAGGAACGGTCAAGCCAGTGCTGAGTCCGGGAATTGTGAAGCCGGCATCGCCGCTGGTCGTGAGGAACGACATGCGATTGTAGCCAAAGCGCACTTCGTTCACCATGTTGGAGTTCGGCGTGTAGTCCCAAGTGCCCGAAGTCGTCCAAGTATTGATGACGAACCCGTTGGAAAAGGCTTGGTTGATAAAACCACGATCTTCGCCATTGCCAACGTACCGGCCAATGACCAGCAAACCGTTGATCGTGTTCTTGTCGTTGGCGTGATAGTCGATTTTCCCGACACCGTTGTTGCTGGTGTTAATGTTGGGGATAACGCTGACATAGCCAGTGTTATTCGTTGGGTTACTTGGATACAAACCGCCGGTGCAGTTGGCGGTAGCAGTTGGTGTCACACCGCTCACAGTGCAACCGGCCAGTGACTCGCTCACCGGGCTCGCTGTTCCTCCGCCATTGATTACGGACTCGAGCGCCGCCGCGAAGTTATTCGAGACGTTGCCGTTCGAAGGACCGGTTTCGGGAACGCCGTTGGTGCCAAAAACGTTTCCGATCAGGTCGCGCAAGCCTTCGTAGTTGCCGAAGAAGAAGAGCTTGTCCTTGATGATTGGTCCACCTACGGAAGCGCCGAACTGCTTCAGTTGCGTCGGTGGCTTGTCGCAGCTGGTCACCGGGCAGCTTCCATCAGCGGCTGGGGCCGGATTGAAAAAGTTGCGGGCGTCCCAGTTGGAACTGCGGTAGAAGCCGTATGCGGTGCCGTGAATCGCGTTGGTGCCGGACTTGATTCCGACGTTGACCACCGCGCCGGGATCCCATCCGTACTCGGCCTTGGGTGCTTCCATCAGGTTGAATTCCTGGATCGAGTCGATCGGCAGGATGGTGGCGCCGTCCGTGATCGGGCTAGGCATGCCGGCGATCGGGCGAGCGTCGAAGAAATTGTGGTTGATGACGCCGTCGATCATCCAGACGGATTCATCGGGCCGGACGCCGTTCGTGCTCTGGGTCCAGGGTCCGCCACCCACTTGCGTCATGACGCCGGGGCGCAGCGACAAAAGGTTTTGATAGTTGCGGCCATTCAAGGGCATGTCGACGATGTCCGCGTTATCGAGCGTGCCGCCCAAAGTGGCATTCGTGGTCTCCACCAGCGGTACCGCTTCGGTGACGGTTACGGTCTGCTCTTGTTCGCCGGGCTGAACGGTCAGGTCGACTCGGACTTCCTTACCGACTTCGATGACCACGCCTTGGCGGTCGAGTTTCTTGAAGCCTTTGGCTTCGGCACGCACGGTGTATTGGCCGGGAGTCAGGTTCGGAGCGTTATATTCTCCGGCATCGTCCGTGGTCAGAGTGCGGGTTACGCCTCTGGCGACGTCCACGACGCTTACCGTTGCGCCGGCCACCACGCCGCCGCTCTGGTCCGTGACCGTTCCCATGATGCGCCCCGCGTTGCCTTGCGAAAATGCCGGCACGCAGAGCAAGAGGACAACTGCCGTCGCAGTCAGTATCTTGAGCATGTTCAAGATAAAGCCGCCGACGGACTTCTTACTCGTCGAGTTTAAAAAACTCATTGCTGGACCTCTCACTTTAAGGATTGAATTCTGATTCAGGCCCCAGTTCCCTACCCCTGTGAATCTGCCGCCCCGTCAAACCTGCAAAACAATCCGGTAAACCCGCACCAACGTAAAACCATACAATTCATCAGTCCCAATCCATGGCCCGCTCATTCGACGCGAGTGGGGCTCAGGATTGCAAACTACTGAGTCGATGAAATTTTTTGGTCAATAAAATTGAATACCACGAACGCATTAACTAAATACTATTGACAGCACCCGACCTACTCTGATGGCGCGAGGTTAGTTCGGAAGATAGGGCAAGTCAAGCCCTATTTATTTGGATGTGAATATTTGGATATAGACATGCAGGCGGGGAAACGCTGGGATCGGCCGCATCACCAGAACGCTCGCTACGCGCTCAAATCGGCCAGCGGAAGCCGGATCTGAAAACGGATCCGCGCCCGAGGGTGCTTTGCACTTCGATCTTCCCGGCGTGGACCTCAGTAATCCACCGCCCGATAGAAAGTCCCAGGCCGACGCCGCCTGACTCCCGAGTGCGGGCTTTGTCGGCGCGATAGAATCGTTCAAATACATTCGGCAGGTCGGCTTCCTCGATTCCGATTCCGGTATCGCGCACTTCCGCGATGGCGTAGTGGCCGTTGCGCTGCAAGGAAACTTCCACCTGACCGCTGGCGGGAGTGTATTTCACGGCGTTGTCGATCAAGATCAGGAACAGGCGCCGCAGCGAAGTCGCATCTCCCTGAATCCACATCGGGCCGCCGGAGATCTGCTCCTGGAAAGCAATCTGCTTGGCTTCCGCCAGGGCCACACCCTGATGGCAAGCCTCGCGCAACACCTCGGCCACGTTCGTGGCGCTGAAGTGCAGCGTTTCGGCGCCACTATCGGCTCGAGCGAGGAACATCAGCTGCTCGATCAGGCCGGAAGTTTTTTCCAGCTCGGCGAGAACCTCGGCAATGACGTCGCGATATTCTTCGGCGGACCGCGCTTTGCGCAAGGACAGCTCCGCCCGTGTGCGCATCACGGCGACGGGCGTGCGCAATTCGTGCGAGGCGTCCGCGGTGAACTGGGTGATTTTTTTAAATGCGGCTTCCAAACGCGCCAGCATGCCGTTGAGTGTTTCCGAGAGGCGCTGCAATTCGTCGCGTGTTTGCAGGACCTCCAGCCGGCTGGAAAGATTTTGCGCGCTGATGCTTCGCGCCGTCTGAGTAATCTGATCGACGGGAGCCAGGGCTCGCGTGCTGATCCAATACACTCCGGCGGCGGCGGCCGCCAGCAGCAGTGGAATCGAAATGTAAAGCAGCAGAGCGAAATGATCCAGCGCTTCGTAGAAATCATCCATCTCAAACGCGGACTGAATGAGATAAGGCTCGCCCGCCACGGTCACTTTTTGGGTCCAAATGCGCAGCGGAACATGCCGGCCCCGAAATTCGGTGGCTTTCTTCGGTACGATCTGCGGCCGCGGAACTCCGTAGTTGCTCATCACCGTGGACCGATAAAGCCAGTTGCCCTGCTCGTCCGAAACCTGCAAGAGAGCGCCTCCGGCCCGCAGCTCGGTATGCTCGCGAAGGCCCTCCGGCAGATCCTGCTTCGCGCCGCGCTGAATGGTGTGCTCGATGAGCTGGTGAACGCCTTCGGCGCGAGCTTGCAACTCTTCGTCGACCGTCTGGCGAATGCTGTGGCGCATCTCCACGTAGGCGGTGATGCCAAACGCCGACAACACCACGGCGAGGAACGCGAAATACCAGGCGGTCAGTCGAAGCCGGATGGGGAGAATAATCATTTTTTCAGGGCGTTTAAGATTTCGAACCATCGCGAATGGTGTAGCCCGTTCCGCGAACCGTCTGGATCAGCTTCACCTTGTGATCGCGATCCACTTTGTTCCGTAATAAACTGATAAAAACGTCCAGCGTATTTTCCTCCACGTCGTCATTGGAATCCCACACCGAAAGGACGATCGTGTTTCTGGCGACCACGCGCCCGGCCCGCCGCATCAGAAATTCCAGCAGCCGGAATTCCGTGCGGCTGAGCGAAATTTCCTCGCCGCTGCGCGTCACCTCGTGGCTGGCCGGATTCAAGATCAGATCCCCCACCTGCAATACCGTAGGACGCGGGGCCGTGCCGCGCCGCGAAACGGCGCGCAACCGCGCCAGAAATTCCTCAAAGGAAAACGGCTTGGTCATGTAGTCGTCCGCGCCGATGTCCAGGCCCTTCACAACGTCCGGCACGGTGTCGCGAGCGGTAAGCACCAGAATCGGGGTCTTGTTCCCGCCTTTGCGCAAGCGTCGCGCCACTTCATATCCATCGATCCCGGGCAGCATCAGATCCAGAACGATGGCGTCGTATTCCAGCGCCTGGGCCATTTCGAGTGCGTCGCGGCCATCGAACGCCAGACTCACGGAATGGTTTTCCTCCTCCAGTCCTTTTTTCAGCAGTTCTGCCATTTTCTTCTCGTCTTCTACGATCAGGACGTGCATGGATGGCATACTCCTATCAAAGCACTACAACCTGAAAATGCACTGAATGGATCCCTCTTTAATTTTAGGCTGTTCCCATCGCCGTGGGAAGCAGCGCGTTGGGGCCAGTCGGTCAGGCGGCACTGTCCCGGCGCAGGCTTCCGACTCCAAGGTCTTCATCTGCCGTTCAGATCAATTTGATATTCTTCAGGTGCATATGAGCGCTCGGACTTCCAGCCGGAAGGATCCATGAATCGGTGGAAATTATTTTCCGTGGCGGTGATCGTCCTGGCTGCTCTGACGATGCTTTACTTTGTGTCCGTGGTCCATCGAGGTTTCAGCGCCAAGGATCAGCCCTCTGCCGCCGAGACACTGCTGGCACGCGGCGCTCGCGATCTGGGCATTCCGTCGGCGGCTCGAAATGAAAAGGTCCCGCTGTCCGCCACTCCCTCTGTGCTGGATGAGGCGCGGGAGAATTTCACCGCCCATTGCGCGGGCTGCCACGGCAAGGACGGCGATGGCCGGTCGGGGATCGGCCCAAACCTCTATCCCAGGGCTCCCGACTTGCGCCGCCCCGAAACTCAAAAGCTCAGCGACGGCGAACTCCACTACATCATACAGAACGGCGTGCGGCTTACCGGCATGCCCGCTCTCGGGAATCCGCACGCCAGCCAGGACGATACCAGCGCGTGGCAACTGGTGCTTTATATTCGTTCCATCGCGGCGAGTACACCGAAGGAATCCGCGAAAAAAAACGACAACGCCAACTCGGCGCACTACGTGGGTTCCGCAGCCTGCCAGAAATGCCACGCCGAGATTTACGGACGCTGGAAAAAAACTCCCATGGCCAACGTCGTGCGCGACCCACGGGAATATCCGGACGCGATCATTCCTGATCTAGCGACCAATCATGTGAGTCCGCCATTCACAAAAGAGCAGGTTGCTTTCGTCTACGGCAGCATCTGGAAGCAGCGTTATTTCACTAAAATCGGCGATGATTATTTCCCGGAACCCGCGCAATGGGATATCACCAACAAAGCGTGGCGTCCTTATTTTGTCCCCAAGGGCGGAGACTGGTGGGAACCCTTCTATCCGCCCGACAATTTGAAGCGGCCTACAGGACCAACCTGCGACGGCTGCCACTCGGTGGACTACAACGTTCAGACCAGGCAGGTAGCCGAATGGAATGTCGGGTGCGAGCGCTGCCATGGACCCGGAAGCGCTCATGTGGAGCGGGCCACACGCGACAACATTTTGAATCCCGCGCGGATGGATTACATCAGCGCCAGTGACACGTGCATTCAGTGCCATTCGCAGGGGCGCCCGCTGAGCAATCCGATGGAAGGGAAATATTATGACTGGCCGGTCGGCTATCGCGTGGGATTGAACCTGCAGGATTACTGGCAGCTGGAAGACCACAAGCTGGGCGAATTGAGCTTCACTCATTTCCCGGACGGCACCGCGCACAAGAACCGCATGCAGGGAAACGATTTTGTGCAGAGCGTGATGTATCGACGCGGCGTGACCTGCTCTGACTGCCATGACGTGCACGGCACGAAAAATTACGCGCAACTGCGGAAGCCCACGAACCAGATCTGCCTCGACTGCCATGGGCCCGGCTCACGCAACGGGCCGCGCGAGGCAACATTCGCGGAGCACACCCATCACAAGGACGGGTCAGCCGGCAGCGAATGCGTGGCCTGCCATATGCCCAAGATCGAAGCGGAGATTCCAGGCGTGTTCGTGCGCGCGCATACGTTCGCCTTTATCGCTCCGTCGCTGACGGACAAATATAAGATTCCAAATCCCTGCGCGTCCTGCCACATGGACAAGACCACCACGTGGGCTACCGACGCCTTGCGCCATTGGAAGGATGAATCTCCCTGGCGAATGGAATAGAATGCCGGCCAGGTATTTATTAAGGTTCTATTCAGCTTGCGGCGATAGCATTTCTGACAATGGGCCCGGCTCTGCTCAAAGTAAGAGTGCGTTCGGATTTCAACGGAAAGTCACAATTCATTTAATGTTCATCAGGCCGTGAGGGAGTCCCTGTGAAGTTTGCCATTTCAGCGTTCCTCTTGATTTTATGTTTTGGGCTTCCGGCAAATGGGCAGGTGTCCGGGGGCGCGATTACGGGAACGGTGTCGGCAGAGTCCGGCGCAGCGATGCCCGATGTCCGCGTCTCGGTGAAGGAAGTGAGTACGGGCATCGTCCGATCGGCCACAACGAACACGGCCGGCCTGTACAGCGTCGCCGATCTGGCTCCCGGAAGTTTTGAAATGACGGTTTCGGCCACCGGATTCACTACCCAGCTCTGGACGGGCATCACCGTTACCGCGGGCGTTGAGCGCATCCTCAATGTGGCGATGCATGCAGGCGATCCAAAGCAGACGGTCCGGCTGAACGCACCTCCCGCATTAGTCAGCGAGCCTTGCCCATCCGTTTGCGGCAGCGCCAACTCCAACACGGTCCGCGACACTCCTTTAAACGGACGCGACTGGGCCGCACTCGCCACTTTGCAGGCGGGAGTCTCCTCTGTACAGAACGGCAGCGCCAGCGGCGGCGGCAATATGGATCGCGGCTTCGGCGCAGCGGTAAGCGTTTCGGGATCGCGGCCGGACCAGAATGCCTACATACTCGACGGAATCAGCATTAATGATTACGCGAATGGAGCTCCGGGAAGCGTGCTGGGCGACAATCTGGGAATCGACGCCGTGCAGCAGGTGGCCGTCCTCGGCAGCAATTACCCCGCGGAATACGGACGGACTTCGGGCGGCGTGATTAGCGTGGAAACTGCCAAAGGGCAAGACGCGTTCCACGGCTCGGTCTACGAATTTCTGCGCAACAGCGCCCTGGATGCCCGCAATTTTTTTGACGGCCCGGTTATCCCGCCCTTCAAGCGCAATCAGTTCGGAGGTTCCGCGGGACTGCCGATCCGCAAAGGCCGCACTTTTATTTTTGGCGACTACGAAGGGCTTCGCCAGTCGCTCGGTGGGACAACTGTGGATACGGTGCCATCGGCCCTGGCCCGCACGGGAGTACTCAATTTTTCCGATCCTTCGCAATTTCCGTCGAACTGCACACCGACCGGCGTCACCAATCAATGCCAGGTGCCTGTCGACCCGCAGGTGGCGAAATTCCTTGGGGCGAACTTCTTCCCGCTGCCGACTGATCCCGTCCCTGCCGGAAGTAATATCGGCCTTTTCCGCTATGCGGCGCAGGTGGTTACCGGCGAAAACTATGTGACGGCGCGCTTCGACCATAAATTTTCCGACAGTGACAGCGTTTACGTTACCTACATTCGGGACAACTCCACCACCGTGCAGCCGGGAACTTTCGGCGAACTTTATTCGGACCTGGTTTCCAATCGGCAGGCCGCCACGGTTCACGAACAACACATCTTCAGTCCCAATTTTCTGAACGTCGCTCAAATCGGCGCTACTCGCGCGGTGGGCATTCAGGGCAAACTCGACCGCATCACACCTGCTTACCAGTCGGTGATGACCGACCACCAGTTCGCGTTTGAGCCCGGCGGATATGCCGGAGACATTCAGAGCATTCCTGGCGTTACCAGCTTTTTGGGCGCTCCAACCGCCGAGGGGTTCATTCCCTCCAGCCGCGCGCTGTACTGGACCACCTACCAGGTGGGAGACAGCGCGGTTTGGACCCATGGACTGCACACTATTAAATTTGGCGCGGATTTTGAGCGCATGCAAGACAACGAAGTCTCCGCCAGCAATATCAATGGCTTATTCCGTTTCGACACTTTGGCGCAATTTCTGACCAACGACCCATCTCTGTTTTCCGGAATTGGCAATCCGCTTCCACTGGATATCGGCATGCGGCAGAGCCTGTTCGGTGCATTCGTCGAGGACGAGATCAAGGCGAAGAAAACCCTGACGCTCAACGCCGGGCTGCGCTATGAGATGGTCACCGTCCCAACGGAATCGCACGGTCTGACTTCCGTCATTACCAACCTGGGCCTGACCGGCACGCCTTCGGCGCAGCCCACCTGCGGCGGTAACTTCCCAGGGTGCGCGGGAAGTGGTCCGTTGTTCTCAAACCCGACGCTGCGGAATTTTGAACCTCGCCTGGGATTCGCCTGGAACCCCCACAGCGGGAAGACTCTATTGCGTGGCGGCTTCGGAATTTTTGATGTGCTGCCGCTTCCGTACGAATTTACGCTGGCGTTCCAGCGCGCGGCGCCCTTCACGCGCACGATTGTTGGCGTGGCACCCGGGACCGGTAGCTTTACGATGGATCCAATCAACGGTTCGCAGGCCTACCAGAATTTTGTGAATCAGGCCGATACCAACCTGGCCTATTACGCTGACCCGCATCCCAAACGCGACTACGTCATGCAGTGGAACTTAAGCGTGGCGCGCGAATTGACTTCCACGCTTGCGGTGACCGTCGGGTATGTCGGTTCTCGAGGCATCCACGAACCGTATCGCGTTGACAACGCCGATATGGTGATCCCCACGCTCACCTCGGCCGGCTACTTGTGGCCCTGCGGACCGAACGGAACGCCGGGTGTTGCGTGCGCCGCAGGTTTCAGTCCGAGCGGCACTCAGGCCGCCCCAATTCCGGGTTCCAAGATCAATCCCAATTTCGGCCGCGTCAACGCGACGTTGTGGCAGGCCAATTCGTTCTACCATGCCATGCAGGTGGACGTCTCCAAGCGCGTCAGCCACGGGATCCAGTTTCATGGCGCCTACACGTTTGGCAAAAGCATTGATACGTTGTCGGCATCCGAAGCCGATGACTCGTATCCCAACGGGCTCTTCAACCAGATATTTTTTGATCAACGCACGACAAAAGGCCTTTCCGATTTCAATGTCGCCCAAACACTAGTTGTAAGCGCCACATGGGAAATCCCCGGGCCGCACAAAGGTTCGCGGCTTCCGGAGTGGGCTTTCGGCGGATGGCAACTCGTGGCCCTCTACAAAGCCAGCACCGGCCAGCCGTTTACTCCGATTATGGGAGGCGACCCGGTCGGCAGCCTGCTGGATGAAACGGGAGAAGTACCCAGCTTTCTTCCTGGCTGCAATCCGGTGAACAAGGATTTCAAAAACGGCGGCACGCCCATTTATGTGAATGCGAGTTGTTTCACTTTGCCGCAAGCGACTCCGGCGATTGCGGCGCAATGCCAGCCGTTCGGCTTGCTGGCAGGAGCTCCCATCTCCGGCACTTGCGCAAATCTCCGCGGCAACCTCGGACGGAACACGGTCATTGGGCCGGGCCTCTCGAAGCTGGATTTCTCTGTTTTCAAGAACAACTACATCCGGCGGATTTCGGAGAGTTTTAACGCGCAATTTCGCGCTGAGATCTTCAACATATTCAACCGCGCGAATTTTGGCTCGCCGACCGACAACCTGACTGTGTTTGATCCGAACGGTGTGCCCCAGACTCAAACCGCAGGACTGCTGACGGCCACCCAGACCACCTCGCGCCAGATTCAGTTCGCGCTGAAGCTGATCTGGTAAACCTAGGACAGGCTTCGGCCTGTCTCTTTCAGATTTTAAAATTGAGGGAAAAGCTCGCATGCGAACGCCAATCCACGAATCTTCCAATCAACCGTTCGCGCTTGAGAGTATTCAATCACGAACCTTCCTCTCCGAACTCCGCAAATTTTGCCGATACCCGCTATAATCAAGTCACCTTCCGACAGACTGATGTGGCAGCACATCTATTCATCTTTTGGGGATGCGTCCATGCAGGATTGGCTTCCAAGGTCGATCATTTGTCTCCGCGATTACAACGCGCAGAAATTCGCGTCCGATGTTCTGGCGGGCATAACGGTGGGGCTGGTGGCGTTGCCGCTGGCGATGGCCTTCGCGATCGCGTCGGGCGTAGCGCCGCAGGCGGGCTTGTATTGCGCCATCGTGGCGGGCTTCCTGATTTCCGCGCTGGGTGGTTCGACCACGCAAATTGGTGGACCGACCGGCGCGTTCGTCGTGGTGGTTTACGGAATTGTGGCGCGGTACGGGCTGGACGGTCTGTTCATGTGCACCATGATGGCCGGCGTGCTGCTGGTGATCCTGGGCGCCACGGGCCTGGGCACCGCGGTGAAATACATTCCGCGCCCGGTGGTTGTGGGATTCACGAACGGAATCGCCGTGATCATCGCCAGCACACAGATCAAGGATTTCTTCGGCCTGAAGGTGGACAAAGTTCCCGGAGAATTCCTGGGCCGCATGGAAATCTTGGCGCGCAATTTCCGGACGCTGTCGCCTTTGGCAACAGGACTCGGTGTGTTCGCGCTGATTTTGATCCTGATCTTTATGCGCTATGTGAAGCGAGTACCCGGCTACATCGTGGCGCTGTTTTTGGGCACGGCCCTGGTGGTTTGGCTAAAGCTGCCGGTTGAGACGATTGGATCGCGCTTTGGCGGAATCCCCGCGGGCTTCCCCCGAATTAACATTCCGCACTTCCGCGCGGATCTGCTGCGCCCGCTGATTTCTCCGGCGATTACCGTGGCCATGCTTGGCGCGATCGAATCGTTGATGACCGCCGTGGTCTCCGATCGCCTGAGCGGAACGAAACACAATCCAAACGTGGAGTTAGTCGGCCAGGGCGTGGCCAACATTATGTCTCCGCTTTTTGGCGGCCTGCCGGCCACCGGGGCGATTGCGCGGACGGCGACGAACATTCGCTCCGGAGCGAAAACTCCGGTAGCCGGAATGGTCCACGCATTAACGCTGTTGGCGATCGTGCTGTTCGCTGCTCCCTTGGCGCGATTCATTCCCCTCTCGGTGCTGGCCGCGATTTTGCTGGTGGTTTCCTACAACATGGGGGAATGGCGGGAAATTCCGGAACTGCTGAAGCTGACGCCCCTTGAAATCGGCACCTGGCTGGTGACCTTCGCGCTAACGGTTTTCGCGGATCTGACCGTGGCAGTGGAAGCCGGAATGATTCTCGCGGCGCTGGTCTACATCCGCAAAGTGACGGCCACGACGACGGTCGCGCAAGTCACCGATGAGTATCTACGCGAAGGCCACGTGCACATCCTGCAGCACAAGGAAATTCCGCCCTACGTGACCATCTTCCGAATACACGGGCCCTTTCTTTTTGGCGCCACGGATAAGATTGATGAAATTGTCCGCAAGCTTCCGGAACTGCCTCCGATCGTGGTGCTGCGGCTGCGCAACATGACGGCCATCGACGCCACCGGTTTGCAGGCGCTCGAGGAATTGTCCGATGCGGTGCACGAATCGGGCCGCGGGCTCATTCTTTGCGGCGCGCGCGAGCAACCCGCTAACCTGATGCATCAAGCCGAATTCGAGGAGCACGTCGGGGTGGGGAATATCAGTTCCAGTATTTCGGTGGCGCTGGAACGGGCCAAGGTTCTCTACCAGGAGCTCGAGCAACGCAACCTTGAGCGCCTGACGGAAAGTAAAAAGTAATTTCTACAAGTTTCTACCGCGGCGGCGATGCAGCTCCATTCCGGAAAATAGCAAAGAGCGCTGCGCGCGGAGTTCTTCGATGCAACTGCATCTTCGCTTGAATCTCATCGCCCGGGCGTCTAATTTAGTTTCAACGGAAGCTGCGCGGAACTCGCCTTCCGGCTCATGGTCTCAAACTAAGGAGGACTCAGAATGTCCGCAGTGAAACTGGAAGACGCCCGGCGAGTGATCAGCGCGGCGGAAAAGAAAGCCCGGGAAATCGGCCAGCCCATGAATATCGCGGTAGCCGATGAAGGCGGGAACATCGTCGCCCACGCGCGCATGGACGGCGCCTGGATCGGCAGCATCGATATCTCGATGAAAAAGGCATACACATCGCGCGCCTTTGACATCGCCACCAAGGATCTGGCCACCCACTCACAATCCGGCGGACAGTTTTTTGGGATTCACGCCTCCAACGACGGAAAAATTATGATCTTCGCCGGGGGCATCCCGCTGAAGCGCGACGGCAAAGTGGTAGGCGCCATCGGAGTGAGCGGCGGCTCCGGAGATAAGGACCACGCGGTAGCCGAAGCCGGCGCAAAGGCATTTTAACCGCGCCGCCGGGAAATGCGCACGAATCGAGCGGCATGGGAGCCCCGTCTTTCGTTTCTTGACGGGCGGGGTTTTTCATCAGCCGTCAAAATCTTCGCCAGCGCGGTTCCTACTAGAAATTAAATCCAACTCCCGCGGAAACGACTGGAAAGAATCGATAGGGATTAATATCGTTCTGAATTTTGACCTGCTGAGACTGAATATTCGATTGCACCGTGGCATCGCCGGAAATGGCCCGGCAATTCATTCCGCTGGTGTCGCAGACGTTTCCCGTCAAATTCAGCGCCACGCGTGCGCTGCCCTGGTAAGCGCCGCCAATCTCAAATAGAAAGCTGTAGTGACTTCCATTCCTGGGGATCAGGTTGCCGAAACCCAAAAGTATGGAGGGCGAAACTTTCACAAAATCCAGTTTACCCGCGCCCGTAACCGGCATTGCGGGGTCGCTTTCTTACGTGGCGCCGCCCTCCGAAAAAGTCTGCCCGCCCGGTACCATCGCTGTGGCCGTCAATTCATTGCCGTTATAAAACAAAACTCCCGGACTGACATGAAACCCGCCGAAGGGAAACCAGTCGAGATGCGCTTCCCCCGACTGAAATTTCAATTGCCCTTGATAGTGAATTCCGTCGTTGGTGATCGGCCGGCTGTAGCGGAACAGGTTCAATCCGCCGCGCAAATTGAATTTTCTGCCCAGAGGCGTGGCAACTTCGAGTCCCGCGCCCAGCGTGGAGACCTTCACCCCGATTCCGATCCGCGAATAGGCTGGGCGTACCGCCGCTTTCTGACGGGACTCCGCGGGAACTTCGGCGCTGCCGCTTTCCGCGGAATCCGCAACAAGATCTACCATCCGCGGATCTAGCTGCGCGACTACCGTCGCGCGCCCTTCCGGAACAATTGCGGAATCCGACTGCGCGAAACAGACTCCCGCAAATAACGCCACGAAAAATAAGAGCACCCGCGCCACCGATAGCACTGGATTGATTTTCATCGAGTTCCCCTCTGACTTTGGATCCGAAGAGCGATTCGCACGTTGCTGTGGAGCGCCACAAGAACGTAGAGGAAGAATAGGGAGGTCTGAGCGGGGCCTCAACGGAATCCGTCCCGTAGCGCGCTGGACTGAGTATTGCCCGGCCGGATACAGACGTCCAAGAAAGCCGCCGAAATCGCTAAAGCCCGCAAAGCGTTTCCGCCTTAGTCCGCCAGCCCACTGTCCCTCTTCTGGCCCTGCGAGCAGTTGTCGCATTCGCCCCCCGACATTAACCTTGCCGGCAACGTTCAAAGAAAGGCCTGCGGCGAGGTATGGCGCTGAATGGGCCGGATCACCAACCCAGTGGAGGACATCACATGATCCAAGTTGAGGCGTTCCAGGAATTCCGTACCGGCCTCACGCATCTACGCGGCGGGGATGCCAACAGAGCCCTGCCCCATTTCCAGTGCGCTCTGGAAGAAGAGCCCGGCAATCCATTCTATATTTCGTATCTGGGCGTGGCCGTCGCGGCCACCGAACAGAAATGGGCCGAGGCTGAAGAACTCTGCCGCTCAGCGATTCGCATGAGCCGCCGGCAGGCGCAACTCTATCTGAATCTTGCCGAGGTTTACGTGGCCGCGGACCGCAAGCAGGACGCCGCGGACACGCTGATTCGTGGATTGCGTTACGCGCCGCACGATCAGCGTTTGAAAATCGGCCTGGATCGCCTGGCCATCCGCCGGCCCCCGGTGCTGCCTTTTTTACCGCGCGCCCATTCAGTGAATCGGAGCCTTGGCAAATTGCGGCATCATGCGATGCAGGTGATCGCCTCGTTTTAATCACTAATCGTGGCGCTTCCGTGTCATGAACCGCGACCGATGATTGCGCGCGGATGAGAGTGGCGGTATCATCCGTTGCCAATGAAACGCAAACTAGGCCTGTTCGTCTACACTAGAGAGCGCAATTGTCCCCTGTGTGGAAGCGACCACGTGCATCGCACCAAGCGCGGGCGATTGCTTGAATTTTGGGTTCTGCTGTTCCTGCCCTATCGCCCTTACCGGTGCGGCAAGTGCCGCCAACGTTTTTATGGTCCGCGGCATTTGCCAAAGCAGGAGGCTCTCCAGGACCTGGAAACGCCATATCGCGCTGAGACGTTAGATCCGGAAGAAGAGAAAGCCCCCTCAACACGTCGCTAGGCAGAGACTCCCTTTGAAGTCTTCGATTTAGATGATTAACTCTGCGCCGCTCCAGCAGCGGCTCTCTCCCTCTGTATAATGGCCGGCAATGGACTTCGATTTCAGGGCGCTTCCGCAACGCCTTTTCGGGCCTGATCGCACGCCGCCCGGATATCTGGCTGCGCGCTGGCTGTTTCTTCGCGCGCTGGGGCTGATTTTTTTATCCGCTTTCTATTCGCTGGCGTATCAGATCCGCGGGCTCATCGGCCCGCATGGAATTCTTCCCGCGCAGGATTACCTGGTGCAGGTCACTCGCTTTCTGGGAAGCGCGCGATTCTGGTACGCCCCCACCGTTTTTTGGTGGTCGTCCAGCGACCGCTTCCTGCTTGGCGTGGTCATCGTGGGAATGATCGCGTCCATTCTATTAACCGTAAACATCTGCCCTCGCGGCATGCTGGTGATCTGCCTGATTGCCTTTCTCTCTTTCATCGCCGCGGCTCAGGATTTTGCCAGCTATCAATCCGATGGAATGTTGCTGGAAGCCGGCTTCATCAGTCTGTTTTTTGCGTCTTCCGGATGGCGGCCGCGATGGGGAGAATCGGAACCGCCCTCGCGCGCCAGCCGTTACATGCTGCTGTGGCTGATGTTTCGCATTTATTTTGAATCGGGAATCGCAAAAATTCTGGGGCGCGATCCGGAATGGCGCGATTTCACGGCCATGGATCAGTATTACCAAAATGGCCCGCTGCCCACATGGATCGCCTGGTATACGCACCAGCTGCCGCACGCGTTTCATGCCGCGACCGCGATCTTTACGCTGGCCCTCGAACTGGTGCTGATCTTTGCTGTATTTCTGCCGCGGCGATCACGCATCGCTCTGTTCTTCGTTATCACTCCTTGGCAGATCGGCATCATTCTCACCAGTAACTATGCTTTCCTGAATTATCTGGTGCTTGCTCTCGGTGTTCTGCTGCTTGATGACAAATTTCTTGCGCGGTTTCTACCCTCCAGGCTGCGCGATTCGACTCCCTCGCCGGAAGGCGCGGTGGATTTTGCGGCGCCGCCCAAGCCCGCACGGGCGGATTGGCAGGCCCTGCTGCGCCTGTCGGTACAGGCAATTTTTCTGACCTGGATTTTCTATGTCACCCTTGCGCTGCTCATTCTGATGCTAATTCCCGCGGCGCCGCTTCCGAAAGGCCCCATCCGTGCGCTCGAACCATTTCGCATCGCCAATGAGTTCGGACTTTTCGCGATCATGACGCGCGAACGCTATGAACTGGAATTTCAGGGCTCCACCGACGGCCAGAACTGGACGCCCTATCCGTTCCGGAACAAGCCGCAGGACGTGCATACCGCCCCGCGCATTTACGCGCCGTTTCAGCCGCGCTTCGACTGGAACCTCTGGTTCGCCTCGCTGGGTAACTGGCGGCAATACACGTTCGTATTGAATGTTGAGCAGCGGCTGCTGGCCGGCGAGCCCGATGTGCTCGAACTGTTTGCCGCAAACCCGTTTGCAGGGCGTCCGCCAAGGCAGGTGCGCGTGGTGCTTTGGCAATATTGGTTCACTAACCGCGCGGAACGTCGCGAACACGGTGTGTGGTGGCGACGTGAGGAACTGGGCTTGTACGCTCCAACGCTCGAGCGCACCGCCAATGGAAAAATCGGCGTCGTGGAGTTCCCGGACGTCCGGCCCGAAACGCAGTGACCTTCATTCCTCCCGGTCTAACGATCAATATCTATACTCAATTTGGTTAGCCAATCGCAATCGGTCGGCCCCGAGCATGCCATGTACCACTCTGAAATGGCGGCGATGGAACGATCGTTCTAGTACCGTCACAAACTCTCGTCCTAAAGCCTTTGGGACTGCCGAGCTATAGCTGCCAGCGCACCCTCAACCTAACCTAGCCTCACGTTGCGAGAGGCCACCAGCCAGGCGTCTGTAGCGTACTGAGGACAAGAAAATGTTTCTGGCCATGGCGATCCTTCTCCTTCATCCGCAGATTGCGGCTACCGCAACTTTATCGGCAGCAATTTCTGCCACCGAGGCGCCCGCAGCAATATCCGATTCGAGCACGACGTCGAGCGCTACAGGCGGCACCGTCTCAGCCGCTGAAAATTCTGCGCTCTCTGCCGCGGCCGCTTCCGTTGAAACTGCATCTCAGCCTGCCGCCGAACCCGGCGCGGAGCTCCCCGATGCGCCCGTGCTCGTAGCCGTGGCGTCGCCCGGTCCGCTGGCATTCGTGAAATCCGGGAAGCCCCTGACAGTCTCCGTTGCCCAATTGCAGGCCGAAAATCGCCGCAGGGAAATGATGTGGAAAGGGCTGACCGTCGCCACCAGCGGGGCCGCGATGTTTGACGCCATTTCCACGCGGCACGCCATCACCACTTACGGAGCGGTGGAACTGAATCCGTTGCTGAAGCCCTTTGCCGGCAACTCTTCGCTGTTTGCGGCCATCCAGGTAGCGCCTGCGCTTCTGGATTTCGCCGGAAAGAAAATGATGTACAGCCGCCATACCTGGCTGCGGCGGACATGGTTCGTGCCGCAAGGCGCGAGCTTTGTCAGTTCAATACTCTGCGGCGCGCACAACCTGAGCTATCGCTAAAGTGGCACAGGCTTCGGCCTGTGGAATTTTGTGAGCGCAGCGGCAATCGCCGCAAGCTGAAGCGTGCGCAACACGGCCGTGGTAACGCGCGCATCGCGGAACTCAAAGCCGTAAAAGTTTCTTCCCTCTGGCAGGAGAGCGTGACCGGGAACCCCCCATCCTGGTCACGCTTTTTGTGGCCAATTCTCTCGCGCCGCACCGCCTGGCGTTGCGGCATTTCCCGCACTGCTGTACTATCCCGGCCATTGGAGGATTCACTCATCGCATCGACGGGAACGATCGCGGCAACTGCATCCAATGCGCCGGCAGCCGCGGATTCACTGCGCGCTGGGCGCATGGTTTCGCTGGACGTGTTTCGCGGCGCGACGATCGCCGCGATGATTCTGGTGAACGATCCCGGCTCCTGGAGCCACATCTATCCTCCCCTGGATCACGCCGATTGGAACGGTTGGACGCCCACCGATCTGATCTTTCCTTTTTTTCTTTTCATCGTGGGCGTGTCCATGGCGCTGTCGTTTGCCTCGCGGATCGCCCGCGGCGTAACGCGTCGCGCGCTGGTGATCCACGTCGTGCGGCGCAGCGCACTGATTTTCGCAATTGGATTATTTCTGAACGGCTTTCCGGATTTTGATTTCGGTTCGATCCGCATCATGGGCGTGCTGCAGCGCATTGCAATTTGCTATCTCCTGGCAGGATTGCTGTACCTGTTTACATTTCAGGGCCAGCCCGCGGTGAATGGCCGCATCCAGGCGCGCGCGAATGTTGGCGTAACAGCAAGCGTTGCTCTCGCGCTTCTCGTCGGATATTGGGCGCTGATGACATTTGTGCCCGTGCCGGGCTACGGGGCCGGGCACCTTGGCAAGGAAGACAACCTCGGCGCGTACGTCGACCGCACACTCATGGGCGGACACCTGTGGTCCGAATCAAAGACGTGGGATCCCGAAGGCTTTGCGTCAACGCTTCCAGCGATCGCATCGCTGCTGATCGGGATTCTTGCCGGCGAATGGCTGCGTTCGGATCGCCGCGCAGAGCGCAAAGTTCTGGGCCTCGCAGCCGCGGGACTCCTGCTGCTCATCGCCGGGCGGGCGCTGCACCCGTATTTCCCGATCAACAAAAATCTATGGACAAGTACGTTCGTGCTTTTCACGGGCGGCCTGGCCATGCTCGCTCTGGCCGCGTGTTATTGGATCGTGGATGTGCGCGCCTGGCGGGCGTGGACCATGCCTTTTCTCGTCTTCGGAATGAATGCGATTTTGGCTTATGCGCTGGCGGCGCTGGTGTCCGAGGTAAGCACGGATTTCGATTTCACCGATTCTCGCGGGCATGACGCGACGCTGCACGGCTGGTTGTATGACCGCTTTTTCGTTCCACACGCCCGTCCAGTGAACGCCTCCCTGGCATTTGCCCTTTTCTTTGTTCTGGTAATATTTCTGCTACTATGGCCTTTCTATCGCAAAAAGCTGTTCCTTCGGATTTGACGGGATGGCTTGCATCTTACATTTCGGTTGAAAATGCGCCTTTTGAAGATTATCACCCTCTTTTAACAAAGGCGCTCTTTTAACCCTCCCGTAACATAGCCTTGTCACACGTCCATGTAATATAGTGCGTTCGGTGCAGATGAATATGTCCGCGATGCAGGGATAGGTGTGATGAAACGAGTTCTGCTGATCGAAGATGACCGGGACATCGTCGAGCTCGTTCGCTACAACCTTGAGCGCGAAGGATTTCAGGTTTCCGCTGCCACCGATGGCGCCAGCGGACTGGCGCAGATTCGTAAGACGCCGCCCGATATCCTGCTTCTCGACTTAATGTTGCCAAAGCTTTCAGGTCTGGACATCTGCAAGGAAGTTCGCCGGGACACCTCGCTGAACCGCCTACCGATCCTGATGTTGACCGCGCGAGGCGAGGAAGCGGACCGCGTCGTGGGCCTGGAAATGGGCGCGGACGATTATGTGACCAAACCCTTTAGCCCGCGCGAACTCGGGGCGCGAGTGAAAGCCCTGCTGCGCCGCACCGAACCCGCCAACGAACCAAGGCGTGTGATCGAAGCACGCGGCTTGTCCATCGATCCTTCCTCCTATCGCGTCACCCGCGACGGCAAACCGTTGACGCTTTCGACGCTGGAATTCCGACTGCTCTATTATCTGGCGACGCGGCCGAATCGCGTGTTCAGCCGCGATCAGTTGCTGGATGCGGTATGGGGCACCGAGCGTTTTGTAACCCCGCGCAGCGTGGACGTCTATATTCGCCGCCTGCGCGAAAAAGTGGAAGTCGATGCCGACCATCCAGCGTTTCTGAAAACCGTGCGCGGCGCGGGTTACATGTTTGAGAACGAAGGCCAATCGGATAAACAGGAGTAAGTCTGCCTTGCGCGTGAGCCTATTCTGGGGGCCGGTTTTGATCTGTCTGGCGCTGGTCGTGGCGATTCTGCTGGCCGTGCAATGGACCTCTCCCGAAACCTTTCCGAAAATCTGGATCGCTTTGGCGATTTTCATTTTGGCGGCAGGCATCGCGTTCTTCTTTACTTCGCGTTCGGCGGAGGCTCGTGTCCGCCGCATGCAGGAATTTATCGAGCGCGCCGCCTCCGCGGATTTCACTCCCCTCACACGAGATCACGGGCATGACGAACTTGCGGATCTATCCGCTGCCCTGGGCCGCACCGTTTCCGGACTCGGACAAACCGTCCGCACGCTCACTGACGAGCGCAATCGCTCCACCGCGATTCTCGGAAGCATGGTGGAGGGGGTTGCGGCGGTAACGGGTGACGAACGCATCCTCTTCTGTAATTTGGCCTTCGAGCAGATTCTTGAGCTGCCGGTCGGAACTTCGCAGGGAAGAACGTTGGTGGAGGCATTGCGGCAGGCCGATCTGATCGCGCTCGTGCGGCAAGCGCTTTCCGGGGTCGAAGAGTTGACCGGGGAAGTCGAGGTAGGCACGGTGCGCCGTCGAAATTTCAGCGTGACCGCCGCGCCGGTCCGTTCCGCGGGAGCCAACGGCGCGGTGCTGGTACTGCACGACATCACGGAGCTGAGGAGACTGGAGCGAGTGCGCCGCGATTTTGTGGCCAACGTCTCGCACGAGTTCAAGACGCCGCTGACGGCGATTCAAGGTTTTGCGGAAACTCTACTGAACGGGGCGCTGGACGACAAAGCGAATCGAAAACGCTTCGTCGAAATCATTCGCGATCACGCGCGGCGCCTGGCGCGGCTCACCGATGACCTTCTGAAACTTTCACGAATTGAAGCGGGGCGCCTCGAGCTGGAGATTCGGCCGATCCGCGTGCAGGCTCTGGTGAATGGCTGCGTGGAAACGGCGCGTTTCAATGCGCAGGCCAGGGGGCTCAACATTCATGTCGATTTGGAGGAAAATTCCCCGGCCGTGCGCGGAGATGGCGCGCAGTTGGGCGAAGTCCTGCAAAACTTGCTGGACAACGCGCTGCAGTACACGCCTTCCGGCGGGAAAATTGACGTGAAAGCGCGTTCAAACGGAAACGAAGTCATATTCACCGTGAGCGACTCCGGCATCGGCATTCCCGAGTCCGACCTGGAACGAATTTTCGAACGATTTTACCGCGTGGACGCCGCAAGATCGCGCGAGGCCGGCGGCACGGGGCTGGGACTGGCAATCGCACGGCACATCGTGGAAGCTCATGGCGGGCGCATCTGGGTGGAAAGCGCGATCGGCCAGGGATCGCGGTTCCATTTCAGCGTCCCCAGCGTTTCCTAGGGAAATGTATATGCGGTTTGTGGAGGCTCACTGCCGTAAAGCGAAAAGTTCATCCGTGGCAACTCATTCACAAAATTGGCCGAGTTTTGGGTGGTATCCAGTCTGTAACGCGTCGCTCTGAGTCATAAACGTTCCGGGCGTTACGCTCCTGTAATAGGGAGTGTCCGTGCAGTAATAAAATCCCGTAGGCTGGGAAGCCCACACCTGCACCCCGACCTCATCTTCATCGATGTCCGTGCGCACCACAGGTTTTCGCCCAAGTAAGGCGTTGCCAATATCCGTCCACATGAAACTTTTTCGCCGATGTTTTCGCGGCGCGGCAGGCAAGGGTGGCGCTCCGGGAACGGAACTCGAAAAAGACTGAGAAGATGTGTTGCTGATCGTCGCGGCAGCGGCGGCCTCGGCCGAACGATCGCCGTGCGTGAATGCCAACAGGAAAATCAAGCCGAGAATCCACACGCCCGCGGCAGCGGAACTCGCCAGCAGTAGCTTGCGCGACCGGCCTCCCTGTGCCCACGCCGCCAGAATCCGCCGTGGCAGCCAGCTGCTCAGGAAGGATTTCGCGAAACTCTCCCAGAGTTGGGCGATATCGATGGGTGGCGCGGTCTGCGTTACTCTTGATTTGCGAGGACCGATCTTGCCAGAAGTGTTTGCGGAAGTCTGCGATCGCTGCTGGCCTGCGGAAGGCTTCGCCTTTGCGGAAGCGCCAGACCCGGACGGGTAACTGCCGGGGAATTGAAATGGCCGCTCGATGGGAATCGGTTCGAAGAGCGACTGACCACCTGGAGACTGCGTGGCCCGATTTTTTGTCGACGAGGCCGGGGCGCCAGTTGGCCTTGGCGAACTTGGCGCGCTTAACTTCTTCAGCAAAGTCTCGCGTTCTGAAACTCCAGGACCGATCGTGATAGGCGCCGCAGATGATTTCGCCCGGACAGGGTCCAACCGTGCTGGTGAATTCGATGGGCGGGTGGCCGGAATAGCGCTCGCGCCTGATTGTGCAGTAAGCCCAACAGGGGCGGTGGATCCAGCAGGTACAGGCGATTGAGAAAAGTGAGGATCAGAATAAGAGGGTACGCCCGGAATGGCGCTCATCGGTTTTGGCCAGGCCCGGTTTTCCAATCCAGTGCTCTCAAAAAGTTGCGCCTCCCGCCCGATCCAATCCCCGATCGCCTTTTGAACCTTGAGAGAAGCATCCTGAAATCGAACGCCAACTTCCTTTTGCGTTGCGCCGAGCCAGACAAGCTGTCCGGTAAGTTCCGCATCCAGCCCGGAACCGCGAAGCCGAATATTGATCGTGGAACTTATTTCGGAAGTGACTTTTTGAGCGACGTGGCAGGCGACGCCGTCAATTCCCAGGTTCAGAACGATGCCGCCGGTATTGGAGCCCAGTTGGGCATAAATAATGGAGGGCGCTTTATGTCGCGGGTTGCGACGGCGCTCCCCGATCCGGAGCGCGCCCTGCGAGGAAGTGTTTAAGGACACAACTACCTCCAAGCGCCAGGGGGACGATGTTGGACGCGTTACTCACTTGATTATAACTGGAGTGGTTTCTCGTCACAAGCGCCTTTTGCAGGCGCTCCGTGGGAATGGCCTTTGGAACACCCGTGTTATCTCCACGAAAAGCAGGCAGCAACACCAAGCCGGTTTCGCTGGATATTCACCCCGGTTTCATTTTCCGTTCACAAAATGCACTTATGCTGGTCACGCCACAAACCTAGATGGGACAGAAGGTGGAAACCATGGCGAGTCCGGTTTATCAGATCCAAACAATTTACGAGGATGTTCTGGCCAATTATCTGATTTCCATGGCCCGGACCGTGGAAAACAGTGTGGAAAGCGCCCTGGATGCCTTGCTGCGCCCCAACCTGGAAGCAGCCACCGAACTTTCCAGCAAAGTGTTTCTGATCGAGCCGCGCGTGAACGAAATGGAAATCATGATTGATGACCACGCCGTGCGGATGCTCAGGACTGGACTGTTGGACGACGAGGAAATCCGCCGCGTCGTGGCCTCACAGAAAATCGCCAATGACCTGGAGCGCATCGGAGACCTGGCCGTCAATATTTCCGAGCGCGTGATCTCCCTGGCGGGAATGAATGTTACTGAAATGCCTCGGGATCTTGAGCCGATGGCCGGCGCGGTCCGCGGGATGCTGGGCCGCAGCCTAGGCGCGCTGATCTTCCGCAATGTGGTGCTGGCCGGCGAGGTTCTGGAAGCGGACGACATTGTGGACCGTTACCGCGATCAGATTTTCGAACATTTACTGGAGCGGGTAACTGACGCACCGGGACAGGCCGCACCGCAGCTGCAATTTTTGCTAGCCACGCGCTATCTCGAACGTATCGCCGATCACTCCACGAACATTGCCGAGGACATCATCTTCTGGGTTCGCGGCCTGGACGTTCGCCACGGTCGTACGCGTCTGGTCGTCGATGAAGCCAACTATCCAGAAAAGAGAAGCTGAATTTGCGCAGCACAATTTTGATTCAAGGCAGCGAGCTTCTTGTTGCTACCCCACCCCGGGCCGACGCTCCCCTGGCGTCGGCCCTTCTCCCCTTTTCTTGCAATGATCACAAAATAGGGAAGTTATAGGGCCACGCCAAATTTATGCCGGCATCATTCCCTTGTAACACGGCTGTAACATTCAAGCTTCAGAATCCCATGAGACTTCCTGGAGAGAAAATGCGCCATTTAAAATTGCTGACCCTGCTCGCCGGACTGCTGGCGATTGCCACCTTCGCGACCGCCGCCGGTCCTGTTTTGCTGAACGCCGCCGGCGCGACGTTCCCTTACCCGATTTATTCCAAGTGGTTTGATCTGTATCACACCACGCATCCCAACGTACAAATCAACTATCAGTCCATCGGATCGGGCGGTGGTATTCGCCAACTGTTGGACAAGACGGTAGATTTCGGCGCCTCGGACGGCCCGATGAATGACGACCAGCTCAAGCAAGCCAGTGTGCCGATCCTGCACTTTCCTACGGTTCTGGGCGCGGCCGTGCCCAGTTACAATCTTCCTGGTGTACAAGCGGAGCTGAATTTCACGCCGGAAGCTCTCTCCGGCATTTTTCTCGGCAAAGTAACAAAGTGGAATGATCCGGCACTTGCTTCGGCGAATCCAGGCGTGAAATTGCCGAGCGACGACATTGTCCTCGTGCATCGCTCTGACGGCAGCGGCACAACCTACATTTGGACCGATTATCTTTCCAAGGTAAGCCCCGAATGGCAGCAGAAAGTAGGCAAGGGAACGTCGGTAAACTGGCCCGTGGGACTCGGTGGCAAGGGTAATGAGGGAGTCTCCGCTCTGGTTCAGCAGACGCCAGGCGCGCTTGGCTATGTCGAACTGATTTATGCGATCCAAAATAAAATGCCCTACGGCAAGGTCAAGAACTCCTCCGGGGCCTTTGTAAAGGCCGATCTCGGAAGCGTCTCGGCGGCGGCAGCGGCGGCGGCGAAGTTTATTCCCGACGATTTCCGCGTTTCGATCACCAACCCGGAAGGGAAAGCGGCTTATCCAATTGCCAGCTTCACCTGGCTGCTGATTCCATCAAAATTTTCTGACGCGACAAAGCGCGACATCGTGAAAGACTTCCTGAAGTGGGCTCTGACCGACGGGCAGCAGTACGCCGAAGCCCTGTCATACGCCAAGCTACCGAAGGAAGTGGTCGCCAAGGAAATCAAAGCGATCGCCAAGATCCAGTAACCGATGCGGACCGCGTTCGCTGGATCTATAAAACGCGATCCGCATCCGTCGCCTCGAGCAAAGCGAGGAATCTCTCCGTGCTGTGCCCTAATGCACGGAGGGGTTTCTCGGCAGCATGCCTCGGTTCATGGTCGACAGTTTTTAGCGGCACCGTGGTTTGTCGAAGCAGGAAAGTGAACACCTCCAGATGGCCACCACACCGAACGCGGCAGCGCCTGCGGATTTCACCGCGAAACCGCGCTCGCAAACGCGCCGCTGGGTCGGCGCGGATGAAATTGCGCACATCATCACACTGATTGCAGCGGCCACGCTGCTCCTGATTGCGATCCTACTGGTGTATCAACTCTGGGTTCTTTCGGCGGAAGCGCGCGCCAAGTTCGGTTGGACTTTTTTCATATCGAAGGTCTGGGATCCGGTTTCCGGAGATTTTGGCGCGCTGCCGTTCATTTATGGCACGCTGGTCACATCGGCCGTGGCGTTGTTTATCGCGGTTCCACTGGGCGTGGGCGCGGCGATTTTTCTGGCCGAACTGGCGCCTCCCAAACTTTCCTCTTCCCTGACATTTGTGAGCGATTTGCTGGCGGCTGTTCCCAGTGTGATCTACGGTCTTCTCGGCGTCTTTCTGCTGGTGCCGCTGATGCGCACAACGATTCAGCCGGCGCTCAAAAACATCTTTGGGAATTTTGCCGCTTTTTCAAGGGCCTGCGTACGGGATCGGTTTTCTCACGGCGGGAATCGTTCTGGCGATTATGATTGTGCCGTTCGTCTTGTCGGTGTCGCGCGAAGTTTTACTGGCGGTGCCGCGTGACCAGCGCGAAGCGGCGCTGGCGCTCGGGGCCACCAAATGGGAGTCCACCTGGAAAGTGGTGGTGCCGGCTGCGCGAATCGGCATTTTTGGTTCGGTGTTTCTGGCGCTGGCGCGCGCACTGGGCGAAACCATGGCGGTTACGATGGTGATCGGCAACAACCCCAAAATTGCGGCATCGCTTTTTTCGCCGGGATATTCCATCGCGTCGGTTCTGGCCAATGAGTTTTCCGAAGCCACTGGAAATTTGTATCTGAGCGCGCTGATTGAGCTGGGCCTGGTGCTGTTCCTGCTACGTTCGTGCTGAACGGGCTGGCGCGTCTTCTGATCCTGGTCACCACGGCGCGCGGAAGCGGGGTTCTACCCACATGAACCTGCGAATGGCCTGGAGAAAATCACTTAACGTCTTCATGCTTTCGCTTACCGGAGTGTGCGCGCTGCTGACGGTTTCGGCGCTGTTTTTTATTCTTGGCTATTTGGTGTGGAACGGCGGAAAAGATTTGTCCTGGAACTTCTTCACCCACCTGCCCGCTCCGGTTGGCGAACCGGGCGGCGGAATGGCCAACGCCATTGTGGGTAGCTTGAAACTTCTGTTGCTTGCAGCGCTGTTCGGCGTCCCCATCGGACTGCTGGGCGGCGTTTATCTGGCGGAATTTGGCGGCAGAACGGTGCCGTTTCTCGTGCGCTACACGGCGGACCTGATGAACGGGGTGCCTTCGATCGTGATGGGCATTTTTGCGTATGCCCTGGTGGTAATGCCCATGCACCACTTCTCGACGCTGGCTGGTGGGATTGCGTTGGGGATCATGGTGATTCCCACGGTGCTGCGCAACACGGAAAGTTTTCTGCGGGATGTGCCGCGCTCACTGCGCGAGGGCTCCTTTGCGCTGGGCGCCAATAAATGGCGGATGATTGCGACCGTCGTTCTGCCCGCCGCTTCGCGCGGCATTCTGACGGGAGTGCTGCTGGCGCTGGCACGCGTGGCGGAGAAACGGCCCCGCTGCTCTTTACCGCATTCGGCAATCGCTACTGGAGTCCCGGGTTGAACCAGCCAACGTCGTCGCTCCCGGTTGTGATATACACCTACGCGACGGGTCCGTACGAAGACTGGCACCGGCAGGCATGGGCGGCAGGGCTGGTGTTGCTGGGGCTGGTGCTGATCACCAACATTTTGGTTCGCGCGTTTTTGACGCGCGGAACCGCGTATGAGAGGACCTGACAATGAGTTCTGCATTTCCACTCATGGCGAATTCGGGGGCGCAGCGGCTCCTCCACGGCTAAATCGACGACGCACATCCCAGCTATGACCACATCAGGCGCCAACACGCTGCGAATGAAAGTCACCCAGCTGAATTTCTACTACGGAAAAATCACGCGCTGCATAACGTTTCCATGGACGTGGCCACCAACAAGGTGACGGCGATGATCGGACCGTCGGGATGCGGGAAGTCCACCCTGTTGCGGACTCTGAACCGCATGCACGAGACCCTGCGCCACACGCGCCTGGAAGGTGAAATTGCCCTGGACGGCGTCAACAT